>NZ_JALDQE010000011.1:0-205862 GCF_022748145.1 Bacillus sp. CCB-MMP212
CTCGGTAGCTCAGTCGGTAGAGCAGAGGACTGAAAATCCTCGTGTCGGCGGTTCGATTCCGTCCCGAGCCACCATTTATTTCAATAAAATACGCCGGCTTAGCTCAATTGGTAGAGCAACTGACTTGTAATCAGTAGGTTGGGGGTTCAAGTCCTCTAGCCGGCACCATGTAAGTTTCGGAGGGGTAGCGAAGTGGCTAAACGCGGCGGACTGTAAATCCGCTCCTTCGGGTTCGGCAGTTCGAATCTGCCCCCCTCCACCATTTACATAGGGGCATAGTTTAAAGGTAGAACTGAGGTCTCCAAAACCTCCAGTGTGGGTTCGATTCCTACTGCCCCTGCCAAATATATTTACACAACATGGCGGTTGTGGCGAAGTGGTTAACGCACCGGATTGTGGCTCCGGCATTCGTGGGTTCGATTCCCATCAGTCGCCCCATTTTTATTTTAAAAATTACAAATAATTTAATTGATACTTACATATAATTAAGTAAGAATTCGATGGGCTATAGCCAAGCGGTAAGGCAACGGACTTTGACTCCGTCATGCGCTGGTTCGAATCCAGCTAGCCCAGCCATTTTTGCGGAAGTAGTTCAGTGGTAGAATACAACCTTGCCAAGGTTGGGGTCGCGGGTTCGAATCCCGTCTTCCGCTCCAATAAAATTTAATATGGCGGCATAGCCAAGTGGTAAGGCAGAGGTCTGCAAAACCTTTATCACCGGTTCAAATCCGGTTGCCGCCTTTTCTTTTGTGCCGATGTGGCGGAATTGGCAGACGCGCACGACTCAAAATCGTGTTCCTTCGGGAGTGTCGGTTCGACCCCGACCATCGGTATCATGAACGTCGTAAAAAAACTCTATACAATTAGTATAGAGTTTTTTTGTTTTCTTTTCATTACATGACAAAATAAGCACAAAAAGTGTACGGTGAGTAAACTGCGAAACATTAAAAGGATAAAAACAAACATTCAATTTCATCCTTTTAATTGCGGTATTTAGAGAGAATTTCTCCACCCGGTGACATGAAGTTAAATCCGACACCACCAGTAGATATTAGTACATTATCAACGGTTAAGTTTATAATTTCTAAAAACTTCTTTTTAAACTCTTCTCTGTTGTACTTATACATTGTTGAGTGGCACGCCCACATTTGCGTTGAAGTACTTAACCAGTCCCCTAATTCCTTCAATTCAGGAAACGCCTCAAATTGGATTGGTTCATCTCATTTCATGAATCTTACTTGATAGATAGTTGGGTTTAACTTTTCTCCTATTCCTTTAAGAGTATGTGTGTTTTTTTCGTTTGAATGTGTCATAATTCTCCCTTCATCTTTTCTTTAAATTTTTTCCTATTTTTATTATACAACAGCAGAAAGTAATTATAGGGATATTATGGAAATAAGTATCAGCAATATAAAAAGACTCTAATAGAAATCTTAGAGTCTTTTTTGTTAAATTATATTATGTGATGCTAAAATTCGTAATAAACTTAGGAATTCATGTATAATATAACTTGTCGAAAGAACAAAATGATAGTGATTTATATTATGTCTGTAATATGAATCAAAAATGAACTTTTTATATTTCTTTTAAAAATGTGTTGAACACACATTATATTTCATATTAATATTTTTATGTAGATTTAAAACGAGAAAGAGAGTGGAAAGTATGGGCCGTAAATGGAACAATATTAAAGACAAAAAAGCATCAAAAGATGCAAATACAAGCCGTATATACGCGAAATTTGGACGTGAAATTTATGTGGCGGCAAAACAAGGCGAGCCAGATCCAGAATCAAACCAAGCGCTTAGAGTCGTATTAGAACGTGCGAAAACATACAATGTACCAAGAACAATTATTGATCGTGCAGTTGAAAAAGCAAAAGGCGGTTCAGAGGAAAATTATGACGAGCTTCGTTATGAAGGATTTGGACCAAATGGAGCTATGGTTATTGTAGATACACTTACAAATAACGTAAACCGTACTGCAGCAGATGTACGAGCTGCATTTAGCAAAAACAGTGGTAACATGGGTGTAAACGGTTCTGTAGCTTACATGTTTGATGCGACAGCTGTTATCGGCCTTGAAGGTAAAACATCAGATGAAGTTCTTGAAATTTTAATGGAAGCAGATGTAGATGCACGTGACATTCTAGAAGAAGAAGATGCTGTTATCGTGTATGCTGAACCAGATCAATTCCATTCAGTACAATCTGCACTTAAAGGTGCTGGTGTTGAAGAATTTACAGTTGCAGAATTAACAATGCTTGCACAAAGTGATGTTACACTTCCTGAAGATGCTCAAGTACAATTTGAGAAAATGGTGGATGCATTAGAAGATTTAGAAGATGTACAACAAGTTTACCACAACGTAGACTTAGGAGAGTAATACGATGAAAGCCCCTGTTCGCTTAACGAATAGGGGCTTTTTTTTTATGAAGTTAATTAAGGTGATGAATTATTAAAGGTATTTTGGTGTAGATAGGGAATATGCTTATAGGGATATATGAAATAACCATTATTTCTAGGAGGCTCAGTATGGAACATAAGACACCAAAGCATATAGTTGCCGTAGCAGGTTATTTAACAAATGAGAAAAATGAAGTGTTATTAACAAAGGTACACTGGCGAGCTGATACGTGGGAAATGCCAGGAGGACAGGTAGAAGAAGGAGAAGCACTCGATCAAGCTGTCTGTAGGGAAATAAAAGAGGAAACAGGGTTAACGGTGAAGCCTATCGGAATTACCGGGGTTTATTATAATGCCTCTATGCACATTCTAGCTGTTGTTTTTAAAGTAGCATATGTGAGTGGCGAAATAAAAATTCAACCTGAAGAAATACAAGAGGCTAAATTTGTTGATTTAAATGAAGAGAACATAGATGAGTATATAACGCGTCCTCATATGAAATCCAGAACGCTTGATGCAATGAGAGCAACACATTGTATTCCGTATGAAACGTGGGAAGTACAGCCATATAATTTAATAGGAAGATTGTAAAGAAAAGAGTAGCTGATTTGAGATACATTCAAATCACTACTCTTTTTTGTATACTGTTTAAGAAAAAGGTCAAAATAATAATAGTGTTAGTATTGATTTGCAGAACGTTTGTTCTGTATAATGTATATGTTATATACATTAAGATTACTAGATAGTCAAAAGTATATATATTTGTAGATGATATAATTAAAGTGTAAAGTGAAAATATAATAGCCTTAAGGCTTACTCTGTTATTGGTTATTCGTGATTGAATATAATCTATATTCAATATTTCAGATGAATAGTAGATAAAAAAGGTCTGTGATACAATACTTTTTTACCCCGCTATTTGCCGGGAACGTGATTGGTGAGGGTTGATTAAAGTTTCACTTTATACCTTACAATGATGTAAGGTACGTGTAAGAGAAATCGATGGGATATTTTTTTACAACAATGTATTCTTAAAGTAAGAGTTATATGCTGTGTGGAAAAGAGGTGTTCAAGATGAAAGAACGAGTATTATCTAGGGTGAACTATCATCAAAAAGTTGCATTAAATCCACTGACTAAACTTTTTTATAAAGCCATTATATTATTATTATTGTTAAGTTGTACGTTATTATTCATTGGAAATGTAATGATTGAGAAAAGTGACATTAGTAAATTACATGTACCGGCTAATTTAGAGGTGCCAGAATCATTAACACATGCATTTATTGCGACAGAAGATAAAAGATTTTATCATCATAACGGTTTAGATTATATAGCAATTATTAGGGCCTCTGTTGAGAATATAAAGGCTGGTGGTGTCGTGCAAGGAGGAAGCACGATTACACAGCAGCTATCTAAAAATGCTTTTTTAACGAATGAGCGTACATTTTCTCGTAAGTGGAAAGAGATTTTTTATACGAAAAAAATTGAACGCACATTTACGAAGGATGAAATTTTAAAATTATATGTAAGTAACATTTATTATGGTGAAGGAGCATGGGGAATTGAAAAAGCAGCAAACCTTTACTTCGGTAAAAAGGTGAACCAATTAACGTTGGCTGAAAGTGCAATGATGGCTGCTGTAGTAAAAGCACCTGCTTATTACTCACCTGCCCAAAATTATGATAAAGCAGTAGAGAGACGAAATGTCGTTTTGAGACTAATGGAGAAAGAAGGCTATATAAGCCATGATGAGTATGTTCAAGCAGTTAGTGAGAAATTAGTAATTCGTCATGATATAAAAATAGAGCAGTCGATGTTAAATAGTGCGCGTAAAAAAGCAGTAAGTTAAGAGAAGTTCCTAAAGAGGAGCTTCTTTTTTTGAATAAATTGTGACAAATTGTGACACAATATCGTCACAATTATTGTGTTTTTGTAATTTATGTGAGCGTGTTCATTGCGTGACGTATATAAGTGTTGATATTATGTGTATTGTGTACAATGCTGTATACAGAATATGAAATTAAAGAGGAATGTATATGAAATCAAATAAACTCATGGCTCTTGGTATAGTTTTTTCTATCGCAGTATTGATTGTAATTGGAACAATTGCGTATAGCATCATAAATGACAAAAAAGATAAAGGGAATGAGATGTTTGCTTATTCTACGCAACAATCTTTAGGGAAAGATGATGCTCCAGTTAAGGTAGTTGAATTTGGAGACTTTAAATGTCCTGCTTGTCGTACTTGGGATGTAACAGTATTACCTCGATTAAAAGAAGAGTATATTGATAAAGGCAAAGTGCAGTTATATTTTATTAACTTCCCATTTATCGGAAAAGACTCGGATTTAGGTGCAGCAGCTGGTGAAGCAATTTATAAACAAGATAAAGATTCATTCTGGATTTTCTATGATGAGATTTATCAAAATCAAAAGAAAGATACGGAAGAATGGATTACAGAAGATTTGCTTCTTAGCATTGTGAAAGAGAAACTTCCAAAAGTTGATGTAGAGCAATTTAAGAAAGATTTACACAGTAAAGAAATTACAGAAAAAGTACGTAAAGATTCAGATCGTGCTCAAAAATTAAAAGTTCAAGGTGCTCCTTCAGTATATGTAAACGGAAATCTTGCAAACCCTGATTTCGATAGTATGAAGAAGGCCATTGATAAAGAATTGAAAAAGTGATGAGGTCTCTCATCACTTTTTCGACTTTTTTCGATAAAATTCTTGCCTCTATTTTTTTAACATGCTATACTACTTTACATAAGTTATTCTAATATCTTATATGTAATTCATATTTGCGGGTGTAGTTTAGTGGTAAAACAAGAGCCTTCCAAGCTCTGGTCGAGAGTTCGATTCTCTTCACCCGCTCCAAATTTTATTAAATGTTTTTCTATAAATTGTGATCAACGCAGTGTTTCGTTTCCGAGATAAACGAGGCATTGCGTTTTTTAATGTTTGAAAAATATAATTACATGCGAAAATAGAAGTAAATAATAGTATTCCAAAAGTGAATTACTAACCAATAAAGTCGTTACATAAGGGATGATGGATTCATCTGAGGAGGCGATTAAGAGTGGATTTTGAACAATTAAAGCAAGATGTAATTGCGTATAGTAAAACAATTGGTATAGATAAAATAGGCTTTGCAAGTGCTTCTCCTTTTGAGGAATTAAAGCAGCGCTTAATCCAGCAACAACAATTAAATTATCAATCTGGATTTGAAGAGCCTGATATAGAGAAGAGAACGAATCCGCAACTTTTATTACCGGGTGCTAAATCAATTATTGCGATTGCTTTAGCATATCCTTCAAAATTAAAAAATGCACCATTAAGTAAGCGTGGAGAACGCCGTGGAATTTTTTGCCGTGCTTCTTGGGGACAAGATTATCATCTTGTTTTACGAGATCGTTTGCAAAAATTAGAAGCATATTTAATTGAAAAACTTCCAGATATAGAAGTGAAGTCCATGGTTGATACAGGTGAATTAAGTGATCGAGCTGTATCAGAGCGTGCAGGCATTGGCTGGAGTGGGAAAAACTGTGCTATTATTACACCTAAATTTGGTTCTTACGTATACTTAGGGGAAATGATTACAAATGTTCCATTCCCGCCAGATAAGCCGATAGAAGATCAATGCGGGGGCTGTACGAAATGTATCGATATTTGTCCTACAGGTGCTTTAATACAGGGGGGACAGTTAGATTCGAAGAAGTGCATTGCGTTTTTAACACAGACGAAAGGATTCCTACCTGAAGAATATCGCGATAAAATAGGAAATCGTATATATGGATGTGATACGTGTCAGACTGTTTGTCCGAAAAATAAAGGAATGGATTTTCATAATCATCCTGAGATGGAGCCGGATCCTGAGCTAGTTAAACCATTATTAACGCCACTTTTAACAATTAGTAATCGTGATTTTAAAGAGAAATATGGGATTATGTCAGGGTCATGGAGAGGGAAAAAGCCACTGCAAAGAAATGCGATTTTAGCATTAGCACATTTTAAAGAAGCATCGGCAATTCCTGATTTAATTGGTGTTATGAAAGATGACCCAAGACCGGTATTGCGTGGAACGGCAGCATGGGCACTTGGGAAAATTGGCGGAGATGGAGTAGGCGAAGCGATTGAGAAAGCGATGGAACGTGAGAAAGATGAAGAAGTGCTTCATGAAATGGATCGCGGGCTTGAATTGTTAGCACAGAAAAAAGAGTAGATAATATTTCCCTTTTTCATATTGTAATATGGGAGGGAAACGAAATGGCTGTAAAAATGAATATTGAAAAGCAAGTACAACAGTTTTTAGCATATATCACAGAGAAACGAACAGACATGGATGGTATTGCTGAGGATTTACTACAAATGGCACAGAGAAAGAAACAATTGTTTCAAAGGCGTAGTGCACATATAGTGAAAGCAACTGCGGATGTTTCTTTCATTAGGCAATTAAATAGTAATGACCATCAAGAAATTGATTATCAAATACATTTTAAATATTTAATTAAGCATAAAGAATTATTTTATATTGAAGAGGAACAATTAAAACGAAGAGTTTGTTTAAATAATAGTCGGATTATAAGCGATTATGATATTGAAGTGTCAGAAGAAATTAGAATGGGTGAGACATTAGAAAGGGAAATTACGAAAGAGAAGTACGGTTCTTATCAATATAATCGTTTAGAGGCAGTGAAATATGCAGAGCGTTGGTGGGATGACCGAAATCCTATGTATCGTAATTTCCCTGATAATTGTACGAATTTCATTTCTCAATGTCTTCATACTGGAGAAGTACCTATGAACGGATATCCTAATATTCGTAAAGGATGGTGGCAAAGGGAGAATCAGTGGAGTTGGAGCTGGGCTGTTGCACATTCTTTTTATTGGTATTTGTCAGGTGCTACAACAGGACTTCGAGCAGAGGCGGTAGAGAGGCCAGAAGAACTTATTCTTGGAGATGTTATTGCTTATGATTTCGAGGATGACGGAAGATGGAATCATACGACGATTGTAGTAGCAAAAGATGCAGATGGTATGCCGCTTGTAAATGCACATTCAGCGAATAGCCGTCGACGTTATTGGAACTATGAAGACTCTAGTAAATATACACCACAAATGAAATATAAATTCTTTCATATTATTAATGGGTAGAGATTTTTCGCTCAAGTGGTATAATACGTAGTAGACAAAAAACAGAGGTGAATATCGCGTGGGAGTACATGTTGTTTTATATCAGCCAGAAATTCCAGCAAATACAGGGAATATTGCTCGTACTTGTGCAGCAACTGGAACAGAATTACATTTGATTAGACCGCTTGGATTTTCAACGGATGATAAAATGTTAAAGCGTGCCGGATTAGATTATTGGCAGCACGTGAAAATTACGTATTATGATTCAATTGAAGAATTTTATGAAAAAAATAAAGATGGTGAATTCTTCTATTTAACGAAGTATGGCGAGAAAGCTCATACAGCGTTTGACTATAGCAAGCGCGAGAAGGATTACTATTTTGTATTTGGAAGAGAAACAAACGGCTTACCAGCTAATGTAATCGAAGAAAACTTTGATCATTGTTTACGTATTCCAATGACAGATAAAGTACGTTCATTAAATTTATCTAATACAGCAGCAATTTTAATTTATGAAGCATTCCGTCAACAAAATTACCCTGGATTAGATTTAGAAATCGTTTATTAAAAGTCGCCATATGGCGACTTTTTTTTATAAAATAAAAATAATATGTGATCATACGTTTAAAAGAGAGGACATAATCATATAGAATGGGATATATGATTAAAAATAGATAAGACGGGTTGAGATAAATATGAAGGAAGAATATAGTAATCAAAATACCTTTTTAAGTATGATAGATATGGATTTAATTAGACAAGGGTTATTACATGCTATTCAAGATTTAGTATTTATATTGAAAGTTATTGATGATGAAACGTTTAAATATATGTATGTGAATAAAATAGGAATGGATTATGCTAGGTTAAGCGAAGAGTGCTATGGAAAAACTTTTGCAGAAGTATTACCAAAAGATATAGCGGGGATATTGCAAAGGCAATATGAAAAAGTAGTGAGAGAAGCGAAAGCACACACTTTTTGTGATGTAGTCAAATTACCAAAAGGTGAGATACATTATGAATCTTCACTTAATCCTGTCTGCGATGAAGAAGGAATATGTCAATTTGTTATTTGTATTACAAGAGATATTACAGCTCAAATTGAGGAGAAGACAGAGATAGAGGAAAAACAAATGTTATTTAAGTCGTTACTGGAATATAATAATGACTCAATTATATCTATAGATTCTATAGGGAGAGTTACATATGCAAACCCGGCAACGTATGAAATATTTGGATACCGGTATGAGGAATTAAATAATAAATTTATTTTTGAATTCATTAATAAAGAATATGAAAAAGATTTTCAAATTATATTTAAGGGATCAATGCAAGGAAAAGCAAAACAAATTGTTTCAAAGAAATATATTCATAAAGAAGGGTACGAGCTATATATTTCTTTGAGAACTATCCCGATTATTGTGAACGGTGAAATTGTTGGAGTTTATATTGTTACGAGAGATGTTACAAGGCAAGTATTAAACGAAATGCGAACAGAATATTTAGCTTACTATGACCAGTTAACGGGATTAATGAATAGAATTTCATGTGCAAATAAGTTAAATACTTTTTTAAATGAGAGTATAAATTTTGCGCTTGTATTTATAGATTTAGATGAGTTTCATCGTATTAATGATACATTTGGTCATAAAGAGGGAGATAAAGTATTACAAAAAGTTACAGAATGTTTAAGCAATCTAAAAATAGAAGATATGCACTTATTTAGAGAACACGATGATCAATTTGTTATGTTAATAGAAAATATAACGAAAGAATGTGTAGAGGAAGTTGCAAAAAGCATACTGAAAAATATTAGTGAATATTTTGTAATCGAAGAAGAAGATGTATATTTAAGTGCGTCAATTGGAATTGTAATGGCTCCAGCAGATGGAGAAGATGAAAAAATACTATTTCAGAGGGTCGATGCTGCTTTAGAAAAAGCAAAAGAAAAAGGAAAAGGACATTATCATTTTTATTGTAGTGGATTAGACTGTGAGCGTGAACAAAGGTTTATAATAGAAAACCAGTTACATCGTGCTATAGAAAAAAACGAGTTTTTCTTATATTATCAGCCACAAATTAATATTGAAACGAAAAAAATAGCTAGTATGGAAGCTTTAATAAGGTGGGAGAATAAGGAATTAGGATTTGTTTCTCCAAACCAATTTATTCCGTTGGCAGAAAGAACAGGATTTATTATTAAGCTCGATGAATGGGTAGTAAATCAAGTGTGTCAGCAACTGCGCGAATGGTTAAATAAAGGATATGAAGTGGTCCCAATTGCAGTTAATATTTCAGCTAGACACTTTCGCTCTATTACATTAATAGAGATGATTACACGGGCTTTAAATAAGTACAATGTACCAGCTCATTTATTAGCGATAGAGGTTACAGAAGGAGCTCTTATACATAAAGATATATCGAAGAGAGTGTTACTACAATTAAAAGAACAAAATTTAAAGATTCATTTAGATGATTTTGGAACAGGCTATTCATCTTTAAGTTACTTAAAAACATATCCAATTGATACTTTAAAGATTGATCGTTCTTTTATGGAAGGTATACATATAGATGAACGTGATACGAATATTACAGCTGCAATTATCCATTTAGCTCATACCTTAGAATTGAATGTAATTGCAGAGGGAGTAGAAAAAAAGGAGCAAATACAGTTTTTGAAAGAAAAGAATGTGAAGCTTGTACAAGGTTATTATTATAGCCGACCACTATCCAAATATGATATGGAAAATATGTATTATAAATAATGCATAAAAAAATGATGTGCTAAAAGCACATCATTTTTTATGTGTACCTGGTTTGTCATTGTAACCGGATGTAAAAATAGCTGTAAGAAATGTGAGTGATACACCTAAAATTAATAATAATTTCATACTAATATCCTCCTTACTTTTTTCGGTTCACGAGTTTTATTTATTACCCAAAATGTATGTAAGGTTCTTAGAAGAAAAGAATTTATTTATAATGAATAGCAGTGTAAAAACGTTAATACCTATATTATACAGAATTTTCTTTGAATTTTGGAGAGAATTTTAGCGTGCTATTATATATTTCGTTTTGATTTAAAGAATGTTTAAGGACATCCTAGCATACCTTTTATAATAATCCGATTGAACAAGGAGATGGGGGAGGAGCTATAATGGATATTCTAAAAAAGATTGAACAGCATCGAGCAGCAGAAGAACGTTTACAATGGGAAGGTACGTTTGCGGAGTATTTGGAGCTTGTGAAAGAAAGACCATGGGTGGCTCAAACAGCACACTCTCGCATTTACAATATGATAAAAGATGCCGGAATTGAAGAAGTTGATGGTAGAAGAAAGTATAACTTCTTTAGTAATCAGCTCTTTGGATTAGAGGATGCTCTAGAACGTCTTGTAGAAGAATATTTTCATCCATCTGCAAAACGATTAGATGTTAGAAAAAGAATTTTATTATTAATGGGTCCTGTTAGTGGAGGGAAATCAACGTTAGTTACGATGTTGAAACGAGGATTAGAAACATATTCAAGAACAGATCGCGGAGCAATTTTTGCAATTAAAGGATGCCCAATGCATGAGGATCCACTGCATTTAATTCCACATCATTTACGAGATGATTTCTTTGATGAGTATGGAGTTAGAATTGAAGGGAATTTATCACCACTAAATGTCATGCGTTTAGAGCAAGAATACGGATCAAGAATTGAGGATGTAGTTGTAGAGCGTATTTTCTTCTCTGAAGATCGCCGTACAGGGATTGGTACATTTAGCCCGTCTGATCCAAAATCACAGGATATTGCAGATTTAACAGGTAGTCTGGACTTTTCTACGATTGCAGAATATGGTTCAGAATCAGATCCGCGTGCGTATCGATTTGATGGAGAATTAAATAAGGCAAACCGAGGAATGATGGAGTTCCAAGAGATGTTAAAATGCGATGAGAAGTTTTTATGGCACTTATTATCGCTTACGCAAGAAGGGAATTTCAAAGCGGGAAGATTTGCGCTTATTTCAGCAGATGAATTAATTGTAGCGCATACAAATGAAACAGAGTATCGCTCATTTATAGCAAATAAGAAAAATGAAGCATTGCACTCAAGAATTATTGTAATGCCAGTTCCTTATAATTTACGAGTAAGTGAAGAAGAACATATTTATGAAAAAATGATTCGTGAAAGTGATGTGTCGAATGTTCACATTGCACCACACACACTTCGCGTTGCAGCAATGTTCACTATTTTAACTCGTTTAAAAGATCCGAAGCGTCCGGATATTGATTTAATTAAAAAGATGCGTTTGTATGATGGAGAAACTGTAGAAGGTTATAATGCGATTGATGTAGAAGAATTACAACGCGAATATCAAGATGAAGGTATGAAGGGTATTGATCCTCGTTATGTCATTAACCGAATTTCGTCTACAATCATTCGAAAAGAGGTACCATCTATTAACGCTTTAGATGTACTGAGATCTTTAAAAGATGGGCTGGATCAGCATCCGTCGATTAGTAATGAAGACCGTGAACGTTATATGAATTTCATCTCATTAGCGAGAAAAGAATACGATGAAATTGCGAAGAAAGAAGTACAAAAAGCGTTTGTTTATTCATATGAAGAATCAGCTAAGACGCTTATGGATAATTACTTAGATAACGTCGAGGCGTACTGCAATAAATCGAAATTACGTGATCCGTTAACAGGGGAAGAAATGAGTCCAGATGAAAAATTAATGCGCTCAATTGAAGAGCAAATTGGAATTTCAGAAAATGCTAAGAAAGCATTCCGTGAAGAGATTTTAATTCGCATTTCTGCTTATGCCCGTAAAGGAAAACGCTTTGATTATAATTCACATGAACGTCTTCGTGAAGCGATTCAGAAAAAACTATTTGCTGATTTAAAAGATATAGTAAAAATTACAACATCAACGAAAACACCGGACGAAAATCAGCTTAAGAAAATCAATGATGTTGTTGCGCGTTTAATTGATGAGCATGGCTATAATTCTTCTTCAGCAAATGAATTACTACGCTATGTAGGTAGCTTGTTAAACCGATAGTTTGATAACAAAACGCTGTCTCTTGTATTTTGCGGGACAGCGTTTTATTATCCGTTCATATGTGTGTAAAGTGTCATACCTTGTCCAAATGTAATAAATTAAGATGCAATTTCATGAATTTATTGTCAATTATTTTTACAATATGCATATGATAGAGTAACCAACCATTCATACGAAAAAAGCCAACACAATACAATATGTTGCAAAGTAAAAATGTGTGCAACAATGCATTGTGTTTCTTTCTTATCAGTGGCTGAATATTTCTTTCTATTATGTGAGTGGCAAAATTTTGTTTAGGATGCTCGGGGTATTGTATGAAAAACGTTATAAATGTTTATGGGATGATTTTCTATGGGCAGTTACCTTTCAAATATTCTAGCTTGCACATTACAGAACAAAATTTGTAGCTTGCTGTTCATACAGGAAGACAATTACAGTAAGGAGGGAAAGGAATGGGCGAAGAAAATCAACCAAATTATACGATTTCACAGGAAAACTGGTCCCTCCATCGCAAAGGATATGACGACCAACAACGCCATCAAGAAAAAGTACAAGAGGCAATTAAGAATAATTTACCCGATCTTGTAACAGAAGAAAGTATAGTTATGTCTAATGGCAAGGATGTTGTAAAAATACCAATTCGTTCTCTAGATGAATATAAGATTAGATACAATTATGATAAAAATAAACATGTTGGGCAAGGAAATGGTGACAGCAAAGTTGGTGATGTCGTTGCGAGAGATGGATCAGGTGGTCAAAAACAAAAAGGGCCAGGAAAAGGGCAAGGAGCAGGAGATGCAGCTGGGGAAGATTACTATGAAGCTGAAGTCTCTATTTTAGAATTAGAGCAGGCGTTTTTCAGAGAGTTAGAGCTGCCTAATTTAAAGAGAAAAGAAATAGATGAAAACCGGATTGAACATGTTGAATTTAATGACATTAGAAAAACAGGATTGTGGGGAAATATCGATAAGAAACGAACAATGATATCTGCATATAAACGAAATGCGATGCGTGGTAAAGCATCTTTCCATCCAATTCATCAAGAAGATTTAAAGTTCCGCACTTGGAATGAAGTATTAAAGCCAGATTCAAAGGCTGTTGTGTTAGCGATGATGGATACGAGTGGATCGATGGGAATGTGGGAGAAGTATATGGCACGTAGCTTCTTTTTCTGGATGACAAGATTTTTACGCACAAAGTATGAAACAGTTGATATTGAATTTATTGCTCATCATACAGAAGCGAAAGTCGTTACAGAAGAAGAATTCTTTTCAAAAGGAGAAAGTGGTGGAACAATCTGCTCCTCCGTATACAAAAAAGCACTCGAGCTAATCGATAATAAATATTCACCAGATCGCTATAATATTTATCCATTCCATTTTTCGGATGGTGATAATTTAACATCAGATAATGCTAGATGTGTAAAGCTTGTGGAAGAATTAATGAAGAAGTGTAATATGTTTGGGTATGGGGAAGTGAACCAGTATAATCGCCATAGTACACTTATGTCAGCCTATAAAAATATTAAAGATGAAAACTTTAGATACTATATTTTAAAGCAAAAAGCAGACGTATTTCATGCGATGAAAAGCTTTTTTAGAGAAGAATCAGGTGAGAAAATGGCATAACCTCTTTTAAAGAGGTTCTTTTTTTGTAAACTTTTTATTTTCCCAGTTGACAATGATAATGAAAATCATTGTCATTTATTCGAGAAATGATTACATTTCGAATTATATATTTTGGAGGAGATGTAAAGTTGAAACAAAATAAAAGAAAACGTATAAATGCAATGGTTATAGCGGCGGCGTTATCACTTCCGTTTGCTGTTTATTCAACACCTTCTTTAGCGGCAGTGGCAATTGAGGCGAATAAAACTGGACATGTTTTAGAAGATGGTACATATGACGCTGTTATTAAGGCGTATAAAGATAAAACGAATGAAGAGTCTATGGCAGCTGTGTATATAAAAAACCCTACATTAACAATTGAGAATGGAAAGAAAATTGTAACAGCAACGTTAAGTGATAGTGATTTCTTTCAATACTTGAAAACAGAGGATATTCATACTCCAGGTGTGTTTCATGATGTGAAAGTAATATCAGAAGATAAAAAGAAAAATGGGACGAAAGTAATTCAGTTTGAAGTAGGGGAATTAGGAAAAAGGTATAATATGCGAATGCATATTTATATTCCAACAATGGCCTATGATAATAAGTACCAAGTACAGTTTGAAGTAAATACATTGAATTTAGAGAACAATGTTCCAGAAAAACAAAAGGAAAATAAAGAGGAGCAACAAGATGAAAACGGAAATGTAATATTAGATAAGCAATTACAAAAATATATTAATAAATATAACTTAAATAGAGATAATGTAGATGCGCCAATCACAAAGAAAGATTTATTACAAATTAAAACATTATCCATTTATTCAGGCAAAGGAATAACTGAAATAACTGGTTTAGAGTATATGACAAACTTAGAGAAGTTGACGTTACGAGAGTCTAATGTAAAAGACATATCAGCCATCTCGAAATTGAGAGGTTTGAAGTACGTTGATTTAACGTCTAATTCAATTGAAAGTATTCACCCAATTGAGCAGTTAGAGAATATTAATATGCTTTTTTTAAGAGATAATAAAATTTCTGATCTTACACCATTAAGTAAAATGAAAAAAATTAAAACATTAGATTTAATCGGTAATAACATTAAAGATATCCAACCATTATTTACATTATCAACTATGAAACAATTATACTTAGCAAATAATCAAATTAGTGATCTTACGGGAATTGATCGATTAAATAATGTGGAACTATTATGGATAGGGAACAATAAAATTAATAATGTTGAATCTATTAGTAAAATGAGTAATCTTATTGAACTAGAAATTTCTGATAGTGAAATAAAAGATATATCATCACTATCTCAATTAGGAAATTTACAAGTGCTGAATTTAGAAGAGAATTATATCTCTGATATATCGCCGTTGAGCACTTTAACAAATTTACATGAGATAAATCTTGGAGCAAATGAAATTTTTGACGTAAGGCCTGTTGAGGAATTAGGTAAGCGAATTTCAATTGACATTCAAAGACAAAAAATCTTTTTAAATGAAGCAAGTGTAGATGAAGAAATAAAAATCCCAGTATACAACCTTAAAGGAGAGCTACTTCAAAATATTAATCTACAAAGTGAGGGGGCTACTCTGAATAACGGATTTATAAAATGGAATAGTCCTGGAGAAAAAATATATGAATTTAAACTAGATACTAATTCTACTGAAAGTAAAATAAGATTTAATGGCACGGTTATACAGAATATAGTTGAAAAACAAAAAGAAAGTCAAAATGTAATTCTCGATAAAACTTTACAACAACATATTAATAAAGAGAATTTAGGTAGAGAGAATGTAAACGCTCCTATCACAAAAGAAGATTTATTACAGATTAAAAAATTAGAGATACTTAAAGAAAAAGGAAATGAGATAAAAGATATAACAGGTTTAGAATACATGACGAACTTAGAAAAACTCACTTTAGAAGGAGTAGGCCTGAAAAATATTGAGTTTATCTCAAACTTGAAACAATTGAATAATGTGAATGTATCTCATAATCAAATTGAAGATATAACACCACTATCTTCATTGGAAAATTTACAGTGGTTAAATCTTGCGGACAATCATATTAAAGATGTAACGGTTATTGGTTCCATGCTAAACTTATTTAGCTTAAATTTAGCTGGAAATGAGATTCGTGATGTAAGGCCGTTAATACAATTAGGTCAGTGGTTTACAATTGATGTTGGAAGACAAAATATCATTTTAAATGATGCAAAAATAAACGAAGAAATTCAAGTTCCTGTATATGATTTAGAAGGAGAAAGTATTGAAAATATTCAATTGGTAAGTGAGGGAGGGACGTTTAATAACGGAGTAATAAAATGGAGTACCCTAGGTGAAAAGGTGTATCAATTTGATTTAGATTCTGATGAAATTAGTATAAGATTTAACGGAACAGTTATACAGAATATAGTGGGAAAAGAAGATGAGCAAGAGCCAACAAAAGAAGAAGTAAAAGAGCCAACAAAAGAAGTTGAAGAGGTAAAAGAAGAAGTAAAAGAACCAACGAAAGAAGTTGAAGAAACGAAAGAAGAAGTAAAAGAACCGGTAAAAGAAGTTGAAGAAACAAAAGAAGAAGTAAAAGAACCGGTAAAAGAAGTTGAAGAAGCGAAAGAAGAAATAAAAGAGCCAATAAAAGAGGTTGAAGAAGCAAAAGAAGAAGTAAAAGAATCAACGAAAGAAATTGAAGAAGCGAAAGAAGAAATAAAAGAGCCAATAAAAGAGGTTGAAGAAGCAAAAGAAGAAGTAAAAGAACCAACGAAAGAAATTGAAGAAGCGAAAGAAGAAGTAAAAGAGCCAACGAAAGAAGTTGAAGAGGTAAAAGAATCAGCAACAGGATTGGATCAAGAGCCAAAAGAGAATAATCAAGTTGTTGAAAAAGAGGGAAGAAAAGCAGATACTTTAAATAAACAACATGCTAATAAGTCTGAGGAAGATAAGAAATTTTTACCATCAACAGGCGGTGAAGCTAACACATCGACTTTATTTTCTGGAATAACACTTGTTCTTTCCGCACTAAGTATGTTCGTATTTAGAAAGAGATTATTTAAGAAATAAATAACGTTTAATCTTATTATTATGTATAATTAATATTATTTTTTTTGAGAAGACATTATCATGGCAGTTTCATTAGAAACATGCATATGATGATGTCTTTTTGTATGAGAAATAGAGTGAAAAACCCATTCGTATGAAAATAATATTTCATATGAATGGGTTTTATTAATTTACTTTTTTCCTCAGTCATCACGGATTCAGAAGTAATTTGAGGTGCCAATTGTTACATAACTTTTTTTATTTTTTGAGATACTTCTTTCGTTTGCGAATTAACATCTTCTTTTCGCAGCTCTTTAAAGAGCGAAGTAACCATAAGAACGACTACGATAGAAAATGGTAGTGCTGCGATTATAGCTGCAATTTGTAGTGCATTTAATCCTCCAGCTTGTAATAAAAGAGCTGCAATGATCGCGATTGTTAATCCCCATATAAGTTTTAAACTATTTTTCGGTGATAAGCTTCCGTTACTCGTTTGCATGGAAACAACAAATGTTGCTGAATCAGCAGAAGTAACGAAAAATGTGGCTACTAAAATTAACCCGATAATCGTTAAAAATGTAGAGAATGGTAGATGTGAAATAACAGCAAATAATCCAATCTCTGTACCATTTTTTGCAATTTCATCAGCTATTCCAAGCGATTGGAACATTTCCATATGAATTGCGGTACCACCAAATACTGCAAACCAAAATGTACAGATAAGAGTTGGGACTAATACAACTCCAAAAATAAATTCTTTTATTGTACGCCCTTTAGAAATACGTGCGATAAATGTGCCGACGAATGGAGACCAAGAAATCCACCATCCCCAATAGAAAATAGTCCAGTTTTCAATCCAAGAAGAAGATTTTTCATTAAATGCTCCTAAATTTAATCCCATACTAGGCAAAGCTCCAATATAAGAACCGAGTGTAGATGTGAAATATTTCATAATAAATACGGTTGGCCCTAAAAGTAAGAAAGAGATGAGTAAAATACCTGCAAGAGAGAAATTCAAGTTACTCAAATATTTAATCCCACGATCTAAGCCAGTTTGTGCACTTGTTAAATATAAAACAGCGAAGATAGCTATAAGTACGAGCTGGGTAAGTAAAGTGTTATGAATGGAAGGGAATATATAGCTTAATCCTCCAGCAATTTGTTGAGCACCAATCCCAACAGATGGTACAATGCCAAACACTGTGGCTAAAACAGCTAAAATATCAACTGTTTTTCCGATACGAGAATTTTTCGATCGATTAAATAATGGAGTAACTGTAGCCCCGATAGTGCTACCTTTTTGTTTGCGGAATGTGAAATATGCAATTGTTAAAGCGACCATTGCGTATAGTGACCACGGAAAGAGTCCCCAGTGGAAAAATGAATATTGCATAGCGAGTTTGGCGCTTTCTTCTGTACCTGCTTTTCCTGTTAATGGATCTGTAAAATGTGAAATCGGTTCAGCGATTCCATAAAAGAGGAGTCCAATTCCCATTCCTGCCCCAAACAACATGGATAGCCAAGATGGATAATTATATTTTGGCTTTTCTCCATCTTTACCAAGACGAATAGAACCGTACTTAGAAAATGCTAAATAAGCAGCCAAAATAATCATTGTAGTCATAAGTAGAGAGTAAAACCACCCAAATTTATTGAGGATAAATGAGTTTAAAGAAGATGTAACACTTTGTAAATCGTAGCCTTGTATCCAACTTGCTGGGGTAATTCCCCATATAATGAATAATGTTGTTAGCAAGAAGGAGATATAAAATACACTGTTTTCTTTTTTTATCATAGAATCCCACCCTTATTTAATAAAGTTAACAATTATAATAATCATAACAATTAAGTTTTTAATTGTCAAAAAATTCCCTTTATGTAACATGAAAGGATGTAATTTGTTTTAGGGAGGTAAAGAGAAATGCGTTCACGATATGTACAAATTATAGGAAGAAATAATATGAAATATTGCATTTTATATTGTTACATCCAGATTTTATGTTAAATTCTTGAGTGGAATATTAAAATAGGGGGCAAGGATATGAACAAGAAATCAAAGATCAATAAAGTGATGCTTAGCATTAGTACAATGGCTTTATCGTTAGGGGCACTTCAAACTCATGCAGCAGCGGAAGAAAAAGTACCGTATAACGTGTTGAAAACGAAACCGGTTGGAATTGAAAAGTCGGTAGATGAAGTTGGACATATTTCAAAAGTTGATGAAACTTTATCATTTCAAGAACGTTTAAAAGTAGGAGATTTTTCACAGCGACCAGCATCTATTACGAAGAAAACTGCAGTAAAGCAAGTTAAAGAAAGCTATTCAATGGCTGATTTAAACAAAATGAATGATCAAAAATTAGTTGAAACGTTAGGCAGTATTAAGTGGCACCAAATTACAGACTTATTCCAGTTTAATGAAGATGCAAAGGCTTTTTATAAAGATAAAGGAAAAATGCAAGTCATTATAGATGAATTAGCTCATAGAGGTAGTTCATTTACGAAAGATGATTCAAAAGGAATTCAAACGTTTACTGAAGTGTTGCGTTCAGCTTTTTATCTTGCATTTTATAATAGTGAATTAAGCGACTTAAATGAAAGAAGCTTCCAGGATAAATGTTTACCTGCTTTAAAAGCAATCGCAAAAAATCCAAACTTTAAGCTTGGTACAGTTGAACAAGATACAGTCGTATCTGCATACGGTAAATTAATTAGTAATGCTTCAAGCGATGTTGAAACGGTTCAATACGCATCGAATATTTTAAAGCAATACAATGATAATTATACTACTTATGTAAATGATCGAATGAAGGGACAAGCAATATACGATATTATGCAAGGTATTGACTATGATATACAGTCGTACTTAACTGAGGCTCGTAAAGAAGCGAATGAAACGATGTGGTATGGAAAAGTAGATGGGTTTATTAATGAAATAAATCGTATTGCTCTTCTAAATGAAGTAACGCCAGAAAATAAATGGCTCGTTAATAATGGCATTTATTTTGCTAGCCGTTTAGGGAAATTTCATAGCAATCCGAATAAAGGATTAGAGGTTGTTACACAAGCAATGCATATGTACCCGCGCTTAAGTGAACCGTATTTTGTTGCAGTAGAACAAATTACAACAAATTATAATGGTAAAGATTATAGCGGGAATACAGTAGATTTAGAGAAAATACGTAAAGAAGGAAAAGAGCAATACTTACCAAAAACGTACACATTCGACGATGGATCAATTGTGTTCAAAACAGGAGATAAAGTATCAGAAGAAAAAATTAAGAGACTATATTGGGCTGCGAAGGAAGTAAAGGCACAGTATCACCGTGTAATTGGAAATGACAAAGCGTTAGAGCCAGGAAATGCGGATGATGTATTAACGATCGTAATTTATAATAGTCCAGATGAATATCAGTTAAATAGACAATTGTATGGATATGAAACAAACAACGGTGGAATTTATATTGAAGAGACAGGTACATTCTTTACATATGAGCGTACACCAGAGCAAAGTATTTATAGTTTAGAAGAGTTATTCCGTCATGAATTTACTCATTATCTGCAAGGGAGATATGAAGTTCCTGGTTTATTTGGAAGAGGAGATATGTATCAAAATGAAAGGCTAACTTGGTTCCAAGAAGGAAATGCAGAGTTTTTCGCAGGATCTACTCGTACGAATAACGTTGTACCAAGAAAGAGTATAATTAGCGGATTATCATCTGATCCTGCAAGCCGTTATACAGCAGAGCGTACACTATTTGCTAAATACGGTTCTTGGGATTTCTATAATTACTCGTTCGCATTGCAGTCTTACTTATATACGCATCAGTTTGAAACATTTGATAAAATTCAAGATTTGATTCGTGCGAATGACGTAAAAAATTATGATGCATATCGTGAAAATCTAAGTAAAGATCCTAAGTTAAATAAAGAGTATCAAGAGTATATGCAGCAGTTAATTGATAAGCAAGATACATACACTGTACCAAAAGTAGCTGATGATTATTTAGCTGAACATGCAACGAAGTCGTTAGCAGCGGTGAAGAAAGAAATTAGTGATACGTTGCCTATGAAAGATACAAAAATGACAAAACATAATTCTCAATTCTTTAATACATTTACATTAGAAGGTACGTATACAGGTAGTGTCACAAAAGGTGAATCAGAAGATTGGAAAGCGATGAGTAAAAGAGTAAATGAATCTTTAGAACAATTGGCGCAAAAAGAATGGAGTGGCTACAAAACTGTTACAGCATACTTCGTCAATTATCGTGTGAATAGCTCAAATGAATTTGAATATGATGTAGTCTTCCATGGAATCGCAAAAGATGATGGAGAAAATAAAGCTCCAACGGTTAATATAAATGGCCCTTATAGTGGTCTTGTAAAAGAGGGAATTCAATTTAAAAGTGATGGCTCAAACGATGAAGATGGAAAAATTGCTTCTTATTTATGGGAATTTGGAGATGGAAGCACAAGTGCAGAAGTGAATCCAGTACATGTATATGAAAGAGAAGGTTCTTATAAAGTATCGTTAAGAGTAAAAGATGATAAGGGAAAAGAGAGCAGAAGCGAAACAACTGTTACGATTAAAGATGGAAGTTTAACAGAATCAGAACCAAATAATCGTCCAGAGGAAGCAAATCGTATCGGGCTAAATAGTACTATAAAAGGTAGTCTTATTGGCGGGGACCACACTGATGTTTATACATTTAATGTAGCATCAGCGAAAGATATCGACATTTCTGTTTTAAATGAGTATGGAATTGGGATGACATGGGTACTTCACCATGAATCAGATATGCAAAATTATGCGGCTTACGGTCAAGCTAATGGGAATCATATAGAAGCAAAATTTAATGCAAAACCAGGTAAGTATTACTTGTATGTATATAAATATGATAATGGCGATGGAACATACGAATTGTCAGTAAAATAAGTGCTTTTCCAATGTATGTTTAACTTTACTTTTTGTGGAAAATAGTATATTATATAGATATATAATATATCGGTTATTTTCTAGGAGGAGCCTGTCACAATAGGTTTCTCCTGTTCTTTTTTAGAGGCCTGTCTTACAGGCTTTTATTTAAAAGGTAAATGACTGAAAATTAAGAACAATAATCTTTGAAAGAGGTGGGGCATACACATAACAAAAAAGGGATTGTTTAAGAGAGGGGGATAAGAAATGGCTTTGTTTGGTTATCCACTTGAAACAATTTATTTATATGGATTTATTATTGCTACTATACTCACTGTTATTTATATCTTCTTTGGAGATATATTTGAATCGATATTTAGTTTTGGGGGCGGATCTGTATCCGTTGTTACTTTATTACTTAGTTTTTTCGCCATGTTATGTGGACTTAGTTATATAGGAGAATATTTATTTTCCTTTAATAGCATTCTTATTTTCGGGGCTGCATGTGCTATATCCTTTATTGGTGTATTTATAATGAAAATATTAATTTTAAAGCCGATTGCAGAAGCAGAACAAAATACCGTACAACGTATGGATGAATTTATCGGTTGCAAAGGAGAAGTCATTACGACAATTCCTACAGAAGGATTTGGTGAAGTATTAATTTCATCCCAATTTGGAAGTAATGCAATCCCAGCTAAAACAGTTGGAAAAAAAGATATTTCGCAAGGAACAGAGGTTATTATCGAGGGAGTCCAAGATGGTGTTTTACTTGTACAAAACATCGCTTATTCTTTAAAGAAACCAAAATTATAAGGGGGAATTTACATGACGATTCCATTAATTATCGGTGGAGTTTTACTCGCAATTTTAATTCTACTCATTTTAGTATTTATTACGAAGTATCGTACGGTTGGTCCGGATGAAGCGTTAATTGTTACAGGGAACTGGCTTGGTGGAGGAAAGAATGTAGTTACCACTGATGATGGAAAGAAGATTAAGATTATTCGTGGGGGCGGTACTTTTGTAGTTCCAATTATGCAAAGAGCAGAGCCTTTAAGCTTATTAAACTATAAATTAGAAGTTGGTACACGTGATACGTATACGAAACAAGGTGTACCGATCACAGTAAACGGTGTTTCTATTATTAAAGTGGGATCAACAATTGAAGAAGTTTCCACGGCAGCTGAACAATATTTAGGAAAAGAAACAGAAGAGTTAAAAATAGAAGCAAAAGAAGTTTTAGAAGGGCATCTCCGTGCTATCTTATCTTCTATGACAGTAGAAGATGCGTATAGTAATAGAGAGCAATTTGCTCAAAAGGTACATGAAGTAGCTTCTACAGATTTAAAGAAGATGGGACTTCGCATTGTTTCCTTCACAATTAAAGAAATAATGGATAAAAACGGATACTTAGATGCGCTTGGTCAGCCACAAATTGCGACAGTTAAGCGTGATGCAACAATTGCGAACGCAGAGCGTGAAAAAGAGGCACGTATTGAAAAAGCACGTGCAGAAAAAGAAGCAAAAGAAGCAGAATATCAACGTGATGCACAGATCGCTGAAGCTGAAAAACATAAAGAATTAAAAGTACAGTCCTATAAGAGGGAACAAGAGCAAGCACGTGCAGATGCGGATCTTTCTTACGAATTACAACAAGCGAAAGCACAACAAGGTGTTACAGAAGAGCAAATGCGCGTTAAAATCATTGAGCGTGAGAAACAAATTGAATTAGAAGAAAAAGAGATTGCGCGTCGTGAAAAGCAATATGATGCAGAAGTTAAGAAAAAAGCCGATGCAGATCGCTATGCTGTTGAGCAATCAGCGGAAGCAGAAAAAGTAAAACAAATTAAAAAAGCCGATGCGGATCAATATAAGATTGAAGCAGAAGCGAGAGCACGTGCAGAAGAAGTACGTGTAGAAGGTTTAGCGAAGGCGGAAATTGAAAAAGCACAAGGTCAAGCGAAAGCGGAAGTACAAAAAGCACAAGGTACAGCAGAGGCAGATGTTATTAGATTAAAAGGTTTAGCAGAAGCAGAAGCAAAACAAAAAATCGCAGAAGCATTTGAATTATATGGTCAAGCGGCAATTATGGATATGGTTCTTAAAATGCTTCCAAGTTATGCGAAGGAACTTGCAAGTCCGCTTAGTAATATTGATAAAATCACAGTTGTCGATACAGGCGGCGGTGGTAAAAATAGCGGGGCCGGAAAAGTTGCGGGTTATGCGACTGATTTAATGGCAACGATGCAAGAAACGTTAAAAGCTTCTTCTGGCATTGACTTAAAAGAGCTATTAGAAGGATTTGCAGGAAAAGGAGCGGTACAACAATTATCAAGCGATAAACCTGTTGTATCTGTAGTAGAAGATGAGAAAAAAGAAGTAGATAAAGAATAGTAAGGTGGAAAGAACCTCTAGTAAGTGAAATACTAGAGGTTCTCCTATGAATTATAATATTTCGAATAATATACATTTTTATACATTGTTTTAATTATTTAATTTATATAGAATGAAAAAGATATGTATCAATTCTTTAGATGTATAAAAAGATAGAGAGTCTCATTGATACATTTAAATCGTATTATTTTTATAGAAAGATTAAATGTTAATTAATTACATTTAAAACGGTATGGAGGGGTAGAAGTATGTTTCAAGGGAAATTAAGGAGTAGTAGTTTAAAAACAAAGTTACTTGTATCATTTATTATTATTTTAATTCTTCCAAGTATTGTAATTGGTTGGACGTCTTATCAACAGGCGAAGACGAATTTTAATGAAACAATTTTAAACTCGGCGAAAGATAATATAAAAATTTTGGATAATGTAATTAATAAGGAATTGGATAGTAAAAAAATAGATGCAACTTATTTTACGAAATTATTTACACAATCAAGTTACCAAGCAGATCAAATTCAAAACATACAAAATAAACTAGAAGAATACAATAAACTGCATCCAGAAATGGAAGCAATCTATACAGGAT
The DNA here is from genome assembly GCF_022748145.1 of Bacillus sp. CCB-MMP212. NCBI lineage: Bacteria > Bacillati > Bacillota > Bacilli > Caryophanales > Bacillaceae > Bacillus > Bacillus sp. CCB-MMP212. The sequence continues at coordinate 25,150 of NZ_JALDQE010000011.1, forward strand.
CTAGTAATGGACAGTTCATTCAATCACCAGCTATTCAGATGCCAGATGGATATAATCCTACAGAAAGAGATTGGTATAAAGAGGCAGTGAAGAAAAGCGGAGAAGTAATTGTAACTGCTCCATATAAGTCAAAAACGACAGGAAATATTGTTATTACACTAGCAAAACAAAACGAGGATAAAAGTGGAGTTCTTGGGATTGACTTAATCATTAATGATATCGTTACTACTTCCAAGATGGTTAATATCGGTAAGGAAGGATATGTAGCGATATTTGATCAAGATAAAAATGTAGTAGCGCACCCGAAAATGAAGCCAGGAGAGAAATTAGAAGAGAAACTTAGTAAAGAATTGTATAAACAGGAAGCTGGGGATTTTCATTATTCATTAGATGGTGAAGATCGCAATATCACTTTTAAAACGAATAAGAAAACTGGATGGAAAATAGCAGGAATTATGCCTTCCAAAGAAATTATCGAAGCGGCTGAACCTATTTTCTATAAAACAATAACTGTTCTTGGAATTTCACTAATAATCGGTGGGATTGTAATTTACTTCATAATTGCGTCTATTATTAAACCGTTAAAACAACTTGTCATATCATCGAAGAAGATTAGTGAAGGTGATTTAACAGAATCAATTACAGTTCATTCTAAAGATGAAATTGGACAGCTAGGAGAAAGTTTTAACGAGATGGCTGCATCGTTACAAAGTGTCATTTCCAATATAAACACTTCAGCAAGTCATGTAGCGGCATCTTCAGAAGAATTAACAGCTAGTATGAAGCAGACAAGCGAAGCAACGGAACAAATTACACAGGCTATAGAGCAAGTATCAAGTGGTGCAGAAATACAAACGAAAGAAGTTGAAGAAGGAGCAACATTGTTAGAAGAAGTTACAGAAGGAATTCAGCGTGTTGCAGATAGTTCTTCATTAGTATCTACAGCCTCTATGTATACGAAGAAAAAAGCTGAAAATGGTGGGAAGTTAGTTGAACAAACTGTGAATCAAATGCAATTAATTCATGAGTCTGTTTCACAATCAGACAAAATCATTGGTTTGTTAGACGATAAGTCGAAACAAATTGGAGCAATCCTTGAAGTAATTCAACATATTGCAGAACAGACAAATTTATTAGCGTTAAATGCGGCAATTGAGGCTGCGAGAGCTGGAGAACAAGGAAGAGGATTTGCAATTGTAGCAGATGAAGTGCGAAAGCTAGCAGAACAATCAGGACAGTCTTCTACGGAAATTGGGAAACTAGTGAAAGAGATTCAATTTGATATAAAAGAAACAGTAAGCTCTATGAATCAAGTTGGAGCAGAAGTACAATCAGGACTTGTAGTTGCAAATGAAACGAAGCAAAGCTTTGTCGAAATATTGAAGTCTACAAATGATACAGTTGTACAAATTGATAGCATGGTAGATGTAGCAAAACAAATGACGGTAGATGCAAAACAAGTAAGTGCATCTATTAATGAAATTGCAGCTACGATTGAAGAAAATGCCGCAAGTGTTCAAAATATTGCTGGTTCCTCTGAGGAACAATTAGCTTCAGTAGATGAAATAAATGCAGCAGCAGTCCATTTATCACAAATGGCAGAAGAATTACAAGAAATGATTGGTAAGTTTAAAATATAATAATAATAATAAACTGTTAAGAAACGAAGTAGTACTTATGCTTCGTTTCTTTTTTTATGAAGATAAAAAAGAAAGAAATATATAGTAACCGTGTTATGATAATAAAAAACTGTATTTTCTTTAAATTCTATCTTTAATCATGTTAGGGGAATGGTTTTGAAATTTAAAAAATTAAAACTCCAACCGAGAATTACATTAACTATTAGTACACTTATTTTAGTGGTACTTCTGCTAACGAGTTATTTATTTTATTACATATTATCTGAAACGGTAGAAGAGCAAATTGGGAAACGGGCTTTGCATGTTGCGAAAACAGTTGCCGCGATACCAGAAATTCAGGAAGCTTTTCAAAAAGAAAATCCAGCTTCTATTATTCAGCCAATCGCAGAAAAAATTCGAATGGATACAGAGGCTGACTTCATTGTAGTTGGAAACAAAGAGGGGATTCGTTATGCGCATCCTGAGCGAGATAAAATAGGAGAAAAAATGGTTGGCGGAGATAATAAAGGCGTTTTACTAGAAGGAAAATCATATGTTTCGAAAGCAACTGGATCATTAGGCCCTTCATTACGCGGAAAAGTTCCAATCCGTAATCAGGAAAATGAAATCATTGGTGTGGTGTCTGTTGGATTTTCAATGGCTGATATTCATGGAGCGGTAGAAGTGTATGGAAAGCGTGTATTTTGGATTACAATAATAGGGCTATTAATTGGAGTAATCGGCTCTATATATTTAGCGGCAAGTATAAAAAGAATGATGTTCGGGATGGAACCAGAAGAAATTTCATCTTTATATGAAGAGCATAGTACAGTGATTCAATCTGTACGTGAAGGGATTATTGTAATCGATAAAAATGGCATGATTAGTTTAGTCAATCAAGCAGCTTATGATATTCTTTCGCTAGATAAACAACAAAATATTATTGGAGAATTTATTTTAAATGTAATTCCTAATTCAACGATACTAGATGTACTTCAAACTGGTGAAGAACAGTTTGATCGCCAATTAAATATAAAAGGACAGGCTGTTATTGCGAACCGTCTACCTATTAAAGTAAAGAATAAAGTAACTGGCGTTGTATCGAGCTTACGTTTGAAATCTGAAATGGATCAGTTAACAGCAGAATTATCTCAGACGAAGCAATATACAGAGGCATTACGAGCGCAAGCGCACGAATATAACAATTTATTGTATACGCTTTCAGGTCTTATTCAATTAGAATCATACGAAGATGCTTTAGAGCTTATTCATAAGGAAACAGCGGTATATCAAGATTTTGTTCAATTTATTATGAAGCGGATTCAAAATCCATGGTTAGGTGGAATTTTAATTGGATTTTATAATAGAGCACGAGAGTTGAAGATTGATTTTATGCTAGATAGAGAAAGTGGTTTAGAAAAATTAAGTCCACATATTGAGAGTAATTATGTCGTTTCTATTTTAGGAAATTTAATTACGAATGCATTTGAAGCAATTGAAAAAAATGAAGAGAATGATAAGAAAGTAAGGATGTTTGTAACTGATATTGGAGAAGAAATATTAATTGAAGTGGAAGATTCAGGGCAAGGGATTCATGATGAAATAATTATTAGCATATTCTATAAAGGCTTTTCGACGAAAGAAGGAGGAGAGCGAGGATATGGATTAGCAAAAGTGAAAGAGTTAGTAGAAGATTTAAATGGAAGTATTGCAATTGAAAAAGGGGATTTAGGTGGTGCGTTATTTATTATTGCACTACCGAAAGAGAGAGGCGAATAGTAATGGGTGAGGAGATTGAAGTATTAATTGTAGAAGATGATATTCGGATTGCTGACATTTATCGTCGTTTTACTGAGAAAATTGAGGGATTTAAAGTAATTGGAACGGCAACGACTGGAGAACAAGCGAAAGAATGGCTAGAGCTTGTGAAGCCACAGCTTGTTTTATTAGATGTGTACTTACCTGATATGCAAGGAACGGAACTTGTCACATATATTAGGCATCATTTGCACGATACAGATATTATTATGATTACAGCGGCATCGGAAACAGATGTAGTGAGGCACGCCCTGCGGGGCGGAGTAACAGATTATATCGTAAAGCCACTAATGTTTGACCGATTTAAAGCAAGTCTGGAAGGCTATCAAAAAAAGATTATACAGTTAAAGAAAAATAATCAATTATCTACGGAGCAAATTGAATATTTATGGTCTCAAAGAGGCGTGAAGGGAGATCAAATAGAATATGCCCCGAAAGGGATAGATCCTTTAACTTTAGCGAAAATAAAAAAGCATATGTTAACAGTTAATGAAGAAGGGATTACAGCAGAGGTGCTAAGTTCAATGGTAGGCGTAAGCCGATCAACTGCAAGGCGTTATTTAGAGTATTTGATATCTGGGAAGAAAGTCCACGCAGAGCTAATATATGGAAGTGTTGGGAGACCCGAGAGACGTTATTTTCTTGTTTCTTCATAATAAAAAACAGTAGAGGATTTTATTCCTTCTACTGTTTTTTTTGCATCTTATATTGGAATAATCCCAATTACAATTCCGGTAATTAACATAACCATTGTCGTTCCAACGGCCCACAATAAAGTGAAGCGTTGATGTTCACCGAAATCAACTTTTGCCATTCCGACCAATAAATAAGTGGAAGCGACAAGAGGACTTAATAAGTGAACGGGTTGCCCAAGTAAGGAAGCACGTCCCATTTCAGCTGCACTAATTCCGTAAGTAGCAGCAGCTTTCGTCAAAATAGGTAATACCCCGAAGTAAAATGCATCATTAGACATGAAAAATGTGAATGGCATACTGAGAAGTGCTGTAATAATTGGCAATTGTGGTCCAAGTGCATCTGGTATAAGAGTTACTACACTGTTAGCCATTGCATCTACCATTTTTGTTCCAGATAAAATACCAGTGAAAATACCGGCAGCAAATACGAGAGAAACAACTGCTAATACATTCCCAGCATGAGAAGCAATACGTTCTTTCTGTTGCTCTAAGTTTGGATAGTTAATCATAACAGCGATAGCAAAAGCGACTGTAAATAAAACAGGTAATGGCATAACTTCTAGTATGAGACAGACAAGTAATGCAGCGGTTAATAAAAAGTTAATCCATAGAAGTTTAGGGCGTTTATGCACTGCTGCTTCGACAGTTGCAGCTTGCTCATCCATTGTTTGCATTTGTTTTAAATACTGTACATCCATAATTCCTAAACGTTTTCTTTCTTTTTTTCCAAGATAGTAGGCAACGAAAACAACCCAAATTGCACCAGCAATCATTCCTGGAATAAGAGGTGTAAATAATTCGGAAGCCTCAAGTCCAAGTGCGCTCATAACACGAGCTGTGGGTCCACCCCAAGGTGTAAGATTTGTTACCCCCGCCCCTAACATAACAACTCCAGCTAATATGAGGGGGTTCATTCCAAGGCGCTTATATAGTGGATACATTGCGGAAACTGTAATCATGTATGTTGTTGTACCATCACCATCTAGAGAAACGATAATAGTCAATATAGCCGTTCCGACAACGATTTTTAAAGGATCTCCTTTTACAAATTTTAAAATCTTACTAATGACAGGATCAAATAAACCGCTATCAATCATAATCCCAAAATATAAAATAGCGAACATAAGCATAATACCAGTAGGTGCTAATTTTTGAATCCCCTCTAACATCATAGGCCCCATATTGGCATAGAATCCGCCAATTACTGCAAAAACACTCGGAATTAATATTAAGGCTACTAGTGCTGACATACGTTTCGTCATAATTAAAAACATAAAGACAAATACCATCGCAAATCCAAGTAGTGCTAACATGTAATTTCCCCCTCAAAAGAATGATTGCGCTTTCAAAATAGAATAAAAATTCAGAAAAAAGGTTTTTTATTTATAATAAAAGCATCTATTCAAATGGTAAATAATTTGAAAAATAACATCATTAGAAGCATAATTTTTATTTTGTTCATTTTGTTCACGGTAGTTAATTTGAATTTTTAAAAAGTAAGCCACTCCTCGTAAGAATGGTAGAATAAGATGAAAATAGTGAAGTGTGAAATAGGGAGTAGATGTTATATGAAAACGAGAATAGAAGAGATTTATAGCTCTTATGAAGGAAAAGTAGAGGAGATTTTTATTAATGAATCTTCTTACGTATATGAATGGGAAAAATTACTGATGATCCGAAAAAATGACGGTGAGCTAAAAAAAATTGCAGTCGGGATTAGTGGAAATATAAGATTGGTAAATGTAGAAGTTGGACAGGAAATTAGTGCGGATACATTATTAGTTAAATTAGAAGATGATTTATTAATTACAGGTTGTGAGTGATGAGAGATGTGTAGAAATAACTACACATCTTTTTTTGTTTCCTATATTACAAAAAGCACATTGTTTTTTCACAAATCTCACACAACCTTTTGGTATTCTTTTCGTGGAGTATACGGTTTCTAGGGAGGAATATTGATGAAAGTAAAATATGTCGTACTTGCTATATGTTTATGTTTCGTATTTACAGTAGTCGGGTGTGGGAAAAAGGAAACAGCAGCTGTTGCCATTGATGAGAAACATGATAAATGTGATATTTGCCAAATTGGGGTAACAGATAATCAATTTGCAACAGAAATTATTTTAGAAAATGGAAAAGCGTTAAAGTTTGATGATATCGGTTGTATGTATAAATGGATGGAGATCAACTCAGATGAAAAGACGAAAGAGAAATTTGTCCGAGATTATGATTCGAAAGATTGGATTTCGTTAGAAGACGCTACTTACGTATATGATAAAACAATAACGACACCGATGGCTTATAATGTCATTTCATTTAAAAATAAAAAAGATGCAGAGAGCTTTGTATCTAACTATAAGGGGAAAGTTCTTTCGTATAAAGAGCTAGCAGAGCATAAATGGGAAATGAATAAAGAGATGATGGGGAAACCGAAAGCAGGAAATCATGGTGGACATCATTAATAGAAAAAGACAACTATGTAGTTGTCTTTTTCTATTATTACTCAGGTGCAAATATAGAAAAGGTGTAAAATTTTTAGCAGAACGGTTACAATGGAATATAGTAACCTAAAGCAATCATTTATGTACTTTTTAGAAATGTATACAAATGCGGTAAAAACGTGCTAAACTAATTGCTTCATAATGTTAATGATGGGGCCATCAGGCGTATCATTTCAATAGGTTGAGAAACATAGTATAAGCTTAAGATAATCCGATTAAAGAAGGAATCTAAAGGGCTTATGGATAAATGTACTCAAGAAGAGTTATTGTATGTGATGGAGGAATGGTTAAGAAAACATTATCTTTCATAGGAGCTGTAGTTGTGAGAAAACAAAAAATTTTATTATGTATTTTATTAGGACTTTTAATGACGGTAGTGGCTTGCGATAAGCAAGAAGAACCAGAATCGAAACCGGTTCATGTGAAAAATGAAAAGAAAAAAGAGAAGCATAAAGAACAGGAAGAATCTAAAGAAGAGAAAAGTATAAATTTAATGGACAAACAGTTGTTACTTTCAGCTACTCTTGGAGACACAGAGACAGCTATGAAGTTGATTCAGGATGGAGCGAATATAAACGTAGAAGGTGACAACGGAGAAACGCCTGTCCTTGCAGCGACGTACCAAAATCATGTAGAGACAGTTAAAGCATTAATTGGTGCAGGTGCTAATATTGAAATTAAAGATGAGAAAAAAAGTAATCCACTTCTTTATGCAAGTAGAGAAGGATATACGGATATTGTAAAAGTATTAATTAATGCAGGAGTTAATACGAAAGAAACGACTAGGTCAGGTGGGACAGCACTTATTTCTGCATCTGAACGTGGCCATGTAGAGGTTGTTAAAGAATTATTAGAGCATACAGATATTGATGTGAATTATAAAAATGAACGTGGTGGAACAGCGCTATTAGAAGCAATTGTATTAGGAAATGGTAGTGAAAACCATAAGAAAGTAATTCAATTGCTTATTGATCACGGTGCAGATGTAAACATGGCTAACAAGGAACATCTGACGCCACTGCAATACGCTGAAAAAAGAGGTTTTAAAGATATTGTAAATATGTTGAGGTTAGCTGGAGCGAATGAAGTAGTACAGCCACAACAACCAGTAGAGTAAAAAACGAAAAATAATCCCATTTGGATAGACAGAATGAAGAAATCAGTTAGTATGATGGATTCAGTAATGTGTATTTAAATGGGATTTTTATTTTGAACATGAAAAATAGATTATGAATGGATGGTAAATGGAGTAAATAAGGAGGATAAAAATGAGGCTCTCAAAACTTGATTTAATAGTAATTCAGGCAGAGGTTTTATTTGTTCATAATCAAGTAGGAAAAATGAAATATGTAAATGAACAAGGAAATCCGAAAGCACCACGTTTTTTTCTTGGCAGAACTCGTGAAGGGAGTATAACGAGATATCATTGTAATGTGGATGATGAAACGGTAAGTAAGATTGAGAAGTTAATTCGAGAACCTTCAAAGCATATAGAGATAGCAAAGATTATTAATATATTAAATGAAGAAAGAACAGTGGAAAATATTTGGATGGGTCCTGCTTTCATGTTTCATAGTAATTTACATAAGCCGACTAGAACAATACAAATAACTGAGAAGAATAGAGAGCTTTTGCGAGAAAATTTTCCTAATCTAATAGAACAGATGGAATGGAGGAAACCTTATTTTGCAATTGTAAAAAATGAAAAGGTAGTTTCTGTTTGTTGCAGTGCCAGAAGTACGCCCGTAGCTGCTGAGGCAAGTGTGGAAACTTTAGCGGAATTTCAAGGGAATGGATATGGTACTGATGTTGTTACAGCCTGGGCCTTATCAATACAAGAGGAAAAGCGCATTCCACTTTATAGTACTGCTTGGGATAACTTTGCTTCGCAAGCAGTGGCAAGCAAACTAAAACTTATTAACTATGGAATTAATTTACATATTGATTGAATTTTAAGTATTGTTTCGTTCTATTTGTTTGTATTTAAATATATAGATTAATGTAAATGGTGATATGGTGAATATTAACATTCGGTTAACACCTAATTAACAATCTATCAAAACTGACTTAATAAATGCGTAATATAGTAAAGGTAACAAAATAACTAGGGTAGAGAACATTTGAGAACACCCACTTACATATAATGTGCCACTTTCTTAGGTGTGCTCTATTCCCTAGAGTTCAAATAAGGAGAAAGGCGTTCTATGTAAGTAGGTGTTTTTAGTTTGGATAAAAATAGAACAGTTAGGTGGAATGAATGTTTAAAGAACCTTATATTGCGATGATAAAGGATTGGAAAGGATACAAAGCATACAAAAAATTGCCGAAAACAGTTTTTCTTATGACTGGTTCAATGCTGGAATTACCAGAGCGTGTATATGAATTGCAGAAACATGGACATGATGTATTTCTTCATTGTGATTTTATACAAGGTTTAAATACGAATACAGAGGAAGCGCTTTTGTATATTCAAGATGTTATCGGGGCACAAGGTATTATTTCAACAAAGGGTTCGACAATTCGAAATGCTAATAAAATTGGATTGAAAACAATTCAACGTATTTTTATTGTAGATACTTTATCTCTTACTAAATCAATTGAAAATTGTAAAACGACTAGACCAAATGCAGTAGAGATTATGCCGGGGATTATGCCTTCTATAATTAAACAGCTAGTAGAGGAAATAGAGTTTCCTATTATTGCAGGCGGGTTGATTCAAACGCGAGAAGATGCGGAAATTGCAATTCGTGCAGGAGCAAGTGCGATTTCAACAAGTCATTATGAAGTATGGATACATGAAGAAAAAAGGAGTGCAACTTTGTGATTGAATTGAAAAATGTTTCAAAGGTATATAAAAATGCAGAAGAGACAGCGGTTAAAGGCGTATCGGTTCATATTAAGAAGGGCGAATTTTTTGTTTTAGTTGGACCTTCGGGATGCGGGAAAAGCACATTATTACGAATGATCGCTGGCTTAGAAGAGATTTCTTCGGGAGATTTAATTATTAATGAACGTGTTGCAAATGATCTAGAGCCGAAAGACCGTAATCTATCAATGGTATTTCAAAATTATGCATTATATCCACACTTATCTGTAGAAGAAAATATTTTATTTGGACTTAAGGTAAGAAAAGTACAAAAAGAAGAGCGACAAAAGCGACTAATGGAAGCTATTGAAATGGTAGGACTGAAAGAGTATGTGAAAATGAAACCAGGTCAATTATCAGGCGGACAAAGACAGCGTGTTGCGCTTGCTAGGGCGATCGTGAGTCAAGCACCAATCTGTTTAATGGATGAACCACTTTCGAATTTAGATGCGAAATTACGTGCGCAAATGAGAATTGAAATTAGAGAAATTCAGCAGCGATTAGGAATTACGATGATTTACGTTACCCACGATCAAATAGAAGCGATGACTATGGGAGATCGTATCATGGTTTTAAATAAAGGAAGTATACAGCAAGTTGGAACACCACTTGACATATATAACGAACCAGCAAACGAATTTGTTGCAAGCTTTATAGGTTCTCCTTCTATGAATATAAATGATGGAGAAGTGGATAAAGAAAAAGGTGTATTACATATAGGGAAATTGCAAATTCCATTATCTATTGGACAGTTAAAGCAATTACCAGAAGGAATAATTCGTATAGGCATGCGTCCTGAGCATATTGCATTGTCTGAGGAAGGACAAGAAGTGACGCTGCAATCTGTAGAAGTATTAGGGAATGAATCTATATTAAACTTTGCGGTAAATGGAACAACTTGGAGTGCGAAAGTCATCGGACAGTTACTCTTGAACAAAGGTGACAAAGTAAAATTATTATTCTCACAAGAAAAGTTATGCTTCTTTAACGAAAACACGAATGAACGCTTAAAAGTGGTAGCTGAAGAAGAGTTGAAAGTGGTGGCGAAATAATGATCGAAGTAAGTAAGTTACCAGTTCAAACAAAGGTGTCAAAAAAGAAAAAAATATGGGGGAGAACGAAAGATTTAAGAATAGGATTATTGTTTTTGGCGCCATCTATTTTGCTATTTTCGATTTTTCTGTTCTATCCATTGTTTAGGACGATTTATTATAGTTTTTATTTAACCGATATACATGGAGAAGCTAATCTTTTCGTTGGCTTAGAAAATTATCAATATTTATTCTCTGATCCAGCCTTCTACAAAAGTATAAAATCAACTTTATTATTTGTTTTATATACAGTTCCTACGAGTATTATATCTGCTTTGTTTCTTGCATTGATTGCAAATGGAAAGGTAAGAGGTATTGGGTTATTCCGAGTTCTGTTTTCTTCGACGATGGGAATATCAGTAGCTGCTAGTGCAGTGATTTGGCTATTTTTATTTCATCCAAGTGTAGGATTATTTAATAATATATTAGCCTCTATGAACCTTCCTGCAATCGCATGGTTAACGAGTCCGGACTGGGCACTATTCTCTGTATCAGTTACAACAGTTTGGGTGAATACAGGTTTTGCATTTTTAGTTATATTAGGTGGTTTACAAAATATTGATACGTCTTTATATGAGAGTGCATCTATAGATGGTGCTAGTTATTTATATAAGCTTCGCCGTGTTACATTACCGATGTTATCACCAACTTTATTCTTTATTGTAACAGTAACATTAATTAGTGCGTTCCAAAGCTTTGGACAAATTGATATTTTAACGCACGGTGGACCAAATGATGCAACGAATTTAATTGTGTACTCGATTTACAAAGAGGCGTTTGTGAATCATCAATTTGGAACAGCAAGCGCACAAGCGATGTTATTATTTGTTTTCATTTTCATTGCTACATTACTTCAATTTAAGTTTGCTGAGAGAAAGGTGCATTATAAATGATTGTTAAACAGTGGAAGCAAAATTTCCTATTATACATGCTGCTCATAATTAGTGCAGTAATGGTATTTTTTCCTGTACTGTATGCGTTTTTAATAAGCTTTATGACACCAGACGATATTCAAATGAGAAGGTTATTTCCAACTCAATTTACTTTTGATAATTTCATTAATATTTTTCAAAAAGTACCACTTTTTACATACTTATATAACAGTTTAATTGTATCGACAGTCGTTATGATTGGACAACTTATCGTATCAAGCTTAGCGGCGTATGCTTTTGTTTTTCTTCAATTTAAAGGGAGAAACTTAATTTTCTTCCTGTTTATTTCAACGATGCTTATTCCGTGGGAAGCAACGATGGTACCTAACTTTTTAACGATTCAAAACTTTGGCTGGATCAATAGTTTCGCTGGGATGACAGTGCCGTTTTTTGCAACAGCTTTCGGTATTTTCTTACTACGTCAACATTTTATGACACTTCCGAATGAATTGAAAGAAGCTGCTTTTATTGAAGGAATTGGAAATGTAAGGTTTTTATTCAGCGTTGTAATTCCGTATTGTAAAACGAGTTTTATTACGCTTGGAGTATATAGCTTTTTAACAACATGGAATATGTATTTATGGCCACTTTTAGTGACCACTGATGAAAAAGTAAGAACAGTGCAAATTGGTGTGAAGCAGCTTCAGTCACAAGAAGTTGCAACTGATTGGGGAAGCGTAATGGCCGGTGTTACGGTTATCGTTATTCCAACATTGATTTTACTATTTTTAGGACAAAAACAATTACAACAAGGATTAACAAAAGGTGCAATTAAATAACTAAGAGAAGGTGAGCTTAAAATGAGTTTAGTAAAAAAAGGTGCTGCTCTATTAATGGCAGCAACAATGGCATTATCTAGTGCCGCTTGTTCAAATAGTAAAACAGAGGGAAAACCTGAAGCGCAGGCAAAAGTAGCACCAGTTGAAAAAAATGGTGATAAAACTGTAATTCGCTTCTGGCATGCGATGGGTGGAAAAACACAAGGGGTACTAGATGGTCTTGTTGCAGACTATAATAAGTCACAAAATAAATACGAGATAAAGGCAGAGTTCCAAGGAACATATGAAGAGTCTTTAACAAAATTTAGAACGATGTCTGCAACGAAAGAAGCGCCAGCGCTTGTTCAATCGAGTGAAATTACAACGAAATATATGATTGATAGCAAAAAAATCACACCAATTGATAGCTGGATAAAAAAAGATAAGTACGATACGTCAAAATTAGAAAAAGCAATTACAAATTATTATTCAGTTGATGGAAAAATGTATTCTATGCCATTTAATTCATCTACACCAGTATTAATTTATAATAAAGATGCTTTTGCAAAGGCGGGCTTAGATCCAGAGAAAGCTCCGAAAACATATGCGGAATTACAAGAAGCGGCGAAAAAGTTAACGATTAAAGAAGGCGGAAATGTAAAACAATATGGATTCTCCATGCTTAACTACGGTTGGTTCTTTGAAGAATTGTTAGCGACACAAGGTGCTTTATATGTAGATAACGAAAACGGCCGTAAAGATGCTGCAAAGAAGGCGGTATTTAACGGTAAAGAAGGACAGAAAGTATTTGGAATGTTAGATGATTTAAATAAAGCTGGCGCACTGGGAAAGTATGGAGCAAGTTGGGATGATATTCGTGCTGCGTTCCAGTCTGGACAAGTTGCTATGTATTTAGATTCTTCAGCAGGTGTTCGTGATTTAATTGATGCATCTAAGTTTAATGTAGGTGTTTCATATATTCCATATCCAGAGGATTCGAAACAAAATGGTGTTGTCATTGGAGGCGCATCATTATGGATGACGAATATGGTTTCAGAAGAAACGCAACAAGGTGCTTGGGACTTTATGAAATATTTAACGAAGCCAGACGTACAAGCAAAATGGCATACGGCAACAGGTTATTTCTCAATTAATCCAGATGCATATAATGAGCCATTAGTAAAAGAGCAATATGAAAAATATCCACAGTTAAAAGTAACAGTAGATCAACTGCAAGCGACAAAGCAATCTCCAGCAACACAAGGGGCTTTAATTAGTGTATTCTCAGAATCACGAGATGCAGTTGTAAAAGCATTAGAAGCAATGTATGACGGGAAGAATAGTAAAGAAGCGTTAGATGAAGCTGCCAAAGCAACAGATAGAGCAATTAGCATTTCAGCTCGTACGAGTCAAAAATAAGAGAAAGCCGTATCCTTAAAAGGGATACGGCTTTCTCTATAGGGAGATAAGGGATCAAAGAAGTGATGAAGTCTTATCTCTTTTATATGAGTAAAGGGTCTAGAGTGAATGTTGTCCTTTTCATTATTTATTTAACTCCATTGCGACTTGTTTACCATTTACGAAAACCTCTACTACCGCTACTATAACTTCCATTACTTTTTTCATCTCTCATCTCTCCTTGTTTTTGTTTCATTTCTTACTCTCAGTATAAGGAAATACAGTAATTACAACTATCGAATTGGATGACAAGAGACTTACATTGTTGTAAGGATAATAGTTTAGTTTGTAATAAAGTGAAACTGTAATCAGTGGGGGGGGGTTACTGCTCGTTAATGCGGGATAAATTTGATTCAAGATTAAGATTCGGAATTTTCCGTTGTTTTGAACTATAATTAGAAAGAGGGGGGATAATATGAAAAGAATTCTTGTTATTAGTGATATTCATGGAGAGATAGAAAAGTTCGAACAGTTATTGGAAGAAGCTCAATATGATGCGAAACAGGATCAATTGATCTTACTGGGAGATTATGTAGATCGTGGTCCAAATGCGCGTGCTGTAATTGAAAAGGTAAGAGAATTGAAAGAAGAGGGAGCACTCATTTTAAAAGGAAATCATGAAGATATGATGATTAAGGCGTTAACGACAAATGAGGAACGTTCATGGAACCATTGGGTAAAAAGAAATGGTGGAGATAAGACATTATATAGCTATGGATTTGTAGAAGAGGATATTGCGGTTAATGAGAAAGACTTCCAAAAACCGATGTTACAATCTCGTGTATTAGAGGAACATATAAAGTTTATTCAAGAATTAGATCATTATATTGAAACAGAAGAGTATATATTTGTACATGCTGGGGTTGAACCGATGAAACGAATTTCTGAATCTGAACCATATACGTTAATGTGGATCCGTAATGAATTTCATAATGGATATAGTGGTGAAAAGGTTGTTGTATTTGGGCATACGGAAACAAAAATGCTTCATGGTAGTGAGGATTGCGGAGTGTATTTTGGTAGTAATCGTATTATTGGAATTGATGGCGGGGCTGTGTATGGCGGTCAGCTAAATTGTTTGGAGTTGCCGAGTAAAAAGGTATATGTAATAAAAAATTGAAAGAGATAAGAGGAATCTTATTTCTTTCAATTTTTTATTAAGGTAAATTTAAGACAAAGCTTTTATAATAAAACTTCAAAATTTTATATAAAGCAAAACTTCAGAAGAAAATAGTTGAAAATGAAATTACGTAATGTAACTACATTCTTTTGCTATGAAGAGAAGAAATGTAATAATAAATAGAAGTGAACTATATGATGGAAGGTGAGAGCATGCGCTTACTTGTAGTAGAAGATAATGCCTCGTTATTAGAGTCTATCGTACAAATTTTGCGTGATGAATTTGAAGTAGATACGGCAATAAATGGAGAAGATGGATTGTTTTTAGCGCTTCAAAATATATATGATGCAATTTTGCTGGATGTGATGATGCCAGGGATGGACGGATTTGAAGTAATTCAAAAAATACGTGATGAAAAGATTGAAACACCAGTCCTGTTTTTGACAGCGAGAGATTCTTTAGAAGATCGGGTGAAGGGATTGGATTTTGGTGGAGATGACTATATCGTTAAGCCATTTCAGGCCCCTGAATTAAAAGCGAGAATTCGCGCTTTACTACGCAGAAGTGGTAGTTTAACAACGCAGCAAACGATTCGCTATAAAGGGATTGAATTGTTCGGAAAAGATAAAGATGTTCAAGTAGATGGACAAAGTATTAAGTTGACATTGAAACAATATGAGCTACTAGAGTATCTTATTCAAAATAGCGAGAAGATTTTAATGCGTGAACAAATTTTTGATCGTGTTTGGGGATTTGATTCAGATACGACAGTAGCGATTGTGGAAGTGTATGTGCATCATTTGCGTAAAAAATTAGAGCCATTCGGTTATCAGAAAGATATTCAAACCGTTCGAGGTATTGGATATATATTAAAAGAACAATGAAAAAGGGAAGTATGTTTCAAAAGACACGCATTCGTTTGACTATAGTGAATTCATTAGTATTTATCCTATTAATAGGTATATTAGGTAGTATTATTTATTCGTACACATATAAGCGTATTTATAATGAAGTGGATCAATCTATAAAAATGCTGGCTCAGTATAGAGAAAAATTAGATGTTAAAATACCACCAAGAAAACGCATGGAGAATATCCAAATTGGAGATCCGCGAATAGTTAGAATAACTTGGAATGGAAAAACAGTGAAAATAGAGGGAGATAACCGTAAACTTTGTTCTATTTTTGAAGAGAATTTGGAGAAGTTTTCTCCAAAAAAATTAGAGGATTTACAAGATATTAAAGTACAAGAACGATATTTTAGATCATTTTCGCTTCAAAAAGATGGAGAAATAGTTCAAATCGTGCGAGATATAACAGCGGAAGAAAGAATGTTAAATACTTTATTTTTAATCCTCGTTATAGGTTGCAGCATAGGAAGCCTCTGTGCGATAGGTATCGGTTTTTTCCTAGCTGGTAGAGCACTCGTACCTATTCAAAATTCATGGGAGAAACAGCAGCAATTCGTTTCTGATGCATCACATGAACTAAGGACACCACTTGCAGTTATTCAATCAAAAACGGATGTTTTATTCCAGTCACCATCGGCTACGATAGAAGAAAAAGCGATGGATATTTCTACAATTTCAAAAGAATGTAGGCGGTTATCGAAACTCGTTAGTAATTTATTATTGCTAGCACGTTCTGATTCTAATCAAATTGAGATGGATAAGAAAACATTTGAACTTGATAAATTGTTAGAAGAAATAGTAGCTCCATATAAAGAGATTGCTTCTTATCAAGAAAAAGAAATGATGCTAAAAGTAGAACGTGGTGTATCTTTTATGGGGGATAGAGAGCGGATTCATCAAATGATGGTCATACTGTTAGATAATGCGATGAAGTATACAAACGAAGGTGGGCATATTCAAATCGATTGCACGCAAACGAGTAGTTCAATTCGTATACAGGTGAAAGATGACGGGATAGGAGTGAAAGAAGAAGATATTCCGAAATTATTTGATCGTTTTTATCAAGGGGATAAAGCAAGAAGTACGTCAGAAGGAGCTGGATTAGGTCTTTCAATTGCAAATTGGATTGTAGAAAAGCATTATGGAAAAATATCAGTAGAGAGCAAATGGGGAGATGGAACTTGCTTTGAAGTGATTTTCCCTAAAAATCAAAAAATATAAGTAAGAAGACGATCTTGTTTTTACAAGGTCGTCTTTTTTTAAGGGAAAGTTAAGAAACTATTTATATTATGTATGGCATAAAGAAAGTTCGTTACATGAAGAAGAGACTAGGTGTATGTGAGTGGATTTTATCAATCATAATGTTATTTTAAGCAGCGATGAGATGTATGTATAGTATTAAAAAAACTAGGGGAATGATGGGAAAGAAAGTATAAGAGGGAGGAATTGATTTTGAAAAAGAAAATGATGACGGTATTCATTATTGGAGTAATGAGTTTCAGTATCTTAGAGGGTGCCTCTCCTTCCGAAACACAAAAAGGAAAGACAGATTACACGCAGCGCAGTAAAGAACAATTGAACAATGGAAAGATACATGCAGTGCATACAGAAGAAAAAGCAGAGAAATTAGGTATTGAAACGGAAGGAAAAGAACAAATTACACTAGAAAAAGAAATTCATGAAACAGAAGTAGGAAGGGAAGCAGAGCAGTTAGGTATTTCGATTGAAGGAAAAGATGTTGGGACGCTGTCAGAAGAAATCTATGAAACAAAAGTAAAGCAAGAAGCGTTAAAGCTAGGTATATCTACAGAGAATACATCAATTGTCGATTTAATTACTCAAATTAATGCGATTAAAATTAAAGATGAAGCAGATAAATTAGGTATTTCGACAGATGAAAAAGAAATTGAAGATATTGCGGAAGAAATCTATGGAACGAAAGTACGGGAAGAAGCAGGGAAGTTAGGCATCTCTCAAAAAGGAAAAGAAATTGAAGAGTTAGCACAAGAAGTGTACGAACAAAAAGTACAGGAAGAAGCGAAAAAATATCATATTGATTTGTACGGTAAATATTTATATCAAGTATTAAGAGAAATTAATGAACAAAAGGTGCTACAAATGGCAGATGAGCTCAATATGAATAAAATGAATATGAATATTCAAGAGTTAGCGGAAAAGATAAAAAAAGATCAGCCTGAAAAAGGAAAAGAACTAAATTTTGTACCGATGATACGAACGGATGCTGACGCATTTTATTCTTATTTAACGAATTAATAAGGGCGTGAAAGCGATAAGAAAATTGAAGTGGTATATATGTACAGCTTTACTAGGTGCAGCAATATGGAGTGTATATACAAATGGAATTCCAAAGTATGTAGAGAAGTTAACACTCTCAAATATACAAAGAGGAAAAGAAACGGAGTTTAGTAATAACGATGAAAAAGTCATCTTATCAAATGTTCCATTAATTCAGCAGTTACCAGAATTGGATAGAGGCTGTGAAGTGACAAGCTTAGCGATGATGTTACAATACGCTGGTGTTTCAGTGGATAAGATGACATTAGCAAATGAAATAAAAAAAGTTGATTTTATAGACGATGGTGTGCGCGGGAATCCAAATGAAGGATTTGTAGGTAATATTTATACATTCTCTGAATCAGGATACGGTGTATATCATGGGCCACTTTTTCAGTTAGCGGAAAAATATTTACCTAATAAAGCTGTAGACTTAACAGGGAAGAATATAGAAGAAATTTATAAGAGTGTAAAAGCAGGGAAACCTGTAGTCATGATCACGAATGCAACATTTGCACCATTAGATGAAGATGAATTTACTACATGGGAAACAAATAGTGGAGATGTTTCTATTACGTATAATGAACATTGTGTTGTACTTATTGGATATGATCAGGAATCTGTATATATTCGAGATCCACTTGAGGATAGCTTAGATGTAAAAGTACCGAGAGAAACCTTTGAACAGGCATGGGTACAAATGGGAAGTCAGGCAATTAGTTATGTAAAGAGCGCCAAATAAATTAGGACGAAGAGTTTTAGTAATATGACTATAAGGCGAAGGGTAAAGATTTGAGGATTATAAGAGAAGTTTTGTAGAGTAGAAGCTGTTAAGAAATGAGAGAACTTTAGTATATATAATGCTAAAGTTCTCTTATTTTTATGATTAAAATACGTATAAGGAGTGAATATGCAAAAATGCAT
This sequence comes from Bacillus sp. CCB-MMP212, assembly GCF_022748145.1. Taxonomy (NCBI): domain Bacteria; kingdom Bacillati; phylum Bacillota; class Bacilli; order Caryophanales; family Bacillaceae; genus Bacillus; species Bacillus sp. CCB-MMP212. The sequence continues at coordinate 44,137 of NZ_JALDQE010000011.1, forward strand.
AATTGACGAAAAATTTACATGTTATCATTATATATTGTTTTATACATGTTAATTGTATAAAATGACACAAGTATCCACATTACATAAAGGAGGCTTATTATGCAAAAAATATTTAACTGGGTTAAATGTATGAGTATCAATAAAAAATTAATCATTTCATTTTTTATTATTTTAACTATACCAGGAATTATTATCGGTGGTGTTTCATATCAAACTGCCAAAACAAATTTTGAACATCAAATGACAGATAAAGCAAAGGAGAATATTTCGATTTTAAATACTGTTATTTCTCAAAATATAGAAGAGAAATTTGTTGATGCGACGTACTTTGCAGACATCTTAACAGAGGATACATATCCAAATGGACAAGAAGAAATAGTAAGAACGAAGTTAGCACAATATATAAAGCTTCATCCAGAAGTAGAAGGTATTTATATTGGAACAGAGACGGGAAAGTTTATAAGAGAACCATTTATTCAAATGGCTGATGGGTATAATCCAACAGATAGATCTTGGTATAAAGAAGCACATGAAAATAAAGGGAAAGTAATTGTTACTGCGCCATATCAGTCAGCATCTACAAAAAATATGGTAGTGACGATTGCGAAAGAAGTAAAAGATGGTAAAGGTGTTATAGGAATTAATTTAAACTTAGATAACATCTTAAAAATTTCCAAAATGATTAACATTGGTGAAAAAGGTTATGCAGTTATTTTAGATCAAAATAAGCAAATTGTTAGTCATCCATCTAGAAAACCAGGTGCAAAAGTTACTGATCCTTGGATTAAACCAATTTATGAAGATAAACAAGGAAATGTGTCTTATACAGAACAAGATGATAAAAAGAATTTAATCTTTGCAACAAATGAGAAAACGGGCTGGAAAGTAGTTGGCGTTATGTTCGATGAAGAAATTACCCAAGCTGCCAGTCCAGTGTTTTATAAGACTTTGATTGTCATTGCTATTGCTATTGCATTTGGTAGTGTATTAATTTATTTCATTACAAAGTCTATTACAAGGCCATTACGAAAAATAGCTGAATCGGCATATAAAATTAGTAAGGGAGATTTAACAGAGAAAATTACAATCCATTCCAAGGATGACATAGGAAAATTAGGGAATTCATTTAATGAAATGTCTACGTCTTTACAAGATGTTATTACCCAAATTAGCTTTTCAGCAGAACATGTTGCAGCATCGGCAGAAGAGTTAACAGCAAGCGTACAGCAAGCAAATGATGCGACAGACCAAATTACAATTGCAATGGAACAAGTATCAGGTGGGGCCGAATCACAAAGTCAAGGTGTTGAAGAAGGTGCGGCTACATTGCAACAAGTAAATACAGCAATTCAAGATGTAACTGGAAGCGCAGAGTCAATTTCTATTTCCTCATTACATGCGCGAGAAAGAGCTGAAGAGGGAGAAGATTTAGTTGAACAAACCGCAAAACAAATGCAGTCTATTTCTAGATCGGTATCCGAGTCAGATGCTATTATTAAACTTCTTGATGAGAAATCAAAGCAGGTAGGAGCTATTTCTGAAGCAATTCAAAATATCGCTACTCAAACAAACTTGTTAGCTTTGAATGCGGCTATTGAAGCAGCAAGAGCAGGTGAACAGGGACGAGGATTTGCTATTGTAGCAGATGAGGTTAGAAAATTAGCAGAGCAATCAGGAGAGTCATCTGGAGAGATTGCAAATTTAATCGCAGAAATTAAGGCGGATATTGAACATACTGTTAAGGCAATGGATAATGTGAATGGAGAAGTTCAACAAGGCCTTGATGTTGTAACAAAAACGAAAGTAAGTTTTACGGAAATTTTAAGTTCTACTACACATATTGTTTCTCAAGTTAATCAAATGGTAGAAACAACGAAGAGAATTGCTGGAGATGCAAATGAAGTGACAAATGCTATTGATGAAATTGCAGCTGCTGCAGAAGAAAATACAGCTAGTATGCAAAGTGTTGCAGCTTCAACAGAAGAACAGGTTAATTCCATGGAAGAAATTAGTTCAGCTTCGCAAAACTTAGCTGAGATGGCCGAAGAACTACAAGCGATGACTAGTAAATTTAAAGTATAATAATAGCAGATAAGTAAGGTGAAAATAATATCACCTTACTTATTTTTCTATTCAGCAATTAGGGGAGTCATTAACGGGATGAACAAAAGAAAAAGACTATGGAATTTGTGGAAAACGATTACATTGTTAGTTTGTACAGTTGTAATTTTTTCTTTACTTGTGACAGATATATTAATTAGTCATAATGTAGAACGGACGACGGAGGATAGCCAAGCAGAGAAAGCAAAAACAATTGCACACATTGTGGCGAATGATTCGATTGTAATCGATGGCTTGGTTGGAAAAGCAGATACCTCTGCAATCCAAACGTATACAAATAGGATATTAAAAAACACAGGTGTTCAATTTATTGTAGTTATGGACATGGATGGAATAAGAAAATCTCATCCAGATCCTCAAAAAATAGGTCATCATTTTATTGGCGGGGATGAAGGGCCTGTATTGAAAGGAAAAGAACATGTATCGTTAGCAGAAGGAACTTTAGGTATTTCCATGCGAGTGTTTGTACCAATATTTTCTGAAACAGGTGAACAACTTGGAGCAGTGGCTGTTGGTATTTCAGCAGATAATGTAAAAGAGAGAGTTAAGGAAAGTAGACATATCATTTATATTGGTGTCGGAGTTGGTGTATTAGTCGGAATTATAGGAGCAATATTGCTAGCTAGACATATAAAGAAAAGCTTATTCGGTCTTGAGCCGCACAGGATAGCAAAAATTCTTGAAGAAAGAAATACGATGCTACAATCTGTAAAGGAAGGTATTATTGCTGTAGATAGAGAGGCTAGAGTAACGTTAATTAATAATGAAGCGAAACGTCTATTTAAAAAAAGCGGACTTGAAGAAGATTTTATCGGTAAAGATGTTGAGTTGTATATGCCAAATTCACGTATAAAAGAAGTATTGCAAACGGGAGAAGTACAATTAAACGAAGAACAAAATATTTACGGAATTACGATTGTGACGAATCGAGTTCCTTTATATGTAAAAGGAGAAATAGTTGGTGCAATTGCAACATTTCGTGATAAAACAGAGATTAGAAAACTAGCAGAGGAACTAACTGGTATTAGACTATATGCAGAAGCATTACGGGCACAATCTCATGAGTTTATGAATAAGATGCATGTCGTATTAGGGCTTACACATATGAAACAGTATGAAGAATTACAGAAGTATATAAGCGGCATGGTATCAGAGCATCAATATGAAATTGGTGGAGTTATGAAAAGAATAAAAAGTCCAGTATTTGCTGGTTTTTTACTCGGTAAGCTCAGCTATGCTAGAGAGAAAAATATAAAATTAATTATAAGTGAAGATTCTTATATGCCGGAAATAGATGATGAAAGTATTATCCATGAACTTATTACGATTGTTGGAAATTTAATTGATAATGCATTAGAGGCAGTTACGAATTGTGAACAGAAACAAGTTGAAGTTAAGATACAACACGGGGATATATTAATTATTACAGTGCAAGATACGGGAAAAGGTATACAAGAAAAAGAAATAGAGGAATTATTTACGAAAGGTTATTCCACAAAGGGAGATAACCGCGGTTATGGTTTGTATCTTGTAAAAGAAAGTATACAGCGAATAAATGGGGAAATTCATATGCATTCATTAGTAGGAAAGGGAACAACGATAACAATTGAAATACCTAAAGGTAGGGATGAGAGGCAAATATGATTAAAGTTTTAATTGTAGAAGATGACCCGATGGTAGCGATGTTAAATACGCATTATTTAGAGCAAGTAGGAGGGTTTGAACTTGTTCAAGCAGTTAACTCGGTAAAGTCGGCGATAGAAATATTAGAGAAATCACGAGTAGATTTAGTATTACTTGATATTTTTATGCCTGAAGAGACTGGTTTTGAGCTTTTAATGTATATTCGGAATCAAGAAAAAGAAATCGATATTATAATGATTTCAGCTGTACATGATATGGGAAGTATTAAAAAAGCATTACAATATGGTGTAGTAGATTATTTAATTAAACCATTTACATTTGAACGATTTAAAGAGGCATTAACTATATATCGAGAAAAACTTACTTTCATGAAAGAACAACAAAAAATTAGTCAATCGGAATTAGATTCGTTAATTTTACAAAAAGAAAAAAGGGAGCCTACTGTTACGAAAGAGCTTCCGAAAGGGTTAACGAAGCAAACGTTGCAATTAATTTGGCAGAAGATCGAGTCGCTGAATGGAAGAGTGTTTACAACAGATGAAATGGCACAATTAGTTGGAATTTCAAGAGTTTCTATTCGAAAATATGTAATATTTTTGACTGACATTGGGGTGTTAGAAAACGAAATGATGTACCAACATGTGGGAAGACCTGTAAGTAAATTAAGATGTGTTGATCAAAAGAAAATAGAGTTTTACGTATAAGCGACTTAATATAAGTCGCTTATACTTTTTTTAATTACAAAATCAATTACAAAACTTACAAAAACTATTTTTACTATTGAAAGCGTTTTAATATTGTTATTAAGAAAACGAGGGGGTGCCATATGGGAATTCAAAAGAATGTGGAAGCGGTATCATTTTCTGGAGGAAATGAAGTACAAAGAGAATCTTTCGCTTCTAAAATTATGAATGTAAAAATCGGTGTTATACCTTTACCGTTATATGTAGTATTGGCTGCTATTATTTATGGGGCATCTGTATATAATAAATTGCCAGCAGATATGATTGGTGGATTTGCAGTTATTATGATCATGGGGATTTTCTTAGGCGATATTGGGATGAGAATTCCAATTTTAAAAAATATCGGCGGTCCAGCAATACTTTCGTTATTTATTCCATCATTACTTGTATTTTTTAACTGGATGAATCCAGCTTCAATGGAAGCTGCGACTATGTTAATGAAAAAATCGAACTTTTTATATTTATATATTTCTTGTTTAGTAGTCGGAAGTATTTTAGGAATGAACCGTAAAGTGTTAGTACAAGGTTTCGTTCGCATGTTTATTCCTTTAGTAGTAGGGACGTTAGCTTCTGTAGCAGTAGGGTTATTGGTCGGTTCATTATTTGGATTTGAAATGAAGCACACATTCTTCTTTATCATCGTACCAATTGTGAGTGGTGGTATCGGGGAAGGGATTTTACCATTGTCGCTAGCGTATAGTGATATTTTAAATGAATCATCAGCAACGTTTGTATCACAGCTTATTCCAGCAGCTATTATTGGAAATATGTTCGCAATTGTAAGTGCAGGGTATATGAAGCGTTTAGGTGAGAAGAAACCGGGGCTTAGTGGTAACGGTGTATTAGTGAAAACAGACAATCAAGCAGAATTATTAAAAGAACAAAATACAGAGAAGCCAATTGACTTCTCATTAATGGGAGCAGGTTTATTAATTGCGTGTACGTTCTTCATCTTCGGAGGATTTGCTTCTAAGTTCATCGGTATTCCTGGGGCAATCATTATGATTTTTTCAGCAGCACTTGTGAAATACTTTAAATTAATGCCAGCAAAAATGGAGCAAGGAGCATTCCATTTATATAAATTTATTTCGAAGAATTTAACTTGGCCTTTAATGGTTGGATTAGGATTGCTATATATTCCATTAAAAGACGTAGCAGCAGTTCTTTCAGTAGGATATGTTGTTGTGTGCGCATCGGTTGTTCTTACAATGGTAGCATCAGGTTTTCTTGTAGGGAAAGTGATGAAGATGTATCCAGTTGAATCGGCGATTGTAACTGGATGTCATAGCGGTTTAGGCGGAACTGGAGATGTTGCTATTTTATCAGCTTCAAATCGTATGGAATTAATGCCGTTCGCGCAAATTTCAACTCGTTTAGGCGGGGCGGCAATGGTTGTAACGGCGACAATATTATTAAAAATGTTTTCATGATCAAACAAGCTAGCTATATTCATATAGCTAGCTTGTCAAATTAAGGGGAGATTATAAGTATGTTAGCAAATCAAATTAATGAAAGATCATTGTTATTGCATAAAGAATTAGTAGGGAAAATTGAAATTACAAGTAAAGTAGAAGTAAATACAGCGGATGATTTAAGCCTGACGTATACACCAGGTGTAGCGGAGTCTTGTAAAGCAATTGCGGCAGATGAAGAAACAGTGTATGACTATACAGCACGTGGCAATATGGTAGCAGTTGTCTCAGATGGAACAGCGGTACTTGGTCTAGGAAACATTGGACCGAAAGCGGCTATGCCTGTTATGGAAGGAAAAAGTATTTTATTTAAGAAATTTGCGAATGTAGATGCTTTCCCATTATGTTTAGGGACGACGGATGTGGATGAAATCGTTACCCTTGTAAAAAATTTAGAGCCTACATTTGCAGGGATCAATTTAGAGGATATTGCAGCACCGCGTTGTTTTGAAATTGAAAAACGACTAAAAGAAGAAACGAATATTCCTGTATTCCATGATGATCAACATGGAACAGCTATTGTCGTTTTAGCAGCTGTTATTAATGCATTAAAAGTTGTTAGCAAACAAATGGATAATGTGAAAATCGTTATTAACGGTGCGGGTTCGGCAGGAATTGCAATTGGAAAATTATTATTAAAGGCTGGTGCAAATCACATTACGCTAGTTAGCCTAGAAGGTATTGTTTGTGAAGGTGAAACATGGATGAACGAAGCACAAATTGAAGTTTCAAAAAAGACAAATCGTGAACATGTGCGTGGAACGTTAAAAGAAGCGATTCACCAAGCTGATATTTTTATTGGCGTATCTGCTCCTAACGTATTAACGAAAGAACTTGTACAGACGATGAATGAGAAAGCAATTGTGTTTGCAATGGCGAATCCAATTCCAGAAATCTTCCCTGAGGATGCGTTAGAGGCTGGTGCAGCTGTAGTAGGAACTGGGCGCTCGGATTATGCGAATCAAGTAAATAATGTATTGGCGTTTCCCGGAATATTCCGCGGTGCGTTAGATGTGCGCGCAACTGATATTACAGAAGAGATGAAATTAGCGGCAGCATATGGGATCGCTAACATCATTACTGATGAAGAACGTAATGCGAATTATGTAATCCCGAATCCATTAGATAAAAGAGTTGTTCCAAGTGTTGCAGAAGCAGTAGCGAAAGCAGCTATTGATTCGGGCGTGGCGCAAATTACGAAAATACCAAGTTATTAATAGTTAAAAGCAGTGCCTAAAAGGCACTGCTTTTTTGAGATAAGAAATCAAAATAATGAAGAAGTGTAGAATTATTTATGTTTCTTCACTATTTATTTAATTCCATTGCAACTTGTTTACCATTCACTAAAACCTCAGTTACTGCTACGATTACTTCTATCATTTTTTTCATCTCTCATCTCTCCTCGTTTCATTTCTTACTTTAAGTATAAGAGAAGAGAGATAATTCAACTATCGAAGTACATGACATAGAAATTACATTATTGTAAGAAAGTGGTTTATCTTTGTCGCTTTACTCGGCAGTGATTACAAACTGATCATAATATTTTTCATTCACATATATATTTAATAACCATAATCCAGATGAAGGTAGTGACATAGTGAGAGGGAGTTCGTTTGTAGTAGAATCGATTGTATTTGAAGTAGTCCAAGTTTGTTTGGAAGTTTCTTTTTGAAAGAGTACTTGTGTCGGAGTTACAGATCCTTGTTTTAGCGCAATAATAGACAATTTTCCAGTTGGTATTTCAGAATCTAGAAAGTGCCACATTATTTCATTTTGTTCATTTGCGATAATAGGACTATCAGCCATTGCGACTTTACCTTCGATGCCTTTTAAAGGCATTTTTCCTTCTACGAAAGAAGGTGTTTCTTCCCAATTTACATCTTTTAAAACACTAAGGTGAAAGAAGGAAGGTGCGTTCACTTGAGTGGATGACGTTGCTATTACGTCTTTTTTTTGTTCTTTTGAATCCGGTTGCGTTTGTGTGCATCCAGTGATGAGGAAGGAGAGAAGTAGCATAGTTCCGATTTTTTTCATGGTGCCACACTCCTAGTTTTTATTGTTAGTGTAATTGTATTTGCTAGAAGGCGGGACAATTCCTTTAAAGTATAAAAAGAGGTCGTAAGTTTTGTACGACCTCTTTTGACATTTTTTATCCCGTAAAAGCCCGATTGGTGTAGGTTAATAATCAGTGGGAGATAGCCCCACTAATTAAAGTTTCACTTTATACTTGTTCAGTTGTATAGGTTGGTTCGGTTTCTTTTTGAGGCATCGTCAAAAAAATAACGGACAGAACGATACATACGCCGCCTAATAATTGATATGTTCCAAAAGATTCATTTAGCCAAGTAATTGAAACGATGGCAGCTACAAGGGGTTCAATGCTAGATAAAATGCTTGTTTCTGTTGCTGCTAAATATTTAAGACTACCGATATATAGAAGGAAAGAAAGGGTACCACTAATAATGATAAGAATAAGCATAGAAAAAGTTTTTAGTGTAAGGGTTTGTGAAAAGTGATTCCACCCGAATGAACGATTATAAATAAGTAGTGCAATTCCTCCGATTAACATCCCCCAACCAATTACTACAGTTGTCCCGCATTCTTTAATGAGAGAAGCCGGATGAAGGGTATAAAATGCAAATCCAATTGCTGTTAATAGTCCAAAAATAATAGCTTCTTTAGATAAAACAACATTTTCAATTGAGCCATTTGTAATAATAAAGTATGTTCCTATTAGCGCGGCTATAATTGCGAATAGTTGCATGGAAGCAGGGAATTTTCTTTGTTCAAATGCAACATACATGGTTATAAGAACAGGACCTAGAAATTGAAATAGTGTTGCTGTGACCGCGTTACTAATATGAACTGTTTCGATAAAGGCGTATTGCGCACCAAGCATGCCGAGAATAGAAAAAATAATAAGTTGTATAGAATATCTAGGGTGTTTCCAAATTTGAAATATGTTTTGTTTCTTTATAAGTAAGAAAGACAAAATAAATATTCCTGCAAGCAACAATCGAATTGTTAAAAAATCAATTGAGGATACATTAGTATGTTGAAATAGCCACTGAATCATTGGACCAGATAATCCCCATAATGTAGCCCCTGTAATAATCATAATGAGTCCGATACGTCTACCATTGTTCATTATCATGTTTCTCCTCTCCGGTATTTGATTTTTTATGTGTGACATGATAAAAGGAATTATATATAAAATCTGGTACTGTAAAAAGTATCAGATTTTAGTTTTATTAAGGGGTCAGATATTATGTTAGAATTAACGCCTAATTTAAATATGAATAGTAAAAAGGCATTGTATGTGCAATTGTATGAGTATATAAAAAAAGAGATTAAAGATGGATCGATTGTCCCTTTTACGAAATTACCGGCTAAGCGAAAGTTAGCGATACATTTACAAGTAAGTAAAAATACAGTAGAGGCAGCGTACGAACAATTACTTGCAGAAGGTTATATTGAGTCGATATCGAGAAAAGGTTATTTTGTATGCAAGATTGAGCAAATGGTTCATGTAGAGGATAGCGGAGAGAGAATAGAAGAAGTACTGTTTCAGGAGAAGAGTTATAAATTTGACTTTACACAAACAGGAATTGATACGAATGCATTTCCATTTAATATGTATCGGAAAATTGTAAATGAAGTATGGCAGCCGCATAATAATGAACTTCTCTTTCTAGGACACCCTCAAGGGGAAGCGAGCTTAAGAGAAGAGATTACGAATTATTTGTATGAATCTAGAGGGGTACGTTGTTCAGCTAGTCAAATTGTATTAGGAGCGGGAACACAAATATTAGTGAAACTATTGTTTCAATTGTTAAAGGGAAGCAATTATGCAGTTGAAAACCCAGGGTATCATAGGAAGATGGTTGTTTTTGAACAGGGAGAAGGAAGGGTCCAAATGTTATCTTTAGATAGAGATGGAATTTGTATTGCAGATTTAGAAAATAGCGATGCAAATGTTGTATTTGTAACGCCCTCTCATCAATTCCCATATGGAATGATTATGCCTATTACGAGAAGGACGCAGCTTTTACAATGGGCGAAGAAAGAAGAGAGCAGGTATATTATTGAAGATGATTATGATAGTGAATTTCGCTATTCTGGAAAGCCTATACCGGCGCTGCAAGGGTTAGATACAGAGGGGAAAGTTATTTATATGGGGACGCTATCTAAAGCATTATTGCCATCGCTACGGATGAGCTATATGGTGTTGCCGAAGAAATTAATTAAAAAGTATCAACAGCAATATTTATTTTATACACAAAGTGTTTCAAGAATAGATCAAGAAGTGATTAGAAGATTTTTAAATGAAGGATATTGGGAAAAACATATTCATAAAATGCGTGTCGTCTACCGAAAGAAGAGAGATCGACTTGTTTTTGAAATAGAGAAGTATTTCTCTAATCGTGTTGAAGTGATAGGAGAAGATTCGGGATTACACATTTTATTAAAAGTGTATAATGGAATGCGGGAAGAAGAATTAATTCAAGAAGCTGCGAAACATAGTATCAAAATATATCCTGTGTCTACGTACTATAAAGACGATACTGCACCTGAAAATGTAGTTTTACTTGGGTTTGCGATACTATCAGAGGAAGAAATTGCGAAAGCGATTCAATTATTACAAACGGCATGGTTTACAAGAAAGTAAAAAACATCCTCCAAACATGAGGATGTTTTTTATTATTTATTTTCATCTAAGAATAAGACCATATGCTCTTCGTCCCAATATTGTCCGTTATATTTTAATGAACGTTCTTGTACACCGAATGTTTTAAAACCTAATGATTCATAAAGTTTTTTCGCTCCATCGTTGCCAACAACAACATCAAGCATAACTTGTTCTACTTCTAAAGATTTAGCAAGCTCAAGACATTCTTTAATAAGTGCTTTTCCTGCTCCAAGTCCGCGCGCTTTTGGAGATACATATACAGAACCGATTTTAGCTTTATGTTCTTGTTTTACATATGGTTTCGTTTCCAGTGTTGCAACCCCGATTAATTTTCCATCTTTAAATGCACCTAGCGTATAGTTTTCATCTTGTGCTAATTTTTGTGCTTTATATTCAATCGCACACTCTTTATTAATAATATCTTCATAAGAAGAGCTGAATGCTTCAGGGTTTTGCTTTAATCCTTCTACGCGAAGTTCTAAGTAAATTTCTGCTTCGTCTTTTGTTAATACATGGATATCCAATTATATCACCCTCCAAATCTTTGCAAATGTACCTTTATTTTATATTGAAATAAGAATAATTTCAAAAGCTTAGCTTATATGAGCTGTTTTTATGAACAAAATAACACCAGTAGTGTTTACTACTACTGGTGTTTTCACACGCATATTATTCAAAAGGTAGCTCGATTATAAAGTTTGTTCCCGCTCCTAATTGGCTTGTTACTAGAATAGAACCGTTATGCAATTCTACAATTTCCTTTGCAACAGCTAGCCCGATGCCTTTTCCGCCTGTAGCTCGTGTTCTAGATTTATCGACACGATAAAAACGGTCAAATATATGCGGGATATCTTCTTCAGGAATGCCTTCACCTTCATCTTGTACACTTATTGTAAAAGAATCTGTTTTTGTAAGTACACGTATCGTAATGGCTGTGTTTTCTGGCGAATGTTGATAAGCGTTGTGTAATAAATTTAACATAACTTGTTCCATACGTCTTTCGTCTATACAAACTTCTAAATCATCTTTGCAATATACATGAAGCTGCATTTGCTTATTTGTTAATGTTGTTTTTGTTTTTTCTACCATTCGTTCTAAAAATGGCTGGAGAAGTACTTTTTGTTTTTTTATAACAAATTGGTGTTGTTCTAATTGTACAAGCATAAATAAATCTTGGACGAGATCGGTTACACTATCCGTTTCATCCTCAATGATTTGTAAGTATTCTTCTCGCTCCTCTTTTGTTAAAGAGTCTCTCTTTGCTACCTTTGCATAACCTTTCATATAGGTCAATGGAGTTAATAGTTCATGAGCGACACTAGCGAGAAATTCATTGCGCTCTTTTTTCATATACGTAAGTTCACTCGATAAATCTTCAATTGTTTTTGCTAAACTACCGAGTTCATCATTTCGTTTAATACCTAATTGAATTGGCTTGTTTAATTTTGACATTTTTTCTGTCGCTCTTTTCATTTTTACAAGTGGTTCTGTAATAACGCGTGAAAAAACAAAGACAGAAATTGTTGTTAAAATAATTGTTAAAACGCTAATGATAAGAAATTGGTTCATGAGTTTAAGCAACATATTTTCTAGGAAAGATGTTTTTAATAACATATATAGCTTTCCTTGAAACTTTGTTGTGTTAAGTGGGCTTACTGTTGTGATGAACTTTGATTTTTTCCAGTTCCTTTCAACGACTAAGCCGCCGTCTGGGACAGTTTCTGTTTTACAAGTAAGTTGTTTTTGCATATCTTTTGTTACGGGTTCTGAGGTGGAAATAATTTTGCCGTTATGGTCAGTAATAATGATAGCTATATCGGAGTTAGAAATTGATTCCGATTCAACTAAGTGTGCAGCCTCATTCGTAATATCGAACTCAGGGTACACAGGACGTTTAGGATTTTTATTATGTTCAGCGTGTTTCATTTCTTTATAATATTCATCCCGTCTCTCGCGGCTTTTAATTTTTTTACTATAGCGATTACCTTTCTCTAAAAGAGCATCTGTTTCCTCTACAATACGCATTTTTGAAAGGCTTTTATAAAAAGATACGAAAGCAATTGTTTCAATACATAAAGCTAATATTAAAAAGTATGTCCCAATTTTAAGGGAAAGTTTACTCATTTTTTCACCATACCTTATTCATAATAAAGAGTCAGTGGTATACGATTTCCCACTGACCGAAGTAATTATTCACTTTTCCATTTATATCCGACTTTATAGACCGTTTCTAGGTAATCTTCAATCGGAAATCCTTTTTTGCGTAGTTTATCACGGATATTACGAATGTGTGAGTCAATTGTTCTATATTCGATATCTGTTTCATAGCCCCAAATTTTTTCGATTAAATCATCTCGGCTATAAGCGCGGTTTGTATTTTGCAAAAATAGCCCGAGTAACGAAAATTCGATAGGGGTTAGCGAGATTTTTTCATCATAAACTGTGACAGTATGTTTCGTTTTATCCCACTCAATACCATTGAAACTAACAAAGCCATCTTTTTTTGTACGGCGTAATATAGCCTCGATTCGCGCGACTAATACATGCTCATCAAATGGTTTTGTAATATAATCATCTGCGCCCATCGTGAGGCCTTTCACCATATCGTAGTTTTGGTTGCGAGCTGTTAACATAATGATAGGAACGTTGGAAATTTGACGAATTTGATAGCAAGTATCCCATCCATCCATATTTGGCATCATAACATCTAATAAAATAATATCGAATTCTTTTTGTTCGATTAATTTTAGCGCTTCAAGGCCAGAGGTAGCTTTCATACAAAAATAGCCGCGAGGGCTTAAGAACAGATCTAATAATCGTAACATACGTTCTTCATCGTCTACTAATAAAATTTTTACCATAATCTTGTGCACCCCAAACTGTTCATTCTACTTGTATAGTTTACATGAAAATAATAAAAAACTCTTTTTATGTGATTGAATGGAGGGCTGATTTTTTCGCTCAGAGTAATTGACATAAAAAATGCACTAGTTTTGCACAACTATTTTTTATAATAGAAAACGTAGCGACACAAAATACCCTATGTTGCGACATAACGTCATGTCATTTTATTTATAAAATGACAATTCCATTCTATTGTGTATGTGAGATAGAGAGGGTTTTCGTATTCACCTCGCATCGGATAAGAAAAATTTCCTATCTCACACTTTTTTTAAAAGGAGATCATACACATGAATTCAAAAGAAGAAATTTCAAAAAAAGAAAAGCAAGATCGTAATACGGTTGTCATGTGCGTTGCCGTATCTATGGTTATTATTATAAGTTGCGTAAATAAAATTTTGGGGATTTTATAATATAAAAAAAGCTGATTGCTTCTTAAGAAGCAATCAGCTTTTTTCGTTGTTAGGGGGAGTATTTCTATATAATAAACCAAGGTAAAATTGCTAATCCAGAAGTTATAATTGCTGTAGTAAATATTAAAAGCATAGCTCGTTTGTTTTGTTTCATGTCACATTCTCCTTTACATATCAAGTACATGCGATCAGTGTGAGATGTGGTTCCCCACTGAGTAAAGTGTCACTTTATATTTTTAGTATAATGAATGGTAAGGATTGGTACGATCGATAAAGGTGACATGAAGATTACATTGTTGTAATGAAAAAAGCATCTTTCTTAATAAAAAGATGCTTTTGGAAAACTATATTGAAGTATTAATCATTTAAGAACAGAACCATATGTTCCTCGTCCCAATATTGACCGTTATGTTTTAATGAGCGCTCTTGTACGCCGTAAGTTTGGAAACCTAATGATTCATATAATTTTTTGGCACCAGCGTTACCAACTACAACATCGAGCATAAGTTGTTCTACATGTAATTTATCGGCATTTTCAATAATTGCTTTAATAAGAGCTCGTCCTGCTCCAAGGCCACGCGCTTTTGGGGAAACGAAAACGGAACCGATTTTTGCTTTATGTTCTTGTTTAATAAAAGGCTTTGTTTCTAAAGTAGCAATGCCGATTAAATCATCATCTTTGAAGACCCCTAGAGTATACTTATCCGGATTGCTTAATCGTTTTGCCATAGCAGCTACAGGATCCTCATGTTTCAAAACATCTTCATAGGAAGAGCTAAAAGCTTCCGGGTTCTTCGTTAAACCTTCCATACAAACTTTTAAATATATTTCTGCGTCCTCTGTCGTTAATAAGCGAATTTCCATAGTTGTAACCTCCTTGGTCGATTTCAAATAAAATAAATCCATTACTTTTATAAGATTGTGTATGTGTTTTGTTAGCAGTCTCTTTTAATTTGTAAAAGAATGAAAAGATATATGCTACAATGTTTTGTTTTTTTAATATGTAATGAAATTATATATTAACTTTATTAACTATTCAAGTCTTTAATATATTACATTTTCATAACTAAAATAACTCCTCAATTTAGGAGTTATTTTAGTTATGCGATTGATAACCATCAATTCGATGTGGATGTGTGTAAATATTGCAGGATTCATTTCTGATAAATCCTACGACTGTAATGCCTAAATCGTGAGCGAGTTGCAATGCTAGTTTTGTTGGGGCAGATTTAGATAGAACAATTTCACATCCGATTTTTGAAACTTTGAGTAAAATTTCGGATGAAATACGTCCGCTAAATGCGATAATTTTTCCTTTAACAGATATATCATTGCGTAAACAATGACCGTATATTTTGTCTAATGCATTATGTCTTCCGATATCCATTCTTGATAGAAGGATATTATTTCGATCACATAGCGCGGTATTGTGAACACCACCAGTTTGGCGAAAGGTAGTGGAAGATTGTTGTAAAGTATTCATTAAGTAAAAACATTCTTCAGGAGTAATTTTTACATGTATATCATGTAAGTCTTTTGCTTTTGCCGCATCGTTTACGAAAATAAAACCTTGTCTACCTTTTCCGCAGCAAGAAGTGATGTATCGTTTATTATATAAAGTTTGATAGAGCGGATTCACTTTTGATGATTTTACATGGACAATTCCGTTATCTTTTTGAATCCATAGTTCTTCAACATCGTTATAGGAAGAAATAATCCCCTCAGAAATTAAAAAACCAATTACCATATCTTCAATATAATTTGGTGTGCATACGACTGTTACATATTCTTCACCATTCAATTTAATAGTAATAGGAGATTCTGTAACAATCTCATCCAGTTGTTTTGAAAATGTACCAGATTGATAACGTACAATTGTATAAGTCTCTTGCGTAGGCCCCATATTTAATTCCCCTTTTATATGTATTTCTCTCCCACATTTATCATAAAACAATGGAAAAAATAAAAACACCTATTAACAAGAAGATCACAGATTATTTTGGTTATTATTGTATATGTACGATATAATAGAACTGTAGAATAGTGATATTTTCAAGCTTTCGTAGTTATACCTTATAACATCTAGAATCGACTTCATAAGAAAGTATTTGGGTAGAGCGTTTCAAAAATATGTACAGTAATGCGATTTTGAAAACGGATTCATGATTGTGTTGTACAGTTGGTTGTAAGGAGAGGGGAAACTATGGCAGAACAGACAGTCCGTGTAACCGTAGATGGTAAAGAATTTTCTGCATCAGGTGAAAAGACGATACTACAATTATTTAACGAGAGTAATTTGGAACATCCTCAAATTTGTCATGTACCAGAAGTAGATCCAATTCAAACTTGTGATACGTGTATTGTAGAAGTAAATGGAAAGTTATTGCGTGCTTGTTCAACGAAATTAGAGAACGGTATGCATATCGAAAGACAGTCCCAGCGTGCAAAAGAGGCACAGACTGAGGCAATGGATCGAATATTAGAGAATCATCTACTGTATTGTACCGTTTGTGATAACAATAATGGTAACTGTAAAGTCCACAATACAGTACATATGATGGGAATTGAGGAACAGAAATATCCGTATGAGCCGAAAGTAAGTGCGTGTGAAGTGGATATGTCACATCCATTTTATCGATATGATCCAAATCAATGTATTGCTTGTGGGCAGTGTGTAGAAGTATGTCAAAACTTACAAGTGAATGAAACTATATCGATTGATTGGAGCTTAGACCGTCCACGTGTTATATGGGACAATAGTGTAAGTATAAATGACTCATCTTGTGTAAGTTGCGGGCAATGTGTAACAGTATGTCCATGTAATGCGTTAATGGAAAAAACAATGCTGGGTGAAGCCGGATTCATGACTGGATTGAAACCGGATGTGTTAGATCCGATGATTGATTTTGTAAAGGATGTAGAGCCTGGATATAGTAGTATTTTAGCAGTTTCAGAAGTAGAGGCTGCGATGCGTAAGACGAAAGTGAATAAAACAAAAACAGTTTGTACATTTTGTGGTGTAGGTTGTTCATTTGAAGTATGGACGAAAGACCGCCACATTTTGAAAGTACAGCCTGTTTCAGATGCGCCGGTTAACGGTATTTCCACATGTGTAAAAGGAAAATTTGGATGGGATTTTGTAAACAGTGAAGATCGTATTACAAAGCCATTAATTCGCCAAGGAGATATGTTTGTTGAAGCTTCATGGGAAGAGGCTCTTGAAGTTGTTGCATCCAATATGCAGCATATTAAATCAGAATATGGAAGTGATGCATTTGGATTTATTTCTTCTTCGAAAGTAACGAATGAAGAAAATTATCTTATGCAAAAACTAGCCCGTCAAATATATGGAACGAATAATGTAGACAACTGTTCCCGTTATTGTCAATCTCCAGCAACAGACGGTTTATTTAAAACTGTCGGTATGGGCGGGGACGCTGGAACAGTGAAAGATATTGCGGAAGCTGGCCTTGTCATTATCGTTGGAGCAAATCCAACAGAAGGACATCCTGTACTTGCAACGCGTGTAAAACGTGCTCATAAATTACATGACCAAAAATTAATTGTGGCGGACCTTCGTAAACATGAAATGGCAGAGCGTGCGGATTTATTCATTCATCCGCGCCAAGGAACTGATTATGTATGGCTCGCTGGTATTACGAAATATATTATTGATCAAGATTGGCACGATAAAAAGTTCATAGCTGAAAATGTGAAGAATTTTGATGAATATAGCAAAATGGTAGAAAAGTATACGCTTGATTATACAGAAGAAATTACGGGGATTTCGAAAGAAAATCTGAAAGAAATGGCTCGTATGGTATATGAAGCAGATGGTACTTGTGTACTTTGGGGAATGGGTGTAACTCAAAATACTGGAGGAAGTACAACTTCAGCAGCAATTTCAAATCTATTGCTTGTTACGGGTAATTATCGTCGTCCTGGTGCAGGAGCATATCCATTACGCGGACATAATAACGTACAAGGCGCTTGTGATATGGCAACATTACCAAACTGGCTTCCAGGTTACCAAGCAGTTTCAGATGATGCGCTCCGTGCGAAATTTGAAAAAGCATACGGTACTACAATTCCGAAAGCACCAGGCTTAAATAATATTGCAATGTTACTTGCGGCAGATGAAGGAAAACTGCGTGGTATGTATGTTATGGGTGAAGAAATGGCTTTAGTAGATTCGAATGCCAACCATGTACAACATATTTTAGCGAATTTAGATTTCCTTGTTGTTCAAGATATGTTCTTATCGAAAACAGCTCGTTTTGCTGATGTTATTTTACCGGCAGCACCAAGCTTAGAAAAAGAGGGAACATTTACGAATACAGAGCGCCGTATTCAAAGATTATATGAAGTATTGAAGCCGCTTGGTGATTCAAAGCCAGACTGGTGGATTTTACAAAAAGTAGCTCGTGCACTTGGCGGGGACTGGAATTATGAAAATCCAAGTGAAATCATGGATGAAATTGCATCGCTTGCACCTTTATATTCTCAGGCAACATACGATCGTTTAGAAGGATGGAATAGTTTATGTTGGGGTAGCCATGATGGCAGCGATACACCACTATTATATGTGGACGGATTTAACTTCCCAGATAAACTAGCTCGTCTATCATTAGATGAATGGGTACCACCAGTTGTAGCGCCAGATGAGTATGATTTACTTTTAAATAATGGTCGTATGTTAGAACATTTCCATGAAGGGAATATGACGAATAAATCGGCTGGTATTTTATCTAAAGTATCTGAAGTGTTCGTTGAAATCTCGCCTGAACTTGCCCTAGAGCGCAATGTGAAAGATGGTGGTCTTGTAGAATTAGCATCACCATTTGGGAAAATTAAAGTACAGGCACTTGTTACAGATCGTGTAACGGGGAAAGAGCTATATTTACCGATGCATGCAACGGTAAATGAAGAGGCAATCAATATTTTAACTGGAACGGCGACAGATCTTTATACGTGTACACCAGCGTACAAACAAACGATGGTAAAGATGCGTGTACTACGTGAAAAAGGGAATCGTCCGTTACCATCTTCAAACCCGAGAGATAAAAAGCGTAATCCGCAAAACGGTGTTGAAATCCAGCAAAAATGGCAAAGAAAACAATACGTATCACTTGTGGACTAGGGGGCGGAGATAGTGGCGAAAGAAATTACTGTAATTAAAAAGAAAGTTGTAACAGAGGAAGAACAGAAACAGCAAGTAGCAGATGAACTTCTAAATGAGCTATCTAATAATCGTGAAGCAGTAGAAGAAATGATGCAGCTTTTAGCACAGTTGCAGAAGGCTGGTATATTAGATGCGGCAATTAGTTTACTTGCTGCGAAGGAAGATGTTTCAAAAATCGCTGTGGAGCAATTAAATCGTGAACCCGTTAAAAATGCGTTAAACAATATGATGGGGGCAGGAGAAGCGTTATCTTCAGTTGACCCAGAAATAACGAAGCAAATTACGTCAAGTTTAGTTACAGGATTGCAATTTGCAACAGACGAATTAAATAGTGGTAAAAAAACAAAAGTGATGGATTTCTTTAAAGTATTAAAAGATCCAGATATCAATAGAGCTATTACATTCGGTTTTAGCTTCTTGAAAGCATTTGGACAAGGGTTAGAGAAAAAATAGAATAGATGAAAAAGTGATGGGAAGTAGCCATCACTTTTTTCATTATATGTATAAGAGTGTTCATGTTAAGCGGAATATATTATTATTAAAAAGATGGATTAGAACTGGAAATATGGAATCCATCTCAAATACCGTTTTAGAATTTGGAGGAATATATGCAACACCGTAAAAAACTATCTATACCAGGAGTAATGAGACATTCCTTTCAAACAGTTAAATTTGCTTTTTGGAATGTATTAACTTTTCAACTTGCTTATAAATTATTAGCAGCGATTGTGTTTGTTCCACTATTTGGAATAATTTTTAATAAATTATTGTATTTTGGTGGTTATGCAAATGCGACAAATGATGAATTATTAGCGTTTTTAAAGACGCCTTATGGCATCTTAGCAATCGTGATTTTGTCATTGTTAGCACTGTTTCTTATCTTTACGGAATTTGCGGTGCTTATTATTATTTCGTATTTCGCTCATAAAAGACAGAAGGTGAAATTACGTCCGATTTTATATAAAACGGTAACGTATTTACCTACTCTTTTCACATATTGCTTACCAGGATTTATTTTATATGCTGTCGTATTGTTGCCTCTTTTAAATATGGGATATGAAACGGCATTAATCCCGCAAATTCAAATTCCTAACTTTATTACAGGAGAACTGTTTAAGACAACGATGGGGCAAGTTGGTTATTACACGTTCTTTGCTGTAGTCGCGTATTTGAATCTTCGATGGATTTTCGTTCTACCTATTGTTGTTTTAGAGCAAAAATCATTTCGCGTGGCAGCACGTAAAAGTGCAAATTTAGTAAAGGAAAGCTTTTTTAAAGTACTACTCTTTTTAGTAGGATTTTTTATTTCAATTGGAATTGTATATGTCGTATTTTTGGGAATATATTTATTGTGCTTATGGGGTGTTTATGAATTTACAAACCCGAAAGGAACATTTGCATTATTAGCAGAATCAACGATTTCTGTATTTTTAACGAGTACATTGTATTTATTTAGTTTTATCGTGACGCCATTTTATATTATGGCGATTACGCGATTATACTTACAAAAGGTACCGGTTGAAGATGTTTTATTAGAAGAAGGATTAGATTATTCGAAAACGAAAGCAGATAAATGTTTCTTCCAAAAACATCGTTGGAAATTCATTGGCGTATACATTGTAGGAATTATTACTGCCGGAATGGTTGTTGCCTTCATTGTAACGTTTATTTCAAATTCGTATAAAGAACCGATTATTATGGCGCACCGCGGGTATATATCAAAAGGCGTAGAAAATACGAAAGAAGCTGTGCAAGGTGCTATTGATGCAAAAGCAGACTACGCTGAAATAGATGTATTACAAACGAAAGACGGTGAACTAGCGGTTATACATGATTTGAAGCTGAAACGTCTCGCAAATGCAAATGTGCATGTGTCAGATTTAACGATGGCTGAGTTAAGGCAACTTACCCTTAGTCAAGATGGACTTTCAGGACAAATAAGTACACTTGATGAAATCATTAAGCTAGCAAATGGCAAAATCAAACTTAATATAGAAGTGAAGCTTCATGGGGGCGAAAAAGACTTTGTAAACAAAGTCTTAAAAACGATTAAAGATAATGAATTTGAGAAGCAATGTGTAATTCAAACGTTACACTATCCGCTTATTAAAGAGTTTAAGCGTGCAAATCCAGATATAAAAGTAGGGTATATATTGTATGCAAGTAGAGCTAACTTAAAGAATGTGAAGGCTGACTTTTACGTAGCAGAAGAATATATGTTAAATAAGAAATTAGTAAAAGAAGCAAGGAAGTTAAACAAACCAATTTACGTATGGACAGTAAATGATATGGAAAATTTAAAGGCATATTATAAGTTAAACGTAGATGGTATCATAACTGATTACCCTGAAGATGCACGTGAAACAATTAAGATGTTAAAAGAGCAAGAAGCGGAAGAAAGTGATCTGTTTGATAAAATTACTGAAACGACAGATGATTTGTTTTTAAAATTATTTATAAGTTACCCAGCTGCTAGCTAAATGCTAGCAGCTGTTTTTTTGTGAAAAGAATATATCTCTAAAGTATTAAGTAAAGTAATAACTGTATATGTATACGTTATCGCTTAGTTTTTTACATTGTTACATTATTGTCAAATAATAAATGATTACTGTTTATTTTGAAGAAGTATAATAAAAATTGAGTGAAAGATAATGGAATGTCACGAAACCCCTAATAGAATCAATGTTTTATATATTTACACTATTCTAAATATATAAACTTTAGAAAAATGATATGTTAGCGTTTTCATAACTTTTAAGTTATGCTAGAATAAGGACATAAGTTATTAATTATTACAAAAAGAAAAAAGAATCTCTTTTTTCTGTTAATTATAAGGGGGCATTTCATTATGCGTATTGGGGTACCAGCAGAAATTAAAAACAACGAAAACCGTGTGGCAATGACACCAGCAGGTGTTGTACATTTAATTCGTAACAATCACGAAGTATTCATTCAAAAGGGTGCAGGTTTAGGATCTGGTTTCACAGACGCTCAGTATGTTGAAGCGGGAGCAAAAATTGTTGATACAGCTGAAGAAGCTTGGAACATGGAAATGGTTATGAAAGTTAAAGAACCAATTGAAAGCGAATACAAACACTTCAGTGAAGGCTTAATCTTATTCACATACTTACACTTAGCTCCAGAGCCAGAATTAACAAAAGCGTTAATTGAGAAGAAAGTTGTTGCGATTGCATATGAAACAGTACAATTAGAAAACCGTTCTCTACCATTACTTGCACCTATGAGTGAAGTAGCTGGTCGTATGGCTGCACAAATTGGTGCGCAATTCCTTGAGAAAAACAAAGGCGGTAAAGGTATCTTACTTGCAGGTGTTCCAGGAGTTAAACGTGGTAAAGTAACAATCATCGGTGGTGGACAAGCTGGTACAAATGCTGCTAAAATTGCAGTTGGACTAGGTGCGGATGTAACAATCATCGACTTAAGTGCAGAACGTCTTCGTCAATTAGATGACATTTTCGGAAACCAAGTAAAAACTTTAATGTCTAATCCTTACAATATTGCAGAAGCTGTAAAAGAGTCTGATCTTGTAATCGGTGCAGTATTAATCCCAGGTGCAAAAGCGCCAAAACTTGTAACAGAAGAAATGATTAAATCAATGGAACCAGGTTCTGTTGTTGTAGATATCGCGATTGACCAAGGTGGTATTTTCGAAACAACTGACCGTATTACAACTCATGATAACCCAACTTACGAAAAACACGGCGTTGTTCATTATGCAGTTGCAAACATGCCAGGTGCGGTTCCACGTACATCAACTCTTGCATTAACAAACGTAACAGTACCATATGCAGTACAAATTGCTAACAAAGGCTACAAAGAAGCTTGCCTAGGCAACTCTGCATTACTAAAAGGTATTAACACATTAGATGGCTATGTAACATTTGAAGCAGTTGCAGAAGCTCACGGTGTAGAGTACAAAGGTGCTAAAGAATTATTAGAAGCAGAAACAGTATCTTGCTAATAGAAGCATTATACAAAACAAAATCGAACAATATATAATACAACATGATAAGAGCTAAGAGATAATACCTCTTAGCTCTTCTTAGTAAAAGGGGGCATACATCGTGGCCAACCTATTTAAAAAGAAATCCGTTACGCAATTGTTAGGGGAAAGTAAAAGTAAAACTTTGACGAAAACGCTAGGGGCATTTGACCTAACAATGCTAGGGATTGGTGCGATAATTGGTACAGGAGTTCTAGTATTAACTGGATTAGTAGCAGCAAGAGATGCTGGTCCAGCAGTTATTTTTTCATTTATGATTGCAGCAATTGTTTGTGGATTTGCAGCATTATGTTATGCAGAAGTTGCATCTACACTTCCTGTTTCAGGTAGTGTGTACACATATTCGTATGCAACAATTGGTGAGTTTGTTGCTCATTTAATGGGATGGACATTACTATCCGTATATGTCGTAACGACTGCCGCAGTAGCTGGCGGATGGACTGGTTATTTCAATAATTTAGTGAGTGGACTGGGACTTGAAATTCCGAAAGCGTTGCTAACAATTCCAGCGCAAGGTGGTATGGTAAACTTACCAGCAGTTATCGTTACGTTAGTGATAACTTGGTTATTATCACGAGGTACGAAAGAAAGTAAGCGTGTGAATAACATAATGGTATTAATTAAAATTGGTATTGTTGTTTTATTCATTGCAGTTGGTGTATTCTACGTGAAACCAGAAAACTGGATACCATTTGCACCTTACGGTTTAAGTGGAGTGTTCGCAGGGGGAGCAGCAGTATTCTTTGCTTTCTTAGGATTTGATGCATTAGCAACTTCTGCTGAAGAAGTAAAAAATCCGCAACGTGATCTACCAATTGGTATTATTGCTTCGTTAGTTATTTGTACAATCATTTATGTTGTAGTTTGTCTCGTTATGACGGGTATGGTTTCTTATAAAGAGCTAGATGTACCAGAAGCGATGGCATATGTGTTAGAGGTTGTAGGACAAGATAAAGTGGCTGGTGTAATTGCTATTGGAGCTGTAATCGGTATTATGGCTGTAATTTTCGCTTACATTTATGCGACAACACGTGTATTCTTCGCAATGAGTCGTGACGGTTTATTACCAAAATCTTTTGCGAAAATTAACAAGAAGACTGAAGCGCCAACATTTTCAGTTTGGTTAACAGGAATTGGTAGTGCTTTAATTGCTGGATTTATCGATTTAAAAGAATTGTCGAATTTAGCGAATATTGGAGCGTTATTAACATTCGCCATGGTTGGTGTAACTGTTATCATTCTTCGTAAAACGCATCCTAAATTACAACGTGGATTTATGGTACCACTTGTACCGATCTTACCGATTATTTCAATTGCATGTTGTCTATTCTTAATGGTAAATTTACCGTTAACAACATGGATATACTTTGGTATTTGGTTAGCGATTGGAGTAGTTGTATACTTTGTTTATTCGAAAAAACATAGTCATTTAAAAGACGATGGAAGTTCGCAGGATAATTTAGAACAAGCTAATTAAAGGGATATAAACACAGTAAGCCTTGTGCGTCTAGGGAGCGCGCAAGGCTTTTTCTTTTGTTGAAATAAAGGGAACATATATTACTTTGTTGAATTTTTATGTCGGAATATGAAAAAAGGGTGTGCGAATTGTACATCCTTTTTTGTATGAGAATATAGAGGATGCGGAAAATATGTATATGCCTTACTAAAATGTGAACGGAATGTTCATAAAAAAAATTCAGATTTCATTGACACATATGAGTAGGCGCTCATATAATAAGAGTATAAGATATATGAATGATTGTTCATATGTTCAATTAAAGAGGTGAGCTATTATGGCTGGAAATAAAGTAGAAACACCACAAGAGACATGTTCTCAAACGATAATTCATGAAGAAGTTGTAGAGCAAGTAAAACAAACAATTCCAACTGATGAAAGTTTAAGTAAAGTAGCAGAACTATTTAAAGTATTAGGTGACCGTACACGTACGAGAATATTACATGCGCTATTTGAAGCTGAAATGTGCGTTTGTGATTTAGCTTATTTATTAGGAATGACACAATCATCTATTTCGCATCAGCTTCGTGTGTTAAAGCAAGCGAAACTTGTGAAGAATCGTAAAGAAGGAAAGGTTGTTTATTATTCGTTAGCTGACCAGCACGTAATTCATATCTTCGAGCAAGCGTTTGAACACGTAAACGAAGAAGAATAAAAAGAACGCGAGGAGGGAGAACGATGGCTGAAGCGTTAGTGAAAAAGAAACTGATGTTAGAAGGTTTAGATTGCGCGAATTGTGCAATGAAAATTGAAAAAGGTGTTGGGAATATAGAAGGAGTAAATTCTTGCTCTGTAAACTTCGCAACAAAGACAATGATCTTAGAAACAGCACAAAATAAAGAAAACGAAGTTGTTACGGAAGCAAAACAACTCGTTACAAAATTAGAACCGCATATTAAAGTGCAAGAAGAACAAAAAAATAAAATTGCTAAAGAAGTATTTATATTAGAAGGTTTAGATTGCGCGAACTGTGCAATGAAAATTGAAAATAAAGTGAAGGAAATGCCAGCTGTCTCAGAAGCAACTGTTGATTTCGTATCGAAGAAACTACGAGTAGAAGTTGCGAATAAAAGAGAACTAGAAGCAACTGTAGCAAATATAACAAATGTCGTTCAAAAGTTAGAGCCAGATGTGAAAGTTGTTCGTGAAGAGAAGAACGGTCATGACCACGGACATAGTCACGATCATGGTGAAGCAAACGTGAAAAAGATGGTAGGGAGATTAGTGGTCGGCGGAATTTTGACAGCAATTGCTGCATTAGCGAGCTTACCACAAATGGTAACAATTCCGTTATTCGTCCTTGCTTATTTATTAATAGGTGGAGATATCGTTTGGAGAGCGGTAAGAAACATAACTCGCGGCCAAGTATTTGATGAAAACTTCTTAATGGCAATTGCAACTGTAGGAGCCTTTGCAATTCAGCAATATTCAGAAGCCGTAGCAGTAATGCTATTTTATCAAGTAGGAGAACTATTCCAAAGCATTGCGGTAAACCGCTCTCGAAAATCAATTACTTCATTAATGGATATTCGTCCTGATTATGCGAATGTAAAGATTGGGAATGAAACGAAACAAGTATCACCAGAAGATGTACAAATTGGCGATTATATTATCGTTAAGCCAGGTGAGAAAGTACCATTAGACGGAAAAGTAATTGAAGGAACATCAATGGTAGATACTTCAGCATTAACTGGTGAATCTGTACCACGTGAAGTTGAAGTTGGAAATGATGTATTAAGTGGCTTTGTGAACCAAAACGGTGTATTAACAATTGAAGTTACAAAAGAGTTTGGTGAATCAACTGTATCGAAAATTTTAGATTTAGTTCAAAATGCAAGCAGTAAAAAAGCACCAACAGAAAACTTTATTACGAAGTTTGCACGTTACTACACTCCAGTTGTAGTTATTACAGCGGCAATCATGGCGTTTATTCCACCACTTATTTTAGAAGGAGCTACATTCTCTGAGTGGATTTATAGAGCTTTAGTGTTCTTAGTAATCTCTTGTCCATGTGCGTTAGTTGTATCCATTCCTCTTGGATTCTTTGGAGGTATTGGTGGTGCATCTAAAAGTGGTGTGTTAGTAAAAGGTAGTAACTATTTAGAAGCTTTAAATGATGTGAAATATATTGTTTTTGACAAAACAGGAACATTAACAAAAGGTGTTTTCAAAGTTACAAAAATGGAACCGAGCGAAGGTACTACAAGTGAAGAGTTATTAGAGTATGCGGCATTTGCTGAAGTATATTCTAACCATCCGATTGCCCAATCTATTCGAAAGGCATATGGAAAATCAATTGATGAAAAAATAATCGATGATTATAACGAAATTTCTGGTCACGGTACAGTTGTAAAAGTACAAGGAAAAGAAATTTTTGCAGGTAATGCAAAATTAATGAGAAAAGAAAATATTGAATTTAAACAACCAGAAACAGTAGGTACATTAGTTCACGTTGCTGTAGATGGAAAATATGCAGGTTATATTGTTATCTCTGATGAGGTGAAAGAGGATTCGAAACAAGCGATTCAAAAGTTAAAAGAACTAGGTATTAAAAAGACAGTAATGTTAACTGGTGATGCAAAAACAGTTGGTGAAGCTGTCGGTAAAGAATTAGGCTTAGATGAAGTTCATGCGGAATTACTACCGCAACAAAAAGTAGAAGAGATTGAAAAAATTGATGCAGCGAAGCACGGAAAAGAAAAAATTGCCTTCGTTGGTGACGGTATTAATGATACACCAGTATTAGCCCGTGCAGACGTTGGTATTGCGATGGGTGGTTTAGGATCAGATGCAGCAATTGAAGCGGCAGACATCGTTATTATGACTGATGAGCCTTCGAAAATTGCGACAGCTGTAAAAATTGCAAAACGCACAAGAAGTATAGTATGGCAAAATATCATCTTTGCTTTAGGTGTAAAAGGGATCGTTCTATTACTTGGTGCCTTTGGTATTGCAACAATGTGGGAAGCTGTTTTCTCAGATGTTGGTGTGACACTACTTGCAGTGTTAAATGCAATGCGTGTATTACGAGTGAAGGATTTATAAAAAGAGGACGCAACCTGCGTCCTCTTTTTTATTAGTGATTTTGTTGAAATTGATTCAATAAAATAATATCAAATATTATTTTACTTTTAAATAGTATAATATTAAAATTTACAAATAAAAAACATTCGTCTTATTATTTTAATATATTTTTACAAATATCCATATAGTATTGAAAAAAACAGAGAAGGAGAAACTTCTCTGTTTACTTTTGTATGTTTTTTTCAACTTGTTCTCGAACAGTTTGAATGTAATTCATTTTATGATCCCAACATTCTTGGCTTAAATCGACAGGATACTCTTCGGGATTTAAAGTTCGCATGTATTCTTCCCAAAATAGAGCGAGACTCTGTTCATTATATTTTTGAATATCTAATATACTTGGTAGTTCATATGTTCTTTCACCGTTAACGAAAATGTCTTTATGGAGTTCACGGGCTTCAAAGTTTGTTACGAATTTACTTATATATGTGTGAACTGGATGGAACATTTTTAAGCGCTCTTCTTTTTCAGGTTCTTCAGAATCTAACGCAATATAATCGCCTTCTGCATGATCGTTAACCCGATTGATAATACGATAAATTCGTTTCAGTCCTGGAGTGGTAATTTTTTCAGGATTAGATGAAATTTTAATCGTATCATTTAATTTTCCGTCAGTATCTTCAATCGCAACTAGTTTGTAAACAGCCCCTAATGCAGGTTGCTCAAAGGACGTAATTAATTTCGTCCCAACGCCCCATACGTCAATTTTTGCTCCTTGAGATTTAAGGTGCATAATTGTGTATTCATCTAAATCGCTAGAAGCGATAATTTTTGTATTTGTAAACCCTGATTCATCTAGTAGTTTTCGTGCCTTTTTCGATAAATAAGCCATATCACCACTATCAAGACGTATACCATAGAAGTCAATACGATCCCCAAATTCTTTTGCAACACGAATTGCATTTGGAACACCAGATTTCAATGTGTCATATGTATCAACGAGAAAGACGCACTTTTTATGAGTTTCAGCGTATTTCTTAAATGCGACGTATTCATCGCGATATGCTTGAACGAACGAGTGCGCATGTGTGCCAGCTACAGGGATCCCAAAGCGTTTCCCAGCACGAACATTGCTTGTAGAGGAGAAACCACCAATAAAGGCAGCACGCGTCCCCCAAAGGGCAGCGTCGAACTCGTGGGCACGTCTTGTGCCGAACTCTAAAAGCTCATCATTATTTGCAGCATGTTTCATACGGGCTGCTTTTGTTGCAATTAATGTTTGGTAATTCACAATATTTAAGAGAGCGGTTTCAATAATTTGTGCTTCACCGAGTGGTGCATCAACGCGTAATAAAGGCTCGTTATTAAATACAACTTCACCTTCTTGCATACTACGAATCGTCCCAGTGAATTTCATATTTTGTAAATAATGAAGGAATTCTTCTTCAAATTGTAATTCTGCTAAATAAGCGATATCGCTTTCAGTAAAGCTGAAATTTTCTATGTACTCTACAATTTTCTCAAGGCCAGCAAAAACAGCGTAGCCGTTCTCAAATGGAAGCTTTCGAAAGTATAAATCAAACACGGAACGGCGATTATGAATACCATCTTTCCAATATGTATAAGCCATGTTGATTTGATATAGGTCTGTATGTAAGGCATAACTATCGTCTTTATAATGAGTCATCGCGAGAACACCTCCATAATTTGGTTATAGTATACCAATTTTTCACCATTCGTAGCAAAGAAGAGATATTGAAGTGAAGTCAAGAGAGAAAAAAATGAAATTATGCATATTTTTTAGAAAATTTATATTTATCAATTTATATTTCTCCAAATTTTATGTATTATTAGAGTAATGGGGTAATGAGAATGGAGGAGGACAATGCAACAAACATTAGAAAAAATAGGCAAACAAGTCTTTTACAAACGGCTTCAGCAAAAAATGACACAAGAAGAATTATGTCAGGGCATTTGTTCTGTCTCATACTTAAGTAAGATTGAAAATGGAAAGATCGAAGCATCAGAAGAAATTCTACAATTGCTCTGCACAAGACTAGAAATTGCCGTGACGGATTTGAGAGATGTAGAAGAAGATGTGAAGGGGAAGCTGGATGAATGGTTAAATGCACTAGTTCATTTAGACAAGCAACAAGTAGAACGTATATATGAAGAGTTGCAAGGTGAAATGAAGCATGTGTTGGATTTTGAAATTATAAATTATTATAAACTGCTGTATACACGTTATTTAATTATGAAAAGGGATATTTCTGCACTCGAAGAAGAATTAGATAAGTTGAAGAAGGTATATAAAAAATATTCTCCATTTCAGAAGTTGTTATATATGTATAGTAGAGGATTATTGTGCTGTTTACAGTATAGATGGAAGGATGGGCTAGATTACTTATTAAAAACAGAAGTAATGGCCAAAGAACAAGGGTATCATGAAACAGGCTTGTATTATAATATAGCGCTTGCATATACTCATTTAGATATTCATCATCTTGCAATTCATTTTGTAAATATGGCATTAGAAGGATTTCGTAGTGAATATAAGTTTAGAAACATAATTAATTGCCAAATCCTTATTGCGGTAAGTTATACAGAAAAAGGTCAGTATGAAGAAGCTTTAAAAATGTATGAGAGTATATTGAGAGAGGCCACATCTTTTGCTGATAAGGATGTACTATTAGCTATTACTTTAAGTAATATGGGAAGTATCTATTATAAAAAAGGCAAATATCAGCAAGCGAAAAAATATTATTTAGATAGTCTACAACTTCAAAAACAAATAGATTTAAACTATTTAGATACAATATACGAAATGGCATTAGTATGCATTAAATTAGAAGAATTGGAAGAGGCAAGGACATTAATTGATAAGGGAATTGATGCAGCAAAACAGGAAGAGAGATTTAATGCAAAGTTATATTTGCTTTTAATGCTTAGATATAAATATTTTGAAGAAGCAAAAGATTATAAAGCATTTTTGGAAAATGAGGCTATCCCGTTGTATAAATCTGCAGGAAATAAAATAGAATTAAAGAAAGTATACGTTGAACTAGCAGAACATTTTTCCAGTTTATCGAGATTTGAAGAAAGTAATCGATATTATAGGTTAGTTATTGATTTAATGAATGATAATAAGGAGGAATAAACATGAAAAAGATGATATTTGGAGTATTGGCGTTTATATTGACTCTTACAGTTGCTGGAGGAATACATCAATATAGCAGTAAACCTGATATTGTTGGTCAACAAGCTAAAACTGTTGAACAAGTTAATTTATAATCTCCACCCTTTCCAATCGGAAAGGGTTTTTTCAATATTTGTTCCTCAAAATTCTACAAAACTTGAGAAATAAATTAATTGAATTTTTAGTATATTAATAGTGGAAACATAATGCTAATATGAAACTACTCTTTTTCAAAAAAATTTTTATTAGGGGGAAGGTTCATGAAAAAGAAAAGTTTAGCGTTAGTGTTAGCGACAGGAATGGCAGTTACAACGTTTGGAGGGACAGGCTCTGCATTTGCGGATTCTAAAAATGTACTCTCTACGAAGAAGTACAATGAGACAGTACAGTCACCTGAGTTTATTTCTGGTGATCTAACTGGAGCGACTGGTAAGAAAGCGGAATCTGTTGTGTTTGATTACTTAAATGCAGCAAAAGGTGATTACAAGCTAGGGGAAAAGAGTGCGCAAGATTCTTTCAAAGTGAAACAAGTGAAGAAAGATGCTGTAACTGATTCAACAGTAGTACGTATGCAACAAGTTTACGAAGGAGTACCTGTATGGGGTTCTACTCAAGTAGCTCATGTAAGTAAAGACGGTTCTTTAAAAGTATTGTCTGGAACAGTTGCACCTGATTTAGACAAGAAGGAAAAGTTGAAAAATAAAAATAAGATTGAAGGCGCAAAAGCGATTGAAATCGCGCAGCAAGATTTAGGGGTAACACCGAAATATGAGGTAGAACCAAAAGCGGACTTATATGTATATCAAAATGGTGAAGAAACAACATATGCATACGTTGTAAATCTAAACTTCTTAGATCCAAGTCCAGGAAACTACTACTATTTCATTGAGGCAGACAGCGGTAAAGTATTAAATAAATATAATAAATTGGATCATGTAACAAATGAAGATAAATCACCAGTTAAGCAAGAGGCTCCTAAACAGGATGCGAAAGCAGTAGTAAAACCTGTAACAGGAACAAATAAAGTAGGGACTGGTAAAGGTGTATTAGGAGATACGAAATCACTTAATACAACGTTATCTGGTTCATCTTACTACTTACAAGATAATACGCGCGGGGCAACAATTTTCACATATGATGCGAAAAATCGTACTACATTGCCAGGAACTTTATGGGTAGATGCAGATAATGTTTTCAATGCAGCGTATGATGCAGCGGCAGTAGATGCTCATTACTATGCAGGTAAAACATATGATTATTATAAAGCTACATTTAATAGAAACTCTATTAATGATGCAGGGGCACCGTTAAAATCAACAGTTCATTACGGAAGTAAGTATAATAATGCATTCTGGAACGGCTCACAAATGGTATACGGAGATGGAGATGGTGTAACATTCACTTCATTATCTGGTGGAATTGACGTAATTGGT
Source organism: Bacillus sp. CCB-MMP212 (assembly GCF_022748145.1). Taxonomy (NCBI): domain Bacteria; kingdom Bacillati; phylum Bacillota; class Bacilli; order Caryophanales; family Bacillaceae; genus Bacillus; species Bacillus sp. CCB-MMP212. The sequence continues at coordinate 76,496 of NZ_JALDQE010000011.1, forward strand.
CACGAATTAACGCATGCTGTTACGGAAAATAGTTCGGACTTAATTTATCAAAATGAATCAGGAGCGTTAAATGAAGCGATTTCTGATATCTTTGGTACTTTAGTAGAATTCTATGATAACCGTAACCCAGATTGGGAGATTGGTGAAGATATTTACACGCCTGGTAAAGCAGGAGATGCGCTTCGCTCTATGAGTGATCCGGCGAAATATGGTGACCCAGACCATTATTCTAAGCGTTACACTGGTACTAGTGATAACGGTGGGGTTCATACAAACAGTGGTATCATTAACAAACAAGCTTATTTATTAGCAAATGGTGGTACGCATTCGGGTGTAACTGTAACGGGCATTGGTAAAGATAAGTTAGGTGCGATTTACTACCGTGCAAATACACAATATTTCACGCAATCTACTACATTTAGCCAAGCTCGTGCTGGTGCAGTACAAGCTGCAGCTGATTTATATGGTGCGACTTCTGCGGAAGTAGCAGCAGTTAAGCAATCATTTAGTGCTGTTGGTATTAACTAAGGATTTAAAGGATAGCTATTAATAAGATACCTCAAAAATAAAGAAGGAGCATAGGCTCCTTCTTTATTTTTTTCTCCATTTTTTCCACAAATAGAACAATCCAATGCAACCTGCGATTGTCACAATCCACTTCGCTTCATTTGTTCCGTTCATGACTTGGTATGCCGAATATACTTCAATCAATAATGCCGGTATTTTACCTATTGTACTGGCAATACTGAAGGAGAGTAATGACATTTTCCCTAGAGCTGCAAATAAAGTCACGATACTTGATGGGATGAAAGGTATCAATCGAAACGATAGAACGAGTAGAAAGGCCTCTCTACCTTGTACATAAAGAAGACGCTCTACCTTTGGGTACTTATTTACTTTATCGTGAGTGAACTTTTGAAGGCCTATTCGGTAAATATAAAACGAGATAATAGCCCCTAAGGCCTCACCTGCGATCGAAATGATTGTGCCATTTGTTACACCGAAGAGCTGTATATTAATGGCGGTTAAAAAGATGCTAGGAATAACGCCTAAAAGACTAATGATGATGTTAATTAAGATACTAAGTGGAATTGCGATTGAATAGTATTCTGTTAAGAAATTTTGAATCGTTTCAGCCATTGTTTAAAATCCTTTATCTTTTTTTGCATTACACCATATTTCGTTTGTATAGGCAAGGGTAAATTTACATAATGTAGAAAAATGTTGATAAGAAGGGGTCTTTATACCTTATATGGGTATTAGGTATATAAAAACAGGGGTATTTTAAAATATTTTGAAAAACACTATAAAAACCTTTGTATGAAAGAGTTTTATAGTTATATTATCAGTGTTTTCATATGGGAAATAATCATAAAATATAGGGGGTATATATTATAAAAGTCGAAAAATAGAGGATTGATGAAATTGCGCGGGTAAATATGGAAAATATATGGAAAAAATGAAAACTGATAGATTTTTTCGTTGTGAAATTGACTTTTAGTGAAGTTGCGATAATAATCATGAAAGAGGTGATATGATGAAACGAATAAGTAGTCTTTTCTTGAGTGGTTTATTGGCACTAATGCTGATCTTAAGTGGATGTGCAGGAAAAGAACAAAAAACAGAGAAACAAACAGGGAATCAATCGACATCAGTAGAAAAAATTAGTGATAATATTTTAGATGAAATGGAAGGGCCACCTAAAAATGGTCATACGATTGAAAGACATGTAGGCAAATCAGAAGAAGATTTGAAGAATCGCTTGAAGACAGATAAAGTATCAGCAGCAAGTACATACTATGACAAGGAAACAGCAACGAAAGCTGTAAAAGATAGTTTGAAGCAGCATGATAAGGAAATTCAAGACTGGTTAAAAAATTCTAAAGAGGCTCGTCTCGTATTAAATACAACACATTCATTCCCGGTTGGAAAAACGGTAATAAAGAAAAATATGAGTGTAAAAGACAAGTTGGTAAAAACTGTTACTGTTTTAGCAAGAGATAAGTCAGGAGAATTAGGGTTTAAGATTATTACTTCTTATCCATCTGATAAATAAGAAGGGGGAGTACATTATGTATACGACATTACAATACTTTCTTAAATCGTACTGTACGTTAAGTATTCATGAGGATGAAATAGTAAGCGTGATGGAAGAGTTTATTGAACAAGAAGACGAAGAAATTGTTTTGAAATTACGTGATGAATTAATAAATATGAAGAAAAAGAACGCGTGGGAAGAGGCGTGTGTATTAGCTGCGAAGCAAGGCAATCGTATGTGGTCTTTAGAAGAAACGAAAGACCATCTTGAAACTTTTTTACTATTACTGCAAAAGAAAAAGGCGTGATATAATCACGCCTTTTTCTTTATGCTATTCGGTTGATATTATCTATTCTTTTGGAGCGCTTTTATATACGCTTTTTGAAATTTGTCCATTTGATATTACTGCCCCGTTTTGTGTTACTTTTTTATACGTAACCGCTGTGATTTTATCACTAGTCCTACTAATTACTTGAGAAGAAACTTCAACATTTTTACCAGTATTTGTACCGAAAATGCGTGTAGTAATACTACCTCCATTTGAAAATGCTTGAATATAAATATGATTGCCCGTATTATTTTTAAATTTTAAATCTGGACCATAATCTGCTACTGCTGCATCTTGCCCAAGTGGTAAATAATTTACCGGCATAGAATGATTGCTTCGAGAAACAATGCCTAAATCTGCCCTTAAAGCTGCGCTGTATAAAGTACTACTGACTTGGCAAACTCCTCCGCCTGCACTTTGTATTACTTTACCTTGTGAATATACTGCTGCAGATTTATAACCATGTGCAGCATCAGTTACGCCAACGCGGCCATTAAAACTAAATGTTTCATCAGGTGCGACAATAACCCCACTTAAAGTATTGGCTGACTTATTTACGTTAAATGATTGATTTCCGTTACGGCCAGCCATTGGCGTAGAATATTCAGCAATGACTTCTTTAATACCCATTTTCTGTATGTCTTCTGTAGAACGTTCTGGTTTTATAAATGTAACTGGCAATGTAACATCTGATTTACCAGTAGTAATAGCTTCGTTTGTTAAACCGTTTAGTTTCCCTTTATCAATTTTTTCTCCGTTTTGGCTTTGACTAACATTTACTGTTGAGCCTTCAATACTCAATTCTGCATTAACAGGATTTTTTAATGTTTCATTATATTTATCTTTTATAAAGGTTTCATAAGCTGTTGCATTTAATTGTGGTGTTAATTTATAGTCACGTTTTAATTCACCGTTTTCAGCTTGCTTACGCATTTTGTAACGATTCATTACGTTTCCTTCTTGTTCTTTGAAGATTTTGTCAATAATATCTTTTTCTTTATAATTTATCCCTAAATCTTTCCATGTGTAAGTTTGTTTATCGTTTTGGAATATGTAGGTAAGGGATTTTTGATCTAACTCAGTTACCTTTTGATTAATAATTGCTTGAATATCTTTCTTATTTTTTCCTTCGAGAGAAATACCTTCAAATGTAGTATTTGGTAATGCAGTAGTATCTAATTGATTATTTAATTTGGATACATATTTATATCCCCCAACACCGCCTACACAAAGTAATATGCCCCCAGCAATTGCAGAACCAATCAGTATTTTACTTAGCTTCATTTATTTCCCCCCAGAAATTTATGTATAAATATATGTATTACATTTTTTGTATAAAAATGATGAAAATAACATTATGTACGTACTAGTATACTATTATTTTCACTGTGTGTGTAATGTTTTCATAAAAAATGTTACATCGCTGTAATAATTGTCACTTCTTGTCACAATGTGTATGAAAAATATGTTGAAAAATATAATAAAAAGGCTGTCTAGAAAGATCTAGCAGCCTTTTTATTATAATTTTTTATGTTCATTTTTATTCGTAACACCGAGATGTTTTTGAAGGGTAGTTGAAATAGTGTCGACGCTTTTTTCATTTGGAACGTAATAATAAATACCACCTATATATTTATCTGTACCTTCTACTTGCATTTTTTCCATCTTTAAATTTGAATCCATTGAATTTTTTGTAATTGTCATCATATCATCAAACGTTAAATTGGTTTTTAAATCCTTATCGACAGCGTCTAGTAGGCCACCGATTTTATTAATGGAATTAAGAGATAGTGCCTTTTCAGCAATGGCCTCTAATACAAGCTGTTGTCGTTGGCCACGCATATAATCACTATCGATATGACGAGTTCTAGCTAGCGCCAATGCTTCTTCTCCATTTAAATGTTGACGTCCTTTTTTTAGATGAATTGCATCTGCTTCATCTTTACTATTTTGCTCTGTGAACTCAACTGGAACGTCTACAGTAATACCACCAAGAGAATCAACAATTTTAATAAAGGATTTAAAGTTGAATTTTACATAGTAATCAACTGGAACATCTAAAAAGTTCTCTACCGTATCAATTGTGCTGTCTACACCACCGAATACGTGCGCATGTGTAATTTTATCGTATTTATCACGTGATTTAATGTAGACGCGTGAGTCACGTGGAATGCTTACAAGTTTAACGGATTTATCGTTTTTATTAATTGTTGCAAGTAATAACGCATCTGTTCGAGTCGCTTTTCCATAACCTTTTTCCCTAATTTCACTTTCATCAACACCCATAATAAGTACGGAAATGTTGTCGGTCATAGGTTTAACAGCTTTTTCACGTTTGCTGGACTTATCTCCTCGACCTAGTTCAGCATAAGCATTATTTAAGACGGACTTTGCTTTACTGTATATATGGAAGGAGTAGCCTCCTGCTCCAAGTGCTACAATTAGTAATGGAATAAGAAGGAACCAAAGTAGGCGTTTTTTCTTTGAGCGTCCTTTTTTGGCTCGCGTATTGTTGTTCGTGTCGGATTTCATCATTTTTTCTCCTTTAAAACTATCAAAGTGTATACATTTAGAAGTGTATTCAAACACATAAAAAATATTTTACGCTAAATAAAAGCGATTGTACATGTATAAAAAATAGATGTCTTGATTATTTATAAGACATCTATTCGTTATTGTATACAAAAGATAGGGATAAGAAAATGATAAAATTTTACCTAATTACAACATAATGCTTACGATAATTGCAGATAAAATGCTAACGAGAGTAGCTCCATATAGTAATTTAAGGCCAAACCTCGCGACAACGTTTCCTTGTTCCTCGTTTAGTCCTTTTACCGCACCTGAAATAATACCAATGGAAGAGAAATTGGCAAAAGACACAAGGAAAACAGAAATAATACCAACTGTACGGGGAGAAAGGCTATTAGAAATTTTACTGAGGTCCATCATTGCAACAAATTCATTCGTTACAAGCTTCGTTGCCATAATGCTGCCAGCTGCGACAATTTCAGAACTTGGTACACCGATAAGGAATGCGATAGGTGCAAATACATAGCCGATTAATTGTTGGAACGTAATACCGAATATAATGAGGAACAGGTCATTAATACAACTAATTAATGCGACGAATCCGATGAGCATAGCGCCGACAACAATGGCTACACGAAAACCATCAAGAATGTATTCTCCAAGCATTTCAAAAAAGCTCTGTTTTTCACCTTTGATTTCTAAAATATCTTCGTCATCTTTAACGTCGTAAGGGTTAATGATGAGTACGATAATAAAACCGCTAAATAAATTGAGAACGAGTGCAGTTACTACATATTTAGGTTCAATCATTGTCATATAGGCACCTACGATAGACATAGATACGGTTGACATAGCAGAGGCACAAAGTGTATAAAGACGGTGTTTTGGAATTTGAGCTAATTGCTTTTTCACTGTAATAAAAACTTCTGATTGGCCGACAATGGCAGAGGCGATAGCGTTGTAAGATTCTAATTTCCCAAGACCATTTATTTTACTAAGAAAGTACCCGATCCAATGAATAAAAAATGGTAGTATTTTGAAATGTTGTAATATGCCAATTAAAACAGAAATAAAGACGATTGGTAATAATACATTAAGGAAAAATGGCATTTCACCTTTATTTGCAAGACCACCAAATACGAAATTTATTCCATCAGCAGCATACTCGAGTAGCTTGGTAAACAAACTGGAAATGATTCTAATTAGTATGAGGCCGACTTCTGTATTTAGTAGTAAATAGGTTAAAATTAACTGTATAATAAGCATGATAAAAATTGGTTTAAATTTAATATGCTTCTTATTATTGCTAGCAATATAAGCGAGCAAGAAAACAACAATTAGTCCGACGAAAAAAGTAATGAATTTCATGATAAGCCCCCTAAAAGAGATATTCTGCTATATATGTTTTTCATTTCAAGAGAGAATATGCATCTTTGGTAAAGAAAGGAATAGAGAGAGTATGAATATATGTAGAGTGCATCACGTTGCAATTATTTGTTCGAATTATGAGACGTCAAAGGATTTTTATACTAGAATATTAGGATTTAAAGAACTGAATGAAGTATATAGAAAGGAACGAGATTCTTATAAATTAGATTTATGTGTAGGAGAAGAGTATCAAATCGAATTATTTTCATTTCCAAATCCGCCTGAGCGCAAAAGTTTTCCAGAAGCAGCAGGTCTTAGACATTTAGCATTTGCTGTTACAAATATAGAAGAAGCTGTGAAGCATTTAAATCAATGTGGTGTTGAGACAGAATCGATCCGTATTGATGAAATAACGGAGAAGAAATTCGTCTTTTTCCAAGATCCCGATGGTTTACCTTTAGAATTGTATGAGGTTTGAAAATTGGTGGATTTTATATAGAGTTGCTTTCCAATAATTGAAGAAACTAAAGTGAAACTTCTTTTTAAAAGGAGGTGTAACTTTAGCTAAGAAAGCTAAAGGACATATGTGGATATTTTAAAATTATTGATGGTAGTCATTCTTATTGGGTTAACAGCATTTTTTGTGGCTGTTGAGTTTGCAATTATTAAGGTACGTAGCAGTCGTATTGATCAACTCGTTAGCGAAAAAAGACGAGGTGCACTGGCAGCTAAAAAGGTAACGTCAAATTTAGATGAATATTTATCGGCCTGCCAGCTAGGTATTACAATTACTGCTTTAGGGCTCGGGTGGTTAGGGGAACCAACTATTAAACACTTACTCGAGCCGTTGTTTTTAAAATTACAATTCTCACCTGCAATTTCCAGTACAGTTTCATTTATTATTGCCTTTGCAGTAATTACATTTTTACATGTTGTCATTGGGGAACTTGCTCCAAAGACATTTGCTATACAAAAAGCAGAACAAGTTAGCTTATTGTTATCGAAACCACTTATTTATTTTTACCGAGTTATGTATCCGTTTATTTGGGCTTTGAATGGTTCAGCGAGGGTTGTAACTGGTTTATTCGGATTACATCCAGCTTCTGAACATGAAGTAGCTCATTCAGAAGAAGAATTAAGGTTAATCTTATCTGAGAGCTATGAGAGCGGAGAGATTAACCAAAGGGAATTTAAATATGTAAATAATATTTTTGAATTTGATAATAGAGTAGCAAAAGAAATTATGGTACCTCGTACGGAAGTTGTAGGCTTATATGAGGACGAACCATTTGAAACACATATTAAAGTAATCGCACAAGAAAAGTACACGAGATATCCTGTATTTGGTGAAGATAAAGATGAAATTATTGGGATGGTTAATGTAAAAGATTTATTTATTCGTTATATGGATGGGAATCGGGACGAGGAGTGCTCGATTATGCCATATACAAGGCCAGTTATTGAAGTGCTAGAAAATATTCCAATTCATGATTTACTATTACAAATGCAAAGAAAACACATTCCATTAGCTGTATTGTATGATGAATATGGTGGTACAGCAGGGATTGTTACACTAGAAGATATTTTAGAAGAAATTGTTGGAGAAATTCGAGATGAATACGATGAAGATGAGAATCCACCTATAGAGCATGTAAGTGAAGGGTATAAAATCGTAGAGGGAAAAGTGCTTATTAGTGAAGTAAATGATTTGCTTGGCATACATTTAATTGCTGATGATGTAGATACAATTGGTGGCTGGATTATGGTACAAAAACAAATCGTTGCTGAAGGAGATGTTATTGAGAAACACGGTTTTTATTTTAAAGTCCTTGAAAAGGATATGCATCAAATTAAACGAGTGGAAATAAGGAAAGTAGAAGAATGATTTTCTATAAACTTTAATAAAAAGGATATACAGAAAAATAAATGTTTGCGCTTTCAAAAAAGGTGCTATATAGTGAAGGTGGATACTGAAAAATTCTTCTGAATGATACTCGTGTTTTTAGAGGGCGGATTTTTTGGATAAGGATTTAGAATGAAAAAGTATAGGTGATAAAAATGATAGCAACGAAGGATATACGTATAGAAAAAGATTTTTTAGGTGAAAAAGAAGTACCAAGTGCAGCTTATTATGGTGTACAAACATTACGTGCCGTAGAAAACTTCCCAATTACAGGATATCGCATTCATCCATCACTCATTACAGCAATGGCAATTGTGAAAAAAGCGGCGGCGCTTGCGAATATAGATACTGGTTACTTAGCTAAAGACATTGGATATGAAATTGCAGAAGCAGCGCAAGAAATTGTTGATGGAAAGTTTCATGATCAATTTATCGTGGATCCTATTCAAGGCGGAGCCGGAACTTCTATTAATATGAATACAAACGAAGTAATTGCGAATAGAGCGTTAGAACGTATGGGATATGAAAAAGGGGCGTATGCGAAAATTAGCCCAAACACTCATGTGAACATGGCCCAATCAACGAACGATGCGTTTCCAACAGGGATTCATATTGCAACTCTTATGATGTTAGAAAAGCTTCTTATTACAATGGAAGAACTTCATTCTGCTTTTCGTAAAAAAGCAAAAGAGTTTGATCACGTTATTAAAATGGGACGCACACATTTACAAGATGCAGTTCCAATTCGCCTTGGGCAAGAATTTGAAGCGTATAGCCGAGTGCTTGCGCGTGATATAAAAAGAATTAAACAGTCTCGTCAACATTTATATGAAGTGAATATGGGGGCGACAGCTGTTGGTACAGGATTAAATGCAAATCCTACGTATATTGAACAAGTAGTAAAACATTTAAGAACGTTTAGTGGATTCCCACTTGTTGGTGCAGAGCATTTAGTTGATGCAACGCAAAATACAGATGCATACACAGAAGTATCTGCAGCACTTAAAGTATGTATGATGAACATGTCTAAAATTGCAAACGATCTTCGTATTATGGCGTCTGGTCCACGTGTTGGGTTAGCTGAAATTCAATTGCCAGCACGTCAGCCGGGTTCATCGATTATGCCAGGTAAAGTAAATCCAGTTATGGCAGAAGTGATTAACCAAGTCGCATTCCAAGTAATCGGAAACGATCATACAATTTGCTTAGCATCAGAAGCAGGACAATTAGAGTTAAACGTAATGGAGCCTGTGCTTGTATTTAATTTAATTCAATCTATAAGTATTATGAATAATGGATTCCGTGTATTCCGTGAATATTGTATTGAAGGAATTACAGCAAATGAAGAATTGCTGAAGCAATATGTTGAGAAAAGTGTTGGAATTATTACAGCAGTTAATCCTCATATTGGTTATGAAGCAGCATCTCGTATTGCACGTGAAGCAATTGAAACAGGAAAATCTGTTAGGGAGTTATGTTTAGAACATGGTGTACTGACAGAAGAGGAATTGGATATTATTTTAGATCCATTCGAAATGACTCACCCTGAAATTGCTGGAGCTTCTTTATTAAAAAATAAAAAAATGTAATGTGAAAAACACCGATCCATTTGGATCGGTGTTTTATTTTTAAAAGATATTAAATACAGCGTTTAATTGAAGTAAGCTAATAACAGCTAAGAAGATTAAACTGTATTTCATTGCTGTTTTAAATAGAGCAGATTCTTTCCCAACTAGTCCAACTGCGGCACAAGCAACTGCTACAGATTGTGGTGAAACCATTTTTGCCATTGTACCACCTACTACGTTTAAGGCAACGAGTGTAGAAGGAACGATGTTTAACTGGTCTGCTGTTACTGCTTGAAGTGGTGCGAATAAAGAACCACTTGAAACTACTGAACCTGTAATGAATACGCCAATCCATCCTAAGATTGGAGAAAGAACTGGGAATGCATTACCAGTAGAAGAGAATGCAAGTCCAAGTGTAGACGACATACCAGAGTAGTTCTCTACGTAAGCTAAAGCGATAACGCTACAAATTGTATATACTGGAGCTTTTAATTCTTTCATTGTTTCAATCATTAATTCTTTAACCATTTTACCTTTTACGCGGTAAACGATAAGTGAAACGATAATTGCTAGTACAATCGCAGTAGTTGTAGAAGAGAATACATCGAATTTGAAAACAGCTGCGAAAGGTGTATCAGCTTTTGTAATTGGTGTAGTTTTCATAACAGCATTATGAAGACCAGGGAACTGAATGTTAAATACTAAGTTTGCTAACGCACCATCTGGAGCAAATAAAGCTTTAATCGGTTTTAAGTTAAAGATTGTTACAAATGCAGTTAAGAATACGAATGGAGACCAAGCATATAAAATTTGATTGAATGTATGTGATACTTTAGTTTCTTGTTTTTCTTCTTTAGTAGAAGATTTTGGTTGCCAAACACGTAAGAATAATGCAAGAGCAATCATACTTACAACGGCTGCGAAAATGTTAGTAAGTTCTGCACCTAAGAAGTAAGTTACAAGGAACTGAGTAATTGCGAAAGAAACACCACTTACAAGAATACCTTGCCAAGTTTCTTTAATACCTTTAATTCCATCGACCATTGAAACAAGTAAGAAAGGTAAGATGATACTAATGAAAGGTAAAATAAGAACAGTTTGACGACCGATAGTTAATGCGTCAAGTTCAGTTAATTGTGCTGGTACTGTAACTGGAATACCCATAGCACCCATAGCACCACCAGCGATATTAGCTACTAAACAGATACCTGCTGCTTTTAATGGGTTAAATCCCATACCTACAAGTAGTGCAGCTGTAATAGCAACTGGAACCCCTAAACCAGCTGCGCCTTCTAAGAAAGCACCGAAAGAATAAGCGATTAATAACACTTGTAAACGTTGATCATTTGTAATGCTTGAAATACTATCGCGAATAATATTGAATTGCTCTGTTTTAACAGTTAATTTGTAAAGGAAAATTGCAGCGATAACGATAGTACAAATTGGATAAAATCCAGATAAAACACCGAACCCGGCAGATGCTACAGCTACTGTTGCTGGCATTTTATAAACAAATATTGCAAGGATAATAGCGACAATCACACTATAAAGACCAGCCATGTAACTTTTCATTTTGAATCCCATTAAACAAATGATGAAACAAAAGATTGGAAGTGCTGCGATTAGTGCAGATAACCAAATATTGTTTAATGGGTCATAAATTTGTGTCCAAGTACTCATAATAATGACAACTCCTATCTATTATATGTGAAGAAATTCACATTATTTGTGAAACTATTCACAATCAACTTACATGCTTAGTATATTCTCCTTCAACACTATTGTCAACGTAAAAAAGTATAATTATTCCATAATAGTGTTAAAAGAAAAGCTTTGTTCATAAAGTGGACAAAAAACACACTCAAATGAATTTAAGTGTGCTGTATAAGTTATTTGCATATTATTTTGCTTATTCAGATGGCATGTTCCTTATAGGTGTATATTAGATGCCATCTTTTATATCGAGTATAAAGTTTGATATATGAACTGATTTGTCCTGTTTGATCTAGTGAGGGAGGAATGGTGAGTGGATTTAATAGGAAGTTTTGCACAACAGTCCAACCGCTTGCAATACGAATAAAAAATTAGAAACAAATTTTTAATACCACATCATCTCTTTTTACTGAAAATTCCTTTTAGCGTAACAAAAAGGTTAAGTATAGTTCAGCTACATTACGATAGGTTATCAATTATAGACGGTATTTTACAATACCGTTACTGTGCATTTCAATGAGGTGAAAATATAACAAAAAGCCTGATAAAACAACGTTTGCAAGCAAAGTATTCGTAGGCCATTATTTTGCTTTTTCGTTATATCATATAGTATAATATTCAAAATCAACAAGGATTTTTTCCTGAATTTTTGTTGATGAAAATGGAAAAATTTTTCGGCTTTATAGGTTGATAAAGTTATGTCGTAACAGGAAATATAAGAACAGATATATAAATAAATAAAAAGAACATAAAAACGCAAATAAAAACGAAAATGAGGGGAACTTTATGAGCCAAAATCAATTCGAATGTCGTATTTCAGAAGAAGATGTACAAATGTTAAGAGCGTTAGCTCACCCACTTCGTCTACGTCTAGTAATGGAACTTATGCAAAGAGGAACATGTAATGTAACACAACTACAGGAAGTATTAGAAATTCCGCAATCAACGGTTTCACAACATTTAACGAAGTTAAAGCAAAATAAAGTAGTGCGCTTTGAAAGACGAGGATTAGAAGTGTATTACCAAATCCATAATGATAAAGTAAGTGCGGTAGTAAAAACATTATTTTCTTAAAATTTGAATATTATGGAAAAAGACGTGTAGAATATACGTCTTTTTTTATTTGTCAGAAAGGTAGCGAGAGAGTAAATATTAGCATGTGAGGAAGAAATGACTATCAATCAACATGCTGCTTTACGGAATATATTCTAAAAGGAAAAGAAAAAATAGAAAGGAGTGTAGTAAGCAAAAGGAGGGATATTAGTATGGATGTGAAACGTGTGAAACAAATCTTATCTTCTTCAAGTAGAATTGACGTTACATATGAGGGCGTACCAGTATGGATTGAGAGCTGTGATGAGCAGAAGGGGAGTGCTCAAGTGTATGATGTATCTAATCCTGGTGAGAGCGTTCATGTGGACGTGACAGCTTTAGAGGAGAAATAATAAAAAAGACGCTTCTAATTTTAGAAGCGTCTTTTTGTGTGTTATTCCATCATACTCGCAACTTTTTTAGAGAAGAGAAGGAGTACAAGTCCTAAGACGATAACGATAATACCGATACTTGCAAATACTTCAAGGTATCCTAATGATTGTGTAAAGGAAGCAAGTTTACCAGCTAACCAGTTAGCCATACCTGAACCAGCTAACCATACACCCATTAGTAATGATGCTAATTTAACAGGTGCAATTGCACTTACCATTGATAGACCGATTGGTGATAAGAATAGTTCTCCAATTGTATGGAACATATAAGTGATAACGATGAATAATAAGTTTGCTTTAACAGTTATATCAGCTTCACTACTTCCAGTTTTTAGAACCGCTAATGTTAAAACCAGGTAACCTATACCTAGTAAAATCATACCAAATGCCATTTTTGTTGGTATTTTTAAATCGCCACGCTTTGATTTAGAAAGTTTTAACCATAGCATAGATACGAATGGTGCAAGGAGTACGATGAACGCTGGATTAACGGATTGGAACCAAGATGTTGGAACTTCCCATCCAAAAATTGTACGATCAACAAATTTATCTGTATAAAGTGTTAAAGAACTACCAGCTTGTTCAAAGCCTGCCCAGAAGAATACTACGAAACAAGTTAAAATTACAATTGCCCAAGTGCGATTTTTTTCTTGTTTTGTTAAAGGTTTCTTTTCGATTGCAGGTTGATTTTTTGTTTTTTTACCAACAATTGTTGTTCCTGCTGTACCAAGGTAGCGAGGAGCTAATAAGTTGAAAACAATTTGTCCAATAATCATACCGATACAAGCTGCTAAGAATCCGTATTTATATCCCATAACCATAACGCCATCAACGCTTGTTTTAAAGAAATCTTCTGCTAAAAATCCACAAATAAGTGGAGCGAAGAAAGCACCTACGTTAATACCCATATAGAAGATAGTAAATGCACTGTCACGACGTGAATCATTTTCACCATACAATTCACCTAACAGTGTAGAAATATTTGGTTTGAAGAACCCATTACCAATAACTAATAGTATTAATCCTAGAAATAGTCCTGTTTTTGTATTCATTGAGAATAGTACAAAGTTGCCGATTGCCATAATAATTCCGCCGAGAGTAATGGCATGACGTCTTGTGATATAATGATCAGTTAGCCATCCGCCTATAATTGGCATGAAATATACTGCCGCTGTAAAAGTACCATATAATTGCACTGCGACTGCCTTATCAAATCCTAACCCACCACTAACAGCAGCAGTTGTTAAATAAAGAACTAAAAGGCCACGCATTCCATAATAACTAAATCTTTCCCACATTTCTGTTAAGAACAACAAATACAACCCTGGTGGATGTTTTTTTGGTGATTGTTGCTCTCCAGCTTTGTCTAATTTTAAAGCTGCATCCATTTTTGTTTCCCCCTAATCCTGTATAACGGATATTTATGTAATCATTTTAATTTACAAAATATTTAGAAGTCAATAGAATTATATGGAAATAGAAAGAAAATTTCTAAAAAAGTTCTATTTTTCTTCAACCGTTACTGTATTTTGCCCTGAAAACGAGATGATAAGCGTTTTCAAATGTAATAATTGAATTCTAAAAGAAAATAAAATAGTGATTAATCAGAAAATTTAGATTACAACATCTATTCTGATATAGAGAAAATATATTCTATTTACTTTTATAATATAACATATTGGGAATAAAAATACAAAATGAAATAATGTGACACTTCAGTGAAATGAAAAAAACAGCTCCATCAAAGAGAGAGCTGGTTAGAATGAAATTATTTAACAAAGCGCTTTTCGATATCATCTAGTAATAGGTTAGCAGCCATTACACCGCCAGCTGTATTCCAAATAACATCGTCGACTTTGTATGCTTTACCATTTTTTACGGCATTTAAATTTTTAAATAGAGGATCGTTTATGTATTCTTTTTCTAGTTCAGATCCTTTTTTCTCATTTCCTTTATCGAATGTGAAGTAGAATAATACGTCACCATCCATAGCAGAAATACGCTCTTTAGATACGTTACGCTCTGCAAAATCATCTTTGTTTTGATCGCCAGGACGTTTAAATCCAAGTTCTTTTAAAATAACACCAGAGAATGTATCGCCATGATAAATACGAACATCACCAGGCATGAAACGAACCATAGAGATTTCTTGATTTACTTTATCGCCAAGTTTGCCTTTTAAATCTTTCATACGTGATTCGTAATCAGCTACAACTTTTTGACCTTCTTTTTCTTTATTTAATGCTTTTGCATAAAATTTGAAGTTATCTTTCCATTCCCCACGTAATGTTTCTGAGAACACAGTAGGTGCAATTGCTTTTAGTTGTTCGTACACTTTTTCGTGACGCATTTTGTTACCGATAATTAAGTCTGGTTTTAAAGAAGCAATTGTTTCAACGTTAACTTGTCCTTCATCACCAACAACTTTTACATCTTTCATTTTATCCTTAATATGTGGATACCATGGGTCACCCGTCCAAGACTTTACAGCACCAACTGGTTTCACACCTAATTCAAGTAAAGCTTCAGTTCCTTCATTTGTTAAGATAACTACACGTTTTGGATTAGCAGGAACTTCTGTTTTACCCATTGCATGTTCTACAGTAACCACTTCTTTTTTATTATCTTCTTTTGTAGATTCTTCTTTGTTATTTGATTTTCCACAAGCGCTTAAAAGCATTGAAAATGCTAGTAAAAATACAAATACTGTAAACGATTTTTTTCGCATGAAATTCATTATGTACCCCCTACATGTTGAGAATATTTTTCAATAGCAAGCATGATATTAAGCCTTTATCTTTTGATTGTCAATACATATGGTTGAAAATAATTCTCATTTCCGTTGACAATAAGAATTAAGTTGAAATACACTTACAACGTATCATTATACATTGAAGGGGAAACGCTGCATGTTATTAAAAACAAATCAAGCAAAATGGATTGGATTATTTGTTGGAATCATTGCAGTCGTTATTTGTATTTGGGGAAGTATTATTTTCGGATATACAAATACGAGCTGGAAATTAGCGCTAGATGCTTTTTTCCATTTTAATGGTTCTAATGAACATATTATTATTCAAAATGTGCGCCTTCCAAGGGCACTTATAGCAGCAAGTGTTGGTGCTAGTTTAGCCATCGCGGGTTGTCTTATGCAAACTTTAACTAAGAATCCACTTGCTTCTCCAGATTTTATTGGATTAAATTCAGGTGCTGCGTTCTTCATAGTTGTAGCAATTGTAATCTTTTCAGTAACATCATTATCAGCTTTCACATGGATTGCCTTTTTAGGAGCTGCGGTTGCAGCTGTACTTGTATTTGCTTCTAGTTCTTTAGGAAAAGAAGGGACTACTCCTCTTAAGTTAACGTTAGCAGGGGTCGCAATTAGTGCGTTATTTTCATCATTAACACAAGGATTACTTGTGTTAAATGAAAAAGCACTTGAAGAGGTATTATTTTGGCTTGCTGGATCTGTGCAAGGGAGAAAGTTAGAAATTTTACAATCTGTATTCCCATATTTATTAATAGGATGGATTGCATCTCTTATGATGGCAGGGAAAGTAAATACATTGATGATGGGAGAAGACGTCGCGAAAGGACTTGGACAACGAACAATTTTAATGAAATCATTCGTGTTACTTATTATTGTACTGTTGTCTGGTGGTTCAGTTGCGGTTGCTGGTCCAATTGGATTTATTGGAATTATTACTCCGCATTTTGCTAGATTTCTTGTTGGAGTTGACCACAGATGGAGAGTACCTTATAGCGGATTGTTAGGGGCAATACTACTAATATTGGCTGATATAGCAGCAAGATATGTCATTATGCCACAAGAAGTACCAGTAGGAGTTATGACAGCATTTATTGGAGCACCGTTCTTTATTTATATTGCACGTAAGAGAGGGCTTAGCAAATGAAGAAATATATTCCGTTTCGTATAGGAAAAGGCGAGCTCTCGTTTTTAATGTATAAACGAGCTTGTCTCGTCTTGTTAAGTTTACTAGTTGTTTTAATAGGATTATTCTTTGCGAGCGCAGGTATGGGAGACATGAAAATTGCTCCTTATGACGTATGGCAAGCAATTACCGGAAATGGCGATGCAATGTCAAATATGGTTGTAAATAAGTTTCGTATGCCACGTATTTTAATTGCTATCCTCGTAGGAATTGCGCTTGCGGTAGCGGGCTGTATTTTACAAGGGCTCGTTCGAAATCCACTTGCTTCTCCTGATATCATCGGGATTACGGGCGGGGCAAGTGTCGCAGTTGTATTATTTTTAGCGCTATTTAGTGATAAAAATAATGCACTAACGGTAAGTATTCATTATATGCCGCTCGCAGCTTTTGCAGGAGCAACGATTGTAGCGGTTTTTGTATACTTATTTGCATGGAAAAATGATGGGTTATCACCAATTAGTCTCGTTTTAATTGGTGTTGGATTTTGGGCATTAACGAAGGCGGCGACAACATTATTTATGTTGCTAGCACCAATTTATCAAGCGAGCCAAGCGAATGTATGGATTACGGGTACCGTTTACGGCTCTTCTTGGCAAAATGTTATGGTACTTGCGCCTTGGGTTCTCATTTTAACAGTAATATCATTTATCGCAGCTAGGCATTTAAATGCACAAGAGCTAGGGGATGATATAGCGGTAGGACTTGGGGTTCCTTTAACGAAGTCGCGTGTATTTATGTTATTACTTAGTACAGCTTTAATTGGTGGTGCGGTAGCTTTTGCCGGAGGGATTGGATTTGTCGGTTTAATGGCACCTCATATTTCACGAAGATTAGTTGGTTCTTTATACGGTGCATTACTCCCAGTTGCAGCTATTGTCGGTGCAATTCTAGTACTTGCTGCAGATTTAATAGGGCGTACAATTTTCACACCACTTGAAATTCCAGCAGGGGTATTTACATCAGCAATTGGTGCACCTTATTTCATTTATTTACTTTATAAAAGTCGGAATTCATAAAGGGAGATGAATATGCAAAAAGCATTGGAGACGAAACGCTTGACGTTGTCTTATGGTGAAACAATTATTATTGATGAGCTGAACTTAGAAATTCCAAAAGGAGAAATTACAATTTTTATCGGTTCTAACGGTTGTGGGAAATCAACTTTATTACGTTCACTAGCCAGATTATTAAAGCCAACAAATGGTGATATTTTGTTAGATAATCAAGCAATTCAAAGTATGCAAACGAAGCAAATTGCTCGTCAAATGGCGATTTTACCGCAAGGACCACAAGCACCAGAAGGACTTACAGTATTACAACTTGTAAAGCAAGGACGCTATCCATATCAAACATGGCTGAAGCAATGGTCAGAAAAAGACGAGGAAATGGTACAGAAGGCACTTGCAGCAACAGGTATGACAGAATTTGCTGAGCGTGATGTGCATGCTCTTTCAGGTGGGCAGCGTCAACGTGCTTGGATCGCAATGACACTTGCACAAGATACAGATATCATTTTACTGGATGAGCCAACTACATACTTAGATATGACTCACCAAATTGAAGTGCTAGATTTATTATTCGAATTAAATGAAACAGAACAAAGAACAATTATTATGGTATTACATGATCTGAATTTAGCATGCCGCTATGCAGATAACATTGTAGCAATTCAAGATAAACAAATATATGCACAAGGTAAACCTGAAGAAGTGGTAGATGAGAAACTAGTACGTGATGTATTCCGAATGGAGTGTCAAATTAGTACGGATCCGTTGTTTGGAACACCGCTTTGTATCCCTCACGGAAGAGGAAGACGTGTAGTTAAAGAAGTTGCTCAGGCAATGAGATAAAAAAACGATGAGTGAGTCATCGTTTTTTTTATTTGGTACAAGAAAATAACAGGAAGAGAGGAATACGTAAGCGACGTTTATACTCTTCTTCATCTTGAAAATAGGTTGGATTTGGTGTAGCTTCTTTTAATGATGTAATGGTAAATCCGGCTTGCTGTAATAATGTGAAATACTCTTCCGTTGTACGATGATATTTAATAACTTCTTGGTCAATCCATGGTTCAACCCGTTTGCCTAGTTTAAAATAATCATCGACGAGCCAACTCGTTCTTTTACCACTTGTTTGTAAGCTTTCAAATGAAGAAGTAATAACGGGATGTTGAACACTAAAGGTAAAGGTGCCATTTGTTTTTAAAGTTTGAAACACATTTTGAAAAATGATATCAAGATGTTCAATATAATGTAAGGCGAGTCTAGAGGTTACTAAATCAAAAGTGGAAGAGGGATAGGTATAATCTTTGAGGTTTAAAAAATGAACAGATCCATTTTTATTTTCTAGTTGTTTTTTAGCTTTTCCATACATAAGCTCGGAGCCTTCAATGCCGGTGTAAGAGTAGCATCCCTTCTCTAATAATTCCGCACCAAACTTAGCATCACCACAGCCTAAATCGAGAATTTGTTTTCCTTGCACATGACCAATGAGCTGAAAGAATACTGGTTTTTCAATGGATTCATTTGGGCTATTTTCTCGGTATCTTCGTTTCATATATTGTTCGAAAAATGCTGTGTTATTGTATACATCAGATTCTGTAAATGCCATGTTTGAAGCCTCCCTAAATATTTTTTTAATTCTATCAAATATGAAAAGTAAATGATAGATTTATTGTAATGAATCATATATAATCTAGAATTGTAAGCGGTTACTTTAAACTATTTTTCTATAATAAATTCTGAAAACGTGTTAAGCTAGTAGAGGGATTATTAGAACTATTAAGACAATAATCCGCTTACATGAACGATGGGAGGCTTCACAATGTCTAGTAAAACACTTGCGAAATTTTTAGAAGAAAATTTAGAGGATTTAAAATCAAAGGGGCTTTATAACGTAATTGATCCGCTTGAGAGTTCGAATGGACCAATCATTACAATTGGCGGAAAAGAATATATTAACTTATCTTCAAACAACTATCTTGGATTAGCAACAGATAGCCGTTTGCAAGAAGCAGCAATTGGTGCTATTCATAAGTACGGTGTTGGAGCAGGGGCTGTTCGTACAATTAACGGTACTTTAGATTTGCATATTAAGTTAGAAGAAACAATTGCAAAGTTTAAACATACAGAAGCAGCGATTGCTTATCAATCAGGATTTAACTGTAATATGGCAGCGATTTCAGCTGTTATGGATAAAAATGATGCGATTCTTTCAGACGAATTAAATCATGCATCTATTATTGACGGTAGTCGTCTATCAAAAGCAAAAATTATTGTTTATAAACATTCTGATATGGAAGATTTACGCCAAAAAGCAATCGCGGCGAAAGAATCAGGTCTTTATAATAAATTAATGGTAATTACAGACGGTGTTTTCTCAATGGATGGAGATGTTGCAAAACTACCAGAAATTGTTGAGATTGCAGAAGAGTTAGATTTAATGACATACGTAGATGATGCACACGGTTCAGGTGTACTTGGAAAAGGTGCAGGAACTGTAAAGCACTTCGGTCTTTCTGATAAAGTTGATTTCCAAATTGGTACATTATCAAAAGCAATTGGGGTAATTGGTGGATATGTAGCAGGGAAACAAAACTTAATTGACTGGTTAAAAGTTCGTTCACGTCCATTCTTATTCTCTACAGCATTAACACCAGCTGATGCGGCAGCTTGCATGAGATCAATTGAAATCTTAATGGAAAGCACAGAGTTACATGATCGTCTATGGGAAAATGGTCGCTATTTAAAACAAGGGTTAAAAGAACTTGGCTTTAACATTGGGGAAAGTGAAACGCCAATTACACCTTGTATTATTGGGGACGAAGTATTAACACAAGAATTTAGTAAACGTCTAAATGAAGAAGGCGTATACGCAAAATCTATCGTGTTCCCAACTGTAGCAAAAGGAACAGGTCGTGTTCGTAATATGCCTACAGCAGCTCATACGAAAGAAATGTTAGATGAAGCAATTCGTAAGTATGAAAAAGTAGGGAAAGAAATGGGCATCATTTAAGTAACGACATCTTTTGAATAGCTTGCAAATGAGGAGTGGGGAAAATGAAAAAAATTCTAGTAACCGGTTCTTTAGGGCAAATTGGTTCTGAACTAGTAATGAAACTTCGTGATGTATACGGCGCATCAAATGTTATTGCAACAGATATTCGTGAAACAGACAGTGAAGTAGTAACGTCTGGTCCATTTGAAACGTTAGATGTAACAGATGGACAAAAACTACATGATATCGCAAAGCGTAATGAAGTAGATACAATTATTCATTTAGCAGCTTTACTTTCAGCAACAGCAGAAAAAAATCCGTTATTTGCATGGAATTTAAATATGGGTGGACTTGTAAATGCTCTAGAAGCAGCTCGTGAATTAAACTGTAAGTTCTTCACGCCAAGTTCTATCGGTGCATTCGGTCCATCGACGCCAAAAGATAATACACCGCAAGATACAATTCAGCGTCCTACTACGATGTATGGGGTAAACAAAGTAGCAGGAGAATTACTGTGTGATTATTATCATCAAAAATTTGGCGTAGATACGCGCGGTGTCCGTTTCCCAGGTTTAATTTCTTACGTAGCTCCTCCAGGAGGCGGAACAACTGATTATGCAGTTGAAATTTATTATGAGGCGATTAAAAAAGGTGCATACACCTCATACATTGCTGAAGGAACATACATGGACATGATGTATATGCCTGATGCTTTACAAGCGATCATTTCATTAATGGAAGCTGATCCAAGTAAGCTAGTGCATAGAAATGCATTTAACATTACAGCAATGAGCTTCGAGCCAGAGCAAATTGCAGCGTCAATTCGTAAACACATTCCGACGTTTACAATGGATTATGCAGTAGATCCAGCTCGTCAAACAATCGCTGATAGCTGGCCAAACTCTATTGATGCAACAGCAGCAATGAAAGAGTGGGGCTTCAAAGCAGAATACGATTTAGATAAAATGACAACTGACATGCTGGCTAAGTTAAAAAAAAAGCTCACAGCTGAGTTAGTGATGAATTAATAGGAAGAGTCGATTCTTAGGAATCGACTCTTTTTATTTGTATTTTGGGAATATGCAAATAATTACAAATATGATAGAATGAGTTAATTTGTGTGTAAAGGGGAGACAAGGAATGGAGAAATGGGAGTTAGCAAAGGAAATTTACAATACGTCACGTTTAACGGGAACATTTAAACTTCGATCAGGACAAGTATCAAATCAATACTTTGATAAGTACTTATTTGAATCTAATCCAGTACTGTTATTAGAAATTACTAAACAGTTGAAAGAGCTCATTCCTCCTGATACAGAAGCACTCGCTGGTTTAGAGATGGGAGGAATTCCAGTAGCAACGGCATTATCTTTACAAACAGGTATACCAGTCGTATTTGTAAGAAAAGAAGCGAAGAAGTACGGCGCATGTAAGTTGGCAGAGGGTGTTGATATTGCTGGGAAAAATGTTTGTGTTGTTGAAGATGTCATTACGACAGGCGGTCAAATATTATTAAGCACGAAAGATTTAAGAGAACTAGGTGCGAAAGTTAATCATGTTCTAGGTGTGATTGAACGAACAAAAGAAGGAAGAGATAACTTATTAGAAGATGGATTGCAGTTGCACTCCTTATTTACAATGGATGAGTTAATTGAAGGGGAAATGCAACATGCAAAGAGTTGATGTCGTATATGCACTAATACATGACGAAGAAACAGATAAAATATTAATGGTACATAATGTAGAACAAAACGTTTGGTCATTGCCAGGCGGGGCTGTGGAAAAAGGTGAAATATTAGAGGAAGCACTAATAAGAGAAGTGAAAGAAGAGACAGGTTTAACTGCTGCGTTAGCTGGACTTGTTGCGATTAATGAAAAATTCTTTGAAGAATCAGGGAATCATGCGCTATTTTTTACATTCCGAGCGAATGTAGTAAAAGGTGAACTTATTGCGGAAGATGAAGGTGAAATTTCTGCAATAGAGTGGGTGGATCGAACAATTGCGAATGAGCGCTTCTCATACTATGACGGAGGATTTGAATCTTTGTTAGAAGTAGCCATTCCATACAAGTTTCAACCAGAAACAAAGTAATTGAACGAAAAAACAGGAGCCACAAGGCTCCTATTTTCTATTCAATCGTCTTCAGTAATAATTTTTTCAATAGTGGTTTAATCTTTAGACGTAAATCTTCAGCGTGATTTGCAACTAAGAAGTGATGGTTATAAATGTTTTTCATCAATTGATAAGTTGCTTCTTTCGCTTCGCCTTCTTCGATGAAGATACCGATTACTTCCATACCACTTTTACGCGCGAGTTTAACAGCTTCATGCGTATCTAAAATTCCGTCTTGTTGATAGTCTAGCGCAGAAGGCTCACCGTCTGTGAAGACTAGTAAGAATTTATGTTTCTCAGGTCTTTTGGCAAGCTTTTCAGAAACGATACGAATAATATATCCGTCGCGGTTATCTTCTTCTTCACGAAGTTGCATAATTTCTGGACCAACGTTTGGTAACGTTGAGTTTTTATAATTTACAACTTCATGGATAACGTTCGGCTTATCTTCAGGTATAGCGCTAGAGGCATCTTCCCAAAATCCGCTAATAGCGTGCGGGATTTTTAAAGATTTTAAAGCTTCATGGAATAGTACAACACTCTTCTTCGTTTCTTCCATTTTGTTATACATAGAACCAGAACAGTCAACTAACAGTTGGAATGCAACATCGAGTTCTTGTGACTCTTGTCCTTTTTTATAAAACATACGCGGTTGTTTTTCGGTATAAATACGAAGGAATTTCTTACGAAGTCTTCCGTAATATTTATCACTATTCGCATTCGTTTTATTTTCAATCGTTTTTTCGATAATTTTCTTTAATTCTTTTACATCTTTATTGACGACTGATTTGATAGCTTGGTAATCTTTTTTCTCATCGATATTTGCTTTGCGAGCTTCTTTAAATGTATGAGAAGCACCTACATTATACTTACCGTATGCACCGTCGGGATGGCTAGAAGCGTGTGAAGCCCTTGCTTCTTCTGTATCAGCGCCATCAAAGTTGGATTGTGTACTTTTTTGAGAAGTACCTTGTACAGAACCAAGTGCTTGGTCGCCATCTTCTGATTCACGAGCAGTATCGCCCATCATGTTTGTTTTTGTTCCGCTTTCTAATTCAAAGCGTAAAAAGTTCTCGTTTTCGTTATTTTTATTTTCACGATGCCATGTGGAGAAACTTTCATCCATTTTGTTTTTATTTTCATCGTCGTCTATAAGCTGCGTATCATCATTTGCTAAATCTTCGACGCGACAGTTCTTTTCGTCTGCAAGGACAGATAAGTAAAGTGGAGCATGTCCGAAATAGTTGTTAAGCATATCACTTTCAAGAAGCGCCTCTAAGCGATAGCGAATTTTCTCAACGATATACATAATATCTTCTGTATTACGTGCTTGGAATGTTTCATGTAAAATCGCTTCAATTTGCTCAAAATATTCATTATTAAACATTTCATATTTATCGCTCGTTAATGAAAGATAGCATAGGCAAAATAGACGATCACCGTGATAATTACGAACGCGGTTTATTTCATTTTGAGAGCCGAAATAGTTGCGGTACATTTCTTTTCGGCGTTTAAAAACATGCTTCGTGCCAGGACGTAAGTTCTTTACGATTTCCTCAACGCGTAAATCTTCTAATAGAACAAATAATTGTGTTAAAAACTTTTTTAGGGGCGATTCTTGCAATTCAATCGCATACGAACGAATTAAAGTCATGTCCGAGTAATGTTTATTACCAAGTGCTTTTAAGAACACTTCGCTTTTTAATCCGATTACTGTATCTTCTTCTTTTCGATCATCCCAAAAGTGACTAATGACAACTTTCTTTTCAATTTCGTCGTAGTATGCTTTATAGCCATATTCAAGATAGGCATCGTCTTCTTTTAGAAGGGCATACATTAAATTTTCCATTTGTAGAAACAGCGACGCATCAATTTTTTTGTCACTAAAAATTTGTCTCATAAATTATCCCTCAAAGAAATAACTTTCTGCTAATTCACGGACAGTCATTTGTTCTGTTTCATCATTAAGTTTTGCAATTATGCTTCGTTCAATCGCTCGCATAACAGGAATATATACACCTAAATCACATGCGTCGATAATACCACGAATACTTGCTGCTTCTTCACTTACACGTCCATCGCGAGCTAAAGGCATAAGGTCGCTTGCAAATGCAACAAACTTTTCAATTGTTGCAACATCATTTAATTTTGATTCTGCTAATAATAGTTCTTTTAATGTGTCACCTTGAATGTAAGGAACTTCAATAATAACGAAACGGTTTTTTAATGCTTCATTTAGTTCACTTGTTCCAACGTAACCTTCGTTAATCGCAGCAATTACACGGTATTCGTCATCCCCGTATACAACCTCTTGTGTAAATGGGTTTGTGATCATTTTACGGTAATCTAATGCGCCGTGAAGTAGCGGTAAAGTTTCAGGTTTTGCCATATTGATTTCGTCAATATATAGGAAGTGACCGTTCTTCATTGCTTTCATAAGAGGACCGTTAACGAATGAAACTTCAGATGCACCATCTTTCGTTTGTAGTGTGTTGTATCCTAAAATACCTTCTACATCTAAGTCGACAGAGCAGTTAATGCTATGCATTGGTTTTTGGAATAAAGAAGAAAGAGTTTCCGCTAGTACTGTTTTACCACTACCAGTCGGTCCTTTTAATAGAATGTTCTTGCCAAGAAGAAGTGCTGTAATCGCATCTTCAATAATGCTATTATCAGACGCTTTATATATTTTCGTTCCGATTAAATGTGCATTTTCACCAGCTTGTTGTTTATTCTTTTCATGAATCGTAGAAAGCTGTTGTTTTAAATCAGAATGTATATGAAATTGTTCTAACATGTATTTCCCACCTAACATTATTTTCATAAAGTAATACATCTTATGATAACTTGTTTTAATATGGTATGCAAAGAAAAGGAAGGAGGATAAAGGGAAAAGAAAAAGCAATCAAGATGAAGTTGATTGCTTACAGTAAAGGAGAAATGAGCCTCATGAAAGACTCCAATATGCGTTTTTTTATACTTCTTTTTTGGAAAGAGTTCCATTTAATTTCAGTTGAATGTTTAAAGTCTTCTTCAAAATCACGTTTAATATCGTGAACTGTTTTTGATTCATAAAGTACGCTAATAATTTCGTAATTCAATTCAAAGCTACGTACATCCATGTTTGCTGTTCCAATAGTTGCAATTGTATCATCAACGAGTACAATTTTTGCATGCATAAAACCATCTTTATAACTGTAAATAGAAGCACCAGCTTTTAAAAGCGGAGTGAAATAGGATTGAGATGCTTGATCACTAATGATGCTATCACTTTTACCTGGATATAAAATCCGTACATCTATTCCGGCAATTGCACTTAAGCGTAATAATGTTAAAGTTTCTTGATCTGGAATAAAGTAGGGTGTAGCAATCCAAATTGATTTTTTTGCAGAGCCCATAACAGCTAATAATGTATTACGAATACTTTTATCATCGGAGCTTGGTCCGCTGGCTACGATTTGAACAGCACCTTCTGCATTTGAAATCTCTTTACCTGGGAAGTATTGTCTATTCATGAATTGATCCCAGGAATAAGTATTTAAACCACTAGAGGCATAGAGCCAGTCTTCTAGAAAGATTGCTTGTAATTTATATAATGCTTTTCCTTCTATTTTTAAATGACTATCACGCCAAACAGGAAATTTCTTTGAACGGCCAAGATATTCATCACCGACATTGAGTCCTCCGGTAAAACCAATTTCTCCATCTACAATAACAATTTTTCGATGGTTACGATAATTGACAGTTTCAAGTAACCAAGCTGAAAAAATAGGGTCAAATTCTACAATTTCAATCCCAGCTTCTTTCATAGGTTGTAAAAATCGTCTTCTTAACGTATTACTTCCAAGGCCATCATAAAGGAAGCGTACAATAACACCATCTTTTGCTTTTTGTATTAAAGCATCTCGAACTTTTGTACCAATTTCATCAGATTTATAAATGTAGTATTGAATATGTATATGATGTTTTGCCTGCTCTATAGCTCGCAAAATTTCTGAAAATGTTTGATCTCCGTTTGTTAAAAGTTTTGTAGTTGTTTTATCTGCGGCAGGACCGCCTCCAAATTTTTGTATGACTTCTGTTAAATGTAAGGAACGTTCATTTAGTGGGACTGTGAGTAATAACTCTAGTCTTCTTCCTTCTAATATTTCACGGAATAATTTTCTTTGTTCTTCTGAACGATGGAGATGTTTTTTTCTTCTCCAGCGGCTGCGTCCGAAAATAGCGTATAAAAGCACACCTATAATAGGAAGAAGTGCTAATACTAAAAACCATGCTAATGTACTTTGTGGAGATCTATTTTCTATAAAAATAACGAATGAAATTCCTACGATTGTGATGGACCATAGAGCACCGACAAATGTATATAACGAGATATACGATGTATTTAATAGGAACAGAACGATAGATACAATTGTAAATATTAATAGTAATTGAACGATAGGCTTCTTCATTTCTATATAATTCCCCTAATCTTTTTTCAATATAGACTTCTTAAATAGAAGATGTAATATGACATCTTTATTATAAGGTGTTTTGCTTTTTTTACAAAATATAGACATTTCACCTATACTTTCCGCATTTGTCCTACATACAGTGTACTATCCCATTTTTTATCTCACTCTTAACGCATATGAAAATGAAAAAATCGAAAAGGAGCGGAGAAACATGAATTATATAGAAAATAATGGATTGTACTATCGGAATCATCATGGAGGACACAATCATGGTGGGCACAATCATAACGGCGGACATCATCACCATGGAGGACACAATCACTATGATCACCATCATCATCACGGAGGCGGATGGGGCTGGGGTGGTGGTAGTTCATGGGGAGGCGGATTTTTCCCTGGAAGCTTTGCAGGAGGAGTATTAGGCGGACTGACAGCGGGTGCATTAACAGGTGCAACAAGTGGAGGATATTATCCGGCTCCATATCCAGTAGCTTATCCATCACCATACCCTGTAACGTATCCAATGCCATACCCAGGTTATCAGCAAATACCATATTCGTATTAAACTAAAAAAGAGGCTATCCTCTTTTTTAGTTTAATACGGTATTTATTTATAAAATACTTCCAAAATTAAGGTGAAAATATGTTAATATTTTGTTATTGTAATTCAAAAACATATACATTGATGTAGAGTTTTATATTATTATTCGTGAATAGTTATGTAGTATGTTCTAATTTCTATTTCGTTATTAAAAACAAAGAGATCAGATGTGAGTGGTATTAGTTGGAAACAAGGCTTGCATAGAGCCACTTAAAGGGATTGCAGTATAATAAGGCGCGAAATAATTAGGGAGATGAGAAGCTACTAGTTATAATTGGAACGGTATAATATTGCTTTTTATTACAAATAATATTATGTTATTTTAATCGGTCTATTTAAAAAGATAATTTATGTAATGGGCTAGTATTAGAAAATGAAATATCTCTATTTCTATGAAGAGAAACAGGTTGTGTTTTAGTCAGATAGAAGCAAGGAGAGATGCGCATGCTAGAACAGAGAGGTCATGCATTATATGACTCTTCATTGCGAGATTTAAAGTTAGCATTAGATGAGTCTTCAATTGTTGCAATTACAGATCGAAAAGGTCTTATTACATATGTAAATGATAAATTTTGTGAAATCTCTAAATACAAAAGAGAAGAATTAATTGGAAAAGATCACCGTATTTTAAATTCAGGACATCATCCAAAAACCTTTTTTCAAGACTTATGGAAACGTATTTTGAATGGGAAAGTATGGACAGGTGAGATTCGGAATCGAGCAAAAGATGGTACATATTATTGGGTCAAAACAACAATTGTTCCATTTTTAAATGAAAAAGGAGAGCCATACCAGTTTATCGCAATTCGAAATGATATTAGTAGTAGAAAAGAAGCGGAACATAGATTACGGCTAAGTGAAAGTCGTTATAGGGAACTTGCCTATCACGATGCTTTAACGAGTTTGCCTAACCGTTTACAATTAATAACGACCGTTAATAAATTGATTGCAGATAAAAAAGAATTTGGTATGATTTACTTTGATTTGGACCGTTTTAAATTAGTAAATGATACGTTAGGTCATATGATAGGAGATTTACTTTTAAGCGAAGTTGCTTCAAGGTTGCATTATGTACTAGGAGAGAAAGATGTTCTGGCTAGGCTAGGTGGCGACGAATTTGTGCTGTTAACAAAAAATCATAGACAAGATGATATGAGTCAGTTAGCGACATCTGTGTTGTCATGTTTCCAGGCACCATTTATACTTGAAGGCCATGAAGTATACATTTCAGCTAGTCTAGGACTTTGTTCTTATCCACAAGACGGACAAGATGTGGAAACTTTATTGAAAAACTCTGACTTAGCTATGTATAGTGCAAAAGAACAGGGGAGAAACGCTGCATGTTTCTTTACAGATGAGCTACGCGCGAAAATAAATCGTAGAATGAAAGTTGAGTTTGCTTTGCAAAAGGCAATTCGTGATGAAGAGTTAGATGTAGCATTGCAGCCTATTATTGATTTGAAAACGAAGAGATATTCTGGTATAGAAGCTCTAGTACGTTGTATGACAGAAGACGGACCTATTTCACCAAGCGAATTTATCCCTGTTGCTGAAGAGTCTGGACTTATTATAAAGCTAGGAGACTGGGTATTAGAAAAGTCATGCCGATTGTTTAAAACATTGCCAAATTACCAAGAAGGACTAAAGTTATCTGTGAATTTATCTATACAACAATTAATGCAGAAACGTTTTATTTTGTCTGTACGTAGCATTTTAAAGAGGACTGGTTTTCCTCCGAACCGTTTAATATTAGAAATAACGGAAAGTATTGCAGTTCGCCATTTTGATTATATTATTGCTACATTACAAGAATTAAGAAATATGGGTGTTTTAATTGCTTTGGATGATTTCGGAACTGGCTATTCTTCCTTATATTATTTAAAACAACTACCACTGGATATTGTAAAAATTGATCGTAATTTTATTCGTGAATTTCATTATGATCACGCACAACCAGAACGAACGATTGTAAAATCCGTTATTGAAATTGCTCATAGTTTAAATTTAGCAGTAGTTGCTGAAGGGGTAGAAACAGTAGAGCAAGAGAGTTTGTTACAATCAATGAGCTGTGATTATGTACAGGGATTTTATTATGCGAAACCTTTATCTGTAGGAGAGCTAAAAGAAAAGTTAATTACAGATTTTTAATAAAAAAGAGAAGCCAGCAGCTTCTCTTTATTTAATCCGTTTTTTGTGAGTCTTTCATTAGTACAGGATAAAGAATAAGACCTAATACGAACAATCCAATTCCTAAGAAGAACGTTTTTAAGTCAGCAGTTCCTGTTTTGATAACCCAAATTGAGTATACAAATGCTAATGTAGTGATGATCCCGTCCTTTATTCGAGAACCAGGCATTATATCATACGTTTCTCCTGTAATAACCAGTTTGAATTGGTACAGAGTAGAAACAAGGTATGGAATTAAATAGGCTAATGTTGCTACGACGATAGCGAAACTATACGCTTCTGAAACAGTACCAGAAATCGTTGAAAATAAGAAGATTTGCGTCATTACATTTGTAATCAACAATGATTTTGAAGGACTACCTTTTTTATTTGTTTTCCCGAAAAACTTAGGGAAAAGTCCATTCTTTGCTGCCTGGTAAGGTACTTCTGAACTAACAACAATCCAGCCAACTGTAGATCCAAATAAAGATATAAGAGCGAGTAAAGCCATTATATATGCACCTTTATTTCCAATTGCTAAATTTAATGCGTCTACTAAAGGTTTTTGAGACTCTTTTAAAGCATCTTGCGGAAGAGCTCCCATTGTAAGTAAAGTAATTGACATGTAAATAAGAAGAGCGATAATTAATCCGAAAATCGTAGCTTTTTTTACATCGCGCTGTGATTTTGCACGATTAGAAAGCATAACTGCTGATTCAATACCGATAAATGCCCAGAGTGTTGCAATAGCAGCTGAATTGATTTGTCCACCTAATGAGATTGATTGTCCAGCTTCATTCATAAAGGTTTGACCATCTCCGAAATTAGAGGCGTTGAAAATGAATAATGTAATTACAATAAACATTGTAAATCCGATAATTTTTGCAATGGTAGCAAGTAGATTCATGTTTCCAGCTCGATCAATATTTTGAGAAAGAATATATTGAATTCCCCACAGCATAAGGCTACATACGAGGAAAGTTAACCCTTTTCCGAGTTCCAGTGAAAATCCATTTATTGAAAAAAGAATTTGCTTACTTTGTAAAACTGGAAAGAATGTTGATAAATATCCAGCAAAGGAAATAATAACAGATGCTGTTGCAGCCCAGTTAGCAGCCCAATATCCCCATGCCATACTATATCCTGCAACTTTACCAGCTTTTTTTGAAGGAAACATCGCTTGAGCATAGCTTTGTGGTCCAGCTTTTAATTCTGGTTTCCGAATCGCTAAATTTCCAAATACAAGTGCAATCATAAATACGCCAAGGCCTGTAATACTCCATGCGAGTGTAGAACCCATTGGCCCTGATACTTGTGCTAAATTTGCTGGAAGCATAAATACGCCACCGCCAACCATATTCCCGATAACAAATGCTGTTAAAACCCATAATCCCCATTTTTTCGTTTCCATTTTTGTTAACTCCTTTGTAGTAAGTTTTGCTTAAACATCATTTTTTACTAGCTTTTTGACAATAAAAAAAGAGCCATGTAGATAAAAAATACCTACATGGCTCTTTGCCTAACGTAGGTACAACGGGAATAACCCTTGTACCTACGCGTAATTTTTCCGCTAGGTTTCAAGGGTTACGTATGATGATGATGTTTTTGTGCAAATGTAACTACAGTTGTTGTATAAGTAAGCATAGTTCTTTGCTCCCTTTCTCCTCTGATTTTGAAGTTAGTATACTACATGTTTTTTTGAATGAAAAGAAAAATATAAAAATTTTTATAAAAATACGTTTTAAAGATTAAATATTTACCTATATTTTTCTTGTACTGGAAAATAAGTGAGAGATTGGCAGAAGAGTGAAGCATGTTATAATACATATAGAATTAGAAGGTGACAAGGGGCTATTGTAGATGATGAGTAAGTATGAACAAATTTATACAGAAATCAGTAAATCTATTGATAATAAACAATTAAAAGAGGGATGCAAAATCCCATCAGAAACAGAATTAATGAAGCAGTATGAGGCAAGCCGAGGAACGGTAAGAAAAGCGGTAGATTTACTGCAAGAGCGTGGATATGTGCAAAAAATTCATGGAAAAGGTGTTTTTGTTTTAAAGCGAAAGAATATTGAATTTAATTTTGGCGGTATTGTAAGTTTCCAAGAAGAAAATGAACGTTTAGGACGTCATTGTATTACAGAAGTTGTGGAAATGGGCAAAGAAAAAGCCACAAAAGAAATTGCGAAATTATTAAATGTAAAAGAAAAAACAGAGATTGACCATATTAAACGTGTACGAAATATTGATGGAGAAAAAGTAATTTTAGATATAAATCATTTTGTATCTGAGTTTATTCCAGGATTAACGAAAGAAATTGCAACAGCATCGATTTATAAATACATCGAGAAAGAGCTTGGGCTACACATTAGTTATTCGCAGAGGGTAATTGAAGTACAGCCATGTACAGAGGATGACAGAAAGTATTTAGATTTAAATGGAACAGACTATGTTGTCGTTGTGAAAAACTTTACACATTTGTATGATGGAAGTCAGTTTGAATATACAGAATCACGCCACCGTTTAGATATTTTTCACTTTTCGGATGTGGCACGCAGGAAGTAAAGAGGTGGAACAAAATATTGTTTCATCTCTTTTTTTATAAAAAAAACACAAACTCATATATACGAGTGTTGACTAACTTATATATACGAGTTAATATGTAATTGTAAACGGTATCAAAAAAAGAAAAGAGGGACGGGAATATGGGGAAAGACTATCGTAAAACAGCAGAGGAAGTGTTGCAGTATATTGGTGGGAAAGACAATATTGAACAAGCTGCACATTGTGTGACGAGGCTCCGTATCGCTTTAAAAGATGAAAGTAAAATAGATAATGATAAATTACAGTCTGTTTCATTAGTGAAAGGAGCGTTTCATAACGCTGGTATATTTCAAGTTGTAATTGGTCCAGGGGATGTAGATCGTGTTTACGCTGAATTGATAACGCTTGCAGGTATGAAAGAATCGACTGTAGCTGACGTAAAAGACTCTGGAAATCAGAAGTTAAATCCAGCTCAAAAGTTTGTAAAAATATTTTCGGATGTATTTATGCCGATATTACCAGCGATCGTAACAGCTGGTTTACTAATGGGTATTAACAATTTATTAGGGGCAAAGGACTTATTTTTTGATGGGAAAAATTTATTAGATGTTTATCCGAACTTAGGCGGGCTTTGGGATTTAATTAATATGATGGCCAATACAGCATTCGTATTCTTACCAGCACTTGTCGGGTGGTCAGCAACGAAGCGTTTTGGTGGTAGTCCAATACTAGGGATTGTTATGGGATTAATGCTTGTGCACCCGGCCTTATTAAACGCTTGGGACTATGGAAAAGCAGCGACTGGTTTAGAGGGTCAAAAGATTGAGTACTTCAACATTTTAGGACTGTTCCAAATTGAGAAGGTAGGATATCAAGGACAAATTTTACCTGTTTTAGTAGCAGCATTTGTATTAAGTAAAGTGGAAATTTTCTTAAAGAAACATGTACCAAATGCAATTCAATTATTAGTTGTACCAATTACAACAATCGTTGTGACAGGTGTGTTAGCATTAGGAATTATCGGTCCGGTTACACGTCATATTGGAGATTTATTAACAGTAGGATTAGTAGGTGTATATGAAACAGTACCAGTAGTTGGAGCAGTATTATTTGGAGCGTTATATGCACCGCTCGTAATTACAGGTATGCATCATATGTTTATTGCAATTGATTTACAATTGATTGCACAACATGGCGGCACATTTATTTGGCCGATGATCGCTCTTTCTAACATTGCGCAAGGTAGTGCGGCACTTGCGATGTTCTGGATTTCTAAAAATCAAAATGATAAAAGTATGGCATCAACATCAGCCATTTCAGCATACTTCGGTATTACAGAACCAGCGATGTTTGGTGTGAATTTACGAAATAAGTTCCCGTTCTATGCAGCGATTATAGGGTCTGCTGTGGCAGCGATATTCATTACATTAAATGGTGTATTAGCACCTGCTATCGGAATTGGCGGATTGCCAGCATTTATTTCTATCATTCCGAAATCGATTCCAATGTTTATTGTAGGAATGATTATTGCAGTTGTAATCCCATTTACTTTAACATGGTTATTTGCAAAAAGAGTCAAACAGAAGTAGGAGGAAGTTAAACATGAAGGATTGGCATAAAAGTGTAGTCTATCAAATTTATCCGAAGAGCTTTAATAGTTATTACAATAGAGAAACCGGGGATATAAAAGGTGTTACAGAGAAACTAGATTATTTAAAAGAACTCGGAGTGGATTATATATGGTTAACACCGATATACCAATCACCACAAAATGATAATGGATATGATGTAAGTGATTACTACAGCATTGATCCATCTTACGGAACGATGGAAGAGTTTGAAGAACTTTTAGCAGAAGCGAAAGTACGTAACATTGAGATTATGCTTGATATTGTTGTAAATCATAGTTCGACTGAACATAAGTGGTTTAAAGAAGCGAAGGAAGATAAAAATAGTCCATATCGTAATTACTATATTTGGCGTGATGAAAAAAATAATTGGCAGTCTAAGTTTGGTGGATCTGCTTGGAAATATGATGAGAAGACGGAGCAATATTATTTACATTTATTTGATGAAACACAAGCTGATTTAAATTGGGAAAATGAAAAACTTCGTGAAGAAGTATATGATATGATGCGTTTTTGGCTGGATAAAGGAGTAACAGGATTCCGATTAGATGTCATTAACTTAATTTCAAAAGACCAATGCTTCTTAAACGATGAAGGTAGTACTGCGACAA
Source organism: Bacillus sp. CCB-MMP212 (assembly GCF_022748145.1). Lineage (NCBI taxonomy): Bacteria > Bacillati > Bacillota > Bacilli > Caryophanales > Bacillaceae > Bacillus > Bacillus sp. CCB-MMP212. The sequence continues at coordinate 111,505 of NZ_JALDQE010000011.1, forward strand.
GTGATGGACGCAAGTATTATACAGATGGTCCGCGTGTTCATGAATATTTACAAGAGATGAACCGAAATGTTTTTGCAGGAAAAGATGTAATTACAGTTGGAGAAATGTCATCTACGACAATTGATAATTGTATTAAATATTCTAATCCTGAGCGTAATGAATTAAGCATGACGTTTAGTTTCCATCATTTAAAAGTAGATTATCCGAATGGTGATAAATGGACGAAAGCAGAGTTTGATTTTATTAAATTAAAAGAGATTATGTCTAACTGGCAAATTGAAATGCAAAAAGGCGGAGGATGGAATGCGTTATTTTGGTGTAATCATGACCAGCCTCGCATCGTGTCACGCTTTGGTGATGATGGAAAGTACCGAAACGAATCTGCAAAAATGTTAGCGACAGCCATGCACATGCTGCAAGGAACGCCTTACATTTATCAAGGGGAAGAAATCGGTATGACGAATCCTAAATTTGAGTCCATCGAGCAATATCGTGATGTGGAATCGTTAAATATATACGATATAAAGCTAAAAGAAGGGCTATCAAAAGAAGAGATTGTAGGGATTTTAAAGCAAAAATCTCGTGACAACTCTCGCACTCCAATGCAGTGGAATGAAAAGATGAACAGTGGTTTTACAACAAGTACACCTTGGATTTCAGCGGCTGAAAACTTTAAAGAAATAAACGTAGAGAAGGCCTTAGAAGATAAAGAGTCCGTATTTTATCATTATAAAAAGTTAATAGAACTTAGAAAAACATATGATGTAATTACAGAAGGAGAATATGCTATTTTGGATAAAAATGATCCTAAAATTTGGGCATATACTCGTACTACAGGAAGTGAAGTACTACTTGCTATAAATAATTTCTACGGAGAAGAAATAACGTACTCTGTACCAGCGCAAGTTCAATTAGATGGAATGAAACAAGAAATACTACTGTCGAATTATAAAGATGCTAGCAAGGATATTGCAAAACTTAACTTAAGACCATATGAATCAATTGTGTATCGATATACGAAATAAAAGGTTGTATGCCGCATGGGCATACAACCTTTTATTTTAGGACACCACTGTACAAAATGTTTACCTCTACCTCAGGTTTGAATTTTACTTTTGCATAATCTTTATTCCAATTTTTCTTCTTCCATAAGTCAGGGTGATAGGCGATAAGGTGTCTGCCGATACCGAAAGCATCACAGTTTGCTTTTTGTAACTTTTTCGTTATCTTTTTAGCTTCTTTCGTAAGTTGTTTAGACAATTCTTTATTTAGTTTTTTTCTTTCATCCATTTTGTAAAGATTATCTCTCGGAGCTTCAAGCGCTATAACTTTTAGTTGGAGCTTAATGTGAGCATAAACATTTCCTTTTTTATCTGTTGTTATTTTTAAGTCGCGTTTTAACTTTCGATTGCTAATTTCCATTGTTAAATAATCAGATGTTTTCTCTGATTCATCGCTAGTAAGCTTTTGGGTTATACGGGCACTTGTTCCCATTTTTCCAGTTAATAATACGAATAAAACAGATTGTTTCAAAGGTAAATGCCCAGTTAATTTATCATTATTAAATAAAGCTAGACCGTTTGTAATCACTTCTTTTCCTTTTATTTTTATAGAAGGGAGGGTAAAGTCTTTACCGGGATCTAACATTTTTGTAGCAGCTGTCTCTAAAGTTTCTTTTGGAAATACACTCATATCTTCTAAGCTTTTCACTTTTTTCTTTAGAAAATCTCCAATTAGTAAATTTCCTACTTTCTTTTTTTCTAGTATCTCGGATGTTTCACCATCTACTGCAATAAGTTTTACTAAAGCAGTTGGGTTTGTTGGGTCCCGAAAGCTGACATCTAAATAAGGTAATATACCTTTTTTTAGAATTTTGGTTCCTAGTAATTGAACACCATATTTAAAATAACGAATATTCCCAGTCACATTTTTTTTTAGGGCATCGCTTGTATCCCTTATGTTATGCCCCGTTGCTGAATGTATTTCATTTTCGAATGAAGATTGCTCTCCGCTTGAACTTTTTACGAGCTCGATTGTTTGCTGGAGTTTATTCTCTTCCGTAATATCAGATCCAATACTATAAGCTAACCTTGCTTCCCTTAATGGTTCTTGATCCCAACAGCCAGAAAGGAGGGAACTAGCACATAATATAGAAAGTAATTTAACTTTTCTTGTGAACATACTGTTCTCCTTTCTTATTTCGTATCACAGAATAAAGTAGAAATAAAAGAGGGAGGACAACAATAAAAATATACGTGAACTTATCAGTGAAAGTTGAGATTACTTTTAATTCTTCAGGTGTATCTATAAATAAGGCTACACTAAAAGCAATAATACCAATGATTGGAACAGCTTTTTTATGATTAGCAAGATTGAATATATGTCCCACTCCGATTGAAGCAGCGCAATAATAACTAGCGATAGAAGCTGCAACTGTTATCATCCATATGGGAATGAATAGTAAATCCGTCCGGTCTATAATCCCAATATGTAAGGAACGTAATAAGTAAGCAACTGGTTCTGGAATAAGCTCAATTTGTTTTGGACTAAATACGATAAAGCAAATCCAAACAGTAAAAGTATAAAAAAGTGTTACAAATCCATTAGCGATAGAAATGGCCTTCAGTTTTGCGACAGAACTGCCATTTACTTTTGGAAAAGCGATAAGAATGATTTCAAAACCATACATGGCTGTAATTGTTTCCTTGGATGCTTGAATTATATTCCACCAGCCGGCTTCTGTAATTGGAAAAATATAAGAGAAATCAGCTCGGGAAAGCCCTAGGGCAATTAAAAGGGCCATTGGAATAATGAGGATAGAGGCCATGACATAAAATCGTACGATGACTTTAAATGTATTATAGGCTATATAGCAGCAAGCTATCGTAAATAGCATGAGAATGGCAGACCAAGGAGTAGCTTGTAATATCCATACTTTAATGACATTACAAGCATTCAACATAACTGTCATACCGATAAGCGTAAAATAAAAAACATAAGCAAAGCCTAATAGTTTTCCAAACTTATTACCAAATAGCATACAAACACTTTCATACATATCTGCATCAGGGAATCGTTTTAAGAAAAGCCACATTAGTAAAATAATAAGCTGAATCGCAAGCCCGGCGATGAGCGCGGAAATCCATCCACCACCTTTTGCTATTGGGTGAAGACGGTTAGGTAGAGAAAGGATACCAACTCCGATTTGGCATTGAATAACGAAAAAGGTAAATTGAACGAGCGAAATTTTACTTTGCGTGTTTGTCACCGTCCTCATCCTCTCTCGTTACATGTTGTCGTTGCATTTTTTTCGGTTTTGGATCATGTGGTCGTTCCCAAAACGACCAAATTGGAAGTCTTACAAAAGAATCTTTCATATCTTTTATCCGCATCGGGGCAACAGGAGAAAGATATGGCGTATGAAATGAATGTAATTGACATAAATGAACGAAAGTTATAATTAGACCGAATGATATTCCGACGTATCCGAATATAGCAGCAAGAATCATTAATGGAAAACGAAGAATTCGAACTGCTGAACTCATATCGTTTGATGGAACGAGAAAAGATGAGATGGCAGTTAAAGCTACAACAATGATCATCGTATAAGAAACAAGTCCAGCTTTTACAATTGCATCACCAATTACTAAACCACCTACAATACCGATTGTTTGTCCAACTCGGCTTGGTAAGCGAATACCAGCTTCCCGTAATAATTCAAAGATTAATTCCATTAAGAGAGCTTCAAAAATAGGAGGAAGTGGTACTTTCTCTAATGAAGCTTTAATTGTATACACAAGTTCGAGCGGCAATACATCAGGATGAAAGGCTACGGTTGCGATATATATAGCTGGTAAGAGAAAAGCAATCAAGAAACTCACTAAGCGAATCATTCGGACGAAAGAACCGACAATCCAGCGGTTATTATAATCGTCTGGTGATTGATAGAAAGCAAATAACGTAACAGGAACGATAAGCGCTGTGGGATCTCCATCAGATAAAATAGCAACTCGTCCTTCCATTAAATTTGCAGCGGTCCTATCTGGACGCTCTGTATTTAATTGCTGCGGAAATGGTGAGAAAGACGTATCCTCTATAAATTCTTGTATATATCCTGGAGGCATAAGTGCATCTGTCTTAATCGTTTCTAACCTTCTTTTTACTTCTGTAACTAAATCGTCATTCGCTATGTTTTGCATATAAGCAATTGCCACTTTCGTATGCATTTCTTCACCAAGTGTGAAATATTTAACGACGATATTTGGACTTTTTATGAGCTTACGAATCGAAGCTAAATTAGTTGCTAGATCCTCTACAAAACCAGTATGTGGACCGCGCACAATCCCTTCATTATCAGGCTCTGCTATATCTCGCTTTAAAGATAAAGCTGTTTCGAAAATAAAAAAACTGTCGACGTGTTCATGAAAATATAAGGATTTACCTTGTAATAAAAGCTGCACACCATAATTTAAATTCGTTTCTTTTTTCATATTTAATGTAGAAAAAGCTTTATCTATAGCTAAGTCTGACCGTGTTAATAAAGGCTCAAGAGCTAACTGATGAATTAGATTTGGATCTGCTAAAGATTCGATATATAAGATTATTCCTTTTCCGTTTTGAAAAGGGAGATCTAATTTTTTTATATCATCAGAATGAGAAAGTTTATTTTCAATGTAATTAATGTTCTCCGGAAGTGATGGAAACATATGCTTTTGGCCCGTACTCTCTTGTTGTTCTTTTTTCTCTGTCATAATTTCCACCTCTTTTAGATAAAGTTGCTTCTGTTAATTTTTGCTTTTTGTGAGAAATTTATGCTTGGATTATTTTTGACAAAGTAGCTTGAAAGTTACGTTACGTCATCTTTTATACTATAGAAAATAGGGTATAGGGGATGATATAAATGACTTTGAGGGATATGTGGGGATGGAAAGAAATTTTATATTTATTTATGTTTGTATTTGTTATTGTTCCAGTAACTGTTGAATCTCTTTTTTATAAATATATTTTAGAAATAATAGGTAACTCACTATATGCTGGAGTATTAATGGGCTTTATAATGGCAGTGATATTTACTACTGTAGTTTATCTTTTTTGTATCAAAAGATATAAACTCTCGTGGAAAGATATTGGAATTCGGAAGCTTTCATGGAAAGATCTTTTATGGACAGTTGGAGCGGTAATTTTCTTAATTGTAGCTAGTATTGCTGTATTAGTGATAATGGAGAAAATGGGTATTTCCTTTGAGAATAGTAAGACGGAGACGGTCCAAAATGATAAATCAATCTATTCATTCTGTATCGCGGTAATTGGAGCAGCAATTATATCACCAATCTATGAAGAAATTTTATATCGAGGTGTTTTTTATACATTTTTTCGTGATAGATATGGCATGTGGGGCGGTATGTTTATTAGTTCCATAATATTTACCGTTGTCCATATCCCTACATATAACACATTACTGGTGAATTTTTTGAGTGGGGTAGTATTTGCATGGTTATATGAGAAAACAAATTCTATTTTATCAGCTATGATTGCCCACGCATTATTCAATTTCATAGCAGTACTTCTAACATTTGTGTCGAATTAAGAAGATATATAGGAGGGATATATATGGAAATAGCTGTAGAACGTGTTTTTACAAAAGAGATTTTAAAAACAGCAGCGAATTTGTTTCATGTAACAGTGGAAGAAAAGCCACTTGGAGATTTTGAGAATTATATTTTTAAGGCGAAGGGTGATAATGATGAAGATTACGTATTACGTTTAACACATTCTTCTCATCGCTCTAAACAAGAGGTAGAGGCTGAACTAGATTTTTTACGATATGTTGCGGAGAATGGGGCAAAGGTAGCAGGACCTCTTTATTCAACGTCTCAAAATCTTGTAGAAGAAATCGCAGCAGAGGATGGGACTTTCTTTTTCGCTTCCTTATTTACATATGCAAAAGGTGAGCAAGTAAAAGGAGAAGAATCGCCTTATTGGGGAAATGCTTATTTTGAAGCGTGGGGAAAAGCGATTGGACAACTGCATCGCCTTACAATGGATTATCCTAAAACAGACTACCGTGATACGTGGGAAGAAGACGAAAGTGGAATTGTTAATGAATTAGAAGATGAGAAAGTGAAAGAGGTTGCTGCTGTATTAATGGGGGAAATAAAGACTCTTCCAATTGGAAGAGAAACATTCGGCCTTATGCATGGCGATATTCATCCAGGTAATTTCCATTATGATGGGAAAGAGCTTACAATCTTTGATTTTGATGATGCGGCCTATAATTACTTCATTCATGATTTGGCAATGGTTCTTTATTACTCGGTCCTTTTTACACCGTGGACAGTGGAGGAGAAGACGACATTCGCTCGTAAACAGTTACAAGTGTTAAGAAAAGGATACGAATATGAGCACAGGCTGGCGGATAGTTGGTATGAATCGTTACCACTATTTTTACGCTTACGTGATATAGGTTTATATGGAACGCTTCAAAAGAAGTTTAAAGGGAAAGATATGCCTGATAATTTCTTGAAATTATCGGAAGAGCTATACGGAAGAATTATCAAAAAAGAAGCAATTGTGAATATATAATACATTTAGTTCAAAACAAAGTATATAAAACAAATATATACTTTGTTTTTTTATACAAAAATATGTTTACTTTATTAAAATAATATTGTCCTAGATTCGGTATACACTTATAATTTTATATATATTCTGAATATTCTTTATAAAAAGAGGAGGGGGAATGTTGGAAGCTATCGTAAGTTGGATCAATAATATTGTTTGGAGTCCAGCACTTGTTTATTTATGTTTAGGAGCAGGTTTATATTTTTCCATTCGAACGAGGTTTTTACAAGTAAGGCATGTAGGAGAAATGGTGAAGCTTACATTTCAAGGAGAAAAATCGGATGCTGGTGTTTCTTCGTTCCAGGCGTTAGCACTTTCTTTATCAGGGCGCGTTGGAACAGGAAATATTGCGGGTGTTGCAACGGCTGTTGCATTTGGTGGACCAGGAGCTGTCTTTTGGATGTGGGCGGTAGCTTTTCTAGGAGCAGGTTCTGCTTATGTAGAATCGACACTTGCACAAATATATAAGACGAAGCATCAAGGGCAATTCCGTGGTGGTCCAGCTTATTACATTGAAAAAGGGTTAGGGGTTAAATGGTATGCATTAGTATTCGTTGCAGCAACAATTCTTGCAACGGGGATGCTGTTACCGGGTGTTCAGGCAAATAGTATTGCTGTAAGTTTGGAAACAGCTTTCGGTATTAATACTTCTGTATCTGGAGCGGTATTAGTAGCGGCATTAGCGCTTATTATTTTTGGTGGAGTTAAGCGAATTGTTAACGTAGCGCAAGTTGTAGTGCCATTTATGGCGCTTGGTTATATTTTAGTAGCTTGCGTCATTGTTGCTATGAATATTGAAAAATTACCAGATGCTTTCATGTTAATTTTAAAAAGTGCATTTGCATTAGAAGCAGCTTTTGGTGGAATTATTGGTTTAGCAATCTCTTGGGGAGTAAAACGTGGTATTTATTCCAATGAAGCAGGGCAAGGAACTGGGGCCCATGCGGCGGCAGCTGCTGAAGTATCACATCCAGCTAAACAAGGGTTAGTACAAGCATTTTCCGTTTACATTGATACATTATTCGTCTGTTCAGCAACAGCATTTATGATGATTATTACAGGCATGTATAACGTATTTGATGCAAGCGGAAAAAACTTTATCGTCAATAAATTAAATGGTGCACAGCCGGGTCCTGGTTATACACAGGCAGCGGTAGAATCTGTTTTCCCTGGATTTGGAAATGGTTTCGTTGCAATCTCTTTACTATTCTTCGCGTTTACAACAATTATGGCGTATTACTACATTGCAGAAACGAATATTGCATACTTAAATCGTGATAAAGACCGTCCTTGGATGTCCATCGTACTAAAATTTGTATTCTTAGGAGTCGTATTCTATGGTTGTGTAAAAACAGCTGCAACAGCATGGGCTTTAGGTGACATTGGTGTAGGGATTATGGCATGGGTTAACATTATCGCGATTTTACTACTACAAAAACCAGCATTGATCGCATTAAAAGACTATGAAAAGCAGAAAAAAGAAGGTAAAGATCCAGTATTTGATCCGCAGGAATTAGGAATTAAAAATGCTGATTTCTGGGAGCATGAATACGGGAAAGATAAGAAAGAAGAAGTATCTTAACAGAATAGAAATGAAGAAGTAAAGGGGAAACTCTTTGCTTTTTTTTATGGACAAATTGAAGCTAAAAGTTATTTTTGGGACTGTTTTTGAATATAAAAAGAATGTACATGCTTTGTTAGGGGAAGGGGTGAGTATGTTGATAGAGTTTCGTAACGTAAATAAATATTATGGCAACTTTCAAGTTTTGAAAAATATTAATGTGCAAGTGAAAAAAGGCGAAGTGGTAGTAGTAGTTGGTCCTTCAGGATCAGGAAAAAGCACGTTGCTTCGGTGTATAAATCAGCTAGAGACAATTACCGACGGAGAATTAATCGTACAAAATACGGAGGTACACAATGCAAAAACAGATATGAATGAATTACGCCGAAATATCGGGATGGTTTTTCAGCATTTTTATTTATACCCGCATAAAACGGTTCTTCAAAATATTACACTAGCACCTATTAAAGTAAATAAAGTTTCCAAAGAAGAAGCAGAAAAAACAGCAATGTTTTATTTAGAGAAAGTAGGAATCCCGGAGAAGGCTAATGTATATCCGCATCAACTATCCGGAGGACAACAGCAAAGGGTAGCAATTGCTAGAGGACTTGCGATGCAGCCGGAAATTATGCTATTCGATGAGCCTACGTCTGCTCTTGATCCGGAGATGATTGGGGAAGTACTTGATGTTATGAAAACGCTAGCTAAAGAAGGGATGACGATGGTCGTCGTCACGCATGAGATGGGATTTGCAAGAGAAGTAGCAGATCGAATTTTATTTATGGATGATGGCCAAATCATTGAGGATACAACACCAGTGCAATTCTTTGCAAGTCCTGAACAAGAAAGAGCGCGTCTATTTTTAAGAAGAGTGTTAAATCATTAAAGGAGGAATTTCATGCTTAAAATGAAAAAGTTGTTTACGTTAATCGTATTTTCATGTTTATTCGTACTTGTCGTTGCTGGGTGCGGAAGTAAAAAAGATGAGGCGAAAGAAACGAATACGAAGCAAGGCGGGGCTGTTGAACAAATTAAGAAGCGGGGGAAACTAGTAGTTGGAGTGAAGAATGATACGAACTTATTTGGCTTGAAAAATCCTTCAACAGGGCAGGTAGAAGGATTTGATGTTGATATCGCAAAGGCGCTTGCGAAAAAAATCCTTGGAGATGAAAAGAAACTAGAATTAAAAGAAGTAACGTCTAAAACGCGTATTCCACTACTGAAAAACGGTGACATTGATGCAATTATCGCAACAATGACAATTACGGAAGAACGTAAAAAAGAAGTTGATTTTTCAGATGTATATTTTAAAGCAGGGCAATCGTTACTTGTGAAAAAAGGAAGCAATATTAAGAGTATTGATGATATAAAACAAGGTGTGAAAGTATTAGCTGTAAAAGGCTCAACATCTACAAATAACATTCGTCAAAAGTCACCAGAAGCGACTGTATTAGAATTTGAAAATTACAGTGAGGCGTTTACGGCGTTAAAAGCAGGAAAAGGTGATGTTTTAACGACAGATAATGCAATTCTTTACGGCATGGCAAAACAAGATTCAAATTATGAAGTTGTAGGGAAAATTTTCACGGATGAACCGTACGGAATTGCAGTGCAAAAAGGTGCAGATGATTTAACGAAAGAGATTAATAGCTTGCTAAAAGATATGAAAGCGAATGGAGAATACGATAAATTGTATGAGAAATGGATTGGTCAAAAACAAGAAAAATAAAGTGACACTTAATTGGAATAAATAATAAGAGTGAGAGGATGAGGGATGCTCATCCTCTTCTTGTAAAGAAAGAGGGGAGAATATGTGCCTGATTTTTCTATACTAACGAATAACATTGATATGTATTTAGAAGGCTTTAAGTATACAGTTATGTCTAGTGTAATTGCATTAATAGGAAGCTTTATTTTAGGAGTAATTTTGGCGGTAATGCGTATTGCACCGATTCGTATTTTAAATTGGGTAGGATCAGCTTTTGTAGAGTTTGTAAGAAATATTCCACTCGTATTAATTGCATTTATATTTTATTTCGCTTTACCTGTAATAGGAATTACTTTAAATGGTTTTGTAGCAGGAACAGTTACGCTTACGGTATATACGGCAGCTTTTATTGCGGAAGTCATTCGCGCTGGTATTCTATCAGTCGCGAAAGGTCAGATGGAAGCAGCAAGGTCTTCAGGGTTAACGTATGTACAGGCGATGTATTATGTTGTCTTACCTCAAGCGATGAAAATCGTAATTCCTCCTCTAGGAAATCAATTTCTCAATTTAGTAAAAAACTCTTCCATACTCGGAATTATCGCTGGTACTGATTTAATGTATCAAGGAGATTTAATTTCAACGAAGACGTTTGTTACGTTTGATGTTTATATATTTGTCGGGATGTTTTATTTAATATTAACAATTCCGCTCAGTATGCTAGTGCGTTATTTAGAAAAACGCTTGGCAAAGGAGGCGGTGTAAATGGATTTTAAGGGAGCAATTACAGGGGATCATATTCTATTTTTATTAAAAGGATTACTTATAACGTTAGAGGTAGCGCTCGTAGCAATTGTACTTAGCTTTATTATCGGTAGTGTAATAGGAATATTGCGCTACACGAAAATACCTGTCGTCTCACAAATATTAGGAATTATCGTTGAAGTGATTCGAAACTTACCACTACTGTTAATTATATTTTTCACGTATTTTGCACTTCCAGAAGCAGGCTTGAAATTAGAAATTATAACAGCTACAATTGTTGCTTTAACAATATTTGAAGCTGCAATGATATCTGAAATTGTTCGAAGTGGTCTATTATCTATCGAAAAAGGGCAAATCGAAGCAGCGAGGTCTTCCGGATTAACGTATGTTCAAGCGCTGTGGCATATTATTTTGCCACAAGCATTAAGAAGAATGGTCCCGCCACTTGTCAGTCAGTTTATTTCATTGCTGAAAGATACAGCGCTAGCAGTCGTTATATCACTACCAGAGCTTATTCATAATGCTCAAATTATTAGCGGGCAAAATGTAAATTATATGATTCCGACGTTTATAGTAGTTGCTTGTATGTATTTTATCGTAAATTATAGTTTATCAATTTTATCGAGAAGGTTAGAACTTCGTTGACTCTTACAATATATGTAAGAGTTTTTTCCTTGTTTATCCTTATTTTCCTCTAAATAGAATCTAAATCTTGCGATAATTAGATTTTTTATATTATTTTATCAGAAAAGTTTTAATTTTATATAGAAAATGTAATCGCTTTCGTGTATATTTTTATTATCAGAAAATTTTAACAAGACATAGGGGTATGGTAGGGGGAGGATTTAGATGCAGCAACCAACGAATGAGAAATTACATCGTACGATGAAGAGTAGACATTTATTTATGATCGCACTAGGTGGTGTAATCGGAACTGGTTTTTTCTTAGGTTCAGGTTACACTATTAATCAGGCTGGACCAGGGGGAGCCATCCTTTCATATTTAGTAGGCGGATTTATTATGTATTTAACAATGCTTTGTCTTGGAGAGTTAACGGTAGCAATGCCGGTTTCGGGATCTTTCCAAAAGTATGCAACGAAGTTTATTGGACCAGGAACGGGCTTTATGATTGGCTGGTTATACTGGCTTGGCTGGGCAGTAACAGTAGGACTAGAATTAACGTCAATCGGTTTAATGATGAAAAGATGGTTTCCAAATGTTGATGTTTGGGTATGGTGCCTTGTATTCGGCGTTATTTTATATGCTTCAAACGCAATTTCGGCAAAAAGTTATGCCGAATTAGAATTTTGGTTTTCTAGTATTAAAGTAATTACAATCCTTGCATTTGTTGTTCTTGGTGGTAGTGCATTATTAGGATTTATATCGTATGACGGAAAAGAAGCAGCACCTCTTTTCTCTAACTTTGTAAGCGATGGTGGACTTTTCCCAAATGGACTAGCTGCCGTATTACTTACAATGATTACAGTTAACTTCTCGTTCCAAGGAACAGAGTTAATCGGAATTGCAGCGGGAGAAAGTGAAAATCCAGAAAAAACAATTCCACGTGCGATCCGTAATACAGTATGGCGTATTATGTTATTCTTCATTTTAACAATGACAATTTTAGTAGGATTAATTTCTTGGAAGGAAGCAGGCGTAATTGAAAGTCCATTCGTAGTTGTATTTGATAAAATCGGTATTCCATATGCAGCTGATATTATGAACTTCGTTATTATTACTGCGTTATTATCTGTAGCGAACTCTGGATTATATGCAGCGACACGTATATTATGGTCACTTGCAAATGAAGGAATGGCACCAACTTCTTTCAAGAAAGTAAATAAACGTGGTATTCCAATTACAGCGCTAGTCGTAACGATTGCGGTAGCTGGATTATCCCTATTCACAAGTTTCCTTGCAGAAGATACAGTATACATGTACTTATTATCGATAGCTGGTTTATCGGCTGTTTCAAGTTGGATCATTATTGCTCTATCGCAACTTCGCTTTAGAAGTCAGTATATAAAAGGCGGAGGAAAGTTAGAGGACTTAAAGTATAGAACACCACTATATCCGATTGTTCCAATTTTAGCTTTAATTACAAATAGCATCGTTGTTATTAGTTTAGCGTTTATTCCTGAACAAAGAATGGCGTTATACTGCGGTATTCCATTTATCATTTTCTGCTATATATATTATTATTATATGAGTAAGAAACAGCAGAAACCGATGAAAGTGGAGATGGACAAAACAAATGAAACTAATAATCAAACACGATGATATAAAGGCAGATTTATCGTACGCTCAATTAGCGATTGGAAAAGAAAACGGGTATTCACCGTTACAATTACTCGTTTCTTCTATCGCAGGATGTAGTGCAATTGTCTTTCGAACAATTTTAGAAAAGAAACGTATTACATACGATACGTTTACGATCGAAACTGAAATTGGTAGAAGTGAAGCTTTATCCAAACCAGTTGAAAGTGTTCATTTGCACTATAAAATTAAAGCGGAAAACATTACAGAAGAGCAGTTGGACAAAGCATTGCAGCTTGCAGTGAAGAATTGCACGATTGTTCAATCTGTAAAAGATAGTATAAAAGTTACAGAAACAATTGAACTAATAAAATGAAACATAAAAACGTGAGAGCCGTATTCTCACGTTTTTATGTTTTTAGAAAGAGGGGAAAGTGTAGTGGACTGTTTAGGTTGTAAATTAGCAAACGAAGAGAAAAAAATATATAAAGTATATGAAGATGATTATGTAACTTGCTTTTTAGATCATGCGCCTTTCTACCCAGGACATACTTTAATTGTGCCAAAGCAGCATGTTGTAGAAGTAGACGAATTAGATGACGTTGTAGCAAGATCAATTATGGATGCTTCTAAGCTGATTGCAAAAGCGATTAAGGCATTATATAAACCAGATGGAATTACAGTTTTTCAAAATGGTGGAGTATTTAACGAGTTAACACATTACCATATGCATGTCGTACCAAGATATAAAGAGCGTTCGTTTGCTGAGTTTTATACGGTGCAACCGGAGGAAAAGAAGAATCATAATTTGGAAGAAATAAAGATGTTGTTAAAAGAAGAGATAGAGAAAATATTGCACACTAAAAAGGTGTAAAAGAATTTCTCTTACGCCTTTTTAATCTTCATACATACTTAAAACTTCTTTCGCACGTATACGTAAACCATCTATCAATTCTTTCGGTTCTAAAACTTTTGCATCTTTTCCAAGTCTATAAAATAAAGGAGTAATAAAGTTAATCTCACCTTTATCAATTGTTGAATTTATATATCCTGTCCCATCCTCGTTTACTATAACGAATTCCTCAAGATAAGGAACGCTTTTACATTGGCGTACGCCTTCTGTTGTCAGTAAAACATGTAACTGAGTAGGATTGTGTACTACGTTAGAGTTAGAGGCAAACCACTCTTCTAAATTCATGAATGTATCTGTATTTTCTTCCATCGATAATATTGAGAGAATACGATCGACGCGATACAGTAATACTTTTTTTCTACCGAAGTCATAGGACGGTAAGTACCATAACCCGTCGTGAGCATATACACCAATCGGATGAACATGTTTTGTTTTTACCCCTGATTTAGATTCGTATTGAAAGTGTAAATTTTTATTTTCAATAGCCGCTGTTAACACTTCGTTTAAAAGTGGGGTCTCAATTGTTCTCTTCGGATTCCAAAAGGCGATATAAGAACGTATTTTATCAACTTTCACTTTCGCCTCATGTTGTAGAGAGCTATATAGTTTATGAGTGACAGAATTGATTTCTGTATTAAAAGGCAAGTCTCTGTAGTAGCTTAAAGATTGAAAGGCAAAAAAGATGGAGACCGCTTCTTCTTCCGTAAATAAGATAGGTGGAATGACCCTAGTTGTTAATACTTTATATCCTCCATTACGACCTTGTTCAGCATAAATGGGTAATCCCATATCACTTAAATCTAAAATGTATCTATGAACCGTACGAACGGAAATATTAAATTCATCAGCTATTTCTTGAGCTGTAAATGTTTTTTTCGCAGAAGCAAATATAAGAATATCTAATAAGCGTTTAGCTTTTGACAAATGTATCACCTTTTCTTTTTAACGTGACATAAATTGTCATGTTTTATTGTTAGTATATTGTTTACATCATATGTTATCAAGATGAGATGCAAGGAGGAAAAGATATGTCACGTGAAATAGTTTTATTTATTGCAGCTAGTTTGGATGGATATATTGCGAAAGAAGATGATGATTTAGAGTGGTTAATGGAAACAGAAGGAGAGGGAGATAACGGTTATACAGAAATGTACGAAACGATTGATACAATAATAATGGGAAAGAGAACGTACGATTATGTAGTAGAGCATACAGAGACATTCCCGTATTTAGATAAAAAATGTTATGTGTTTTCTAATTCAGAAAAAGGCACGGACGGACATGTAGAGTTTGTAAATGAAGATGTAGTGGAGTTTACAAAAAGGTTAAAAGCACAAGAAGGATCTAAAATATGGATGGTCGGTGGAGGGAGTCTACTGAGAGAATTCTTTAAGAATAATCTAATTGATGAATATGTTGTCACGATTACCCCTCACATATTAGGTTCTGGAGTTCCGTTATTTCAAGACAAGAATCCAGAAATTAATTTAACTTTAACGGATACGAAACGTTTTGGGCAATTTGTAAATTTATATTATAAAGTAAAATGATAAAGTGAAACTTTAATCAGTGGGGGTTTTGTTCATCTCCCACTGATTATTAGTTGAACCAATCGGGCTTTTACGGGCAGTTGATCCCCCACCTAACTTCTTTGCTTCCGCTGAATTTTGATGTAGGGGTCTTACTGCCCGTTAATGCGGGATAAAGAAACACGACTATTGATGATAGTCGTGTTTCTTTATAGATGGTAATGAAATTATAAAGCAAGACCCGTGATTGACTTCACTCGTTACTGTAATATTCCCGCCGTGTAGCTCTACAATTTCCTTCACGATAGAGAGTCCTAAACCAGTTCCACCTGTAGCTCGTGATCTAGCTTTATCAACACGATAAAAGCGGTCAAAAATGTGAGGGAGGTCTTCAGGCGGGATACCTTCGCCTTCATCTTCAATTGTAATGGAGATACGTTTATGTTCTTCTGTAATAGAAATGTTTATATGAGAATGTTCTTTTGAATGTCTATAAGCGTTATTTAAAATGTTTACTATAACTTGTTCAAATCGCTGTTCATCCAAGTTTACTAGCAGTGTAGGAGGACAAGAGAAAGAAACTTTAATGTATCTTTCTTTATACATGGCGTTTACTTTTTCAGCTATACGAGTAAGGAAGGTGTGTAAATGCACTTCCTTTACTTGGATAGAAAAGTTATGTTGTTCCATTTGTGCAAGTGAAAATAAATCTTGAACTAAGTTTGTAATGTAATCAGACTCATCTTTTATAATTGATAAATATCGCAAACGTTGTTCAGGAGAGGTGCTTTCTTTTAAAGCAATGTCAGCATAACCTCTTACGTATGTTAACGGTGTTCGTAATTCGTGAGCAACACTTGCTAGAAATTCACTTCGCTCTGTTTTCATATAATGTAAATCATTTGCGAGCGTTTGAATAGATGATGCTAGTTCACCAATTTCATCATTTCGAGTAGTCGTTAACGAAACGGACAAATCGCCTTTACTCATTTTTTCAGTTGCATGTTTCATGTGTAACAATGGTTTTGTTAATAAACGTGATAATAGAAAGATGGTGATGGCTGTTAGTAGAAACGTAATGACTCCGGCAATAATGAATTGTCTTGTTAGCCCGTTCACCATTTCCTCGATTGATTCCGTCCCGAGAAACATATATACGTATCCTTCCGTTTTTCCAGCCACTACAATGGGGCTAACTGTACATATATAATTAGATGTTTTCCAATGATTCTCTATAATTGCTCCGTCATGATCTGTCCGTGTTTGCATCTTTTCAATATGCTTTTTTATAGTAGTATTTATTTCATTGGATTTAGCTAGTACCTCCTTATTTGCATTTGTAATAACAACAGTAGTTTCGGCTTCGGATTCCATTAGTGCAACATGGGAGATTGTTTGCTTATCAAAATACTTTTCAAGGACATCTCTGTGACTATTTCCGCGCTTTAATAAAGCTGTCATTTCTTCATTTACTCTATTGTTGACAAGGCTATAATAAAGCGAGACAAATAGAACACTTTCGATTAAAAGTGTAACAATCAAAAAATAAAATCCGAGCTGAATAGAAATTCGCTTCATTGCTTTGCTCCTTAATCTAGAGTATCAACCCATCGATATCCGACTCCGTAAACAGTTTTTAAATGGTGATCAATAGGGAAATTTGCTTTTCGCAATTTATCACGTAAATTACGAATATGTGAATCGACTGTGCGATCTTCTGTATTTGTGTTTAACCCCCAAATTCGTTCGATGAGCTGATCACGGTTTAATACGTAGTTCACATGGCGTAAAAATAATCCGAGTAAAGAAAATTCAATTGGTGTGAGAAGGAGTTCTTCATTATGGACAGAAACGAAGTGTTTTGTTTCATCCCATACAATACCGTGATATTGGATTTGTTTATGTTCATTTGTACGTCTTAAAACGGCTTCAATTCTTGCGAAAAGTTCTTCTTCATGGAAAGGTTTCGTTACGTAATCATCGGCTCCAAGTTTTAATCCTTGAACGACATCTACTGTTTGATCACGAGCTGTAACCATAATAATAGGAATGTTACTAAAAGATCGGATTTTTTTGCACGTTTCCCATCCGTCCATCTTTGGCATCATAATATCGAGTAAAACAAATTTAAAGTTTCGATTTTCTATATGTAAAATAGCCTCTTCTCCTGAAGTCGCACATACGCAGTTATATCCAATTGGGGTAAGATAAAGCGTTAATAATTCAAGCATTCTCGGTTCATCGTCTACGAGCAGTATATCAATCATAGAGAGCCCTCCATATTTATAATCGTTACTTAAAGTGTAATGCAAAATCATGAAGAAATGGTGCAGATTATGATGTGTCTGCATAATTTCTTCAGAATTGCTTGTTATTGTGGAGTTGAAATTACATTTTAGGTAATCATATTGGCTCAAAAATGATTAATACGGAGGCGGTATAGTGAAAAAAATGACCCGGATTTTTGGGATAACAATAATTACAGCAGTTGGTCTTGCTGCATGCGGACAAACGAATACAGACCATAAAAACCATGAATCTACAAAAGAGAAAAAAACAGAGCAAAAGGAAATGAAAATGAATCAGGAGGTAACGGCGCCAAAAGAAATGAACGAAGGGGCATCGTATGATTTATTAACGACAAGTTTAAAAAATGTGACGAGGTTAAATACAAATGATCCCCTGCAAATGGCAGTGTTAACTTCGCAAACGATATGGCCAGCAACCCATAAAGAGAACCAGCCGGGTGCTGTTATTTTAGTACCAGCAAGCGAGTGGCAATTAGGTATTGCGAGTGCAGACCTTATTCATCATCCGAATAACGGGCCGATTTTATTTATAGAAAAAGAAAAGATACCGGAAATGACGTTAAAAGAAATAAAACGATTAAATCCAATCGGAACGAAAGATGGAACACAAATTATGGTGATGGGGGATGTAGGTACTAGCGCGCTTGAACAATTAAAAGGTTATAAAGTAAAACAAATAAAAGAAACGAACCCAGCTATATTTGCGAAAGATGTTGATAAGGAGTATGCCGATATAACAGGAAGCTACCCAAATAGTGTTATTGTCGGTTCGTCTGCAGAAGAAGGACGTTTATATACAACCCCCGCTGTAAACTGGATTTCTCATATGCCGGAACCACTACTCTATACAGAAAAGAATAAAGTGCCAGAAGCGACAATAGAGGCATTAAAGATGAGAAAAGATAAAGCAAATATATATGTACTAGGACCAGAAAAAATCGTTTCAAAAGAAGTAGAAAAAGAGTTAAGCAAATACGGGAAAGTAACGCGTATTAGCGGTGAGACTCCAACAGAAAATTCTATCGCATTTGCGAAGTTTAAAGATGAAAAAACAAAATTTGGCTGGGGATTCACAAAACCTGGTCACGGTGTATCATTTGTTTCAAGCAAAACACCAGATTTAGCAGTTGCTGGGGCACCTTTTTCACATATGGGTAAACACGCACCTGTTGTATTATTAGAAGAAGGTAAAGCTTCACAACCAGTGTATGACTTCCTTGCAAGCATTCAGCCGAAGTTTAAAGATGATCCAACACTTGGACCATATAATCACGGTTTCTTATTAGGAAGTACGAGTGATATTTCATTTGAAACACAAGGAATACTAGATGAGAGGTTAGAAATTGTTCAGGAAAGTGGTCAAGGACACGGTGGACATTAATGAAATGAGAAAAGATGCTACTAAGGTAGCGTCTTTTTCTTTAGGAAACTTTTACATAGCAAAAAATCTTCTACTCGTTATATAATAGCTTTCGTGCAGTCGGCTAGATTTTCTTATGGAGAAAATCAAATTATAAAGGAGTAGAGGAGTGGTATTTTGTTTCAAACGATAAAAAATGACTGGTTTTCTAATGTGAGAGGGGACGTGTTATCAGGAATTGTCGTTGCTTTAGCATTAATCCCTGAAGCGATAGCCTTCTCTGTTATTGCAGGCGTGGATCCGACAGTTGGACTATACGCAGCCTTTTGTATTGCGGTTACCATTTCATTTGTTGGCGGAAGGACTGGAATGATTTCAGCTGCAACAGGTGCAATGGCATTATTAATGGTAACGCTTGTTAAAGATCATGGTTTGCAATATTTATTTGCTACAACAATATTAACAGGTATCGTCCAAATTATTTTTGGCGTGTTCAAACTGAGCTCATTTATGAAGTTTGTTCCGAAATCTGTTATGAGTGGTTTTTTAAATTCACTTGGAATTTTAGTTTTTACAGCGCAATTACCGCATTTTAAAAATGCAACTTGGCAAATGTATGCACTCGTTGTATTAGGACTTGCAATTATATATTTATTTCCACGTATTACAACGGTTGTACCTTCTACGCTTATTTCAATTATTATTGTGACGAGCATTGCACTTATGAGCGGATTACAGTTGAAAACAGTAGGGGATATGGGAAGCCTGCCGAAAGAATTACCGTTCTTTAGTATTCCTGATGTGCCATTTACATTAGAAACATTAGGGATTATTTTACCTTATGCAGTTATGCTTGCAATCATTGGTTTACTAGAGTCTTTATTAACAGCTTCAGTTTTAGATGATATGACGCATACAGAAAGTAATAAGCATAAAGAGGCACGCGGACAAGGGATCGCAAACATCGTTGCTGGATTTTTCGGAGGAATGGCAGGATGTGCAATGATCGGTCAATCTGTTATTAATATTAAATCAGGTGGACGAGGTCGCCTATCAACATTTGTAGCGGGCGGATTTTTAATCGTATTACTATTCGTTTTAGGCGATTATGTCGTTCATATTCCGATGGCAGCTTTAGTTGCGGTTATGATTATGGTTTCAATCGGAACGTTTGATTGGAACTCTGTAACAACGATTCATAAAGTACCAAAAGGAAACGCATTTGTTATGATCTTAACAGTTGTGATTGTCCTAATTACACATAACTTAGCATTAGGTGTAATTATCGGAACAGTAATTAGTGCGGTGTTATTTGCATTCAATATGGCAAAGATTCACGTGAAACATTTATATATTGAAAATAAGAAAATATACGAAATTCACGGTCAACTTTTCTTTGCATCCACAGCCGATTTAATAAATAATTTTTCATTTAATGAAGATGTAAAAGAAATTGAAATGAATTTTACTCATGCGCACGTATGGGATGATTCAGCGGTGGCATCAATTGATAAAGTTATCATAAAGTATGAGCAAAGTGGTGTGAAAGTAAGTATAACAGGATTAAATGAACGTAGCTCAAAACTTGTTGCAAATTTAGCTACTTATAATAAAAGAATTGCTAGTTAAAAGCCTCCTTTTTAGGAGGCTTTATTATATAATACGAGTAGGATAACGAAAAGGGGATTCAGCATATGTACAAACAAATTATATTAGCATGTGACGGTTCTGAACATGCACTTCGAGCAGCGGAACATGCAACATATATTGCGAAATGTAGCGAAGAAACAAATGTTGAAGTTGTGTACGTAGTAGATAATAGAACGGCAAAATCAGATATTATACAAGGTCAAACAGATTTAGAAACAATATCGGCTAGTCGAAAAGATAAATTAAAAGAGATTGAAGTTTTATTAAAGAAAGAGAACATATCTTATACAATTACGATATTACATGGTGATCCTGGAGATACAATTGTTCAATATGTAAATACAGGAGATATAGATCTTGTTATAGCGGGAAGCAGAGGGCTAAACACACTGCAAGAAATGGTGCTTGGTAGTGTCAGTCATAAAATAGCAAAACGAGTGAAATGTCCGGTGATGATTATAAAATGAAATAGAATGTAACTAAAGACCTTAGTATAACTGAGGTCTTTTTTATGTATAAATGACTCTTATTTGTGGAAATACTAGATATATAAGTTGAGAAGATGTTAACTTACAAATTTGTAAGTTAGTTGTTAGAGAAATCGATGTTATGAAATTTTTCCCATTGGTAAAATAAAAGTATCAAAGGGGAGATAGGGAGGATGGAAGCAATGAAATCATTTCAAAATTTGTCATATAGTCAAGGGGTAAGCTTAATTTGTCTAGGAGGATTTGCTGCATCTGTTACGTTAGCTGTTTTAATAAAGGTATTTCATCAAATCTTTTAATATTAGAGTAGGGAAGGAATTGGTTGTTATAAATAGTAAGAAAAGGATTGTAAATAAAAAATAGCTCTTAGCATGTATATGGATGCTAAGAGCTATTTTTATGATTACTTTTCTACTTCTGGCTTTTCGCTTGTTACAGTAACGTCTTTCCATTTTGAAGTAATTTGATTCACTTCAGTGTTGACATTAAAATCTTTCACGCGCTTATTAACACCTGTTAAATCGAATGTGTAATGAATTGGAATCATCGGTGCTTCGTCATGAATTAATTTTTGCCATTTATCGTATACTTCTTTACGATATTTTTCATCAGTAGCTTTTTCTGATAATCCTGCGTCTAATAACTTCGTATTTTCATCATTTACCCAGCGTTGGTAGTTGAATCCGGCATTTTTGCCCCATAGGCCAGAAAGATCAGGGTCAGAGCCAGTGTTCCAAGCACCAGAGAAAATATCAACCTTCGGATCATCTTTTTTAATCATATCACGCATAGCATTAAATTCGTGTAAGCGTCCATCAACAAGTTCTACTTTTAAGCCGATATCTTTCCAAGATTGAATATAGAATTTTGCGAGTGGTTCACTTGTTTCACTACCGTTACTAGCTAGGAAGTTAATTTTAAGTTCATTACCTTTTGGATCCTCACGGAATCCATCACCATTCTTGTCTTTATAGCCAGCTTCATCTAATAGTTTTTTCGCTTTATCTACATCTAAGTTATATGCGCCAACATTGTTATTATGGTACTTTGGCATAGATGGTGGAATTGGAGAGTTAGCTGGAACACGAAGTCCGTGATATACTTTTTCTCCTAATTTTTCTCTATCAATTGCATATGCCATCGCTTGACGTAAACGAACGTCTTTGAATTTATCGTTATCCATTACAGCTTCATTCTTTGCTTTGTCCATATGTCCGAACTTAAATCCGATATAAGTGTAAGCAAGGTCAGTTTTACCAATTAGTTGTGTGTTTTTTAATTTACTTACGTTCGGATATTGGTCAGCAGTAATTGATGCAATATCAATATCACCTTTTTTCAGAGATGCACTAACAATAGATGGATTTACAACTTTTAATGTTACATTTTTCAGCTTAGGTTTGCCACCCCAGTAATCATCAAAGCGCTCATACTCAACTGATTCACCAGGAACGATTTTCTTCACTTTAAATGGACCGAACCCGATTGGATTTTGACGGATTTTATCAGATTCAGCTAGTTTTTCAATTGGTACATCGCCTAAATATTTTTTAGGTGTAGGATATGTCCAAATACCAGTTTTCAATGAAGGGTTTACTTCTTTATAAGTAATGGAAATTGTTTTTGGATCGACTACTTTAATACCGGAAATTTTGTCAGCTTTTCCAGTGTGATATTCTTCCATACCTTCAATCATTTGCATTTGTGTGTCGTAACGGATACCTGTATATTTACTATTACCAATAATTAAGTAAGAATATTCTAAATCCTCGGCTGTTACAGGATTACCATCGTGCCATTTTACATTATCTTTAATCTTAATAGTAATTGTTTTTTTATCTTCAGAAATTGTATAAGTTGCAGCACCGTCATTTGTAATTTCCCAGTTTTTATCTGTAGCTAATAAACCTTCATCAAAGAAATCCATAATTTCTGAATCTGGAGCAACTTCATACAATACTCTACTTAAAACACCAGCGAAAGGTGAATTTGAAACGAGTCCATAAGTTAATGATCCGTCTTTAATTTCTTTACTGTCATTTTTTACAGTAGCACTAAATTTATTTGTTTCTACTTTTTTTGTGTTTGCCTTTTTACTACCGCTATCAGCACCCCCACATGCAGATAGTAATAATGTTGAAGCAGCAAGTGTACTTAATACTTTGTACAGTTTTGGTTTGTTCATAACTTCTCCACCCCTTATCCTTTTCTTTGTCTCGCATCAGCCGCACGCTTTAACGCTTGACCAATAAAATTTATACACAGCATCAGCACTAAAATCATGATTGATGCGGGTAACCAAATCCACCACTTTTCTTGCAATACATCTGGATTTGTTGCGTAACTTACAAGTGTACCAAGACTCGGTGTGCTTTCTGGTAGACCGAAGCCTAAGTAAGTTAAACTAGATTCGATCCCGATGTTACCAGCAAGATTTAATGTAATATTTACGATGATAATAGAACTTAGATTAGGTAATATTTGCTGGAAGATTATTTTCCAATTTGGTGTTCCTAACGTTTTTGATGCAGATACGTAATCAAGTTCTTTCTCAGTCAATACTTTAGAGCGTATAAGCCTTGCTTTTCCGACCCATAAGAAAGCCGTCATTATGAGAATAAAAGTTGTAATATTGAAAGTTGGAACGAGTGAGATAAACACGATAACAATCATTAAGAATGGTAAAATCATCATGAAGTCGATAAAACGCATAATGATGTTATCGACAACTCCGCCAAAATAGCCAGCAATTAGTCCCGTCGTAAGACCGATAAGGGTTGCTAAAAGAGTGATGGCTAAACCAACTGTAAAGGAGTTACGTGTACCAATAATTAATTGTCCGAAAATATCACGGCCTCCATAATCAGTTCCTAACCAATGTTCAGCAGAAGGAGGGTCATAAATAGCGAACAAATCGACTCGGACGATATCTTCTTGCTTCATAATAAATGAAGTTGCGTAAACGGCTATTAATATTAAAGCTAAAAAGAATAGAGAAAACATTGCTAGTTTATCTTTACGAAATTCTCGCCACATAATGGAGAAACCAGAGGGGCTCTTTTCGTAATGAATGACTTCAGTTTGTTTTTCAGGATTTGCTAACATAACGTTTCTTCACCTCCATTAATCAATACGAATACGTGGATCAACGATGCTTAGAATAATATCGGAAAGAAGAGTCCCGAGTAGCGTTGCGAATCCAGTAAATAATACAAGAGCAGTTACGACACTGAAATCACGTTGAGTGATAGATTGGAAAAATAGTTGTCCAATTCCTGGATAGCCGAAAATATTTTCTAGAATAATAGAGCCTCCAACTAAACCTGTAATTTCATATCCTAAAAATGCTGCAATTGGTAAAAATGAATTTCTTAAAATATGTCTGGAATATACTTTAGATTCTGGTACACCTTTTGCTTTTACTGTGCGTACAAAATCTTTATGTTTCGTATCGATAATTTCACTTCGTAAATATTGTACAGTTCCTACAGTCCCAATTAATGCCCCAGATAAAGCTGGTAAAATCATATGATTGAATTTACTTAAATAGTAATCAAATGATCCTGTTGCAACTTGTGGATCAACGCTACCACTCGTAGGGAAAATTGGATATAAAAAGCCGAATAAGAATAACATTACTAACCCGAAAATAAATAGTGGTGTACCGAATCCTAAAAAGTTATAGAGCGTAATGAGTCGATCAGCCCACGTATCATTCCAACGTCCACTTATAACTCCAAGTGGAATAGCAATTAAGTAAGTAAGAATAAGAATAAGAAGAGCTAACAGTATGGTATTGCCAAGACGTTCCCCGATAATATCTGTTACTTTTATTTTATGTGCGTAAGAAATACCGAAATCCCCTTGTACAGCATTTGAAATCCACCTTACATATTGAGTGGGAATAGGATCGTTTAAACCTAGTTTTTCACGTTGTTCTTCGAGCACTTTTGGATCGGCTTTTGGGTTTGCTAGTTCAGCGCCACTTAATGCATCACCTGGCATTGCCTTAGCCAGTGTAAAGACGAGTACGCTTAATATGAATAATTGCGGTATCATAACTAAAACCCGGCGTAATATAAATTTCCACATATTTTATCACTCCCTTAAGGTAATGCCACCCGGTGTGTTGGCGAGATTGGTTTTAAATCGTAAGCACGACCATTTTCATTGAAATAACTTTCGTATGATTTCTCATACTCAACGCTTACCTCACGACGCAATTTACGTTGTTGCTCGCGGTTTTCTGGACGAATATCAGGAATAGCTGATATTAGGCGCTTCGTATAGATGTGCTGTGGATTATTATAAATTTCAGCACTAGTTGCTTCTTCCACAATGCGTCCGCGATACATAACACCGATACGGTCACACATATGGCGAACTACACCTAAATCATGACTAATAAATAGGTATGTTAGTCCGAGTTCAGATTGTAAATCTTGCAAGAAGTTTAAAACTTGAGCTTGTACCGACACGTCAAGCGCGGATACAGGTTCATCTGCGATAATAAGCTTCGGTTTTAGTGTAAGTGCGCGTGCAATACCAATCCGCTGTCTTTGTCCACCGGAAAATTCATGTGGGTATTTATACATAGACTCAGGATTTAATCCAACTTTATCAAGATAATCTTGAACAGCTCTACGCTCTTCATCAGGTGAGAGTTTCTCAAAATTTCGAAGTGGTTCAGCGATAATATCCATAACACGTTTCTTCGGATTTAATGATGAATAGGGATCTTGGAAAATCATTTGAATATCTTTTCGTTGTTCTCTTAGTTCTGAGCGACTTAATTTTGTTAAATCTCTATTATTAAAATGAATGCTACCGCCTGTCGCTTTTGTTAAGTGCATAATTGCTTTTCCAGTTGTTGATTTGCCGCTCCCAGATTCCCCAACGATTCCGTATGTTTCGCCAGGTTGTAGTTCGAAGCTTACGCCATCAACAGCACGAACGTAATCTAATGTACGGCCGAAAACACCACCTTTAATTGGAAAGTGTACTTTTAAATCTTCTACTTTAAGCAGTGCCATGAGTTACGTCATCTCCTTTCTTATGTTGGAAATTGAAATGTTTGTAGCAAGTGCAACGTACCCAATGGTCTTGTTTTACTTCATGTAAAACGGGATTTTCTTCATGTTGATCAGGTCTAATCCATGGAATCCGTGCTTGGAATCGACAACCTGTGCGAGGTAACTTAGCTAATGTCGGTACAACGCCTTGAATAACATGTAATTTTTCTTTTTCAGCAGATGCAGACGGGATTGAATTTAATAAGGAACGAGTGTATGGATGAAGAGGATTATTAAAAATCTCTTCTACTGTTCCTGTTTCTACAACTTGTCCTGCATACATAACGACAATACGATCGGCGGTTTCGGCAACGACGCTTAAATCGTGTGTAATTAAGATGATGCCCATTTTTGTTTGTTCTTGAATGGATTTTAGTAAGTCTAATATTTGAGCTTGAATTGTTACATCTAGAGCGGTTGTTGGCTCATCTGCAATGATGAGTCCAGGCTTACAAGCAATTGCAATTGCGATAACAATTCTTTGTCTCATTCCGCCAGATAATTCGTGTGGGTATTGTTTATATGTAAGTTCTGGTTTTGGAATACCAACTTGATGAAGTAGTTCTAAGGTGCGTTCTTTCTTTTCAACTTTTGAAAGGCTTGTGTGGTAGTCTAAGTTTTCTTCGATTTGTTTTCCAACTGTCATAAGAGGATCGAGTGCTGTAAGAGGTTCTTGGAAAATCATTCCGATATTTGAACCGCGTACTTTATTTATTTCGGCGGTTGACATGCTTAGTAAGTCCTTATCTCTATAGTAAAGCTGCCCTTGTAATTTTGTATTTGCTTCATTATGCAGTCGCATAATGGAAAGGGCAAGTGCACTTTTTCCGCATCCTGACTCACCAACGATAGCAACAATTTCATTTTCATGAACAGTTAAGGATACATTATCAACTGCTGCATGATACTGATCTTGTATACGAAAGGAAGTTTGCAAGTTTTCAATACGAAGAAGTGAATTCTTCATGGCTATCCCTCCATCTTTTCTGAAAAGACTAAATATTTTGTATGTTGTTATTTTAATATAAATTGACAATGTTTGACAAGGGTAAGTTGAAAAAATATTCAAAAATCTTTTTATATAAAAGTGGAATGCAGTTGTATTAGGTGTTGAAGTAATTTGGAAGCGCTAACATATATATGAGAGGAAAATAAATCTTTTGTAAGAAAAAAGATTTATATGTAGAAAAAAGAGAGGCATTCTGGAAAGAATGGTCTCTCTTTTTTTGATAAGTATAATATTTGTACTTAAGCTTGCTTTTGTTTTGTTGATCCTGTATTTAAAGTAAGGGCAAGGAAGAACATTGCAAGTATGCAAGATGCAAGTAATAAGATAAATCCGCCATCCCATCCGAATGCATCTACGATAAAGCCCATAGCGGCGCTAGCGAAAGCAGCTCCGCCTAAGTAACCGAAGAATCCAGTTAAGCCTGCTGCAGTTCCAGCAGCTTTCTTTGGTGCTAAATCTAGAGCGTGTAGACCAATTAGCATAACCGGTCCGTAAATTAAAAATCCAATTGCGACAAGTGCGATACTATCAACCATTGGATTACCAGGAGGGTTTAACCAGTAAACAAGAACTGCGATAAATACACCAACCATAAATAAAATACCAGCAGGTGCACGACGTCCTTTAAATAGTTTATCACTCATCCATCCGCAAAGAAGTGTACCTGGAATACCAGCCCATTCATATAGAGCATAAGCAGTACGTGAGCTACTATGAGTAAAGCTTTTTTCTTCTACTAAATAAGTAGGAGCCCAGTCTACAACGCCGTAACGTACGAAATATACGAAAACGTTCGCAATAGCGATGTACCATAAAAACTTATTGTTTAGTACGTATTTAAATAAAATTTCTTTTGCCGAAAGTTCGCGTTCGCGATCTTTTATTTTCTCATCTGGTGGATATTCTCCAGTATGCTCTTCAATAGAAGGTAGTCCACAAGATTGAGGCGTATCTTTCATCGTAATTAATACATAAATACCAACTAAAATTGAAAGAATACCTGGGAAGTAAAAAATACTTTTCCAGTCATTTGCAAAGAAGTATAAGCCTAATGTTACAAGAGAAGGCATAAGCGCGCCGCCGACATTATGAGCGACGTTCCAAATAGACATTTTTGTACCACGTTCGCTAATAGAGAACCAGTGAACCATCGTACGACCACAAGGAGGCCATCCCATACCTTGTACCCATCCATTTAAAAACTGAAGTACAAACATAAGTATAATGCTCGTTGTAATGAAAGAAAATGAGCCGAAAATAATATTAATGATACCTGATAAAAATAGCCCAGCTGCTAAAAAGTAGCGAGGATTACAACGATCGGATACGATACCCATCAAGAATTTACTTAATCCGTAAGCGATAGATACTGCTGAAAGGATAACCCCAAGTTCCCCTTTACTAAAGCCTTGTTCGATTAAGTATGGCATTGCTAGTGAAAAGTTTTTTCGAACAAAGTAGTAACCTGCATAACCGATGAAGATACCTAAGAATACTTGTAAACGTAATTTACGGTATTCGCTATCAACGCGATCAGCTGGTAAGCGTTCCGCGTGGGGCGCAGGTTTAAATAATTGTGTGAAAAACATAAAATGAAAATCCTCCCCTAATTAATTCGAAGCGTTTTAAGACAGAGAATATAAAAAGGCCATGAAATATAAAAAAGTTTCCTTTTTTATGATTCATAGCCGTGTACTCCGTTTCTCCGTGACTGTCAATATTAACTTCGTCGAAAATTATACAACTTTGTGACAAAAATGTAAACGTTTTTATGAATAAAAGTATTGACGGATTTTGTTCGTGGGATTAATATTTAAATACGTTAAATATTTTATTGTTTAAATAAGAGGTGGATAACATGCCAAATGATATGACGCATATCGATAAAATTCAAGCTCTTGCCTTTTCGATTGGAAAGAAAATGCAGACGGAGTTATTAGAACAAATGCAAGCAACAGGACTTACACCACCGCAGTTTTATATTTTAAAGATTTTAGATCATTATGGGGCTTCAAGAGCGACAACATTAGCAAAAAAGATGTATGTGAAGCCTAGCGCGATTACAGTGATGATTGATCGTCTAATCGATCAAGAACTTGTAGAACGCTATCACGACAAAGATGACCGTCGTGTTGTCATCATCGAGTTAACGAAAAAGGGGAAAGCTAGAGTAGAAGAGGCAATGACAGCTCGCAATGAGCATATTGCAAAATACTTTTCACATTTAGAGTTGCAAGAAAGAGAAGATTTATTACGTCTCTTTGAGAAGTTAGAAACCATTATTTGCGGGACACAAGAGAAAAAAGAGAATAACTAAGAGGAATTGAGGAGATTACATGGAGCAACAAGAAAATCAAAATAGAAAGTTGTTGTTAATCGGTTTAGTAATCGCGATGCTATTTGCTGCATTAGATGGAACAATTGTTGGTACAGCAATGCCACGTATCGTCGGTGACCTAGGCGGATTAAGTTTAATGACATGGTTAACGACAGCTTATATGTTAACATCAACGACAGTTGTACCAATTGCAGGTAAATTAGCGGATTTACTTGGTCGTCGTAACGTATATATAACAGGGCTAGTTATTTTTATGATTGGTTCGGCGTTATGTGGTATGGCGAATGGTATGACAGAATTAATTATTTTCCGTGGTATTCAAGGTCTTGGTGGCGGTATTATGATGCCAATGGCTATGATTATTATTGGAGATATGTTCACGGGAAAAGAACGTGCGAAATGGCAAGGTATTTTTGGTGCGTTATACGGTCTTGCTTCTGTAATTGGACCGCAAGTTGGTGGTTGGATTGTAGATGCAGTGAACTGGAGATGGGTATTCTACATTAACTTACCGGTTGGTATTTTAGCAACAATCTTTATTGCAATGGGATTAAAATCACATAAACAAACAGGACCAATTAAAATTGATATCGCTGGAATCTTTACGATGATTCTAGGTGTTGTAAGTTTATTACTTGCGCTAACGTTTGGCGGAAAAGATTATGCATGGGATTCTTGGCAAATTATCGGTTTATTCGCACTAGCTGTAATTGGTATCGTTAGCTTTGTTATTGTTGAAACGAAAGCTGAAGAGCCGATTTTACCAATGCATTTCTTTAAAAATCGCACATTTACAATACTGAATGCGATTGGATTCTTTATGAGTATTGGAATGTTCGGCGCGATTATGTTCGTACCATTCTTCATGCAAGGTATTGTAGGAGTAAGTGCTGCTGAATCAGGAACAATTATGACTCCAATGATGATTACAATGATTGTAATGAGTATTATCGGTGGGCAACTTGTATTAAAAGTTGGTGTAAAACCACAAATTATCGCAGGTATGCTTATTATGGCCGGTGGTTTCTGGTTATTAACAACGATGGATATGCACACAACGAAGCTTACAGCTACTTCTTATATGATGGTTATCGGTTTAGGAATGGGTCTTGTAATGCCGACATTAACATTAGCGTTACAAGAAAGCTTCCCGAAAAAAGACCTTGGTGTCGTAACGTCATCAAGTCAGTTCTTCCGTCAAATTGGTGGAACATTTGGTATTACAATTTTAGGATCAATTATGAATAACACTTCAGGTACAACGTTAACAAATAAATTAGTACCTGTATTAGATACATTCCCGAAAGAAGCGGGACAAATGGTAACGAAATTTAAAGATATGATTCACACAGATCCACAAGGTTTATATTCGATGCTATTTAGCCCAGAGGCATTAAAACAAATGCCAGAAGCGTTTGCTAACAGCATTGTACCTATTTTGAAAAACTCTTTAGTAGACTCGCTTCATACTGTATTCTTAACAGGATTAGTATTTATCGTAGTAGGTGCCATCTTTACGATTTTCTTACAAAAAATTAAATTATCAGATCGTAAAAAAGATGCTGAAGAGCCTGCTGTAGAAGAAAAAGAAAAAACTGTATCATACTCGTAATGAAGAAGCATCGCCTTATGGCGGTGCTTTTTTGAGTATAACCTTAAAAGCTTTTTAGTGAGAAATGATTGACGTATTTTTAGAAATACGTTATATTATTTTCTGTAAACGGTTACATGAAATGAGGAGAAAAGAGAATGAGTACGATTAAAGACGTTGCGAAATTAGCGGGAGTATCTGTTGCGACCGTTTCCAGAGTTTTAAATAAAAATGGATATGTTCACGAAGATACATTAAAAAAGGTAGAGCGTGCAATTGAGATGTTAGATTATAAGCCTAGTACAGTAGCACGTTCACTGTATAATAAAAAGTCTCGTTTAATTGGCTTAGTTGTTCCAAATATCGTGAATCCGTTCTTTCCAGAAGTTGCACGTGCCGTAGAAGATGTAGCACATAAACAAGGTTACACAGTTGTCCTTTGTAACTCTGATGAAAGTTTAGAAAAAGAGAAACAATACATTGATGTACTTAGACAAAATAATGTAGATGGATTTATTGTAGCAACAAATCCACAAAATAGTGTTAATTACATGAATTTATCTGTCCCGGTTGTTGCGATTGACCGTATGTTTAATGAGCGTATTCCTACTGTATATGCAGATAACTATGCAGGAAGTCAGGCTGCGACAAAGTTGTTACTAGATAAAGGATGTAAACATATTGCACATATTCGCGGTCCACGTGATGTGAGTACTGCAAATGAACGTTTTGAAGGTTTTGTAGACGTTATTACGCAAAATAACCTTTCGTATATGATTGCGGAGAGTACGTTTGAGCCAGCAAATAGTGAGCGTGTAGCGATGGAATTATTAGAAGAATACCCGCATATTGATGGTATTGTTGCTGGGAATGATTTAATTGCGATTGGTATTGTAAAGGCTGCACTTCAAAAGGGGATTGCCATTCCAGATGATTTACAAATTATCGGATTTGATGGAATTTCTTTAACAGAAATGATGTATCCATCTATTACAACAGTTGCACAACCGATATATGAAATGGGGAAAATTGCAACAGAGTTGTTGTTAGAGCAAATGGAAGGAAATACATTAGAAGAGAAACACTATCGTTTGCCGATTGAAATTATAGAACGAAATACAACGAAGTAAGGAGATGAAACAGATGCCAAATATTGCAGTAGTAGGAAGCATTTCAATGGACTTAGTGGCTGTTTCAAAAAAACGGCCGAAAGCAGGAGAAACAGTAATTGGTGAAGCGTTTCATACAATCCCAGGAGGGAAAGGGGCAAACCAAGCAGTTGCTGCAGCTAGGTTAGGAGCAAATGTAGCAATGGTTGGAGCGGTAGGAAATGATGATTATGGAACAGTAGTTAGAAAAAATTTAGAGAACGAACGCATTTTTATCGATTATGTGGTACCGGTTACAGATAGAACGACAGGAATTGCTCATATCGTTTTAGCAGAAGAAGATAACAGTATAGTTGTCGTACAAGGGGCAAATGCTCTTGTAAATAAGTCAGTTGTAGATCGCTCCAAAGACCTTCTTGTAAAAGCGGATATGGTTGTTCTTCAACTAGAAATTCCACTTGAAACAGTAAAATATGTATTGGCTATTTGTGAAGAACATAATATTCCAGTTATGTTGAATCCAGCGCCAGCACAAGTTTTATCAGAAGAAATTTTAGAAAAAGCAACTTATATTACGCCAAATGAACATGAGTGCCGCATTGTATTAGATGATTTTACATCACCAATTAAAGATTTATTGGCGAAGTATCCAAATAAATTATTGATGACAGAAGGTTCTAACGGTGTTCGTTTCCATAATGGCACGGAGATTGTACATGTTCCTAGCATTGCTGTTGATGTAGTGGATACAACTGGAGCTGGTGATACATTTAATGGTGCGTTAGCAGTTGCACTTTCTGAAGGAGAGACACTTCAAAAAGCAATTCGTTTCGCGAATATTGCCGGTGGTCTTTCTGTAACGAAACTTGGAGCACAGGGCGGTATGCCAACGAGAGATCGAGTACGTGAAGTGCAGGTGATTGTTGGATGAAAAAGCATGGTGTATTAAACAGTGAAATCGCGGCAGTCCTTGCTTCACTTGGGCATACAGATACGGTTGTAATTGCTGATTGCGGGTTACCGATTCCGGATGGAGTAAAACGAATTGATTTAGCTGTTGAGATTGGAAAACCGAGTTTTTTAGAGGTGTTACAAGTTGTAGCTGATGATATGGCAATCGAAAAAGTGACGTTAGCAGAAGAAGTCATTATAAATAATGCGGAAGTAAATAAAGAGATCGAGCAAAAATTAATAGAGCCAGCATTTGAGTATGTATCTCATGAACAATTTAAAGAGCATACAAAGAAAGCGAAGGCGATTATTCGTACAGGCGAGGCTACGCCTTATGCAAATGTAATTTTACATGCAGGCGTGATTTTTTAATAAAGGGAAGTGATGGGAATGCATATTGAAATGAAAAACATTTCAAAGGCGTTCAATGGCAATCCTGTTTTGAAGAATGCACAGTTTATGATTGAAACAGGAGAAGTCCATGCATTGATGGGGGAAAATGGAGCGGGTAAATCAACGCTCATGAAGATTTTAACAGGTGTATACAAAAAAGATGATGGGACAATCACGATTGATGGGCAAGAGCGCACCTTTAAAAATGCGAAAGAAGCTGAAGAGTACGGCATCGCATTTATACATCAAGAACTAAACATATTGCCGAATTTAACAGTAGCTGAAAATATGTTTCTTGGTAAAGAGTTAATGTATGGGAAAACAGGTATTTTACGCACTCGACAAATGAACGCGATTGCGCAGCAGCAACTAGCAGAGCTAGGATTGCATGTAAGAGGTGCTATGTTAGCAGAGGAACTATCGGTTGGACAACAGCAAATTATCGAAATTGCGAAAGCGTTAATGACAAACGCGAGCGTTATTATTATGGATGAACCTACTGCGGCACTGACGGATCGTGAAATCGAAACGCTCTTTACAGTAATCAATAAGTTACGTAAAGAAGGTGTTTCATTCGTGTACATTTCGCATCGTATGGAAGAGATTTTCTCAATATGTGATGCCATTACGATTTTGCGTGATGGAGAATACGTTG
This sequence comes from Bacillus sp. CCB-MMP212, assembly GCF_022748145.1. Lineage (NCBI taxonomy): Bacteria > Bacillati > Bacillota > Bacilli > Caryophanales > Bacillaceae > Bacillus > Bacillus sp. CCB-MMP212. Next base: position 145,780 of record NZ_JALDQE010000011.1, read on the forward strand.
GAAAGAGATTAATTCCAGAAACATCATTTGATGAAGTAGTGAGTATGATGGTGGGGCGCAGCATTGGTGAACGTTACCCAGAGCGAAATAGTCAAATTGGTGATGTCATTTTTGAAATGCGTAACGGAACGAAGAAAGGGAAATTTGAAAATGTTTCGTTTCAAGTGAGGAAAGGTGAAATCCTTGGTGTAGCTGGTTTGATGGGGGCTGGTCGCACTGATATTATGAAAGCGATATTTGGTTATGAACCTTTAGATTCTGGACAAATTTTTATAAATGGACAAGAAGTAAAGATTGATAGTCCGATAGATGCAATTAGACAAAGAATTGCTTTCATTACAGAAGATAGAAAATCTGAAGGGTTAGTGTTAGATTTCTCAATTCGAGAAAACTTATCGTTACCGAATTTAGAAAGTCTTTCAAAGGGAAGTGTTCTGAGCAACGAGCTAGAACAACAGTTTACAGAAGATATGATGAAGCTTCTTAATGTGAAAGCATCTAGCGGAGAGCAGGCAGTGAAATCTCTTTCTGGTGGAAATCAGCAAAAGATTGTAATCGCAAAATGGCTAGGCATTCATCCGCAATTACTCATTTTAGATGAGCCAACAAGAGGTGTAGATGTTGGAGCGAAAAAAGAAATTTACTCTATCATGAATAAGCTTACAGAGCAAGGCGATGCCGTTATTATGGTATCATCTGAGCTTCCGGAAGTTTTAGGGATGAGTGATCGAGTTCTTGTTATTCATGAAGGAAAAGTCGGCGGCATTTTAGGGAAAGATGAGGCATCACAAGAGTCTATTATGGCACTAGCTACAGGGGGAGAGTAAGGATGGCTAAGAAGGGGAATGTATTACAACAACTCGGTTCTTTAATCGGTTTAGTATTAATTATCGTCGTAATTACAGCTTTAAATCCAGCGTTCATTGAAATTCCAAATTTATTTAATATACTGCGTCAAGTATCGATTAATGCGCTTATTGCATTCGGAATGACCTTTGTAATTTTAACAGGGGGTATTGACTTATCGGTAGGTTCTATTTTAGCATTATCAAGTGCACTTGTTGCTGGAATGATGGCAAGTGGCATGGATCCGTTCCTTGCAATGGCAGTTGGACTATTAGCAGGTCTTGTAATGGGAATTGTAAACGGTATCATCATTGCGAAAGGAAAAGTAGCTCCATTTATTGCAACTTTAGCAACAATGACTATTTTTCGTGGGTTGACGCTTGTTTATATGGACGGACGTCCGATCACTGGTCTTGGTGATCATTTAATGTTCCAAATGTTTGGCCGCGGTTATTTTCTTGGTATTCCGGTACCAGCTGTTACAATGATGATCGCTTTCGCAGTACTGTACTTCATTTTGAAGAAAACGACATTTGGCCGTCGTACATTTGCAATTGGTGGAAATGAAGAAGCAGCAGCACTATCAGGTATTAATGTTACGAGAATTAAAGTAATGATTTACGGTCTTTCCGGAATTTTGGCAGCGCTTGCAGGTATTGTCTTAACATCACGACTAGATTCTGCACAGCCGACTGCAGGTACTTCTTACGAATTAGATGCAATTGCAGCAGTTGTATTAGGTGGAACAAGTCTTTCTGGGGGAAGAGGATGGATTGTTGGTACATTCATCGGTGTACTAATTATCGGTGTACTAAATAACGGTTTAAATTTATTAGGTGTATCTTCTTTCTTCCAACAAGTTGTAAAAGGACTTGTAATCTTACTAGCTGTATTAATTGATCGCCGAAAAGAAGCGTAATGGAGGGACAGTTCATGAAGAAATGGTTACTTATACTCGTTGCATGTATTATGGTCATTACTGCTGGTTGTTCAATGGAACCACCAGAATGGGCAAAGAATTCTAGCGATAAAGGTCGAAATAAAACTATTAAAGTTGGATTCTCTGTTTCAACTTTAAATAATCCCTTCTTTGTAACTTTGAAAAAGGGTGCAGAAAAGAAAGCGAAAGATAGCGGCATCGAATTGATTGCTGTTGATGCGCAAAATGATGCAGCGAAGCAAACGAACGATGTTGAAGATTTAATTCAAAAGGGTGTCGATGTAGTTGTTATTAATCCGACCGATTCAGATGCTGTTGCTTCAGCGGTAAGTGCGGCAAATGCAGCAAATGTTCCTGTTATTACAGTAGACCGCGTTGCGAATTCAGGTAAGGTTGTTTCTCACATTGCATCTAATAATATCGAAGGTGGTCAAATGGCTAGTGATTACATTCGTGAATTAGTCGGCGAAGGAGCAAACGTTGCTGAGTTAGAAGGAATCCCTGGATCGTCTGCTGCTCGTGAACGTGGGAAAGGATTCCATAACGTAGCCGATAAGTCTTTAAAAGTAGTTGCCAAACAAGCGGCTGATTTTGATAGAGCGAAAGGATTATCTGTTATGGAAAACATTTTGCAAGCAAATGGTGATATTAAAGCCGTGTTTGCGCATAACGACGAGATGGCATTAGGTGCACTTGAAGCATTGAAGTCTGCTGGAAAAACAGATGTAGTAGTTGTTGGATTTGATGCAACAGAAGATGCTGTGAAAGCGGTTAACGATGGGCGTATGGCTGCAACAGTCGCTCAAAAACCGGAATTAATCGGAGAGAAGGCGATGCAAACAGCAAAAGAGATAACACAAGGTAAAAAAGTGGACAAATCTATTCCGATTGAATTAGAGCTTATTAAGAAAAATAAATAAATATAAAATGAAAATTAGGAAGGAAGAATAACAAATGAAATTCTTTATTGATACAGCAAACATTAACGAAATTAAAGAGGCAAATGCATTAGGCGTAGTAGCTGGAGTAACGACAAACCCATCACTTGTAGCAAAAGAAGGCGTAGATTTCCATGAGCGTATTCGTGAAATTTGCAGCTTTATAGAAGGACCTGTAAGTGCAGAAGTAATTAGCTTAGAAGCTGATAAAATGATTGAAGAAGGAAAAGAATTAGCGAAGATTGCTCCAAACGTTGTTGTAAAAGTTCCAATGACAACAGAAGGTTTAAAAGCAGTAAAAGCATTCTCAGATTTAGGAATTCGTACAAACGTTACATTAGTATTCTCAGCAGTTCAAGCATTACTTGCAGCTCGCGCTGGTGCAACATATGTTTCACCATTCTTAGGTCGTTTAGATGATATCGGTCATAACGGTATGGATTTAATTCGTCAAATCGCAGAAATCTTTGCAATTCATGGCATCGAAACAGAAATCATTGCAGCATCTGTACGTCACAGCGTTCACGTAACTGATGCAGCATTAAACGGTGCACATATTGCAACAATCCCAGCAAACGTAATTGCTTCATTAGTGAAGCACCCATTAACAGATCAAGGAATTGAGAAATTCTTAGCTGATTGGGAAAAAACACAAGAGAAATAATAGAAAATCAAGAATCCTAGTTTAATTGACTAGGATTCTTTTTTTATTTAAAAGAATTTTCATGCAATTTTGCATATTGTCTTTTAAATTTTTTATATAAGATATTTAATATATATCACATAACTCTTTATTTTTCATATTTCGATATAAAGTGAAACTTTAATCAGTGGGGGCTTTGTTCATCAGCACACTGATTATTAGTTGAACCAAGGGATAAACAGATAGAGGGTCTGACCAGAAAACTGGAGGGCATGATTCTATAACAGAAAGTTTAATGTTTATAGAATTATGTCTTTTTATATAGGGAGGGTAGTAAACAGAGATTTCGACAAAAATGCACCGATTTATCTGAATTTTAAGTTTTATAAAAGGAGAGAAATGGAATGAGAAGAAAAGCCCCATTTAAAGTGTTGTCATCATTAGCAATTGCAGCAATTATCGGATGCACATCTGTAATGAGTGCGCCGTTAGCATATGCAGAAACGCCAGCAAAAGAGAAAGAGAATGTGTCTACAACGTCAATTGATTACAATTTAATTCAAGAAGATCGTTTAGCGGAAGCTTTGAAAGAAAGAGGAACAATTAATCCAGCATCTTCTAAAGAAGAGACGAAAAAGGCTGTCGAGCAATATATTGAAAAGAAACAAGGAGATCAGGCGAACAAAGAAATTCTTCCAGATGCTCACTCACAAGAAACGTCTGATTTCACAAAAAAAGTAAAAGAGAAAAAGATGGAAGAAAAGGAAAATGTAAAAAAGACTGAAAAAAATATTAATCTTGAGCAAAAGCCAGAACCAAATAAAAAGCAATTAAATGGGCAAGTTCCAACTTCAAAAGCAAAGCAAGCTCCATATAAAGGATCTGTTCGATCGGATAAAGTATTAGTGCTACTCGTTGAATTTAGTGATTATAAACATAATAATATTGATCAAACACCAGGTTATATGTATTCGAAAGACTTTAGTAGAGAACATTATCAAAAGATGTTGTTCGGTAAGGAGCCTTATACATTATTTGATGGTTCAAAAGTAAAAACGTTTAAACAATACTATGAAGAGCAGTCTGGTGGTAGTTATACGACAGACGGATATGTAACGGAGTGGCTAACAGTTCCAGGAAAAGCATCTGATTATGGAGCTGATGGTAGCAGTGGTCATGATAATAAAGGTCCGAAAGGTGCACGTGATTTAGTGAAAGAAGCTTTGCATGCAGCTGCTGAGAAAGGACTAGATTTATCTCAGTTTGATCAGTTTGATAGGTATGATACAAACGGGGATGGGAATCAAAATGAACCTGACGGTGTAATTGATCATTTAATGGTAATCCATGCTGGTGTTGGTCAAGAAGCAGGTGGTGGTAAATTAGGTGATGATGCGATCTGGTCACATCGTTCAAAATTAGCAGTAGATCCAGTAGCGATTGAAGGTACAAAATCAAAAGTAGATTACTTTGGTGGAAAAGTAGCAGCACATGATTACACAATTGAACCAGAAGATGGAGCTGTAGGTGTGTTTGCGCATGAATTTGGACATGATCTTGGATTACCAGATGAATATGACACGAAATATACTGGAAATGGTTCACCTGTCGAAGCTTGGTCATTAATGAGTGGAGGTAGTTGGACAGGAAAAATCGCAGGAACGGAGCCGACAAGTTTTTCACCACAAAATAAAGACTTCTTACAAAAGAATATGGGTGGCAACTGGGCAAAAATATTAGAAGTAGATTACGATAAAATTAAGAGTGGTGTGGGAGTTCCTACCTATATTGATCAAAGTGTTACGAAATCAAATCGTCCAGGCGTTGTACGTGTTAACTTACCAGGTAAAAGTGTTGAAACGATTAAACCGGAGTTTGGAAAGCATGCATATTATAGTACAAGAGGCGATGATATGCATACAACGTTAGAGACACCATTCTTTGATTTAACAAAAGGAACAAATGCAAAATTCGATTATAAAGCAAATTATGAGTTAGAAGCAGAGTGCGATTTCGTCGAAGTACATGCAGTAACAGAAGATGGAACGAAAACATTAATTGATAGACTTGGAGAAAAAGTAGTCCAAGGAGATAAAGATACAACAGATGGGAAATGGATTGATAAATCATATGATTTAAGTCAATTTAAAGGCAAAAAAGTGAAACTACAATTAGACTATATTACAGATCCAGCTGTAACATATAAAGGTTTTGCGATGGACAATGTAAATGTAACTGTTGATGGACAAGTTGTATTTTCTGATGATGCAGAAGGACAGTCTAAAATGAATTTAAATGGTTTTGTTGTTTCTGATGGGACAGAGAAGAAAGCTCATCATTACTACTTAGAGTGGAGAAACTATGCGGGATCAGATAATGGTTTAAAAGCAGGAAAAGGTCCAGTGTATAATACAGGTCTTGTCGTTTGGTATGCAGATGATAGTTTCAAAGATAACTGGGTTGGGGTGCATCCAGGTGAAGGATTCCTTGGTGTTGTAGATTCTCATCCAGAAGCGCTAGTTGGTAATTTAAACGGAAAACCAGCATACGGTAATACGGGCATGCAAATTGCAGATGCTGCATTTTCATTTGATAAAACACCAGCATGGAGTGTAAATTCATTAACACGTGGTCAGTTTAACTATTCTGGATTACAAGGTGTTACAACTTTTGATGATTCAAAAGTATATAGTAACAAGCAAATTGCAGATGCAGGAAGAAAAGTTCCAAACCTTGGACTTAAATTCCAAGTTGTTGGACAGGCAGAAGATAAATCGGCAGGCGCTGTTTGGATTAAACGTTAATAACATAAAAGCACATTCTTCATATGAAGAGTGTGCTTTTTAATTTGTACAGTAAGTTATTATTTTAGTTTATGTAATACAAGTGTTTATTCATGTGTAGTGTATCAAATTATGTGGGGAAAGGAAATATTTCCGAGGAAATTGTCGAAGTATCGTCGGTATTTATAAACTTTCTTTTTAAAAGAAGCGATGTATTATTGCCTTTACGGCTCAATTTATTTACATTGTTATTTGGTTATACACAAAAGTAATATATTGGGCAAAAAAGAGTTCTATTCAATAGGGCTCTTTTTATAGATAGAAAGGAGTAAGCGATAAATGAAAGAAGTTATTGAATGTCCACAGTGTGAAGGGGATATTACTGTACAGCATATTATTGATCTCCCGCATCCTTTTTCATTAAGGTGTCCACATTGTAAGGTGAAGTTGAAAGAAATAAGGGTAACGCCATGTTTAATATTAGCGATGATTTGTATAATTCCATTGTTTATTATTATTGGAGAGAGTATTAAGGAATTACTAGTAAAATATTTTTCTATTGTAGACAATGTACCAACTGTACTTATTTTCTTTTTATTTTGTTATCCATTGTATTATTTCTATGAAAAATATAATGCTATATTGTTTATTAAATATGGTTTGCTGAAAGTTAAAAGTTAAATTGAATAGGAGATTATCATTATGCTTTGGAAAATATATTTAGTTATTGTAGCAATGTTAGCTATTATTTCGTTAGTAAGGGGTATGTTTCAAACACCAATTCAAAAGTTTGACTTTGTAGTATCTATTATTACGTGGATAGGGCTCTTTGGTTTTGTATTTGATATACAAATATTAACCTCAATTGTTTGGAAATGTATCTTCTTGTTTAGCGTCATTTGGACTTTAACTGCAGTTTTTGTTTTTCGTTTATATGAAGAGCGAGATGAGCCATTACCTTTTATATTTAAATTAATTGGCATTATTCCAACGCTTCCATTATATTACGGATTATATCAATATGCATTTTAAAAAAGACAACGATGGATTATCCCATCATTGTCTTTTTTACTTTGCTTCTTACATAAATCATCCCAGCAAATGTTAATAAAAATGCTGTCCCGATAATGAAGCTGATGCTAGGTGATGCTCCGATTGCGCCGACTGTAAAGGAGCCAGCAACAACTCCTAATGAGAAGAAGGCATAAAATAATCCGAATGCCTTTCCGCGATTATCGTCTGTAGTATTTTCAACGAGTAAAGCGTTAATAGACGGAAAGAGGATTGCGAATCCAATTCCATAAATCATCATTACGATAAAGAGCATACCTTTTGTAGCAAATAATCCGAGTAAAGATAATGCGAATGCCATAACTGCAATTCCGATTAGCATTAGTTTCGAACGATTAAATCGATCGTAAATACGATTTGTTGGAAGCAAGAAGAAGAGGATAGCAGTAATACCGAATACACTTAACATCATGCCTGTTGTAGATGCTTTAAGCGCTAATGCCTCAACTTTTACTGGTAACATATAAGTGACAATCCCTTGTGAAAACATTAATGTGAAAGCACCAATATATGCTTGTAATAACGGTTCTGATTTTAAAAGTTCAACCATATCTTCTTTGTTCATCATTTGCGTTCTTGATGTATCTTTTCTTGATACGTTATTTGGTAAGAAGAATAGAGATACGATCGTACCAAGAGCCATTAAAATAGAAATAGTAATGAAGACCCACTCTACGCCAGCTGTTGCTTTCATAATACCGCTGAAAGCAGGTCCTACGATTGCGGCTGTTCCAACAGCAGCACCAGATAGAGCCATTGCTTTTCCTTGTCTTTTTGCATTTGTTTGTTTTGATAAAAATGTAAAGGCAGCAGGAATTAAAAAGCCATCACTAAATCCATGCATAAAGCGCACAACTAATAGTTGTTCACCACTTTGAACAACGGTGTATAACAAGACTATGAAACTCGTAATTCCCATGCTTATATAAAGGATTTTTTTTGCACCAAATTTATCGACAGCGGCTCCAGCAATAATATTACCGATCATATTAGCGAATGAGTACATACCGACAACTAGCCCGATAATAAGAGGAGTTCCTCCAAGGCTTTGAGCGAATGTACTCATAATAGGTAATTGTGAAAATGTATCTAAAAATGCCACGATAACGATAAAGTAAATAAAATATTTCAAGCGATATTCACCTCTCCTATGCTATTATGGCACAATGCTAATTTCACCTGCAATGAAATTGAATTAACAGATGTGGAAAAAAGTACAAAGTGACAAAATATTGAACGTTATTTGTAAAAAATTAGTGGGAATGTGATTGTTTTTTTGAAATATATGGATAGAAGTATTATAATAGAATTGTAAACTTCACCAGGTTAAGTATATACATAGAGAGGGATGTATAAAATGAAAGCACTACTTTGGCATAATCAACGTGATGTACGAGTAGAAGAAGTACCAGAACCAACAGTAAAACCAGGAACAGTGAAAATCAAAGTTAAATGGTGTGGTATTTGTGGGACAGACTTGCATGAATATTTAGCAGGGCCTATTTTTATTCCAACAGAAGAACATCCATTAACACATGTGAAAGCACCTGTTATTTTAGGTCATGAGTTTAGTGGTGAGGTAATAGAGATTGGTGAAGGAGTTACATCTCATAAAGTGGGAGACCGCGTTGTTGTAGAGCCAATTTATTCTTGTGGTAAATGTGAAGCTTGTAAACATGGACATTACAATGTTTGTGAACAACTTGTTTTCCACGGTCTTGGCGGAGAAGGCGGCGGTTTCTCTGAATATACAGTAGTACCAGAAGATATGGTTCATCACATTCCAGATGAAATGACGTATGAACAAGGTGCGCTTGTAGAACCAGCAGCAGTAGCAGTTCATGCAGTACGTCAAAGTAAATTAAAAGAAGGGGAAGCTGTAGCGGTATTTGGTTGCGGTCCAATTGGACTTCTTGTTATCCAAGCAGCTAAAGCAGCAGGAGCAACTCCTGTTATTGCAGTTGAACTTTCTAAAGAACGTCAAGAGTTAGCGAAATTAGCAGGTGCGGATTATGTATTAAATCCAGCAACTCAAGATGTGTTAGCTGAAATTCGTAACTTAACAAATGGTTTAGGTGTAAATGTTAGCTTTGAAGTAACAGGTGTTGAAGTTGTACTACGCCAAGCGATTGAAAGTACAAGCTTCGAAGGACAAACTGTAATTGTTAGTGTATGGGAAAAAGACGCAACAATTACTCCAAATAACTTAGTATTAAAAGAAAAAGAAGTTATTGGTATTTTAGGATACCGTCACATCTTCCCAGCTGTTATTAAATTAATTAGCTCTGGTCAAATTCAAGCAGAGAAATTAATTACGAAAAAAATTACAGTCGATCAAGTTGTTGAAGAAGGATTTGAAGCACTTGTAAAAGATAAAACCCAAGTGAAAATTCTTGTTTCACCTAAATAAGATAGAATCGAAAAAAGTAGCCCTTTTCTAGAAATAGAAGAGGGCTACTTTTTTTCTGTACAGAAAGGTGATAGACTTTCCTGTAACTAAAGGTATTTTGTTTGGAAGGGGAAGTCTAATGCTTTCATTTATGTTGACATTGAAACGGATGCTAAAAGCTTGTTTGCGAGCATGGAAAGATAAAGAATTTCAAGTGTTATTCGTATTAACAATTTTGACATTAATATCTGGTACAATCTTTTATAGTACAGTGGAGGGGTTACGTCCTCTGGATGCTTTATATTTTAGCGTTGTGACGCTGACTACTGTCGGTGATGGGCAATTTAGTCCCCAAACTGACTTCGGAAAGATATTTACGATATTATACATATTTATAGGGATCGGATTAGTGTTTGGATTTATACATAAGTTGGCAGTTAATGTACAATTGCCAAGTATATTATCGAATAGAAAAAAAGAGTAAAGCATGTGTATGCTTTACTCTTTTTTTACATTAGTTTAGACAAGCCTTAATAATAGTTTATTAAAATGAAAGTGTATTCATTCATTATATTCACTGTGTATAAAGTTATAATGATATGAACATTTGCATATTTTAATTTAGTGATAGAAATTTCGTGAAAGGTGGGATATTCTAGTCATAGGTTAACCGGACGACATCATAGGATCCTAACAAAATGTTTACAATAATTCAATTATAAAATGGAGGATTTTATATGAAAAAGAAAGTACTTGCTTTAGCGGCAGCTATTACATTAGTTGCTCCATTACAAAGTGTTGCATTTGCTCATGAAAATGATGGGGGACAGAGATTTGGAGTTATTCCACGCTGGTCTGCTGAAGATAAACATAAAGAAGGCGTGAATTCTCATTTATGGATTGTAAACCGTGCAATTGATATTATGTCTCGTAATACAACACTTGTAAAACAAGATCGAGTTGCACTATTAAATGAATGGCGTACTGAGTTAGAGAACGGTATTTATGCTGCTGACTATGAAAATCCTTATTATGATAATAGCACATTTGCTTCACATTTCTATGACCCTGACAATGGGAAAACTTATATTCCGTATGCAAAGCAGGCAAAGGAAACTGGAGCTAAATATTTTAAATTAGCTGGTGAGTCTTACAAAAATAAAGATATGAAACAAGCATTCTTCTATTTAGGCTTATCTCTTCATTATTTAGGGGATGTAAACCAACCGATGCATGCGGCAAACTTTACGAACCTTTCGTATCCACAAGGATTCCATTCTAAATATGAAAACTTTGTAGATACGATAAAAGATAATTATAAAGTAACGGATGGAAATGGATATTGGAACTGGAAAGGTACGAATCCAGAAGATTGGATTCATGGAGCGGCAGTAGTTGCGAAACAAGATTACGCTGGCATTGTAAATGATAATACGAAAGATTGGTTCGTAAGAGCAGCTGTATCACAAGAATATGCAGATAAATGGCGCGCTGAAGTTACACCAATGACAGGTAAGCGTTTAATGGATGCACAACGTGTTACTGCTGGATACATTCAGCTTTGGTTTGATACGTACGGAAATCGTTAAGTATTTGAAAAAGGTCAAATCTCAGAATAGAGTATTTGGCCTTTTTATTACTATACAATACATGGAGGTATGAAACGTGAAAGGTAAATTGCTAAAAGGTGTACTTAGCTTAGGGGTTGGTTTAGGAGCTTTATATAGCGGAACTTCAGCTCAAGCAGAAGCATCTACAAATCAAAATGATACATTAAAAGTGATGACGCATAATGTATATATGCTATCAACAAACTTATATCCGAACTGGGGACAAACTGAGCGTGCTGATTTAATCGGGGCGGCAGATTATATAAAGAATCAAGATGTTGTTATATTAAATGAAGTGTTTGATAATAGCGCTTCAGATCGTTTATTAGGCAATTTGAAGAAAGAATATCCAAATCAAACAGCAGTATTAGGTCGTAGTAGTGGAAGCGAATGGGATAAAACGTTAGGAAACTATTCATCTTCAACTCCTGAAGATGGTGGCGTTGCGATTGTGAGCAAATGGCCAATCGCTGAAAAGATTCAATATGTATTTGCAAAAGGATGCGGGCCAGATAATTTATCGAATAAAGGATTTGTATACACGAAAATTAAGAAAAATGATCGTTTCGTTCACGTGATTGGGACGCATTTGCAGGCTGAAGATAGTATGTGCGGAAAAACTTCACCAGCATCTGTACGTACGAACCAATTAAAAGAAATTCAAGATTTTATTAAAAATAAAAATATACCAAATAATGAGTATGTGTTAATTGGTGGTGATATGAACGTAAATAAGATAAATGCAGAGAACAATAATGATTCAGAGTATGCATCTATGTTTAAAACATTGAACGCTTCTGTACCATCTTATACTGGACATACAGCGACTTGGGATGCAACGACAAACAGTATTGCAAAATATAATTTCCCTGATAGTCCTGCCGAATATTTAGATTATATTATTGCAAGCAAAGACCATGCGAACCCATCGTATATAGAGAATAAGGTGTTACAGCCGAAATCTCCACAATGGACTGTTACATCGTGGTTCCAAAAATATACGTATAATGATTACTCTGATCATTATCCAGTAGAGGCGACTATTTCTATGAAGTAGTTTCAAAAAGTTTCTTCGTAAAGAAGAAACTTTTTTTATTTGCAAACAGGAAAATCATACTTTCTTTCCAATATGTATAAGACATATTGAAAAGAGGAGAGAAAAATGTGGATCGAGGAATTTTTAAAGAAGTTCCATTACCGTGTGCATTTTTGGATGAAGTGGCTTTAGATAGAAATATTCAATCGATTATAGAGTTAAGTGGAAATAAGAAGATTCGTATAGCGAGTAAATCGTTACGTTCTGTTCCGATTATGCAAAAGATTTTAGCTGCAAATGATCGATTTCAAGGTATTATGTGCTTTTCACCTAGAGAGGTTTTATTTTTAATAGAACAAGGATTTAATGATTTATTGCTCGGATATCCTGCTTATGATGAAAGAGCTTTGTGTGAAATTAGTTTGCTAACAAAGAAAGGTTTCATTATAACTTGTATGGTGGATTGTGAAGAGCATATTGTGTATTTAGAAAAAATTGCTGAGAAATCTAAAGGATGTTTTCGTGTTTGTTTGGATATTGATATGAGTAGTCGTTTCTTTCAATTTCATTTTGGTGTACAAAGATCCCCAGTAAAAAATGTGCAGGATGCGTTGAAAGTAGTAGAAAAGGTGAGAAGGTCATCATATTTAATGTTAGATGGTGTGATGGGTTATGAAGCTCAAATTGCTGGGGTGGGAGACCATATACCGAATCAATGGCTGAAAAGTAAAGTGATTTCGTATTTAAAGCAGAAATCAGTGCTAGAAGTGAAAGAAAGAAGAGAATATATTGTAAAAGCAATACAAAAACTTGGTATTGAGCTAAGGTTTGTAAATGGAGGCGGAACAGGAAGCATAAAAACAACTGAGAAAGATAATTCAGTTTCAGAGATTACAATAGGTTCTGCTTTTTATTCTCCGAAGCTGTTTGATTATTATAAAGAGGTGAAATTTCATCCAGCGGTCGGATTTGCTTTACCAGTTGTGCGTAAACCAGTCCCGTTTATTTACACTTGCCTAGGTGGTGGATATATTGCTTCAGGAGCAGTTGGAAAAGATAAAGAGCCTGAAGTTTGGAGACCGAAGGGTGCAAAACTATTAGCTTTAGAAGGTGCTGGCGAGGTACAAACGCCAATTTTTTATAGCGGCGAGGAACGAGTGGATATAGGAGAGTCCATTTTGTTTCGTCATAGTAAGGCTGGTGAATTATGTGAGCGCTTTCTTTTTTTGTATCGTGTTAAAAAAGGAGAGATTGTTGGGGAGTATTCAACATATCGGGGGGATGGCCAATGCTTTCTATAAAGGGACAAAAGTGGAGGAATTGGACAGGGAATGTAGAAGGAACGCCGCATTATACGATGTATCCAGAAAGTATACAAGATGTAGTAGAAGTAGTGGGGCTTGCACGAAAAAAGGGGCGGAAAATTCGTGTTGTTGGTTCAGGACACTCGTTTACACCCCTTGTGCAAACCGAAGAAGTTTTAGTTTCTTTAGATGAATTGAAGGGCATTGTGAATATTGATGAAGAGAAGATGGTCGCTGAAGTGTGGGCAGGAACAAAGTTATATGATTTAGGGAAGTTACTTGAGGAAAAAGGTTATGCGCAAGAAAATTTAGGGGATATTGATTCACAATCTATTGCAGGAGCGATTAGTACGGGGACTCATGGAACGGGCATTACCTTTGGGAGTTTATCAACACAAGTTATAGAGATTACGGCCGTTTTATCTAATGGTGAGAGTATAGTTTGTTCGGAAGCTGAGAACGTAGAATATTGGAGAGCGTTTCAGTTGTCACTTGGAATGTTAGGTATCATTGTAAAGATAAAATTGAAGGTTATTCCAGCGTATTCACTCGTTTATGAAAGTGAAAAACAGTCATTATCTACTGTAATGAATAAACTAGAAGAGTATAAGAAGCATCGTCACTTTGAATTTTTTGTTTTTCCTTATTCTGATGAAGTACAAGTAAAACTTACGAACGAAACAACGCATACAGGCAGTGATTTGAAATGGCATAAACTAAAGGTGGAGTTACTTGAAAATAGGATGTTCTCTTTGCTATCTAAAGGGTGTAAATGGTTTCCTTCTATAAGTAAAGGAGTGAGTCGATTATCAGCTAAGGCTGTACCAAACACAAAAATAATTGGCCCGAGCTATGAAGTATTTGCTACATCACGTACGGTACCATTTTATGAAATGGAGTATAGCATTCCTTCAAAGTATATGAGGACGGTTGTAGAAGAAATCTCAAATCTTATTGAAAAGAAAAAGTATAAGGTGCACTTCCCGATCGAATGCCGCTATGTGAAAGGTGATGATATATGGCTTAGTCCAGCCTATGGAAGAGATTCAGCGTATATCGCTGTTCATATGTATAAAGGTATGAAATATGCTGCTTACTTTGGCGAAGTGGAAAAAATTTTTCTGAAGTATGAAGGGCGTCCGCATTGGGGGAAAATGCATACATTATCGTATGAGCAATTACAAGATATATATCCAGAGTTTCATTCGTTTTTACAGGCGAGGAAGTCTCTAGATGAACTTGGAATGTTTTTTAATCCTTATGCAGAAAAGTTATTTATCCCGCTATTTGCTGGGCAGTAAGACCCCCACTGATTAAAGTTTCACATTATGTATATAAAAAAGCTGACAAATAATTATTTGTCAGCTTTTTTTAGTGTAATTGCATTTCTTGTATGACTAATATGTTCATAAAATAGTAGTTTATCACGGCTAAATACATGCAGTAAAACATGAATAATGAATAGGCCGTTAATGATAAATAGGAATAACAATGTAACGAGTAATACTAAAGGTTCTGTATGATTTAACATAGAGCTACTAGAAAGAATATAATTGATTCCGCCTAACGCAAAATAAAATATACCGTAGCGAATAAATAGTTCTTTTAATGTAATACGATCTGATTTTCCTTTCAGATGAATGCGGAGCAATGCTTTCCCAATTGTTTTTCCATTTGTAAAGTATGGAATAAGAATAAAATAAATAAGGATTGAACACGTAATGAAAATGAGTTCATACATATTCGTGTAAGATTGCATATTAGAAACGAAGAAAGAATTTCCTTTGTTTTTAACGACAGGTACGACGATAGATAAGAAAATCCAATCAATTTGCATCGCGATAAGGCGACGAATGAATCCGACTGGTTTCGTTTCCAAATCAATATGACTATCTAACTCGTTTGTCTTCGGAAGGAAGTACGTAAATATTGGTGCAATGATAAAACCAATTACGCCACCTAATGTATTTAAAAACAAATCATCGATATCAAATAATCGGTATGCACAATTGTATATACCGTATAATCCAGTCACTTGTGTTAGCTCGAAAAATAGTGAAAGGAAAAAGGAAATGCAAATTGTTTGTAAGAAACTACGTCGGAAATAATAACGTAAGTAAATACCGAATGGAACAGTTAATAGAACATTAAATGCAACTTGTAAAAACGCAGACTCTTTTAATAAGTAGAAATAAGTAGCTGGTTTCGTTAAAACTGCCGATGTATGACTACTAATCTCTTGTATGAAATAAAATGGTGAGAGTTGCATGTGTTGTGTATTAGCCGGTTGTAGGCTACAAGTATCAAACGTTTGTGGTAACGGCAAAATAACAAGAAAATAGGCATTTAATAAGTAAAGTAATAATGAGTATAAAATAAATGAGCGCCATTTATTTAAATAACCGTATTTTCGATAATTAAATATTAAAAAAGGGATTAAAAGAAACATTGCTAAAAAGGGAAATAAAATAAATGCTGTTTTTACTGGAAATAAATATGCAGTCAAAGTAAAACTCCTTTCAATGAAAATTCGTTTATCATTATAGCGCTAAAAATATTTAAATACAAAGTTAAAATCTTTCGAAATAGAAATAATTACTAATTTTATAGGAATTAAGTTATAATAAATTTAATATGAGGATATTATGATTATATAAGTTGAGAGAGGGTACAAGAGATGCGATATGAACTTTTTTCTGTAAGTGGGGATCATATTACGACTTTTGAAAGTGCATGGCGTTTTCAGGAGGGAGAACAGATTTTTGTTCATGATGATCAAACAAAAAGAAACTTTATTATTATTCGTCTGACGCATGATGTATTTCAACAAAATAAACATGTTATTCGTTTGTATTGTCAAGAGAAGAAAGTGTATGCATAAGAGAAGCCCTCTTACAGTATGAAAAGTAAGAGGGGCCTTATCTCGTTATTTGTGAACAGCCCGATTGATGAGAGCTGATTAAAGTTTCACTGCCCCTCGTAAGGAATAAAAAGAGAAGGGTTAATGTACATAGCTAGCATTTGATTTGGAAGAAAGGATATAGCTTTGTATTTTGCGCTTCAAAGTTACATTTCTTTCTCTTTGAGAAAGCCATGTATGGTAATCTTGTTGTGTTTTCCATAACATACGAATCATATATTCTGCCTTATCATTTGTACGATGAACATGTGAAAACTCTATGTTAATACAACCGTTCGTTCCGGGAGAAGGATAATATTGTTTAAGCCCATAAAGAAGCTCACTTTCATATCCGTACTTAATATGAATGAGTTTAGTAACAATAAACATATAAACACCTCTTTTACGATAATAGTAGGAAAGATAGCTTTACTATAATAGTGAACTTAAATAATATTATACTATTCAGAAAATTCAAAGTAAATGATAGATTTTAACTTAATACAGGTATAAAAAAGCGAGTCATCTAGTGTAATAGAATGACTCGCTTTCAATTTGTAAGTTTCATTTTATAAGAAAATAAGAGTAAGTACACCTACGATAATACAATAGAAAGAGAAATATTTTAAATTTCCTTTTGCCATAATGTTCATAAACCATTTTAGTGAAATATACGTCATGATAAATGTTGCGATGAATGCAACAACATATGGCACGAATAATGTGTCTAGATTTGGATCATTTGCAATGTCAGTAATGCTTAACAATAAGCCACCTAAGCTAACAGGGATGTATAGTAAGAATGAAAAGCGAAGAGCTGTTTCTTGCTTCATACCAAGTAACATTGCTGCTACAATTGTGGCACCAGATCGGCTTATTCCGGGAATCAGTGCGCAAGCTTGTGCTAATCCGACGATGATTGCATCTTTCATAGAAAGGTCGCCATCATTTTTACGACCACGTAAATTTCTAATAATCCAAAGGCCGACAGCAGTAATAAGAAGGGAAATCCCAACCATTTTCACACCTTTTAAGTACTGATCGATGTAATCTTTAAATAAAACACCAATAACACCTGCTGGAATGGTTGCAATAACAAGATAAATAATAAAGAAGAAATCTGATTTTGCGTCTTCTGCTCTTGTAAATATATAAGAGAGACCATTCTTCGTTAGACGAATTAAATCATTTCTATAAATAAGTAATACAGCTAATAATGAAGCTGAATTAACAAGTAGTTCGAAGCTAAACCCTTCTATTTTTAGTCCTAGCAAATGTTGTGCTAAAACGAGATGACCACTTGAAGAAATCGGAATTGGTTCTGTTAGTCCTTGGAACAGACCGAGAATTAAATATTTTAAAACGTAGTAAAATTGTTCCATAATAACCTCCTTGTTTATTAGTTGAAAGAAACAACTTTTCCATTATAACAAAGATATGGATGAATATTGAAAAGAAATAAATATTCGAAATAAAATAAAAATCCCTCATAGCAGTATAAGGGATTTTTATTTTTAATTAAGAATTTACTGTTCCTTGAAGACTTTTAGACAATTGAACATCGACTTTTTCAGCATCATGAATATGATTCATAATAGTAGTATTTAATTTTTGGAACATTTGTTGTGTGTTAGCGAATTCTCGTAATATGTCATCATTACAAGATTTTTGGTTTTCAATAGCCTTAATAACATTTGTAGCACCATTTTGTAACGTTTGAATCATAACTAAAATATTTTCAATTCTAGCGTTTGTATCGGCGCTCATTTCTACACCTTCATCGACTAAATGTAAATTATCTTTTGTGTTATCGTATGCTTTTTCAATTTCTTCTTGAATTTTTTTCGTTAAGTTGCCTATGTTTTTTGTACTTTCTGCTGTACTTTCTGCTAGTTTTCTTACTTCATTGGCAACGACAGCGAATCCTTTACCGTGTTCTCCAGCACGTGCGGCTTCAATACTCGCATTTAAAGCAAGTAAATTTGTTTGTGCTGCAATGTTTTGAATGACTTCTACAATTTGCTCGATTTCCTTTGAGCGTTCGCTTAGATGATTCATACTATTAGACGTGCGTTGGGATTGTTCACCTAATTTATTAATTACAATAAGTAAGCGGTGAACGGATTCTTTTCCTTCATTAGAGCAGTCAATAATTTCTGCAATAGACTGAATTAAGCTTTGTTCCTTTTGCAACATTTCATTATTTAACTCATTGGAATGTGTCGTACGTGTTGAAACATTTTCGAAACATGAACTTAATTGTTGAACTAAATTTTGAAGTGTATTGTGTTGGTTATTTACAAGTTGATGCTCTTGGACAACGCTTTGTACACGATCGTGGATAGTAGAAATAGTCTCTTGTTTTTCAATATCTTTTTGTTTTAATTCTGCTTCTAATTCTTGTATACGCTCTTCTAATTGAGCAATTGTATGTTGGAGTGATTTTTTTTGAGTAAACATGTATTTATTTCAACCGCCTTCGAAAGTTATATTTTCTCTATATTTGGATTTTAGCATCTTTTGTATTTTTTAAATATAGGAATTGTTAAATATTTAAGAATCTATTACATTTTATTCATAATTCTCTTTTTTTCGTCACGAAAAATAAACTGTATTTAATCGTTTTGTAAACAAACTGTAAAATAAATCATGTATAACTGTATAAGAAGGGAGTCGGATTATGAACTATTTTAAGCGAATCAGCTGTCTAGTATTAGCAGGAATTATTGGTCTTTCTAGTACAGTCGCTGTTAAAGCAGAGTCAAACGACGAGAAACTTAACAACATGCAACAGCAATTGCAACAAAACGATGCAGAAATGCAAAAGAAAGAGCAAGAGAAGCAAGCTGTTAGTAAAGAAATTAAAGGTATCGAAAACGAACTACATAATTTAAATAATACAATTGCAAAAAATAAAGAGGATCAAGCTGCTATTCAACGTAAAATCGATGAAACACATAAGCAGATTGAACAAAAAAAGGAAGAAATTGTCGTTTTAGAGGATAAAGTCCTTGCTCGTAAAGATATTATGAGAAAACGTATGGTTTCTGTTCAAAACAGCTCAAATACAAGTTTAGTAGTAGAAGTTGTAGTAGAGTCAAAAAACTTTGCAGACTTCTTACAACGTATGAACGCAGTTTCTACTATTCTAGAAGCTGATAAAGAAATTTTACGTCTACAAGAACAAGATCTTCGTCAAATTGAAGAAGATAAGAAAACAATTGACGAAAAAGAAGCATCTTTAGTAGTAGACAAACAAAAATTAGCAAAAGCGCAAGCTGAACTGCAAGATAACTTGAAAAAACGTCAAGATAACTTACAAACAGTTCAAGCTAAATATAATGAGGTTGCAAGTCAACTTAATTTAGCAGCGGAAGAAAAAGCTAAAATTGAATCAAATATGAAGGCAGTACAAGAAACAATTGCTCGTGAACAAGAAGCAGCAAGAATTGCGGCGGAAGAGCGTGCAAAAGCAGAAGCGGCTGCAAAAGCAGAGCAAGAAGCTTTAGCGAAAGCACAAGCGGAAATTGCTGAAAAGCAAAAGCAAGAAAAAGCTAATAAACCAGCTGAACCAGTTGCTAATAATAATTCGAAGGTAGAACCTGCAAAACCTGCACAACCTGAACCATCTTCTAAGCCAACTGCTGGTGGGAAAGAACTTTATGTACATGCAACAGCTTATACAGCAGATCCAGGTGAAAATGGCTATGCACCAGGTCAACAAGTATATTCTGCATGGGGAGGCTATAATCTAACTGCAAACCCAGGAATGAAGTTGATTGCGGTGGACCCATCTGTTATCCCATTAGGTTCTCGTGTATATGTTGAAGGATACGGAGAAGCAATTGCAGCAGATACTGGTGGCGCGATTAAAGGTCACAAAATTGATGTTTTAATGCCAGATAAAGCTTCATCTAGTAAGTGGGGCAGAAAAAATGTTAAGCTTACAATTTTAAACTAAAACGTAATCCAACTTTACAATACGTAAAGTTGGATTTTTTTGTAAGAATAATGTTAGGTTGAGTTTACATTTTGTTAAGGGTAGCATACAATAACGGTGAGAGGTGGTAAATTTGACCATTTTAAACAGAGTAAAAGAATTAAGAGCTCGTTTTAATTTTTCACAAAGTGTATTAGCAGAAAAGGTTGGAGTGACGAGACAAACAATTGCAGCAATTGAAAAAGGGGATTACGTTCCTTCATTGTTACTAGCATTGACGATTTGTGATGTATTCCAGTTAAAGATGGAAGACGTGTTTGTTTTAAATAAGGAGGGGGAAGAGGATGAATAGAATTGGTTTTTCTTATATTATAAATGTACTCTATACTGCACTAGCATGCTGGACATTTGTTGAATTTTATAGTGTTATTACAGAGTTAGCAGATATAATTAAAAACGAGAAATTCCCATTTGAAGTATGGTTTAATGGAGTACCATTCATTTTATTATTTATTGGAGCAATTATAGTTACAATTTTTTATAGAATTCAAAAGAAAAAATATAAGAATTTATCTTTTTGGATGTATCCATTATTATTTCCACTAGAAGATGAACGTGAAAAAGCGATTACGGATAAAGCTTGCCGAACAACATTTGTATCGTTATGGTTTGTGTTACCTTGTGCAGTTGGATTTTTAACTTTTTCGCCTATTATTAATGAATATCTTCCTGGATACCCATTATATATTATATTTTCGATTTTCTTTATTCAAATGACAGTATTTCACGTATCACTATACAGAAATAAATTAGCTTAAAAAGAA
Source organism: Bacillus sp. CCB-MMP212 (assembly GCF_022748145.1). NCBI lineage: Bacteria > Bacillati > Bacillota > Bacilli > Caryophanales > Bacillaceae > Bacillus > Bacillus sp. CCB-MMP212. The sequence goes on from NZ_JALDQE010000011.1 coordinate 167,003, forward strand.
ACCTTCTTGCACCGGCAAGAAGGTTTCTTTTTAGCTAATACTTGTACATATGGCGATATTATTTTATCATTTTATATAGAGTAAGATTTTGTAAGGGAAAGGAATTGTATATGAATAAGCAAAGAATTTATAGTATAGTAGCAATCCTTCTATTTGTTGTAGGTGGCGTGTTAATTGGAAAGCCATTTTATGATGGATATCAGGCTGAAAAGAAACAGACTGAAAATGTGCAGGCTGTTCAAAAGATGGATTATGAAAAGCATGAGACGGAATTTGTAGATGCTTCCAAAATTAATCAACCAGACTTGGCGGAAGTAGCGAATGCATCATTAGATAAGAAACAAGTAATTGGTCGTATTTCGATTCCAAGTGTTTCAGTAGAACTGCCTGTTTTGAAAGCTTCTACTGAAAAAAACTTATTATCAGGTGCAGCGACAGTAAAAGAGAATCAAGTTATGGGAAAAGGGAATTACGCACTAGCAGGACATAACATGTCTAAAAAAGGTGTTTTATTTAGTGATATAGCTTCTTTGAAAAAAGGCGATAAAATTTATTTGTATGACAATGAAAATGAATATGAGTATGCGGTTACTGGTGTATCTGAAGTAACTCCTGATAAGTGGGAAGTTGTAGAGGATCATGGGAAAGATGAGATAACACTTATTACATGTGTATCTGTAAAGGATAATTCTAAGCGTTATGTTGTTGCTGGTGATTTAGTAGGAACGAAGGCGAAGAAGTAAAAAAAGAAGGTGAACTCTTTAAAGAGTTCACCTTCTTTTTTACTAATGTTGAGAAATAATAGAATATTTTGGTTTGTATTTAAATATTCTTCTATTTATGTATAATAAAGTTAGAATTCTATATTTTGGGAGGGACAAGAGTGAGACAACAGGTGAAGAAACTTCTTTTAACAACGAGTATAGCGTTATTGGTAGCTCCAATTTCAGCTTATGCGCATCCAGGGCGTACAGATGCTAATGGCGGACATACGTGTCGTACAAATTGTGAGAAATGGGGATTACAGTACGGGGAATATCATTATCACAATAAACCAGCTTCTAGTAGTGGTGCAACGAGCCCAGCTCCTAGCCAGAATAATAATAGTGCTGTAGAAGCTGAGAGACAAGCAGAAGCACAGCGCAATACTGAGGTTGAAAAACAACGTGCTGCAGAAGCACAGCGTAACGCTGAGGCTGAGGCTGAAAAACAACGTAATGCAGAAGCACAGCGTAAAGCTGAAGAAGAGAGACAACGTGTAGCCGAGGAACAAAGAAAAGCTGAAGAGGCACGTAAACAAGAGGAAGCGCAGCGCCAAGCTGATATTGAAAAAGGTCAACTTGAAGGTCAAAAGAATGGAGAAACTGATTTTAAAGCAGGAAAAAATGATGCAGAAGTGCATGTAGCTGGAAAATCTGATGCATATAAACAAGCGTTTAAAGCGACTTATGCAGCCGCATGGTCTTTAGAAGAGCAGAAGAAAACGCATTTTGAAAAAGGAAAAGAACAAGGTTTAGCGCAAGAGACGATGGACGATAGTCAAGTTGCTCCAGAGTTTAAGGTAAACTTTGCAGACGGGTTCAAAGTAGGGAATAAAGAAAGAGTAGAAAAAATTGAAAAAGAGCAAGCTGAATTAGGGGAAAAGACAGGGAAAGAATTAGCTGAAAAGAATCCTGGAAATAGAGAGAAAGAAGTATACATGAAGGCATATGAAACAGCGTATGAAAAAGGCTATAAATCTACAAAAAAGGCAGTAGAAAAAGCTGGCTATAAGTATGCATTTGAAAACTATGATTTAAAAGTTCCTGCTAAGTATGAAAGAAAGGAATTGTTAAAGAAATGGTTTACTGAAGGATTTAAATCGAATAAAAAAGCAGCGGAAATTCGAGAAGAAGGGTATAAAAAGGGAGACAGCTGGTTCTCATTCTTCTATAAGAGTTTCGTACCAAGTGAATATAAAGAACATAAAGAGCTGTACGAACAAGCAATCGAAAAAGGTAAAACAGCATAAAAAAAGATGAGGAGAAATTCCTCATCTTTTTTAATCCATCCATTTCACTAATTTCTTAGAAATTAATAATAAAACACAACCTAATACAATTGCCACAGCGCCAATAACTGTGAATACTTCAGCGTATCCAAGTGAAGTTGTGAAGCTTGCAAGTTGTCCGCCTAAAATGTTGGCGATACCTGAACTTGCTAGCCATACACCCATTAGTAAAGATGCTAATTTTACCGGAGCAAGCGCACTAACCATTGATAGTCCGACAGGTGATAAGAATAGCTCACCTAACGTATGGAAAAGATACGTAAAGACGATAAATAGTAAGTTTGCTTTTTCTGTAATGTTATGTTCATCACTACCTGTTTTTAATGTAGCGATAACGAGAATGATATAACCGATACCGAGCAAGATCATCCCAAGTCCCATTTTAGTTGGGATTTTTAAATCACCGCGCTTGCGAGTTGCAAGTTTTGCCCATAATGCAGAAATGACTGGAGCAAGCAAAATAATAAATAATGGATTGACCGATTGGAACCAAGATGTTGGAACTTCCCATCCGAACACAGAGCGGTCTACAAATTTGTTTGTATATAATGTTAATGAGCTACCAGCTTGTTCAAAGCCAGCCCAGAAGAAGACAACGAAGCATGTTAAAATGACGATAACTGCGGTACGTTGTTTTTCTTTTTTTGTTAATGGTGTATCTCCTACTGATGGTTGTCCAGCAGCTGTTTGTAAATCGCGAGTTGGTTTTTTACCGATATTACCAAGGAAGCGATTTGATAGTGTTGTAAATAAAATTTGTCCAATAATCATTCCGATTGAAGCGGCTAAGAAACCGTAACGGAATCCGTAATGTACAACGCCATCAACTGTTGTTTTGAATAAATTTTCTGATAAAAATCCGCAAACGAGTGGAGCTAAAAATGACCCGACGTTAATACCCATATAGAAAATGGTAAATGCACTATCACGTTTTGGATCGTTCTCTTCGTATAATTCCCCAACCAGTGTAGAGATGTTCGGTTTGAAGAATCCGTTACCGATAATAATAAGCGCTAATCCGAGGTATAGGCCTAATTGGTTTTGCAAGGCAAATAGTGTAAGGTTACCGATCGCCATTGTTATACCACCAATTGTGATTGCTTTTCGTCTACCTAGAAAACGGTCTGTTAAGTAACCACCAATCATTGGTGTGAAATAACAGGCTCCAGTATAAAATCCGTAAATAGAGAGTGCCCATGCGGGACTAAACCCAAGACCACCGCTTACTAAAGCTGTCGTTAAATATAATGTTAATAATCCTCGTAATCCATAGTAACTAAATCTTTCCCACATTTCTGTAAAGAAGAGTAAGTATAAACCTGGAGGATGTTTCTTTTTTCTTTGTTGTTCTTTTTCTAGTTGTATCGTTGATTCCATTTTATTTTCCTCCTGACACAAACAAAAACAAAGTTAATAATTTTGTACATTTAATATTTTACCTTATTAACTATTATAAGTCAATAAAGGTTGATTTTTCAGAAGAAATTGGAAAAGGGGGATAGCTATAGAAGGGGTGTTTCTTTTGTGATAGACTATGGACTATGTTTTCTTTGTAAGGAAGCAGGTTATTGTACTTTTTTTATATGTGGAATTGATTTCATAAGAGATGAAATTAAAGAAGGAGAAAGAAATGAAATTGTTACAGAAAAAAGAAATTTTACTTATTAGTCTTATGTTATTTTCGATGTTCTTTGGAGCAGGGAATCTTATATTCCCACCTTTTCTTGGATATGAAGCAGGAGAAAATGTGTGGATTTCGTTAGTAGGATTTATTATATCAGCAACAGGTCTTCCTATATTAGGTGTTATCTCTATTGCAAAAGCAGGAAGTTTTCAAACGTTAGCGGGTAGAGTTCATTCTTCATTTGCAATTATTTTTCCATGTATCGTGTATGTATTTATTGGACCTGGGCTTGGTATACCGCGTGCGGGAAGTTTAGCCTTTGAAATGGGGCCAGGTGAGTTATTCCCTGAAGCAGGAAGCGGAGTATTATTGTTTTACACAGTTATTTTCTTTAGTATTGTTTACTGGTTAAGTTTATCACCATCTAAACTAATGGGGTTGTTTGGAAAAGTCTTGACGCCGTTATTATTATGTATGATTGCACTTATTTTTATAAAGAGTATGTTTACAACAGTAGGAGATATGAAAGAACCAATAGGGAACTATGGCCAAGCTCCTATGTTTCAAGGGTTTTTAGATGGATATTTAACAATGGATGCGTTAGCTGCTTTAATCTTTGGAATTGTTATTGCAAATGCATTACGTGCAAAGGGTATTGAAGATGATAAAGGTTTAGCGAAATATATGAGTATTGCTGGAATCGGGGCAGGACTATTATTATCGATTATTTATGTCGTCCTTGGATATGTGGGGGCAATTAGTGGCTCATTAGGAACATTTGATAACGGTGCGAAAGTGTTAGCACAAGTTATGATTACATTATTTGGACAGGGCGGAGTCGTTTTATTAGGTCTTATTTTTACTATCGCGTGTTTATGTGTTTCAATTGGACTTGTTACGTCTTGTAGTCAATTTTTTGCGAGTGCATTTCCGAAAGTATCTTATAAAGTGTGGGCATTTATAGTAAGCGTTGTTAGTATGATCTTAGCTAATTTAGGGTTAACGCAAATTTTAAAAGTATCAGTACCAATTCTTGGATTTATTTATCCAATTGCATTAACGCTTATTATTCTAGGGTTATTCCATAAGTATATTGGGAGGTATGCATACGTATATGCAGTAACTGTTTGGGTTGTAGCGATATTTAGTGCAATTGATATTTTAAATAAAAATGTAATGATGAATCAGTGGACGTCAGTATTAAAATACATTCCGTTTTATACAGAAGGTGTTGGGTGGATTGTTCCAGCTATTGTAGGCATGTGTCTTGGTTTCATCGTTAGTATTGCTTTAAATAAGAATAAATGAGTAAAAAGGTGTTTTCCTATTTTGGGAAGACACCTTTCTTTTTTTTGGAAAAATACTATTGAAAATGAATAGACTAAGAGTATGATAAAGATAATTGGTAATATATAGGTTTAATGAGAGTTACGAATAAGGGGGTAGCATATGAAGAAGGATTTGGATAAGAAAATAGAAGCACTCGAAACGGCAATTGAAACGATTCAAGAAGCACTTGCTGAATTAAAGGTGAAGCAAAGGGAAATAGAAGTAGAAAACGTTCAGCAACATGTTAGTAAGGAAAAGAAGGAATATATTGAAACGGTAATGGAGGAAAAGCCAAAAGAAGAAATAGTTACGATAAAAGAGCCTGTGCAAGAACGTGAGGTAAAACAAGTAGATATATCTGCTTTTAAACCAGAGCCATTTAATATTATTAAGTTTTGTCAAACGTGGTTACCGCGTGTATTTGTCGGTATTATGTTGCTTGGAGTGATCTGGTTATTTAAAGCAGGAGTAGATGCTGGTTTATTAACACCAGCAATACGAATTGTGTTTGGTATCGCATTATCTATCGGTTTGTATTATATAGGAGATATTCAAATTAAAAGAGAGCGGCAGGCGTTAGGATTAGTATTGGTTGGAGGAAGTATTTCGGGGATTGTTTTAACGACGTTTGCGGCACATTATTTGTATGCATTTATTCCGGCAAGTATCGCGTTTCTCTTTAATATTGCATGGGTTATTTTAGGGATTTATTTAGCGAAAAGATATAACTCGGAATACCTTACTATCTTCGTAGCGGTAGGAGCGTTCTTCGTGCCATTCTTGTTAAATAGTACGACTCCTAATCCTTATATTTTCTTTGGATACGAGACGATATTAACACTTAGTTTATTATGGTATGGATTGAAAAATCGTTATAAATACTTATATATGATTTCTTACGCTGTTGCGGCCATTGTTCTTTTTGTCTTCTTTGCTGTTATGTCAATATTAGTAGAGAACTTGCAAATACAGTTAACGATTGTATATGGTTTGATTCATTTACTATTATTTTGGCATATGTTTACGGAGAGAAGTTTTATACCAGAACCACGTTTGGCGATATTTAGTGCGAATGCAGTTTTCTTTATACTAGCTATTGCCAAAATACCTGATTTTACAACATGGGGATTGATTATTAGTGCAATTGTGCACGCTGCTATGTTTGTGCTTGAGTATAGGAAGAATAGACATTCTACATTTACAAATCTCTTATTTGGTTTCGCAATGGGAGCATTTAGTTTAGCGATTTTATACGAGTATAGTTTAGTGAATGCAGCGATTGTACTATTATTACAAGGTTTCCTCGGCATGGTCACTTCTATTAAAGTAAAACAACAGATAAAATTGTATGTTAGTGCGACGGTTTACGCAATTGGAATGATACAGACGATTTTTAGCCCGTTTGATGAATTTATTTCGGCAGGTTTTGTTGCTCATCTTATTTTAATAGGAACGTTCTATTATTGCATGAGACAAGCGAAAGAAGTGTTAGCGAGTATGGGTAAGTATGTGTACTCTATAGCGCTCTACTGGTTAATGGTCATTGTATTTATTACAATCACTAGAATTGGTGAAGTTCTTTCTACAGATGGAAGTATAATTAGCGTATCTGTATCGTTATTATGGATGATATATGCGTTATTTGCAGTTTGGTTTGGCCGTTATAGACAGATGAATGAAATATTATATGCTGGATTAATCGTATTAGTAGTAACGGTAGGGAAGTTATTCCTACTTGACTTACCAGAGGTATCGATGATGATTAGGGCAGTGTTATTCCTAATCGTCGGTAGTATAGGTATCGTTATTTCAAGAATGTTTTTCTCGAAGGAAGAGAAGTGAGAAGAAGGCAATCCATGTATGGATTGCCTTTTTCATTATTTCTTATTAATCGTTACAGTTTCATTATATTTCGTTGTTGTATTTTGGCGTAGACGAAGAGTTGCTTGTCCAGTTGTATTTGAATCAATCTGTACATTTACAACTTTCTCAGCAGAGCCTAAGCTGTTTGTTGTGAAAGAGAAGGCACTACTATATCCAAAAGCAGATGGCCAAGTGCCGTTTGTATTTTGAATTTTTGCTACTTGTGTTCCACCAGTAGTGAATATACCTAAAGAATAGTTGTTATAAGTTGTATTAGGTAGTAAGTTGTTTACTTGAATCTTCATTTGGAAAATTTCATTGTTTGGTAGAATGCTAGGGTGTGTAACGACGTAGTCGCTTGTTGTTACCGCACCATTATAACCGTATGAACCTGGTTTAAAAGTATTTGTATTAAACCATTGATAACCTGCATTTGGTGCACTCCAAGGTTCAGGTTGTGGTTCTGTTGATAAGCTTGGCTGTTCAAATGTTTGTAGAGCTGTAGGTGAATCAAGCTGTAAACCATTTACTTGATCTAAACTTGTAAATGTCTCTTTATTCGATAACCAATTTACGATGTTTTCTAATAAAATCGCATCGTTTTCTTCTTTATAACCATCGTAAGTTTTCTTTGTTTGGCCAGAATCTTCACGAACGTACTTTGGCGTAGCATCTTCAACAGGAGAAGAGTCACCAATAAAGGCAGCTTTTCCAAGTCCTACTTTTGCAATTGCAGCATATGGGCCTTCTGCAAGACCACCGCCATTATAAACGCCACTATCAACAGCGTTATTCCATTTTGATGGATTTTCTGGAAGGTAAACAAGTCCTTTTGCTAGTTTTGGGTTTGTAATTGCTAGAGTAGAACCAGCATGCATTGCTACAGAAGAAACACCTTTTGTAATTCCGAAAGATTGTTCAGGCGATACAATTGTTTTCGCTGAAACATCACCAAGTGCATTGTAGCGGAAGCGAATACCGAAGTTGTCAGATAGCCAATCAGAGCTTTCTACTCCTTGCATAGCTTGTGAATTTGCTTCTTCATTAGACATTCCTTTTGCTGGATTATCCCAAGCACCGCGTCTATATCCATTAAATACTTCAGAAGAGTCCCAGCGATTTTTATTACGATCTGCATTGTAATGATCGGCAATAAAGAAGATACTACCGCCATTTTTTACATATTGTAACATAGCGTCCTGCTCAGATTTTTTGTAAGGAATATTAGCTTCTGGAACGATAAATACATTGTAACCTTTTAAGTCTTCGTACGTAATAGGTGTTGATTTACGAAGTTCTTTTACGTGATAACCGTTTTTTGCAATGCCGTTTCCGAAGTCAGAAAAGCCGCCGTCAATAACCCAGTCAGCTGTCCCAGCAGTTTGACCGTGTGTATTATCGAATAATACTTTCTTCCCATTGTTTTGATTTACAACTTTTGCAGCAATTTCAGGAGCTGGGTCTACAGAGCTTTCGGCATAAGTAGACGGTATGAACGAGGTCCCTATACTTAGTGTAATTGCTGTTGCTAAAGAAAATGTAATCCATTTTTTATTCTTCATAGAAGAATCCCCCTAATAATAAATATATGTGCTTTAATAATGTAATTTATTTTTCTGTAAAAATAAAGACGGAAAACATAAAAAATATTAAAAGATTGTAAAAATACCGTGAATTTTGTTGAGAAATATTTATATAGATATAAAAAAAACCTTCTAAGTAATAAGGAAGGGGTTTTTGCTTAACTAATTTTTGAGTTAGGTGTTTCATCAATCTTATGAAACCCTTTCATGTAATATACGATTGCTAAGCCGATAAGCCAAATTGGGCCGACAATCAATGCAATTCGTGTATCTTCTGAATACGCCATTATACCTAGTACTAATACAAGGAAAACGAGTGAGAAATATGAGCTTAATGGGTATAAAGGCATTTTATACGATAACTTTTGTTTATTTTGAGTAGGTAAGCTTTTACGGAATTTAATTTGAGCAACTAATATAATTCCCCAAGTCCAAATTGCGCCGAAAGTTGAAATGCTAGTAAGCCATGTAAATACCTTTGCAGGTACGAGATAGTTTAATATAACACCAATGAGTAAAACGATAGCAGTTGCTACAATTCCTTGGCTTGGAATGCCATTTTTATTTAAACGACCAAATCTTTCAGGAGCTTTTTTCTGCTGAGCTAATGTAAATAGCATACGGCCTGTACTAAATAAACCACCGTTACAAGAAGAAAGAGCTGCTGTTAATACGACAAAGTTAATAATACCTGCTGCTTTTGCGATACCAATTTGCTGGAATGTTAATACGAATGGGCTTCCTTTCTCCCCAAGTTCGTTCCATGGATAAATTGCCATCATAACGAATAGAGCTCCTACGTAGAACAGTAATATTCTCCAAAACACGTTATCAATTGCTTTTGCGAGTGTTTTCTTCGGATTTTGAGCTTCACCAGCTGTGACACCGATTAATTCAACGCCTAAATAAGCGAATAGTACCATCTGCATGGAGAGTAGTAACCCAGAAAAACCATTTGGGAACCAGCCACCATGTGACCAAAGGTTTGAAATGCCAGTAGCGATACCACCGTTTCCGAATCCGAATAAAATAATACCAGCGCCGACCACTATCATACAGATAATTGTGACAATTTTAATCAGAGCAAACCAAAACTCAAGTTCTCCAAATACTTTTACTGATAAGAAGTTAAAAGCGCTCATTAACAATAGAGCAAGTAACGCCCAAGTCCAGCGCGGGATATCAGGGAACCAGTATTGCATGTAAATACCAGCTGCTGTAATTTCAGCCATACAAGTAACAACCCATAAGAACCAGTAATTCCAGCCAGTAATATAACCAGCGAGTGGGCCGATATAATCATATGCATATTTACTAAAAGAACCGGCAACAGGTTGTTCAATTGCCATTTCCCCGAGAGCTCGCATGATGAAAAAAATAACGAGTCCGGCAATCATGTAACCTAGTAAAATAGAAGGACCGGCTAGTTTAATAGCGGAAGCAGATCCTAAAAATAGCCCAACGCCAATAGCTGAGCCAAGTGACATTAAAGTAATATGTCGTTCTTTTAAACCACGATTTAAAGTTCCAGATTTGTTTGTGTGCTGCATAAGAAGAATCCCCCTTGTAGAGTGAACAATATTTGAATGCGTTTACTAAGTATTTAACTATTTCAAATTATAAAACATTTCTATCTGTTATGCTACAAAAATAATCATAATGAACTGTACTACATCTGTACTTGTCAGACTTAAACTTAAAATTCGAACTATTAGGGAATATATTGACTCTTCTTTTTATTGATTGTTAAGATTAAGTATTATATTTTCTCACATACTAGTAAGAAAAAGAATGTGTGATAATAATTCAGGTGTAGGAAGGGTACATAAGCATGTTTCAATTACAAAAATATAACACTTATGTGAAGCAAGAGTTTTTAGCTGGCATCACAACTTTTTTTACATTTGCGTATATTCTTGTCATCAATCCAAAAATATTATCTGATGCAGGTGTACCATTTGACCAAGCGTTTACAGCAACAATTATTGCAACCGTTGTTGGAACAGTAGGTATGGCGATTTTCGCGAATTACCCGATTGTTATTGCTCCAGCTATGGGAATGAATGCATATTTTGCTTATTCTGTTGTACAGAAGGCAGAAGGGATTACATATGTAGTTGCCTTTTCAGCTGTATTTGTAACGGGGATTATTTTTCTTTTATTATCTTTTACTTCGTTTAGGCAAAAGTTAATTTTAGCAATTCCTGATAGTTTAAAGCATGCAATTGCAGGTGGAATTGGACTATTTATTGCTTTTATTGGATTGCGCCTTTCTGGAATTATCGTGGATCATCCTTCTAATTTAGTTACGATTGGTGATTTTCATTCTCCAGCTGTTATTTTAACTTTAATTGGTTTAATATTAGCGGCGGTATTAATGGCATTACGTGTGAGTGGTGCATTATTTATTAGTATGATTGTGACAGGAGTTATCGCCTTCTTTACAGGGCAATTGAAGTTTGCTGATAAAATTGTGGCGATGCCTCATTTGCCAGAGGGTATTATCGTTTCAAACCCAATCAATGCATTTTCAGATGTAATTGAATACGGATTATATGGTGTTGTATTTTCATTTTTACTTGTACTTTTATTCGATACAACAGGTGCATTACTTGGTTTAATTAAACAAGCAGGTTTAATTACAGACAATACAGAGAAGCGTTTTGGTAAAGCGTTTATTGCAGATGCAATTGGCGGGACTACAGGTTCTATCTTTGGAACAAGCCCAACAGCAGCGACGATTGAATCGTCAGCAGGTATTGCTGCAGGTGGGAAAACTGGATTAACAGGGATTGTAGTTGTTGGTCTAACAATTATAACGGCATTTTTCAGTCCTGTTATTGCTTCTTTATCAAGTGTAGCCGCTATTACAGCTCCTTCATTAATTATAGTAGGTAGTTTAATGGCACAAAGCATTCGAGATATTAATTGGAATGAATTTGAAGATGCGTTACCAGCATTTTTGATTTTTATAGGTATTCCGTTAACGTCTAGTATTGCAAATGGAATTGCAATTGGATTTTTAGTATATCCAGTTTTGAAAATTGTGAAGGGTAAAGGAAAGGAAGTACATCCATTACTATACTTATTTACAATTTTATTTGGATGTCATTTATTCTTATAATATAGATATAGGAGAGTGAGCTTCTTATGAGAGGCTCCTTTTTTGTGTATAATAAAGTGAAACTATAGGCAGTAGTGGGGATTTATCCCCACTGTGTATTAGCCCGCATCAATCGGGATAATGTGGAAATTAAATTAATTTCGTAAAATATAAATTACCTAATGGAATGTATATGTTACAATAAAGGTGGAGGAGGAACATGAATGGCTGTAAGTAAAATAAAAGTCGCGCGTGTTCAGTTAGATTTAACACAGCAAAAATTAGCAGAAAAAGTAGGCGTTACAAGGCAAACGATTAGTTTAATTGAGAAGGGGAAATACAACCCATCTTTAGATTTATGTTTGAAAATTTGTTATGCGGTAGATAAAACATTGAATGATTTGTTTTGGGAGGAAAAGGAGTGATAGGGTGAAAATCGTGAAAGATGAACGTTTAATGATTGAGGGGTTAAAACACATTAGGTTAGTTTTCATTTTACAAAATATCATCATACTAGGCATTGTTTTTTACCGTTATGTTTTGCAAGGAGCAGGATATGAAAGTGTTTCGGATCTATTAATGGTATTTATGGGCGGGATCGTAGCCATTAACTTCTTAAATTTAAAACATTCTGTAGAGGCATATGAGCATACAGGTGGGGTATCACGTAGCTATTTCATGAAACTATTATTCATTCCGGTAGGTGTTGTTATTGGACTGTTAGCTATTTGTATTATTGTAACACCGAATATTTCGATAAAAGCAATCAGTATAACAGCACTTATTATGTTTGCTTGTTTTTTAGTTCCTAGTTTATTTATCTACATATATATGAAAAAGATAAAAAGTGAAGATTGAAATATAAGAAAGGCTTTCCCGTATTGAGGAAAGCCTTTCTTATATCTTTTTATACAGTACTTTATGAAGGCCAATCGGTTCAATTTCAAAGATTTCACCATGCTCCTGAAAGTCTAATCGCTTGTAATAGTCAGTTACAGTAATACGGCCATTACACCATAGGATGTTTGCTTTCCGTTCTTTTAAAATTTGTTCTGCCTTCTGAATTAAGGAGCTTCCAGCTCTTTTGTTCCGAAAGTTAGGTAATGTTGCCATTCCTCGTAGTCTATAATGGATACCTTTTTGCAAATCAGGATATATTTCTTTTGAGAAGGAAGCGATGCTAATCAACTCATCGTTTATAAAGGCACCTAAGTGGAATGTGTCTTTTTCGTAATCAGAAGAGTATTTACAGTCTGCCAGGGACTGATTGGGACGCAACACCGCTTGGCGTAATAAGTGTGTCTCGGATGCATCAATATACTGCACAGTAATCATGTTATCATCCTTTCTTATAAACCTTTTTCTATAAGTTGTATAAAGAAGTATGCAGGTGCAGCGAGAAGGCCGAGTATACTAGCGGTTCCGAGAAGGAGTGAAAGAAAAAGGAATGAGTATTTAACTCCATTTGATTTTTTCCAACCATAGCTGCAAATTTCAATGCTAACACCGATGAGAATAATGGCGACAAGTACTTCCGCTAATAATAAGAGAGCTAAAGTTACAATAGACATAATGTAATCCATCCTCATAATATGTGATAGTAACATTTTACCATATGAAATTAAAAAAATGCCCCTCAATTATGTGAGGGGCATTTTTTTACTCTAATATGTTTTTTAGTGTATCGATATGCTCTTTTGAACCTGTTACAAGTAATGTATCGCCGTGTTGTAGTCTTGTATCACCATGTGGTATTAATGCTTTATTACCGCGGTAGATTTGAATGACAAGTACATCACCTAAAAACGGAAGGCGGCGAAGCGCAATGCCGTTATATTTATTGCTGCGTAGTTCAACTTCGCGTACTGTTTCGTTTGCTGTTGTAATTAAGCGAACGAGACTAGGTTTATCAATAAGTGCACGTAATAAAATACGTGTAGAGTTAATTGTTGAGAATACAGCGATATGTTCTTGCGTTGCTTTTTCTTGTAGAAGTGGATCTTCTACACTTGCAATAACATGTTCAACACCTAGCTCTTTTGCATGTTCTGCTAATAATAAGTTTTGTTCATCATCGCTTGTTGCAACAACGACGCGATCTGCATCAAATGCTGTTTGTTCAGTTAATGATGCGATTGTGATGTCATCTAATTTCACGATAGGGAAGTCATGCGATTTCGCTTCCTCATCATTTATTTTGTTTTGACGCATCATATATAGTGTTACGTCATAATCTTCTCGTTTTAAATCTAGTGATAACGGAAGGGTAATTCTGCTCGCGCCAATAATAGCTACTTTTGGTTTTGGTGTTTCTACTTTTGGGAACATTTTTTTAAACAATATAGGTGCAAAAATACAAGTAATAACTGCGCTTAAAATAAGAGAGGCAGATAAACTTGGACTGATGATCCCTAGTTTTTCACCAATTTGTGCAGCCGCGATAACTAAAGAAAGTGTCGATGTTAATAAGATTGCACTTCCAAGTACGATATTACGTGGATACCATTTTCGTAAGACGAGTGATGGTAAGAGTTTTGAAATAAAGAGTCCTACAATTAAGATTGGGATCATTAGCATGCTAGAAGGCTCTTTAAAAATAGACCATACCTCTAGATTTACACCAACCATTACGAAGAAAATAGGGATGAAGAAACCATAGCCGATGGAATCAAGTTTTTCCACCATATCTTCATTGGGTGATAATAACGATACAAGTACACCTGCTAAGAAGGCACCTAAAATATTTTCTGCTCCAACAGATTCCGATAACCCAACTAAGATTAAAATGAGTGCAAAAACAGCCCGTGTATCAATTTGTACACTACCAGCTTTTAAACTATCTAAGTATGGAATGTTTTTAAAGCGTTTTGCAATAAAGTAAATGACAATACCGGCACCGAATAGAAGAAGTAAGAGCCACATACTTTGGCCGCTTTCGGAATTTAATCCGACGAAAACAGCGAGTAAAATCATTGTAACTAAGTCTGCAATAACAGCAACTAATAAAATGATTTGTCCGATTGCAGTTTTTCCTAGGTTGTTCTCTTTTAGTGTTGGTACAACAACACCTAAAGAAATAGTTGAAATAATTAAAGTCATGAACATTGCATTATCTACAAATCCTAGCCATACGAATAGTAATGATAGGGCATAAGATAAGATGAAAATAAATAAGAAGATAATGCTTGCTGCTTGAAATGTATTTGGTTCGTTTGTCGTATTTTTTTTCCCTTTTTGTTTAAAGATAGAAAAATCAATTTCTAAACCGCTTAAGAACATGAGGAAGATAAATCCTAATGTTGATAAAACTTGAAGCCACATATCTGGCTCAATAATATTAAACCCACTTTTACCTACAAAGATTCCTGCAATAATTTCTGCAACGACAACAGGAAGTGCTTTTAATTTAAAGCGTTGTAACAAAAGGGGAACGAAAAACGCGATTGCAACGACAACCATAAGTGATAGAACAGAAGTATGATGTTCCATTGCGTTCTCTCCCTTCAAATAAATATAGTACCTATTTAGCCATATAATAGGTAGAAAAGCAACGCATATGGATTCGATTTCATAAAGAAAGACTTTTCTTAACATTTGTCATAATAAGTATATTCTTCATGATTCTGCTGTTAATTCCGTAATGTGGATGTAATAGGGGAGGGAATAAAAAAAGACTGCTGAGATTCCTCAGCAGTCTTTTTCATGTACATTACATTGAGAAGAAGATCCATACAGTTAAACCAACTGTTGCAGTTGCAACGAAGAAACTGTATATCATTGTAAGAATTTGAACTCTTCCTTCTCCTTCTTTTAAATGCATGAACATAATTAATTGTAACAATGCTTGCGCAACAGCCATTATGATAATAGTTGTTAAGACTGTTGAAAGTGGCAATGTTGTGTAAAGTGCCACGTATAACGCTAGAAACGTTAATGCAAGCGATAAAATAAATCCGAAAACGTGTGACCAAGGGAATCCGCTATGCGCATGCCCATTTGCTTGATTGTTGTTTTGAGCCATTTACGCCACCATCCCGTTCAAGTAAACTAGTGTGTAAATAAAGACCCAAACAAGGTCAAGGAAATGCCAGTATAAGCTGATAATGAATACTTTACGAGCTGTTACTGGTGTTAAACCTCGTTTTAAAATTTGGATAATAACACAAATTGCCCAAATGATACCGCCTGTTACGTGGGCTCCATGCGTTCCAAGAAGAACGAAGAATGCAGATAGGAAAGCACTTGTTTGAATTGTTGCGCCTTCACCAATATACATAATGAACTCTTCAATCTCGAAGAATAGGAAACCTGCACCTAAAAGTAATGTAAGGACGAACCATCCAAGCATTGCTTTTTGGTTGTGCTTACGCATTTCGTGAATTACGATACCACATGTGAAACTACTTGTTAAAAGTAGTAATGTTTGAATTAAAAGCGTTTTAAGTTCAAACAGCTGCGCTGGTGTTGGGCCATCTGCCGTACGACCAGCAAGGACTAGATAAGAGGCGAAAAGTGTTGCGAACAGCATAATTTCAGCCCCAAGAAAAATCCAGAATCCTAGGATATTCAATCTGCTTTGTTCGGATTGATATTCCAAAGGTAAGCTTTTATCTAAAGCCGCCATGTCATTTCACCTCTCATGCTATATGTTCTGTTTCTTTAATTTCATCAACGCTTACGTAGTAGCCATCATCATAATCGAATGAACGATAGATTAAGCAAGCTAAAATACCAACGCCGCCGATTGCTGCAAGCCAGAACCAGCTAAATACTAATGCGAAACCTGCAAGACCGAAGAATAAAGACGCAATAATAGGCACACCAGAGTTACTTGGCATGTGAATTGGTTTGATATCTTCTGCTGCTGGTGTAACTGTTTCTCCGCGTTTTTTCATGTACCAGAAAGCATCAGCTTCTTTGATTTCAGGAAGTTTCGCGAAGTTGTAATGTTGTACAGGAGATTGAGTTGCCCATTCAAGTGTACGGCCATCCCATGGATCTCCAGTTGTGTCACGTTCACCGTGACGTGCACTCCAAATTACGTTGTAGCAAAGAAGTAGGAAGCCAATACCCATCATTACCGCACCAACAGATGCGATTTGGTTTAGCCATCCCCATCCAAGACTTTCAGAGTAAGTGTACATACGACGAGTCATACCGTCTAAACCTAAGAAGTACATTGGGAAGAAACAGATGTTGAATCCGCTCATAAAGATCCAGAATGTCCATTTACCTAGGCGTTCATTTAACATATGACCAGTCATTTTTGGATACCAGAATGTGAATCCAGCAAGCATAGCGAATACTGTACCTGCGATTAATACGTAGTGGAAGTGAGCGATTAGGAAGTAGCTGTTATGGTATTGATAATCAGCTGCTGCCATTCCAAGCATAACCCCTGTAACCCCACCGACTACGAAGTTTGGAATAAATGCCAATGACCAAAGCATTGGAACTGTAAAACGGATACGTCCTTTATACAGTGTAAACAACCAGTTAAAGATCTTAACACCGGTTGGAATCGAAATCGCCATTGTCGAAATCGAGAAGAATGAGTTAACCGCTGGACCTGCACCCATCGTGAAGAAGTGGTGAAGCCATACGACGAAACTTAGTAAAGAAATTGCAACCATTGAGTATACCATCGCACTGTAACCGAATAGACGCTTACGTGAGAATGTACTAATGATTTCAGAGAAAATACCGAATGCCGGTAAAATAACGATATATACTTCAGGGTGACCCCATACCCAGAACAGGTTGGCCCATAACATCGGCATACCGCCGCTCGCCATCGTAAAGAAGTGAGCATCGAATAGACGGTCAAATGTCATTAATGCAAGAGCAACTGTTAATACTGGGAAAGCGAAAATAATGATAATTGTTGTAATTAAGATTGACCAAGTAAACATTGGCATTCTCATTAAAGTCATACCAGGTGTACGCATTTTTAAGATAGTAACAAGGAAGTTAATACCGGTCATTAGCGTTCCGAGACCTGAAATCTGTAATGCAATTGCGTAGTAGTTATTTCCTACGCCTGAAGTAAACTCTGTACCTGCCATTGGGAAGTAAGAAGTCCACCCAGCGTCTGGAGAACCACCGATTACGAAAGCGATGTTGAATAACATTGCTCCGACAAAGAATAACCAGAAACTTAAAGCATTTAAGAACGGATATGCAACATCACGAGCACCAATTTGTAATGGTACTACAAGGTTCATTAATCCCATAACGAATGGCATTGCCATGAAAAGAATCATTACTGTACCATGCGTTGTAAAGATTCCGTTATAGTGTTCAGCGTTTAAATAAGTTGTTTCTGGGAATGTTAACTGTGCACGGATCATTAAACCATCCATACCACCACGGAATAACATGATAACCGCAGAAATAATATACATGGCTCCGATTTTTTTATGGTCAACAGTTGTTAACCATTCGTCCCAAAGCCATTTCCATTTTTTATACTTTGTTAGTACGAAAATGATTGCTAATGTCACAAGAACGATAGAAGCGTCTGCACCGTAAATAATCGGGTCACCTGTGACAAAGAATTCATCAAGCTTCACTGTGTTCACTCCAATCTGTTGGAATAATAGCTATTATTTTTTGTTTTTGTAGTAGTTGTAATCACAATATTCAAGTGATTTTGGATCTACATAACTTAAGTGGTGACTAGAGAATGTCATACGACCAACTACACCAGGTTTAACAATTTCGTTGTACTTAGCTTCTGTTAGTTTAGGAGCAGTTTCTTGTACTTCTTTAACCCACTTGTCATATTTCTCTTTAGTTTTCGCTTCAACTTCGAACTCCATGTGTGTGAATCCTTCACCAGAGAAGTTCGCACTACGGCCTAGGTAAGAACCTGGCTTATCAGCTTGTAAATAAAGATCCATAATCATGCCATCCATTGTGTACTTCATACCACCAAGTTCTGGTACCCAGAAAGCATTCATTGGGCCGACAGAAGTCAGTTTGAATTGAATTGGTACACCAGCTGGGATGTTTAAATAGTTAACGGTTTCAATTTTTTCCTCTGGGTAACTGAATAACCATTTCCAGTTTGCAGATGTAACATAAATTTCAACTGGTTTAATATGTTTGGACTCTTTCGGAACCTCTTCCGAAGCATAAGTTGCTTTTACTGTTGGAATCGATAATGCGATAACGATAATAACAGGAACAAGCGTCCAAATAATTTCTAGTAATGTGTTACCGTGTTGTTCAGGTGGCTCATAGTCCATATTCTCTGGTTTTTCACGATAACGAATCAAGATGACTGTAAACAGAATGAATACAATTGCGATAATTAATGACATAAGCAAGAATGACCAAACAATTAAATCATACTGTGCTTTTGCAACAGGTCCTTGCGGATTTAATACTGCGAGTTTTTTATCACAGCCACCGAGGAACAGAAGTAATGATAACGGAAGAAGCGAAGCCAACTTCCAAAACGCTTTCTTTAGTTGCACGATTGAAAATCTCCTTTCTCCTTGGATTGAAACTATGCCAATAAAACAATATAAACCTATTAATTTATAGAAGGCAATAGTTTTTGATATATTGTTAAAAAATAGACACAAATGCACACTTTTTAAGGTGAATATCATTTGTAACTTGATTACATTGTAAACTATTTTCCAGAGAAAAACGTGATTGTGAAAATTTTAAGATAAATAAAGTTATACCAGGATATCCAAGAAATAGAAAAAAGCTATCTTATCATAAGAAAGATAGCTGAATATTTTGTATATTTAGTTTATTTCTTGTGTGATAGTTCGTGGCTGTTCAAGTGTGACAACTTTTTTATATTTAACTTGGTATAAAATGTAACAAATAATCATAAATGGAATGCCACAATAAAGAGCAATTCTTTGATCTGGAATGAAAGCCAAACTAACAAATGTAATGAAATTGAGCGAGAACGCTACGATTGGAACTAGCGGATAGAGCGGTGTACGATATTTTAAATCATTTATGTCGCCACCATTTTTCACGAAATTTCTACGGAAGAAAAACTGTGAAGCGGCGATTGACATCCACACGACAACAGCAGCCATTGCTGCAATAGAGGTTAAAACTAGAAAGACAGTATCTGCCGCAAATACACTTGTTAATAAAGAAAGGCTAGCGAAAATTAGGCTGAAAATTAGTGCATTTAGCGGTACACCTCTTTTAGTTAATTTCGTAAATGCTGGACTTGCCATTCCTTGTTTTGCCATCGCCCAAAGCATACGAGAATTTGCGTATAGACCAGAGTTAGCAACGGATAATACAGCTGTAATAATAACGAAGTTCATAATGTCTGCTGCATATGGGACACCGGCTACATCAAAAACAAGTACAAAGGGACTTTCGACTAGATTAGCCTCTTGCCATGGGAGTAAACCTACAACAACTGATATAGCTAAGACGAAGAAGAAGAGAGTTCGCCAAATTGTGTTTTTGATTGCTTTTGGAATTGTTTTTTCAGGGTTTTCACTTTCTCCTGAAGCGATTCCGATTAATTCTGTTCCTTGGAAGGAGTAATTTACTGTAATCATCGTAAGAAGAACAGCTAATGCGCCGTTTGGAAATAGCCCGCCATTTTCAGTGAAATTATGAAGCATTGGAGCTGGCTTTCCATTAAAGTCTAGTAGACCGAACATAACAGCGCCACCAAGTACGATAAAAATAACAATTGTCGCGACTTTTACACTTGCGAACCAAAACTCTGCTTCTGCATATGCTTTTGCTGATAAAGCGTTTACGAGGAAGAGTGCTGCTGCAAATGTAACGCACCAAATCCATGAAGAAACGTCTGGAAACCAGCGTTTCATTAAAATACTTACAGTTGTTAACTCTACTCCCACCGTAACAGCCCAATTTAGCCAATACATCCAACCGACAACAAATCCAAAACCAGGTGAAATAAATTTGCTTGCATAGCTTTGGAATGAACCTGCTTCTGGCATAGCAACGGATAATTCACCAAGACATAACATCGTTAAATACATAACAAATCCACCGACTAAAAATGCAAGAATAGCACCACCAGGTCCGGCATTATGGACGATTTGACCAGATCCCATAAATAGACCGGTTCCGATAACGCCGCCGAGTGCAATCATAAATAGGTGTCTACTTTTCATTGTTCGTTTTAAATCTGTTTGTTCAATTTGTTGATTCATATGCCCCTCACCCCGTATTTTCTTGAATGTGTGAACTTCGTTTTATTCTGAGTTTTTAATCATTAGTGGGGGATGCAAAACACACTCGGTTTATTTGCTATGAAATGAATGGAGTATGTAAAAAAACGAACTATGACTAAATACTCTAAGAATGTTTGTTAACATGGTGATATCTTCACTATGTTAACAATTTTGATTTTAGCAAAATATTCTGGAAATGTATATTTATTTTTCTTTTTATTAAAAATAATTAGAATTTTTATAATTAATTCTATGAGCGATAATTCACATGATCTTTCTAGCAAACTAGTAAGAAGAAGGGTACAATGATAAGAGTTGTGTCTGTAAAATAATAATTAATGGAGTTTTGTTTATAATGAAAAAGTTAAAATATCTTTTTGTTTTTGGGATTATACTTGCTGCTGCATTTTTTATAGGAAAAGATAAAATCATGCAAAAGGCGCAAGTTCTACGCTTAGAGTTTCTATCTGAAATGAAAGAAGCAGCTATGATTGAAGATGTTCCGTTTATTAAACAATTACCAGAATTACCTCGAGGATGTGAAGTGACAAGTTTAGCTATGTTGCTGCAATATAAAGGTGTACAAGTAGATAAGATGCAACTTGCTAGCGAAATTCATCGCGTTCCATTTGAACAAAATGGCGTACGGGGAAATCCTTACGAAGGGTTTGTTGGAAATATTTACACAAAGGCAGAGCCTGGATATGGTGTATATAATCAACCGATTTTTAATTTAGCAGAAAAATATGTTCCTGAAAAAGTAATTAATTTAACAGGTAGAGACATGCAAGATATATATAAAGTAATTAGTTCTGGTTCACCGGTATGGGTCATTATTAATACGACGTTTAAGCCGCTAGCTGAAAGTAGTTTTGAAACATGGAATACGAGTTCGGGCGAAGTGAAAATTACATATTATGAGCATAGTGCAGTAGTAATTGGATATGATCAAAACTTTGTATATGTAAATGATCCTCTTAAAAATAACCCGCGTTTGGCTGTTCCACGAGCAGAATTTGAGAAAGCTTGGGAGCAAATGGGAAAACAAGCAATTACTATTTTATAATAATGAAAAAGTCATCTTTTGGATGGCTTTTTCTTTTTAGTTTATCATCACTGAAAATTCAGAAGATTCTTTTAAAAGTTAGCAATTCACGTTATAATAACATTTAACTTGGTGAAGAAGGAGTGAAGGGGTATGGATGTTGCAAAGGAACTTGTTTTGTCAAAAAATCAGTTAGTTGAGTGGAGAAGGCATTTTCATAAGTATCCAGAGTTATCTTTTCAAGAAGAAAAAACATCGCAGTTTGTGTTCGACATACTTCGGAAATTCCCGTATTTAGAAGTGTCACGGCCGACTAAATATAGTGTGATGGCAAAATTAGTAGGTAAACAGCCGGGCAAAACAGTTGCGGTTCGAGCCGATATGGATGCTCTTCCTATTCATGAAGAAAATGAGTTTGATTTTATTTCTACATATAAAGGTGTGATGCATGCATGCGGTCATGATGGACATATAGCGATATTACTTGGAGTCGTACATAAGTTAGTGGAAGAAAGAGAGAAGATTAAAGGGGAGATTCGTTTTCTATTCCAACATGCTGAAGAGAATTTCCCTGGTGGTGCAGAGGAGATGGTTGCTGCAGGTGTAATGGAAGGTGTGGATTATATTATTGGTGCTCACCTTTGGGCGTCGTTAGAGGTTGGGAAAATAGGTGTTATTTATGGTCCTGCAATGGCTGCACCGGATGTTTTTAAAATTAAGATAGAGGGAAAAGGTGGACATGCTGGAATTCCTCATGAAACGGTGGATAGTATCGCAATCGGAACACAAGTCGTTTCGCAACTTCAGCAAATTGTATCTCGCCTCACGAATCCATTAGATTCGCTCGTAATATCTGTTACGCAATTTCATGCGGGGACAACTCATAATGTAATACCAGAGCAAGCCGAGATTGAAGGGACAGTGAGAAGTTTAAGACATGAATTACGAGGTGAAACAGAGAAGAAGATTGAGCGGATTGTGAAGTATATTACGGAATCTTACGGAGCGAAATATACATTTTCATATGAATATGGATATCGACCAGTTGTAAATGACTATGAAGCTACAGAGCTTATTGAACAAACGGCATTACAACTTTATGGAAGGGATAGAGTTGTTCGTTTACAGCCAACGATGGCTGGAGAAGATTTTTCAGCGTTTTTACAAAAGGCACCGGGGACATTCTTTTTTATCGGAGCAGGAAATAAAGAGAAAGGTATTATATATCCTCACCATCACCCTCGTTTTACGATTGACGAAGATGCATTACCGATTGGAGTGGAAGTCTTTGTATCAGCCATTATGAACTTTATAAGTAAAGGAGAATGAGATGAAGAAAATACACATCCTAGCGCTTATTCCAGTTCTTTGTTTAGTAGTTGGGCCAATATTTGCGAATTCAGTTACTCCTTACGTATTAGGGATGCCCTTTTTATTATTTTGGGTATTATTATCAGTGTTTATTACTTCTCTTTGTATGGGGCTTGTGTACGTGTTTGATCCTGCTAATAAGGAGGATGTAAAATGACTGCATTACTTATCATTATTTTATTTTTGTTTCTCGCACTATTTTTAGGGATTCGGGCACAACATGGAAAAGATATGAATTTAGAGCAATGGTCAGTTGGAGGAAGAGGGTTTGGCACTATTTTTGTTTTTCTCCTTATGGCAGGTGAGATTTATACGACGTTTACATTTTTAGGAGGAAGCGGCTGGGCATATAGTAAAGGCGCACCTACCTTTTATATTTTAGGCTATGGTGCTTTAGCTTATCTTTTATCGTATTTTTTATTGCCACCGATTTGGAAGTATGCAAAAGAGCATAACCTTGTTTCGCAGTCGGATTTTTTTGCGAAGAAATACAGAAGTAAGGCGCTTGGACTTATTGTTTCAATTGTTGGTGTTGTTTCCATCATCCCATATCTTGTTTTACAGTTAAAGGGACTGGGAATTATCGTTTCAGAAGCGTCTTACGGAAGGGTATCACCTGTTGTTGCGGTTTGGATTGGTGCTATTGTTATAACTATATATGTAATGGTTTCAGGTATACACGGTTCAGCTTGGACGGCTGCTTTGAAGGATATTATGATACTGTTTATCGTTATGTTTTTAGGTATATATTTACCGTATCATTATTATGGAGGATTTCAGCCGATGTTTGAAGCTGTAGAAGCAGCGAAACCAGGATTTTTATCTTTACCTGAAGAAGGAATGAGTATTTCTTGGTTTGTTTCTACTATTATATTAACGGCCCTCGGTTTCTATATGTGGCCTCATACATTTGCTTCTGCTTTTTCTGCAAAAAATGAAAAAGTATTTCGTAAAAATGCAGCAATTATGCCATTGTATTCTTTAGTGTTACTTTTCGTATTTTTCGCAGGGTTTGCTGCTATATTGCAAGTTCCTGGGTTAAAGGGAGCGGATGTAGATCTTTCGTTAGTTCGTCTTGCTTTACAAACTTTTGATCCTTGGTTTATTGGGATTATTGGTAGTGCGGGAGTATTAACGGCATTGGTTCCAGGCTCTATGCTTGTTATGGCGGCTTCTACACTGTTAGCAAAAAATATTTATCGAACGATTGTTCCATCCGCTTCAGATAGACAAGTTGCTAAGATGGCAAAATTATTTGTGCCTGTAGTAACGCTCGTGGCAGTTTTATTTACATTTAAAGGAGGGGAAACAATAGGAGCGCTTCTCTTAATGGGGTACAGTATCGTTACGCAACTTTTCCCTGCACTTGTATGTAGCTTGTTTCCACGCCAAATTGTTACGAAGCAAGGAGCGATTGCAGGAATGGGAGTTGGGCTGTTAGTGGTCGCATATATTACCTTATCTGGCTCAACTATAGCTACGATGTTTCCGAGTTTTCCGCAGTATATAAAAGATTTGAATGTGGGCATAGTCGCATTGTTAATTAATATGATTGTGATGTTTGTAGTTAGTGGATTTACAAAAGGTGTATTTATAAAGAAAAACACTACAATAGTAGAAAAGTAATTCGTTTATTGGAGCTATCTTTGCAAAGAGATAGCTCTTTTTTGTATATATTTTCTTCTATTAGCGGAATCTAACTAAAAACTTGTTGAAAAGGAAGTTAGGTGGGGAAATTGTTAGAGCTTGAAGGTAACTTATTTGAAGTTATGAAAGAAATTAGGGATGAGTTAGGTTCACCTAATGATTTAACAATTAGAGAAGTTGCTCTTGCTGGGAGTTTTACACGTTGTGCGGTTGTGTTTTTATGTGGATTAACAGATAAGGATAATGTTTATAAATATGTCATTCGCACACTGCAATACGAAGAAATTCAAAATGAGGAAGCTGTTGTTCAAACGTTATTGGATCGTTTTATTTCTATCGCAGAAGTGGGTGTAAAGACGAAGTTTCCAGATATTATGAATGCGATTTTAGCGGGAGATACAGTTATATTAATTGATAATATTCAAACTGCTATCGTTATTAATAGTAGGGCTTGGGAGAAGAGAAGTTTAGAGCCACCAGTGACAGAAGATTTAATACGCGGACCGAGAGTTGGATTGAATGAAGATATTAATGTGAATAAAATGTTAATCCGACGCAGTTTACGCGATCCAAAGTTGAGGTTCCAATCTTATATTATGGGGAAGCGATCGCAGAAAGAAGTAACCCTAGTATATATAGAAGATATTATAAATCCTCACATTGTAAAAGAGTTAGATCGCCGTCTTCAATCAATAGTGACAGATGTCGTTTTGGAAACAGGTACGATTGAACAATTAATTCAGGATAATAATTTATCCCCATTTCCACAATTTTTGAATACGGAGAGGCCTGATAATATTATAGCCTCATTAGCGAAAGGGAAGGCGGCCATTTTAGTAGATGGATCCCCGTTTGCTCTTATCGCGCCACTCGTATTTGTTGATATTTTTCAATCTGTAGAAGATCATTACGAGCGCTGGGTGATTGGAACGTTATTAAGATTTTTACGTATGGGATCAGGTATAATTGCGGTTTTGTTACCAGCTATGTATGTAGCGCTTGTATCTTACCATCAAGGACTTATTCCTTCTAAACTGGCTTATTCAATTGCGGGTGCGAGGGAAGGTGTTCCGTTTCCAGCATATATTGAAACGTTAATGATGGCCTTGACTATGGAATTAATACGAGAAGCTGGAATCCGATTGCCGAAACCGATGGGACAAACGATAGGGATTGTAGGAGGTCTTGTAATTGGAGAAGCTGCGGTAAATGCAGGGATTGTAAATCCGTTTTTAGTTATTATTATTGCGGTTACTGCGATTGCTACGTTTTCGCTTCCTGTATATAGTATTACGATTACGTTCCGAATTTTACTTTTCGTCTTTGTATTAGCTGCAACGGCTTTTGGGTTGTATGGGATCATTCTAGCTCTGATTGCACTTGCTATTCATATTACAAATTTAACAAGTGTTGGTATACCGTATACAACCCCAATTGCTCCTGCATTTTATAAAGATTGGAAAGAAGAATTTATTCGCATGCCAAAATCGATGTTGAAAGATAGACCAGAGTACTTACAAACAAAAGATTCTACAATACGTCCAAAGGAGCGAAAATAAGTGAAACCATTTGAGTATGGCGATGAAGAGATTGGATCTCGGGAAATTGGGTTTGCGGTATCATCGACCATTATTGGTATAGGGGCATTGTCTATGCCAAGAGATATCGCTAACCAAACTTTATTTTCGGACGGTTGGATTATCTTGCTTTTGGGTGGATTGATCTGCGCAGTTTTAGGTTGGTTTGTGACGAGAGTAGCTATCTTATTTCCGAAACAAAATTTTGTTCAATATACGAGTGCGCATTTGACGAAGCCTGTTGCATACACAATTAGTAGTATTTTAGTATTAACGTTTGCTGCTTTGACAGCATATGAATCGCGAATGATTTCAGTTATTTCTCAAACGTATTTATTTAGTGATACACCGATACAACTACTGTCTTTCTTCTTCTTATTAGTTGTTATTTATGGAATAGCAGGATCACGAGCAGCCTTATTAAGGTTAAATGTTTTATTCTTACCTATTGTTTTAATTGCAATAGTACTTCTTTCTTTATTGAATATAAATTTAATGGAAATAAATAATTTACTACCAGCTTTTCAAACGAAAGTAAGTCAATATGCTGTTGGAGTTAAAAATTCTATTTTTACGTTTATTGGATTTGAAGTAGCTTTATTTTATGCGGTGTTGCTAAATGATAAGACAGCGAAAAAAGCGCCAATGGCAGTCGCGAAAGCGGTGATGGTAAACGTGCTGTCATACATTTTAATTTATGTAACTTGTATTAGCGTTTTTACTTATATGACAACACGTGGATTGACATATCCAACAATTGAATTAGGGAAAGAAATTGAAATTGGGGGAGGATTTTTAGAAAGGTTTGATGCGATTTTTTTTACGACTTGGATTATTACAATTTATAACACTACAGCAATGTATTATGACGTCGCATCTTTATTGTTTTGTGCTATGTTTCCGAAAGTGAAGAAACATATTTTTATTTTCGTAAGTGCCCCTATTATTTTTATGGTGAATATGATACCTAGTAGTTTGAATACTTTATCAAGTTATGGGACTTATTTAGCTTGGATAGATATGGGGTTTGTTGTGTTAGCTCCTTTGCTCGTTTTAATTATATATAAAATAAAAAGAAGGAATGGTGGCAATGAAACGCCTTCTTAAAATTATAATGGTTATGGCTTTAACTGGATTTATGAGTGGGTGTTCTGAGTTAGAAGAGATAGAAGAAAGAGGATTTGTAGTAGGAGCGGCTTACGATATCGTGAAGGAGAAGAAAGCGAATCCAATTATGAAAGGGACCTATCAGATGGTACTCCCTAGTAAATTGTCTCAACAGGGCGGACAAGGGGGTGGGGATAGCGAAAATTATATTAATGTTAGTGCAAAAGCAGATAGTGTATTTGAACAAATAAGAATAATCGCAAAAAAAATTAGTCGTACATTATTTTTCCCTCATATACAGGTGATTATTTTCTCTGAAGAATTACTTTCACATCCATACATTTTACAAAATACGTTAGATGTATATATTCGCGATCATGAGATGAGAAGAAATATTCGTTTGTTCGTTTCTAATAAAAATGCCGAAGCTATTTTAAAACAAAGTGCCAAGCCTGAAAATTTACCGGCGCAGTATATTGATATGTTAGCTGAACACCCTCCGAAAAATGCCCAAATGATTGAGGCTGCAAGAATTGGTGAGGTGCAGGAAAAGATGATCTCTAACCGAAGTTTTGTATTGCCTATTCTGGAACTAACAAAGCAAGGAGTACAAATGAACGGTGCAGCATTGTTTCGTGGAAAGGATAATAAGTGTGTAGGCAATTTGAGTGGGGAAGAAACATTAGGGATGAATTATATAATAGGTAAAAAAATTGGAGGCTTTTTTACCATCCGTAAAAAGAATCAACTTATTACATATGAAATTCATAAGTTACGTCGAAAAATTAAAGTATCCACAACGAATGCTACAAAACCGAAATTTAATATTCATTTATTTCTGGAAGGTACAATAGCTGAGTTGCACTTTAGTGATCATAAAAAGGTTTTGAATGAAAAGCGTTTAGAGAAGGATATATCGGAAGAAATGGAGGAGCGTATTCAAAAATCGATTAAGCTTGTTCAAAAAAAATATAAGGTAGATGTATTAGAGTTAGGGGAAGTGTATAAGAGACATAATTATAAAGAATGGACAAAAATAAGTAAGAATTGGGATCAAGGCGAAAATTACTTTAGTAATGCTGAAATTACTGTTCACGTTCATCCAACAATTGAACATTCAGGTTCAGCTTTACCGAAAAGAGTGAAATAAGGTGATGAAAGTTGTTTACTGGATTAGGAATTAGTTGCACGATATTAATGGCGGTGCTGCCGGGGGCTATTTATTTCATTCATAAAAAACTCACAACGTATGGAGCGCAGCCGTGGAATACTGATGTACAAAAAAAGAAACCTGAATGATTTTCAGGTTTCTTTCGGGCAAAGCATATGTGAAGGGGGATGCCTTCTATGTATGCTTTGTTTTATACAAGCCCTAACCAATGTACCAATTGTGTAGAGAGGAATGTAACAACAATGGCGATAACGGTAGGGATTGCAAACGATAAGAATGTCCATTTTGCACTTTTTGTTTCTTTGTATATGTTAACCAGTGTTGTTCCACACGGGAAATGAAGAAGTGAGAACAACATTGTGTTTAACGCTGTTAACCAAGTCCAACCATTTTCTAGGAATAGATTTTTAATTTGATTAAAATCATCTATTTCAGTTAAAGCCCCAGTTGATAAGTAAGACATTAATAAAATTGGGATTACAATTTCATTAGCGGGTAGTCCAAGAATGAATGCAGCTAGAATAAACCCGTCAAGTCCTAACATTTTAGCAAATGGATCTAGGAAATTTACAAAATACATAAGTAAGCTTGTGTCACCGATAAAAATATTAGCAAGTAACCAAGTTAATGCAGCTGCAGGGGCAGCAACAACTATAGCTCGTTTTAAAACGTAGATTGATTTATCGAGTGTTGCGCGAACAATTGTATTCCAAACTTTTGGCTTGCGGTACGGAGGTAACTCCAGTGTGTAGTGAGTTGGAACCCCTTTTAAGGCTGTTTTTGATAGTACCCAAGAAACAGTTAATGTCATAATAACACCAATTACAACCATTCCAACTACAACGCCAGCAGTAACCAATGTTTGCATACTGCCTGTATAACCAGCAGCCATAAATAGTGAAGCCATTAAAATTAACATAGGCCAGCGACCGTTACAAGGAACGAAGTTGTTCGTTAAAATTGCTAGCATACGTTCACGTGGTGATTCAATGATACGTGTTGACATAATGGCTGCTGCATTACAACCAAATCCCATTGCCATTGTTAAAGATTGTTTCCCGTGTGCGCCGGATCGTTTGAATAAGCGGTCCATATTAAACGCGACACGTGGTAAGTATCCGTAGTTTTCTAATAGCGCGAACATAGGGAAAAAGATTGCCATAGGTGGTAACATAACGCTAATAACAGCACCGATACCACGGAACAAACCAAGTATTAAAATGCCATGTAACCATTCAGGTGCATGCGCTGCTTGGAACCAAGATGTTAAATATCCTTCGGCCCATCCGAAGAATTCGGCAATCATATCAGATGGTACGTTAGCGCCTGCAATTGTAAGATAAAAAATAATAGATAAAATACCGAGCATAATTGGGAATCCCCAGATTGGAGATGTGAAAATTTTATCTAGTTTTTCGGAACGATATAATTTATCAGTATTTGTATATTGGACAGATTCTTTACATATGCTTGCAGATGTTCGGTAAATATCTCCGACTATATCATCTCGTATATCTTCTTTTGAAAGTGTTTGTGCATGTTGAATAATATAGTCTAATGGAAGAGCTTTACTGGCTGAGTGAGATTCCATTAATTACGACCTCCCTTACAAGTGGTTCATTATGGTGTTTTTGAAGTGTAGTTAAGAAATTTTTATCTCCATCTAATATACGTAACGCAATCCAACGTGCTGGATACGTATCACCGAACACTTTATAAATTTGTGGTTCTAATTCCTGAATCATATTTTCGATTTTTTCGCTGTAAGTAATTTTAATTGGTGTTGGAATTAGTTTTTTATTTGCTACTTTTGCAATAACATTTAGCAAATGACCAATACCTACTCGGTTACGTGCTGAAATTTTAACGACAGGTACACCAAGTGATTTTGCTAATTTCTTTTCATCGATAACAATCCCT
Source organism: Bacillus sp. CCB-MMP212 (assembly GCF_022748145.1). Lineage (NCBI taxonomy): Bacteria > Bacillati > Bacillota > Bacilli > Caryophanales > Bacillaceae > Bacillus > Bacillus sp. CCB-MMP212. The sequence goes on from NZ_JALDQE010000011.1 coordinate 197,593, forward strand.
TTTTTCTCGGCTTCATCAATTAAGTTAATGCAAATGACTACATTATTTGTCATCTCCATCACCTGGAGTGCTAAATTTAAATTTCTTTCCATAGCAGTTGCGTCTATGACAACTACAGTTACTTCTGGTTTTTCGAATATAATATAATCCCTCGCTACTTCTTCGTCTGCGGAATTTGAGTATAGTGAGTAAGTTCCAGGTAAATCTATTAATGTATAATTACTTCCGTTATGTTCATATTCTCCTTCAGCTTTTAAAACAGTTTTTCCCGTCCAGTTTCCAGTATGTTGTTTTAAACCTGTTAAAGTATTAAATAATGTACTTTTCCCGGTATTCGGGTTACCAGCTAAAGCAATACGATGTTTGCTCATCTGAAATCATCTCCTATTAATACCCCGAAAATAAGGGAGCTTTCTTCTTTGCGCAGTGCAATAGTTGTGTTGCTCACTTGATAAGCGACCGGATCTCCAAGTGGACTGCGTTGCAATACTTTAATCGTTGCCCCTGGGATAAATCCCAAATCTAATAAACGTCGTTTCATAGTTCCTTCTAATTGTATCTTCTCAATTTGTACAAACTCCCCTGTTTTAAACTCGGAAAGGGGTTTAGTATTAGCCGATACCATAAAAGTTACCTCTTCTCTATATTTTTAGTGTTAGTTTAAAAAGTTTCCTTAGGTAAACTTTTTGTTAGTAATATAGTAGACTACATTGGATGATGCTGTCAATTAGTACTTTAAAAATATTCATTTAATTTTAGAATTGTTCCAATTTATTTAGTTGTACTAAAAAATATTACTGAAATTCTTTTTAATGTGCATAAATTAGGCGTGAAAAAGTTACAAAATACAGCGGAATTGTAAATGTAACTTTAACTAAAAGGGAAAAAGAGAGAAAAACATTTACATTGAATTTACATTGTTAAGAATAAATTTACATTACAGCATAGTTAGTGTGGTTTTTGTTTGCTTCTTTAACTACAAATGTTGGGATTCCTAGCTTTTGAGGATGATTATCGTCATTTACTTAAAATTAAAAATTGCTTAACACTCACATAATATTGTTGTCCTACAATGAATTTGTGTTCGAAAGAAAATGAATTCGAAAAGTGATAATCCAAATGGGGGTACAAGACATGGTTATGAAAAAAGGTATTAAATTTTCTTTAGCAGCTTTAGTGGTAGCAGGAGCATTAGTTGGGTGTGGGAAAGCAGAAGATACAACTAGTAAAGAAACTGCTAAAGGAAGCGATAATACAAAACAAGAATTATCAGGTACGATTGCAGCAGCTGGTTCTACAGCTCTTCTACCTCTTGCGGAGGAAGCTGGAAAGAAATTCATGGAGAAAAATTCAAAAGTTTCTATTCAAGTTCAAGGTGGCGGTAGTGGAACTGGGATTAACCAAGTAGCATCTGGTGCAGTACAAATTGGTAATTCAGATGTTCCGTCTGGAGATAAAATAAAAGATGCTGAAAAGGCGAAAGAATTAGTAGATAACAAGGTAGCGGGTATTGCATTCGCTCTTGTCGTAAATAAAGATGTAAAAGTTGATAACTTAACAGTGCAACAAGTACAAGATATCTTCACTGGAAAAGTAACAAACTGGAAAGAAGTAGGCGGAAAAGATGAAAAAATCAACGTAATTAATCGTCCGGCTTCATCTGGTACACGTGCTACATTTGAAAAAACGATTATGAAAGACGCGAAAATTAATGATGGAACTGGTACAACACAAGATTCTAACGGTGCAGTAGAGCAAGCTATCAATTCTACTCCAGGTTCAGTAAGCTATTTAGCGATGTCTTACATGGTTGGAGATAAAAAAGGTGCACTACAAACAGTGAAAATTGATGGTGCTGAACCGAAAGTTGAAAACATTGCGTCTGGTAAATATCCATTCTGGTCTTACGAGTATATGGTAACAAAAGGTGAAGCGAAAGAAGCAACAAAAGCTTACATCGATTATGTAAAAGGTAAAGACTTTGAAAAGCAAGTAGAAGATATGGGCTACATTCCAATGTCTAAATTAAATAAGTAATAAAGTTTTATGGGGCTGGCTGCAAGGCCAGTCCTGTTCATTTCAATCTGTGAAGTGGGGTCTGTCCTGTGATGAAGGGGAAAAAACAAATTAATTACGTGAAAAGTGAATATATAGGAAGATCACTTGTTACGTTTTGTGGTATTTTTATTGTTTTAATTACATTAGCTATTATTGCGTTTATTTGTGGTAAAGGTATTCAATCTTTTACACAAAGTGGTATCTCATTTACTGAGATGTTAACATCGACAAAATGGAATCCAAATGCTGATCAAGGATCCTTCGGGGCTTTAATTTTCATTGTAGGTTCAACGGTGGTTTCGTTAGGTGCGGTTATTATTAGTGCACCAATTGCTATAGCTCTTGCTATATTCATGAATTTAATTTCGCCAAAGTTTGGAAATAAAGTATTGAAGCCTGTTCTAGAATTGTTAGTTGGTATTCCTTCGGTTGTATACGGATTATTAGGGGTTACGATTTTAGTACCACTATTACGTGATTCGTTTGGGGGAGTAGGCTTTAGTTTAATTGCGGGTATTGTTGTATTAAGTATTATGATTTTACCTACTATTGCTAGTATCGCTTCTGATGCAATACGTTCTGTTCCATTTGATTATTTAGAAGCTTCTTATGGTCTAGGATCAACAAAATGGCAAGCGATTAGCCGAGTGATTGTTCCTGCTGCGAAAAAAGGGATTTTAACAGGTGTTGTTTTAGGCTTAGCGCGTGCTTTCGGTGAAGCGTTAGCGGTTCAAATGGTAATCGGGAATACGATTAAATTACCAGAAGGAATATATAGTCCGACAGCGACGTTAACTGGTATTTTAACAATGGATATGACGAATACATTGAACGGAACTGCTTGGAACAATGCGCTATGGACTTTAGCGATGATTTTACTTGTTATTTCATTCCTGTTTATTTTAGTAATTCGAGCGATTGGGCAAAGAGGTGAGCGATAATAATGAATGCAAGAACGGTAAATAAAGTTTGGACAGGTATCTTTTATGCGGTTGCGGCTTTAGTTGTAGCTTTGCTAGTGTTCTTAGTATTTGAGATTTTACAAAAGGGATGGGGATTTTGGGATCCTAATTTCTTGTTTGGAGAACCAAGCAATACAAGAGCTGGTGGTGGGATTGGTCCGCAGTTATTCAATTCCTTCTACATGCTTGTTATAACGCTTATTATATCTATTCCTCTTGGATTAGGTGCTGGAATATATTTAGCGGAGTACGCAAAACAAGGACGTTTTTTAAATTTTGTTCGTCTATGTATAGAGACGATGGCGTCTTTACCTTCTATTGTTGTTGGTTTATTTGGTTTGTTAGTGTTCGTTACAATGACAGGTTGGGGATACACAGTAATGGGTGGTGCTCTTGCTTTAACTATTTTAAATTTACCAGGTTTAACGCGTGTTTGTGAAAATGCGATTTCAGAAGTTCCTCATAATGTAAAAGAGGCAAGTCTTGGATTAGGTGCAACGAAGTGGCAAACAATCGCTCGTATTATTATCCCATCGTCATTACCACAAATTATTACAGGGATTATTTTAGCGGCGGGTCGTATATTTGGGGAAGCGGCAGCATTAATTTACACAGCGGGTTTAACATCCCCGATTTTAAATTCAGCAGCGGATTTCTCAAGTCCTGCGCATCCTTTAAATCCGTTTAGACCAGCTGAAACATTAGCGGTTCACATTTGGAAATTAAATTCTGAAGGAGTTATTCCAGATGCGAAGTTGATTGCGACAAAATCTGCAGCTGTATTAATTATTATGGTATTACTATTCAATGTTATTTCACGCTTGATAGCATCTATATTACACAAGCGCTTTACAGGAACGAAAAGAAAAAGTAAAGCAACGAAAAAGGTAAAAGCGGCATAAATTATAAAGAAGAACTCTCTATTTATAAGTAGGGGGTTCTTTTGTATTTTAATATAGAAGGAATGGATGTAATGGTTGTTGAATTTGTGATTAATTATAAAGAAGAACAGATGTAATTTAGAGAGGAGTTTTAATTTGTTTTTTCTGCAAATGTCAGGTTTTCCTGGGTCAGGAAAATCGACAGTTTCTAAGTATATAGCGAAATTAACAGGTGCTGTAATTATAGATCATGATGTTTTGAAATCCGCGTTGTTAAAATCATTAAAAGTAAAAGGAATTGAATCAACGATTGTTGGTGGGCTTGCGTATGATGCCGAATGGGTATTGATTGATTCTTATTTAGAACAAGGGCATAGTGTTATATTGGATAGTCCGTGTTTATATGAGGGAATGGTTGAAAAAGGAAATAAATTATCAACTAAACATGGTGTGAAATATAAATATATTGAGTGTTATCTTAATGATATGGAAGAGATTAATAGGAGACTGCAAACACGTAAGCGTATGATCAGTCAAATTGAAAAGGTGGAGTCGGAAGTAGGTTTTGAAAAGTGGTTAAATGGTAGTCAAAGACCTTTAAATAATGAATACCTTATTGTGGATTCTAGTAAACCTATAGAGCAATATATGGAAAAAATGATGGATTATATGACTAAGTAGAGAAAAGACGTTATCTTCATTTGTGAAGATAACGTCTTTTGTTTTTAAATATCAGGTGTTTCTGTAGAAGTGCTTATTTTCCTACGGGAGCGTCTTTTTCTCCCGATTTTATCTAATAATTCATACATAACTGGAACGACTACTAATGTAAGAATAGTTGAGACTGCCAAACCACCGATAACAACGACGGCTAAACTTTTTGATACCATACTTCCTGCTTGGGATTGGCCAAATAGGAGTGGGAGCATAGCAACGATTGTTGTTATAGCTGTCATAATAATTGGGCGTAGTCTAGTAGAGCCTGCTTCAAGTAAGGCTTCTCTTGTTTCCATTCCGTGTTCCCGATTTTGTTGGACTCTTTCTATTAATACAATAGCATTTGTAACGACAATTCCGATTAACATTAATGCGCCGATCAAGGAATTTACATCAACAGGTGTTCGTGAAATGATTAATCCTAAAATACCACCGACAGCAGCTAACGGCAAGGAGAATAGGATTGCAAAAGGAGCGCGTGCTTGCCCGAAGGTGATAACCATAATTAAATATACAATCCCGATTGCAATCCCCATAATTTTGAATAAATCTGTAAAATTCTCTTGCATAGATTCAGTAGCTCCTGCGATATTTACTTTTGAACCGCTAGGTAAATCTAAGTCAGTTATCGCTTTATTTACTGCTGTGTTTACTTTACTCAAATCTTCATTTGAAGCTTCGGCGGCAATTTGAATTGTTTCTTTTCCGTCTTTATGGAAAATTTCTGTTTGCGTTTGTTTTTCTGAAATAGTTGCGATGTCTTTTAAAGGAATTGGTCCATTAGTAGGTGATAGTATGTTTGTATTTAAAATATCTTCTTGTTTACTAATGTTTTCCTTTTTATGTTCTATCATAATAGTAGTTTTTTCGTTATTAATTGTAATTTCGCCAATAGGTGACTTCTTAATAAGGAATGCTACTTGTTGCGCAGCTATTTCTGGTGTTAAACCTAGTTGTTCAGCCTTTGTTTGATCAATATGAATTTGCCATTCTTTCTTAGAGTCTTCTAAATTCGTTTTTACTTTAGAAAGATCATCCATGCTTTTTAGTTTTGTTTCGACGATAGTAGCCGCCTCTTTTAAATCCGCTTCGTTAGTAGCTGTTACGTTAAATTGTAAGTTGTTGCCGCCGCCAGAGCTTGAATAACTTGTTTTTATATAATCAAGTTCAGCAGGCTCAAAAGTTTTATTTTCCTTTTTTAACTCTTTAATATATTGATCAATATCAGAACCTTTTTTAAAGACTACAAATATACTAGCAAGGTTATTTTTAGTTGTTTGCCCCCATTGTGCATCTTCTGCGCTAGATCCCATTCGTAAAATAACGTCTGTTACATCTGAATTAGAAAGTAATTTCTTTTCGAAATCGAATGCTTTTTGTTTTTGAGCTTCAGCATTATAATCGGCTGGAAATGTCATGTTAATAGATAACATTGTGTCGTCCTCAGATTTTATGTTTGCTTTCGGTAGTAATATATAGGCTGCAATTGATCCTGCAAATAATAAAAATGCAGTAAGTAGAATAATGAATTTATGAGAAAGAGACCACTTTAACGTAGTGACATATCGTGATGAAGAACTTGGCTTTCGATGCTTTGTTTTTTTGAGTAGTAAAAAAGCCATAAGTGGAACGACTGTGAGTGCAACGATTAAGGATGATAGAATAGAATATACAACTGCTAATACCATAGGTAACATTAATTTTCCGATTGCTCCTGATACGAGGCCGATAGGTAAAAAAACAGCGACCGTTGTTAAAGTAGAAGAAGTAATTGCGACGGCAACTTCTTTCGTTGCATCAAGAATAATATTTTTAGAGAAAGAATCTTTTTGTAAACGGCGGAAAATATTCTCGATGACAACGATACTATCATCGACGAGACGTCCAACCGCAACAGCTAAACCACCAAGGGTTAAAATGTTAAGTGTGATGTTAGATTGATGTAGTAAAAAGAGTGTTAATAAAATAGATAATGGAATACTGACAACAGCGATGAGTGTTGTTCGGAAGTTACGTAAAAAGATTAAGATAATTAGAGTTGCAGCGATTGCTCCAAGTATTACTTCTTTTCCCATGCTAGTAACAGCATTTTCAACTTGTTCATGGGTTGAGGCCAAAAGTTTAATGGAAAACTGATCTTTATATTCCTTATTTATCTCTTTAACTTTTTTATCAATCTCTTTTCCAATTGCAACTGCATTTTTGCTCGGTTCTTTCATGATGATTAATCCAGTGCCTTCTTCTCCGTTTATATGTGAGATTGTATCGTAGTGTTGTTTGATTTCGATTTGAGCAATGTCTTGCAATTTTACTTGGGGTACCACAGTGATGTTTTTAATGTCATTTACATTTTTTATGTCCCCAATGACGCGGAGGTTGTATTCTTCCTGATTAACAGTAATTGCCCCAGCTGGAGTAGAAGTTTCTTTTCCTTGTAAAACAGTGAGTACCTGCTGTGATGTTACGTTTTTGTTTTTTAATTGGTTCGGATCAAGTACGATAGATAATTCAGAGGTGGATTTTCCGAAAAACATAACATTAGCAACACCATCAATGTTTTCGAGTTGTGGTACGATTTCTTTTTCAATTTGTTTTTCATCTGCTTTTGAAAACCCGTTTTGTTTCTGGATAGTAATTTGGGCGAGTGGAATCATAGAAGTGTTTAGTTGACTAACTACGGGCTTGGTTACATCTTTAGGTAATTTAATTGTATTGACGGCTTTTTCGACTTCGCGTGCTGCATCTTTCATGTTTGCTTTTGATGTATACGCAATGTCGATACGTGATAATCCCTCGTATGTAGAAGAAGTAATGGTGTCGACGTGCTCTAAATTGCGAAATTGTTTTTCGAGAGGATCAGTTACATCCTTTGTCATCGTTTCAGCGTCGAGTCCTTGAGATAAGGTTGTGACGGTAATTGCTGGATTGTCGATACTTGGTAAAAATTCCATAGGTAATTTAGAGCCGGAATAAACACCGAGTATGGAAATGAGAAAAATCATGATGATAATGGCAGCTCGGTTTTTTAATGAAAACTTTGTTAACCTATCCATAAAATAATTCCTCCATTGGTTTATTTATAGTTGAGTACATCCTTTCTTACTATATAACAAAAAATGGATATTTTTCATTAATTAAATGTAAAAAAATTCTAACAATATTCTTAAGTTTATATTTGCATTGGAATTGTTTAATGTGGATGGAATTTTTTCTTAAGGCTAAGTTATATCGTTATTCTATAGAAGGATAATTATTATAAACTTTAATATAGAAGAGAATGAAAACTTGGGAAGGTATTGTGAAATGCAATTTGGTTGAATGAAGTGTAGTAGTATACAATCAGAATAACTATTTTTAGTAGGAAGGATAATAGTTCTTTCTATAGAAGAAAGTAGGATAGATATTTTTTTGTGTTTTTTATAAAAAACACTTGTTATTTAAAAAACATGATGGTATATTAATAAACGTCGCTGATGCGGAAACGCAGAAAACGACAAAAAAGAAATTTAAAAACTTAGTTGACATCGAAAAATGAAGATGTTAATATGATGAAGTCGCTTCTGAAGCGGCGGACAAGTTCTTTGAAAACTGAACGAAACAAACAACGTGAAACGTCAATTTTTATTTTTAGATGCTAGACAAACTAACTTTA
>NZ_JALDQE010000012.1:0-196873 GCF_022748145.1 Bacillus sp. CCB-MMP212
CAGTAGCGCCCGTGTTACCTTGAGGTCCGGTAGCGCCAGTAGCGCCCGTGTTACCTCGAGGTCCAGTGGCACCGGTAGCGCCAGTAGCGCCCGTGTTACCTTGAGGTCCGGTAGCGCCAGTAGCGCCCGTGTTACCTCGAGGTCCAGTGGCACCGGTAACGCCAGTAGCACCCGTGTTACCTTGAGGTCCAGTGGCACCGGTAGTGCCCGTGTTACCTTGAGGTCCGGTAGCGCCAGTAGCGCCCGTGTTACCTCGAGGTCCGGTAGCACCAGTAGCGCCTGCTGGTCCAGTAGGTCCGGTAGGTCCTTGAATGAACGAAGCAGAATTAACTAGAGCAGTTTGTAATGCTGCTATTAATTTAAGAAGCTCTTGAAGTGTGCAAGGGTCAATTCGGAATAATTTTGTAATGTATAGTAAATAGTTAATGAGATTTTGAAGCTCAATAAATACAGCGCTTGCTACAAAGGTTGGATTTCTTAATATAGTTATTAAGTTTTTAATAATAGCTAACCCTTGTGCTTTCAGGGAGGAAGTAGCGTCTAGTGAACAAATAAATTTACTTAGTAGGTTCAATGTATCGATTAGATCTTCAATATTTTGGGGAGATGGATTTGCAAAAAGTGTTGGGATTATTTTTGTTAAATCAATAATAATCGCACGAAATGTTCTAAGTTGAGCTTTAGTAATTGGGATTGATGGAGTATTTGGGATTCGTCCAGCGCTACTTGGAAAGCATGGTTTGGAGAATTTGTTTTGATTGTCGTTATAACGAGACATTAAATCTCTCCTTTCTCACGAAAATGTGAACGAAACTCATCATAGTAGATGCAGAAATTAGTTAAATGGTCATAGTAAAATCGTTTGTTTAAAGAAAAAATAGAAAAAACGCCTTACAATAAGGCGTTTTTTCTATTTTCTGCGTATTGATAATATCGCTTTAATGAAATTTTTGATTTGAATCCAGCGAGCTTTATAATTTCTGATTCAGGAGTTTCTTTTTTTATTAAGTTTAAAATATAGGTGTTACGAAAATGTTGTCCTGAAATTCCTTTACGTAAATTGGCTCTAGCCACTTCGAGGCGAATCATTTTTTGTATAGCAATTTCCGTTAATGCCTTTGGTGCATCATTTTCATATACCCACCTGTATGTTCCGCGGTTAAAATCAAATGCGACAAACAATGAATCATCACTATGATACTTAGGACGAACTGGTTCTGGGATACTTTTGTAATAATTATATAGTTGTTTTTTGTCTTCTTTTGCTAATGTAATTGTTCTTTCTACACCTGCGGTTGCTGGGATTGACAATGTGTTAGTTTCAAAGTGAACGTGATGCATTGTTAATGCTGTAAGTTCCTGTAAGGATAAACCGTAGTCGATCAATAGATTTAAAATAGCAATATTGCGATCCATTAATAAAGGGCGCACAGGAAGTTGTTTTTCTGAAAGTCCTTCTAATGAAGTGACTATATACTTTAATCTTTTTTCTTCATCAGGTGAAATGAAATCTTCGTTACGAAGTGTACGGTCTGGTTGAATAGATATTTCCATATTCTTCAATGGATTGGGAATGTTTAGAAAGTGATGCATTCTATTTAATACAGTAAATACACGATGCATCGTTTTTTCTGAGTAATGTCGATTCGTTTTTAAATCGGAAAAGTAATCTTCGTAGTCTTTTGTACAAAGTGTAGCCCATATATTACTGGAAGGGAGCTTTTTGTTTTTTTCTAACCAATGTCCGAAGTCTTCAACGTCATAAACATAACGTTTAATAGTTGAGGGTTTTCGGCCTTTATTCAATAAAAAAATAGAAAAGGCTTGTATTGTATCATGGAATTCCGTTGTCTCCATAGTCCCACCACCTTAATTATTTCTTATATTATAGCAAACTTTTCTGAAAATAGGCATTTACAAGGGGGACAGGAATAATAATATTTGGTGAGTGGATAAAGTGAAACTATAATCAGTGGGGATTTTGTTCATCCTCTGCGATTATTAGTTGAACCAATCGGGCATTTACGGGCGGTTATCTCCCGCTTAAATACCAAACGTTTGCTGAATGTCGAGGTGGGAGTCTTACTGCTCGCAAATAGCGGGATAAAATGAGGTGATTGTATGGAACAATCGATGCGAAAGAAAAACAACAATCAAATTAATATTGTGTTAAACCATCGAAAGAAAATTTCTTTGCCAGCCGCAGAAAATAAAACGGTAATTTCAAATGAAACTACAATTAAACATGAAATGCTGCAGAGAATTGAAGAAGAGATGGGGAAGCTTGTTGGGATGGATGATATAAAAAAGATAATAAAAGAAATATATGCTTGGATTTATGTGAATAAAAAAAGACAAGAGAAGGGATTGAAGTCTGAGAAGCAAGTGCTTCATATGCTGTTTAAAGGGAATCCGGGTACAGGGAAGACGACTGTTGCTAGAATGATAGGAAAATTGCTGTTTGAGATGAATATTCTATCGAAAGGCCACTTGGTTGAAGCTGAACGTGCTGATCTTGTAGGAGAGTACATCGGCCATACAGCTCAAAAAACAAGAGACTTAATAAAAAAAGCAATGGGAGGTATTTTGTTTATTGATGAGGCGTATTCTTTAGCTCGAGGAGGAGAGAAGGACTTTGGAAAAGAAGCAATTGATACGCTTGTAAAACATATGGAAGATAAACAACATGGTTTTGTATTGATTTTAGCTGGATATTCAAGAGAGATGAATCACTTTCTTTCATTAAATCCAGGGCTGCAATCTCGTTTTCCATTTATTATTGAATTTGCGGATTACTCGGTAAATCAGCTATTGGAAATTGGAAAGAGAATGTATGAAGATCGTGAATATCAGTTATCAAAAGAAGCTGAATGGAAATTTAGGGATCATTTACATGCGGTGAAGTATTCGTCGCAAATTACATCGTTTAGTAATGGGCGGTATGTACGGAATATTGTTGAAAAATCAATTCGTACACAGGCGATGCGGTTGTTGCAAGAAGATACGTATGATAAAAATGATTTAATTGGAATATCGAGTATGGATTTGATGCTCGAAGAGGAGACGCACAGTACATAAACTGTGCGTCTATTTTTGTGTATAAGTTCGTTTACTCTTTTTTTGCTTTTTCTTGGTGCGCTTTATGGAAGCGTTCCATTTTAGCGCTCTTTTCGTGTGCTGAATTAGGGTCGTGTCCAAATTGGTTTACTGAACTTTTTTGAGCTCCTTTATTAACGTGGTTTGTCATTTGTATTCACCTCACTTTAAAAATTAGTATAAACATTATATAAAGAAAAAATCGTTAGAAAAGAAAAACCTCTTTACGATATGTAAAGAGGTTAGATTGCTATTTATGCATTGAACGTTCTTTCGTTTCGATACGTCTGTGCGGTAAATGCCATTTGTAATGAATAGAAACCATGCGGAAGCAAACAATTAAAATGAATAAAATGTAAAGGGCCCAATCGCTAACAATAATTTGAGCGCCAATTAAGAAACCTGCTAAAATTGTCCAAAAGGCATATACTTCAGCTCGAAGAACGAGAGGTTTTCTGCGGGCTAAAAGGTCGCGAATGATACCGCCGCCGATACCAGTTAAAACAGCTGCCACGATTGTGGCGCTAATTGGTAAATTTAATTTTTGAGCATATAATGCTCCTTGTACAGCAAATGCTGATAAGCCGATAGCGTCAGTGATATTTTCCCACTTTTTCCAATGTCTAATTAACTTATTTGGAAAAAGAAAAATAATAGTCATTGATAAAAGTGCGATTTGGAATAACATGTCTTGTTGCCAAAACGCGACAATCGGATAACCGATTAATAAATTACGAAGGGCACCTCCCCCAAATGCGGTTGCCATTCCTAAAATATACACCCCGAAAATATCATAATCCTCTTCCATTGCAACAATGGCTCCGCTTAGTGCGAAAGCGATTGTGCCTATGATGCTAAAAATCTCCCATGCCATGAATTTTCTCCCCCGCTAACTAGATGAAATATGCTTCCTCTGCTATTATATTAGAAGGTTTAAATTTCGAAAAGGATGAGTGAACATATTTGATGGAAGAAAAAGAAAAAGTCATATTAGTAGGCTGTCAATTGCCGCAAGATGATGATGAAAAATTTATGCATTCCATGAAAGAGCTTGCATCACTAGCTAAGACTGCGAGAGCGGAAGTGTTAGTTTCAACAACGCAAAAACGACCGAAGTTTCATCCGGCAACTTACATAGGTAAAGGGAAATTAGAAGAGCTTACAATGCTAACTGAAGAATTAGAGCCGGATGTTATTATATTTAATAATGAATTAACGCCGAGTCAAATTCGGAATTTATCCTCAGTATTAGATGCGAGAGTAATTGATCGAACGCAACTAATACTAGATATTTTTGCGCAACGTGCGAAGTCGAGGGAAGGTAAGCTTCAAGTAGAATTAGCTCAGTTGCAATATACAATGCCACGTCTTATGGGGCAAGGGTTGTCCTTATCACGTCTTGGTGGTGGTATTGGAACGAGAGGACCGGGTGAGACGAAACTTGAGACGGATCGTCGTCATATTCGATCGCGTATTGATGAAATAAAGAAACAACTTGCAGTTGTTGTGGAACACCGAAAAAGATATCGTGAGAGAAGAAAAGACAATAAAGTATTTCAAATTTCATTAATAGGCTATACAAATGCAGGGAAATCGACACTGTTTAATAGATTAACGGAAGCTAATACGTTTGAAGAAAACCTTCTGTTTGCAACACTAGACCCAACGACGAGGAAGATGCCCTTACCTTCTGGTTATACAGTATTACTAACTGATACTGTTGGTTTTATACAAGATTTACCCACTTCATTAATTGCTGCTTTTCGTTCAACACTGGAAGAAGCGGGGGAAGCAGATGTTATTTTACATGTAGTTGATTCTGCGGATCCTAACTACATAGGGCATGAAAAAACAGTAAAACGATTATTATCAGAACTTGAAATCAATCATATTCCTATTATTACGTTATATAATAAAAAAGATGAATTACATCAAAACTTTATTCCGTTTCCGAAAAGTGATTTCTTAATGACTAGCGCTTTTGAAGAAAGTGATGTATTGCGTATAAAAGAAGCGATAGAAATGAAAATGAAGAAAGAAATGGATCGTTATCGAGTAGAAATCCCTCCGAGTGAAGGTAAGTTATTAACGCTTTTAAAGACGGAAACGCTATTAGCAAAGATGGAGTTTCTGGAAGATAAATTTGTATATGATTGTGCAGGGTATATTTTTACTCATTCATCGCTTAATGTGCAATTAAAGAGATTTTTAGTGGAAGAAGGAGAAAATAAAAATGTTTGATCGTTTGAAAAATGGAGAAAAAATTGCTCCAATCGTAAAAGAAGTAGAGAGTCAGATTACAGAAGTACATAAACGTGCGGATGAAGTAATTGAAAGTAATCAGTTTCGTGTATTAGAAAGTTTTCGTAAACATAAAATTAGTGACTCGCATTTTATCCCGACGACAGGTTATGGTTATGATGATATTGGCCGTGATACGTTAGAAAAAGTGTATGCTGATGTATTTGGGGCGGAAGCTGGACTTGTTCGTCCGCAAATTATTTCAGGTACTCACGCTATTTCTACAGCGTTATTCGGTATTTTACGTCCAGGAGATGAGTTATTGTACATTACTGGGAAACCGTATGATACGTTAGAGGAAATCGTTGGTGTGCGTGGGAAAGGTGTAGGTTCATTTAAAGAATATAATATTGGTTACAATGCAGTTCCGCTAACTGAAGGTGGGCTTGTTGATTTTGAAGCTGTTGCAGCAGCGATTCATAGTAATACGAAAATGATCGGTATTCAGCGCTCGAAAGGTTATGCTACTCGTCCATCGTTTACTATTTCTCAAATTAAAGAGATGATCGCGTTTGTTAAAGAAATTAAACCTGATGTTGTTGTGTTTGTAGATAACTGTTATGGTGAGTTTATTGAAGAGCAAGAGCCGTGTCATGTTGGTGCAGATTTAATGGCGGGTTCGCTTATTAAAAACCCAGGCGGGGGAATTGTAAAAACTGGTGGTTACATTGTCGGTAAAGAACAGTATGTTGAAGCGTGTGCATATCGTTTAACATCTCCGGGAATTGGTGCGGAAGCTGGAGCGTCTTTATACAGTCTGCAAGAAATGTATCAAGGGTTCTTCTTAGCGCCACATGTTGCAGGACAAGCGCTGAAAGGTGCAATTTTTACAGCTGCGTTTTTAGAAAAGTTAGGAATGAACACGTCACCAGCGTGGAATGCACCAAGAACAGACTTAATTCAATCTGTTCAATTTGATGATAAAGACCGTATGGTTGCCTTCTGTCAAGCGATTCAATATGCATCTCCAATTAATTCGCATTTTACTCCGTATGCAAACTATATGCCAGGTTATGAAGATGATGTAATTATGGCGGCGGGAACATTTATTCAAGGTGCAAGTATTGAATTATCTGCTGATGGTCCGATTAGACCACCGTATGTTGCATATGTGCAAGGTGGATTAACGTATTCGCATGTTAAAATTGCGATTTGTTCTGCGATTGATGAATTGATTGAAAAGAATTTATTAACAATTTCTTAAAGGGGAGCTGTCGATATCGGCAGCTTTTTTCGTATAAAAGTAACGATTTATGCGATTAGAAAAAAGAATGAAAAAATTTATAAAAAAATCATGTAAGAAAAGCTAACATCTATTGACACTAAACATAACATGTTATAAAATGAGAAGCAGTTAAGGCGAAGGAGGAACTGAAAAATGAAAGAAGATAGACGTTCTGCCCCGCTGTTTCCAATTGGTATTGTTATGGATTTAACACAATTGTCTGCACGTCAAATTCGCTACTATGAAGAGCATAATCTTGTTTCTCCAACCCGTACAAAGGGGAATCGTAGATTATTTTCATTTAACGATGTAGATAAGTTGTTAGAGATTAAAGATTTGTTAGATCAAGGCTTGAATATGGCTGGTATTAAGCAAGTGTTACTAATGAAAGAAAATCAAACAGAAGCAGTGAAAGTAAAAGAAGAAACGAAAGAAATTTCAAAAACTGAGCTTCGCAAAATACTTCGAGATGAACTACAACATACAGGTAGATTCAATCGAACTTCATTGCGACAAGGTGACATTTCAAGATTTTTTCACTAAAGATAACTGATTCTGAAGGCGATTAGAGGGACTAAGGAGGAATTTATAATGTCTAGATACACAAAAGAAGATATTTTCCGTTTGGCGAAAGAAGAGAATGTAAAGTATATCCGTTTACAATTTACGGACCTTTTAGGGGTAATTAAAAACGTAGAGATTCCAGTGAGACAATTAACGAAAGCTCTTGATAACAAAATGATGTTTGATGGATCTTCGATTGAAGGTTTCGTACGTATTGAAGAATCTGATATGTATTTATATCCTGATTTAGACACTTGGGTAATTTTCCCTTGGACAGCTGAAAAAGGTAAAGTAGCTCGACTAATCTGTGATATTTACAATGCAGATGGCACTCCATTTGATGGAGACCCACGTAACAACTTAAAACGTGTGTTAAAAGAAATGGAAGCTTTAGGGTTTTCAGACTTCAATCTTGGACCAGAGCCAGAATTCTTCCTATTTAAGGTTGATGAAAAAGGAAATCCAACATTAGAACTAAACGATAACGGTGGATACTTCGACCTTGCGCCGATGGATCTAGGGGAAAACTGTCGTCGTGATATCGTTCTTGAACTTGAAGAAATGGGATTTGAAATTGAAGCATCTCACCATGAGGTTGCTCCAGGGCAGCATGAAATTGACTTTAAATATGCAAATGCAATTCGCTCATGTGATGACATTCAAACATTCAAACTTGTTGTAAAAACAATTGCCCGTAAACATGGTTTACACGCAACATTTATGCCGAAACCACTATACGGTGTGAACGGTTCAGGTATGCACTGTAACTTATCATTATTTAAAAATGGTGAGAACGTATTCTTTGATGCAAACGGTGACTTACAACTAAGTGATGATGCTCGTCACTTCATCGCAGGTATTTTAAAACATGCACCAGCATTTACAGCGATAGCAAATCCAACTGTAAACTCATATAAACGTCTAGTACCTGGATATGAAGCGCCTTGTTACGTAGCATGGTCTGCACAAAACCGTAGCCCGTTAGTACGTATCCCTGCATCTCGTGGTATTAGTACACGCGTAGAAGTACGTAGTGTTGACCCAGCTGCAAACCCATATTTAGTAATGGCTACATTATTAGCTGCAGGTCTTGATGGAATTAAAAACAAATTAACTCCACCAGCTGCAGTAGACCGTAACATCTATGTAATGACAAAAGAAGAGCGCGAAGAAGCAGGTATCGTTGACTTACCAGCAACATTAGCGCAAGCATTAGTTACATTACAATCTAATGAAGTAGTATGCGGTGCACTAGGAGAACATTTACTTGAGCACTTCATCGAAGCGAAAGAGATTGAGTGGGATATCTTTAGAACACAAGTTCACCAATGGGAACGCGATCAATATATGTCTCTATACTAAGAGGCTTGAACCCTTGATACAACTCGTATCAAGGGTTTTTTAATTCCCTATTATTACAATTTTATATGGTTGCAAAATGAAAAACAGCCACATAAAAGCCAATAATTAATAACAAGTAGTGATATCATAGAAAAATATTATCAGATAAATGTAAGTTTTATATAATTTGTGAAATGAAAAAGCCTTGATACTACGGTATCAAGGCTTTTTTAGTGAAGTTATTGGATATGTTAACTACTAGATAATGGATTGTTTTTGGTTATTTTGAATCATGTTACTAAGAAAATCTTTTCAAAAGAATTGATCTTATCTTTTTTAATCACTTGTGCTAAAACTTAATAATTCTTTACTGCCTTGTACAACGCGAGCGATGATTTTTATGTCCTCATCTGCAAGGCTATAAGTTTGTGGCTTGTGAATCAGATTATTACTCAATGATATTAACGTAATGATGCTCAGTTATAACACAGTCTTATTCAGAATTTCGTTAGTTCATTTTCTAAATTTAGGGAATAAATATAGCTTAGTACCTTGCAATAAATAATACTAAGTGGTATATTATGGATAAAACAGGTACCGTGTATTGAACAGTACTAAGATAGGAAAGGAGGATAACACTTGAACGTTCAGTTTAAAAAAGGTGTGCTTGAACTTTGTGTATTAGCACTTGTAAAACGTAAAGATAGTTACGGTTATGAACTTGTTCAGCAAATTTCTAATAAATTTTTAATATCGGAAGGGTCAGTATATCCTTTGTTACGTCGTTTGACGAAAGAAGGGTATTTTCAAACGTATTTAAAGGAATCTACAGAAGGGCCACCTCGTAAATATTATCAATTAACAGAGCAAGGGGAGACGCAATTTCATTTGTTAGTAACAGAATGGCGTGATTTTGCGAAAGGGGTACAAGAAATTATTGAAGGGGTGGAATGGGATGAGTAAAGAAGGGTTTCTTAAAGAATTATCAAGTTATCTTAGAAAGTTACCAGAGGAAGAGAGGCAAGATATTTTATTGGATTATGAAGAGCACTTTCAGTTTGGACTAGAAGAGGGGAAAACTGAATCAGAAATAATTCAGGGCCTTGGTTCTCCGAAAGTAATCGCAAAAGAGTTACTTGCGATGTATCGCTTCGATGAAATGAAAAAAAATCCATCGACTTCAAATGTGACAAGAGCTGTTATGGCAGCGATTGGACTTAGTTTGTTTAATTTTATTATTGTGTTAGGCCCGTTAGTCGCAATTGTTGCTTTTATATTTTCTTTTTGGATTGGTGGTATTGCTAGTGTAGTAACACCATTTTTCGTTATTGGAAAAGTATTTATGGGTACTTTTATATGGTTGGATCTTTTCGTTAGTATAACGTTTGTTGGAGTAGGTTTATTGTTGTGTATTATCGCTTTTTATAGTACAAAGTGGTTTAAGAGATTGTGTGTACGATATGTAATATGGAACTTCAAAATGATAAAAGGAGAGTAAATGATGAAAAAACTATTTTTAATCGCTATCGCTTGTATCATTATTGGAGTAATAGGAATTTCCCAAACATATGAAAAAGCAGTACAAACTGCTGAAAAAGGCGATAAAGAAGATGTAATTAAAAACGAAACATTAAAAAATATAGAAGTTAAGTTAGATGCCGGAGATATTGTTATCCAAAAATCTCCTGATTCTTCTTTTTATGTAAAGCAATCAGGAGATGTACGTAAACAAGAGATTCGTATTGCAGAAGATGGTGACACATTAAAAATTATTGGGGAAAGAGAAAAAGGTGCTTCATTTGATTTTTCTTTTTATGATTTTAGGTTTCAAACGTCTAAATTGACTCTCCTTGTGCCCGAACGCTCTTATCAAGATGTAAAAGTAAATTCATCTGCTGGACAAATCGAAATGAGTGATGTGAAAAGTGATAGCGTAAGTGTTAGAACACTTGCTGGAGAAGTAGAGTTGAAACAAGTAACGGCTAAGAATGTGGAGGGATCGACAAAAGCTGGTGAGGTGAACTTTAAGAAGGTATTAGGGAAAGTGACCGCAAAAACAACAAGTGGGGAAATAAATATTCAAGATCATGATTCCAAGTATAATCTAGAAGCAAGTTCAACTGCGGGAGATATAGATATTACTTTATCGGAAAAACCACAAGATGCGGTAATTACTGGGCAAAGTGCTGCCGGAGATGTAACAATTTTTAATGAAGAAAATAATAACGTAACAATTGGCAATGGTAGTAAAAAGATTAGCGGTAAAACGGCTGCGGGAGATGTGACGATTGAAACTCGTTAATAAGAAATAGAATGTATGGAAATCTATCAAAATACAAAAAAGAAGATAATTACCGTATATAAATAAGGTAATTATCTTCTTTTTATTATTTTTAATGTAAATCACGATATACGCCAATTACTTTCCCGATAACTGACACTTGTTTTAAAATGATAGGTTCTAATGAAGAGTTTTCTGGTTGTAGACGGAAATGGTCTTTTTCTTTATAGAAACGTTTAACAGTTGCTTCGTTATCTTCTGTTAAAGCGACTACAATTTCACCATTATATGCAGACTGTTGTTGGCGAACAACAACTAAATCTCCATCGAAAATACCAGCTTCAATCATACTATCTCCAGAAATACGTAACATGAACACTTGGTCTGCTCCAGCAACAATACTAGCTGGAAGTGGGAAATGTTCCTCTACGCTTTCGACCGCTGTAATTGGTAAACCGGCAGTAACTTTTCCGACAATTGGAACTTGAATAACAGATTGTGTTTCCGTATCCATTCGGTCTTCACCTAAAATTTCAATGGCACGTGGTTTTGTTGGATCGCGTCGAATGTATCCTTTTTCTTCTAATCGTGATAAATGTCCGTGCACTGTAGAACTAGAAGCGAGGCCGACTGCTTGACCAATTTCACGTACGGAAGGTGGATATCC
The DNA here is from genome assembly GCF_022748145.1 of Bacillus sp. CCB-MMP212. Classification (NCBI taxonomy): domain Bacteria; kingdom Bacillati; phylum Bacillota; class Bacilli; order Caryophanales; family Bacillaceae; genus Bacillus; species Bacillus sp. CCB-MMP212. Next base: position 11,476 of record NZ_JALDQE010000012.1, read on the forward strand.
TTTTTCTTGTACTTTTAGCTTAATAAAGTCGAGAATGTCTTGCTGGCGTTTCGTTAACTTTTCCATGTTTTCTAACACCTCGTTTTCTTTCATTTTTCTTATTAATAAGTATAACATGTGAAAAAACATTCTACAAACATAAGTTCGAACAAATGGCGGATTTATGTTACACTATAGGGAAATAATAGGGAGAAAGAGGGGTTCAAAATGAATGCAATTATTTATGCACGTGTGAGTACAACGAAAGAAGCGCAAGAAACATCATTATTACGTCAAAAAGATGAATTATTGCATTTAGCTGAGCGCTATCAAATGAATGTTACTAAGGTGATTGAAGAGCAGGCTAGTGGATATACAATTGAACGTGACGGTATATTAGAGGTGCTGGATACAATTCGAGACGAACAAATTGATGTGTTACTTATACAAGATGAAACGCGCCTTGGTAGAGGAAATGCGAAGATCGCATTAATGCATTGTTTACATAAAGAAGGCATAAAAGTATATACGCATACACATAATGGTGAATTACAATTGTCGGATTCTGATTCGATGGTATTAGATATTATTGGTATTGTTGAAGAATATCAAAGAAAGATTCATAATTTGAAAATTAAACGAGGTATGCAACGTGCAGTAGAAAAAGGTTATCGTCCAGAAAATAATTTAAAAAATCGTCATTTAAGTGTAGGAAGAGAGAAAAAAGAAGTGCCAATTGAGGAAATTGTACGTTTGCGAAAAAGTGAACTCACGTTTGAAGAAATTGCAGCAACATTACGTGGATTTGGTCATAATGTTTCAAAGGCGACTGTACATCGTAGATATGTAGAGTATACGAAGCAATTGCTTGATAAAGAAGAGTAACTATTGTATGATAATAATCAGTTTTGATTAGAAGGGGGATTCGAGATGATTAATCACGAACTCGTTGAACGCATTAACTTCTTAGCGAAAAAAGCAAAAGCTGAAGGTTTAACTGAAGAAGAGCAACGTGAGCGTCAATCGCTACGTGAACAATATTTAAAAGGATTTCGTCAAAATATGTTAAACGAACTTAAAGGAATTAAAGTTGTTAACGAAGAAGGTACAGATGTCACACCGACGAAATTAAAAGCTTTAAAAAAGCAAGATAATGCAAAATTAAATTAAAAGATGGGCGAAGCCCATCTTTTTTTATTTGTAAAAATCGTTATTTAATAACTTTCCAGTTGTTATTAACTGTTGCTTCTATCGTTTTATGTTCCAATATATAATTAGCGATAAGTTCAGACATATCTGTGGGTATATCTTTTACTACCGGTTTGTTTTGAAACATAAAGAAATTTCCCCCGCCACTTGCACGATAATTATTCATTACAACTTCATATTCTTCATTCATATTAAGAGGAGCACTGTTATGCTGTAAAGATTCTACTCTTTCACCAATTGGTTTTGAAATGTTTAATACATATGAAATCCCTTCCCACATATCATAATTATAATGTTGTGGTTTTGGTTCTATGTAGGTAGGACTTACGATGATGGATCCATCTGTTTTTAATGTGAAATAAGAAGCAGAGAGTTCAAGAGCGGCTTTTATATCAGCTCCAGTTATTCTAATTACTTTTAATGTGTTTGGATAAATATAATTAGAAACGATGTCACGCATTGTTACATGTTCCGGGAAACCTGGAGATGTATTATGGAACAAACTTGTACAAGAAATTGATACCTTAGCTATATCCATCTGTATTTTATTTATGAATTCGATAAAAGGATGATCGTGCAAACGAGTTTGCATAGCATCTGAAATTTGCATGTCCCCCTGAATGATTCCAATAGGTTGATCAAGCCACTTTTGTGTTTTCTCTTCGTAATCGGCTACCAATGAAAGTACATCTTGGTCCGCTTCAATTCCTTGTACAGATAATAATTCAGAAGAGCTCTCTTTTTTTACCCATTTACGTTTCGTTTTTTCGAATGTTACTTTTACTTTGCCGACTGAGTGTCCATTGCATCCGGTCTGTAAAATTGTTACACCGTTAGCCATTGTGTGAGAAATTTCTCGGTGTTGATGACCTGTTAGTAAAAGATCTATGCCTTCAATTTCATGGCACATTGCATATCCTTGGTTTTCACCTGTTAACACTTCAGTAGGTTCCCCGGTTTGTAAATCTTTTTCAAATCCACCGTGATAGGCTACGACTAATAAATCGGGTTTCTCATGTTCGCGAATATAAGAAACCCATTTTTTTGTAGTCTTTAATGCATCTTCAAATAGTAAATCTTTAATGTGATGGGCCTGTTCCCAATTTGGGATGTAATGTGTTGTTACCCCTAAAATAGCGATTTTTATATTGGATTCAATCTGTTTGATTAAATAAGGTTTTCCGAAATAAGGTTTGTTTATGTTTTTATCTAATATGTTTGCTGATAGGTACGGGAAGTTCGCAGTAGTCACAGCATTATTTAATATATTCATCCCGTAATTAAATTCATGATTGCCGATAATTGCAGCGTCATATTGTAAGTAATTCGCTAATAAGGACATTGGATTTTTTTTGTTTTTTTCGTATGTAACGTAATGATAAGTAAATGGTGTTCCTTGAATAAAGTCGCCATTATCAATTAAAAGAACGTTTGTATTTTGGGAACGTTCTTTTTTTATAAGAGTAGAAATTTTAGCTAAACCAAGTTCTGCTGGGGAGTTATCTTGGTAGTGAATAGGATAAACAGTGCCATGTATATCGCTTGTTAATAAGATGTTTAAAGTTACAGTTTGATTTTGTTCCAATATGACTCACCTTTTCTATTGTTATCTTCCAATTAATCATATCAAATATGTGAAGTGAATTTTGATGTGAATGTATAGAATGTGTAAAGATTCTGTAAATAACCAATTGTGTATCAAAATATGTGATATATTTCTTCATGTTTACGGAAGGTTATTTTATAACAAGAAAAATGGAGGCATTAATATGTTGAAAAAAGTTTTTGCAATGAGTACAACAGTTGTACTAGCGGCCGGATTATTAAGTGGCTGCGGGACGAAAGAGTCCAGTGCAAGTAAAAATGAAGATACGAAAAAAGGTTATGTACCAAAGACCTTAAATGTTCAATTTGTTCCTTCTCAAAATGCGGATACGTTAGAGGCAAAGGCAAAACCATTGGAAAAGCTATTAAGCGATAAATTAAATATTCCGGTAAAAGTTAGTATTTCAACGAACTACAATACAATTGTAGAAGCGATGGCATCTAAACAAGTAGATGTAGGATTTTTACCGCCAACAGCGTACGTATTAGCACATGAAAAGAAGGCTGCAAATGTAATTTTACAAGCACAACGTTTTGGAGTAGAGGATGAAACAGGAGCTCCTACAAAAGATTTAGTAGATTATTATAAATCTGAGTTTGTTGTTAAAAAAGACTCTAATATAAATAGTGTAAAAGATTTAAAAGGTAAAAAGATTGGTTATCAAGACGTAACATCATCAGCAGGGTATGTATGGCCTGCAGCTGTTCTATTAAAAGAGGGAATTGATCCGTTAAAAGATGTGAAACCTGTTACATTAAAAGGTCACGATCAGTCGCTTATTGCTCTTTTAAATGGTGACGTAGATGCAGCTGTTGTATTCCAAGATGCTCGTAATATTGTAAAAAAAGATTATCCGAATATATTCGAGCAAACGAAAATAGTGAAATTTACGGAGAAAATTCCAAACGATACGATTTCGGTACGTTCTGATTTAGATGAAGAGTGGAGCAAGAAATTACAGGATGCTTTCATTGAAATTGGAAAAAATGAGGAAGGCCGTAAAATCATTAAAGAAGTATATTCTCATGAAGGATATATTAAATCTGATGATAGTAAATTTGATATTGTTCGTGAATATGGAAAGACAGTGAAGACGCAATAATACATAGTGAAATGGCGGCTAGCTGGAAGGTGTGAGATTTCAGTTAGTTTGCCGTTTTTTAGTTATTGATAATACATTGAAAGTAGGTAAGCTGTGTGATAGAGTTTCGAAATGTTTCTAAAATGTATCCGAATGGCACAAGGGGATTGAATAATATAAATTTAAAGATTCAAAAAGGTGAGTTTATTGTAATGGTCGGATTATCCGGAGCTGGAAAATCTACACTTCTCAGATCCGTAAATCGTCTTCATGAGATTACAGAAGGAGAAATCATTATTGAAGGTGAGTCTATTACTTCTGCGAAAGGAAAAGGATTAAGGCGTATGCGCCGGGATATCGGTATGATCTTCCAAAGTTTTAACCTTGTAAAGCGATCAACAGTATTAAAAAATGTATTAGCTGGTCGTGTTGGATATCATTCCACATTACGTACAACGTTAGGTTTGTTTCCGAAAGAAGATGTGGAGCTCGCATTTCAAGCATTAAAAAGAGTGAATATTTTAGAAAAATCATATGCGCGTGCTGATGAATTATCAGGAGGACAACAGCAACGTGTATCGATAGCTAGAGCATTGGCGCAAGAAGCAAAAATCATATTGGCAGATGAGCCTGTTGCATCGTTAGATCCACTTACGACAAAGCAAGTGCTAGATGATTTGAAAAAAATTAATGAAGATTTTGGAATCACGACAATTGTAAATTTACATTCTATTGATTTGGCTAGACAATATGCGACACGCATTATTGGATTACATGCAGGAGAAATTGTTTTTGACGGTTTAGTAGAAGAAGCAACGGATGAAAAATTTGCTGAAATTTATGGGGACGTTGCTCAGAAAAGCGAATTATTAGAGGTGGTAGTAAAATGAATGACGTGACGATATATTCAAATGAAATACCGAAGCCGCCGAGTAAATTGAAACATATGTTAACGTTTATTTTAGTTATTTTAATGCTGTGGAGTAGTAGTGTACAAGTAGATGCATCATTTTCAAAACTGGTAGACGGTTTTCCAAATATGGTAGATCTATTGAAAGAAATGGTGCCACCTGATTGGAGTTATTTTCAAGTTATTACAACAGCGATGTTAGATACAATACGTATGGCGATTATTGGGACGACCTTAGGAGCGATTTTAGCTATTCCACTTGCATTGTTTGCAGCAAGTAATGTGTTTACTAACACATTTTTATACAGTCTAGCTCGAATGATTTTAAATTTTATACGAACAATACCAGATTTATTATTGGCGGCTATTTTCGTAGCGATTTTTGGAATTGGGCCACTTCCAGGTATTTTGGCTCTTACTTTTTTTTCAATTGGACTTGTAGCGAAATTGTTGTATGAATCAATTGAATCAATTGACCCTGGCCCACTAGAAGCGATGACAGCTGTAGGGGCTACTAAGGTACAATGGATTGTTTATGGAGTCATTCCACAAGTAAAAGCACACTTTGTTTCCTATGTACTATATACATTTGAGGTGAATGTACGTGCAGCGGCTGTCCTAGGTTTAGTAGGAGCAGGTGGTATTGGACTATATTATGATCGTACACTTGGATTTTTACAATATCAACAAACTGCTTCTATAATTATCTATACCCTTATTGTTGTTTTGTTAATTGACTACATTAGTACATTGTTGCGGGAGAAACTATAATGAATAGAACGACGATGATTGTGCCAAAACCGAAGAAACCGAGTATATATCGCTGGATTATTTTAATAGCACTTACAGTTGTATATGTATGGGCCTTTTCAGGAGTACCATTAGAAGGGATAAAGGACACAGCAGGTGAAATCACGAAAGCAATTATGACAGGGATATTAAATCCAGACTGGTCGTATGTATCTTTGCCAGATGGTGAAGATTTATTACATGGATTAATTGATACGTTGGCAATTGCGATATTAGGTACATTTATTTCTGCATTTTTATCTGTTCCGTTTGCTTTTTGGGCGGCAACGAATATGAGTAGTGGAAAATTAACTTCAGGATCTGGGAAATTTGTACTTAGTTTTGTTCGTACGTTTCCTGAATTAGTTATGGCTCTTTTATTTATAAAAGCTGTTGGTCCAGGCTCTTTTGCAGGAGTATTAGCTTTAGGATTACATTCTATTGGAATGTTAGGGAAACTATATTCAGAAGGAATTGAAAACATAGATAAAGGACCGACGGAAGCGTTGCTAGCAACAGGAGCAAACCGTTTTCAAATACTTTGGTATGCAGTGTTACCACAAGTGTTACCAGATTTTCTATCGTATACGTTATACAGATTTGAAATTAATGTAAGATCCGCTGCGATTTTAGGGGTTATTGGAGCGGGAGGGATTGGTACACCTTTAATTTTTGCGCTGAGTTCACGGAATTGGTCTCGTGTTGGTATTATTTTATTAGGTATTATTTTAATGGTAATTATAATTGATTTGATTTCAAGTTCGATTCGGAAACGGATTGTTTAACTTATTTGAAAAGCATCGAAGTTAGATGCTTTTTTATGTTTTTAAAAACGTATTTAAAAATGTAAGAATAGAAGAAAATTGTATAAATATACAGATAATTCTCTTTCTTTTTAAAATAAAAATAATGAAAAAGTATGTCATATTGAATGCCCATACATTCCCGGAAACATTGATTTTTTTATAAAAAATCAAAAAAATATCAACATATTTGTCGATACATGTTGTATAATCTTGCGTGGGAAGCTATCATATAAATGTATAAAACGTTTACTAATATAAGCGAAGGGAAGAATAGCATGTCACATTCAATCGAACAACTTTCTATCAACACGATTCGCACATTATCCATCGATGCGATTGAAAAAGCAAACTCTGGTCACCCAGGAATGCCAATGGGTGCAGCACCAATGGCTTATACATTATGGACTCAATTTATGAAACACAATCCAAATAACCCAACGTGGTTTAACCGTGATCGTTTCGTATTATCTGCAGGTCATGGTTCAATGTTATTATACAGCCTACTTCACCTATCTGGTTATGATGTAACAATGGATGACTTAAAGAACTTCCGTCAATGGGGAAGCAAAACTCCAGGACATCCTGAGTACGGTCATACAGCTGGTGTAGATGCAACGACTGGTCCACTTGGACAAGGTATTGCAACTGCTGTAGGTATGGCAATGGCTGAAAGACATTTAGCTGCTAAATATAACCGTGATGCGTATAATGTAGTAGATCATTATACATACGCTATTTGTGGTGATGGAGATTTAATGGAAGGCGTTTCTGCTGAAGCATCTTCATTAGCTGCTCATTTACAATTAGGTCGCCTTGTTGTGCTTTATGATTCAAACGATATTTCATTAGATGGCGATTTAAATCGTTCATTCTCTGAAAGTGTAGAAGATCGTTACAAAGCATACGGATGGCAAGTAATCCGTGTTGAGGATGGAAACGATATTGAAGCAATCGCGAAAGCAATTGAAGAAGCGAAAGCTGACGAAAAACGCCCAACGCTAATTGAAGTAAGAACGACAATTGGTTTCGGTTCTCCAAACAAATCAGGAAAATCAGCTTCACATGGTTCTCCACTTGGTGTAGAAGAAACAAAATTAACGAAAGAAGCATATGCTTGGACTGCTGAGCAAGATTTCCACGTAGCAGAAGAGGTATACGACAACTTCCGTAAAACAGTACAAGATGTTGGTGAAACTACGCAAGCAGAGTGGAACACTATGCTAGGTGAATATGCACAAGCATACCCAGAATTAGCAAACGAATTCCAAGCAGCAATGAACGGTCAACTTCCAGAAGGTTGGGAGCAAAACTTACCAACTTATGAATTAGGATCAAAAGCAGCAACTCGTAATTCTTCTGGTGCTGTAATTAATGCAATTGCAGAGTCTGTACCATCATTCTTCGGTGGATCTGCTGACCTTGCTGGTTCTAACAAAACATACATGAATAACGAAAAAGACTTTACAAGAGATGATTACAGCGGTAAAAACATTTGGTACGGTGTACGTGAGTTCGCAATGGGTGCAGCAATGAACGGTATTGCATTACATGGCGGTTTAAAAACTTACGGTGGTACGTTCTTCGTATTCTCTGATTACTTACGTCCAGCAATTCGCCTTGCAGCATTAATGCAATTGCCAGTAACGTATGTATTCACACATGACAGTATCGCTGTTGGTGAAGATGGTCCAACACATGAACCAGTCGAGCAATTAGCAGCGCTTCGTGCAATGCCGAACGTTTCTGTTATCCGTCCAGCTGATGGTAACGAATCTGTTGCAGCTTGGAGACTGGCTTTAGAATCTACAAACAAACCAACTGCTTTAGTATTAACTCGTCAAGACCTTCCAACATTAGAAGGTGCAAAAGATGATACGTATGAAAAAGTAGCAAAAGGTGCATATGTAGTTTCTTCAAGCAAGAAAGAAACGGCTGATGTTATCTTACTTGCAACTGGATCTGAAGTAAGCCTAGCTGTTGAAGCTCAAAAAGCATTAGCAGCAGACGGTGTTGACGCAGCTGTTGTCAGCATGCCATCTATGGATCGTTTTGAAGCTCAAACTGCAGAGTACAAAGAATCTGTATTACCAAAAGCAGTAACAAAACGTTTCGCAATCGAAATGGGTGCTACATTCGGATGGCACCGTTACGTAGGTCTTGAAGGAGATGTGTTAGGTATCGATACATTCGGTGCTTCTGCTCCTGGTGAGAAGATTATGGAAGAGTATGGATTTACTGTAGAGAACGTTGTTCGTAAAGTAAAAGAAATGCTTTAATGATTTCAGAAAAATCTCTCCGGCATGGAGAGATTTTTCTATGTAAATGAGTTTTTTCGACAGAAAAAGTTTTTTATCTCTCCGCAGTCAGACAATCATTGCAAATTTTCTTATATATAATGAAGAGAAAAGGTTGTCCAGATTGGGAGGGGAAAAATGAAAACGTATGAATTGTATTTAATTCAAGAGGATATTGCGAAATCTTATTTTGGTCGTGAATATTTGTTTTTTGATTTATTTGCTCGATTTTCAGAATCTGGGTCCCTTTCGGAGAAAAAAGTGTTATATAAACAAATGATGTATATAACAAAACCATTGCAAGTAATGAAAATTCATCATAAATTAGAACAAGCTTTGCGCGTTCTTGGTAAATATGATAGAACACATCATACACATACACTTTATACGGGAGCGGAGTACGGTGAAATAATGGTGAAACCGCACTATATTCGTATGAATACCTCTGGAAATGTCTCTATGGAAACGACTTTCTTTGAGGTGTTAAGAAAGTGTGAATTAACATTTTTAGCTATGGATTATGAAAATACAAAGTACGGATGGCTGAATCCTCTAAAACAAGTACGAACATATGTGTAAAAATGTCGAATTGTATCTTGTCTTATTGAAAAGGTTTTAGTACACTGTAAGGTAGACAACATGAAGGAGGAAAATATATGCCAATTTGGTTAGGTATTCTAGTGGGCGTAGTAGCACTAGTAGCAGGCGTGGCGTTAGGATTTTTCATTGCCCGCAAATACATGATGAATTACTTACAAAAAAATCCACCAATTAACGAACAAATGTTAAAAATGATGATGATGCAAATGGGACAAAAACCTTCCCAAAAGAAAATCAATCAAATGATGAGCGCAATGAACAAGCAACAAATGAAATAAGCGCTAAAAGACACTCGCTAAGAGTGTCTTTCTTTTTGTTAGTTACAGTTTTTAAAACTTTTAAAAATTCTGTATTTTTGATAAACTGAAAACATCGCTCATTTTAAGGGAGGAGGAAAAAAATGAAAGTGTTTATGAATTTAGCGTGGTTTTTTAAACAAGAAAAACGAGCATACATAACCGGAACTATTTTATTATTTGGCGTTGCACTTTTAGAACTTGTAGCACCAAAAGTAATTGGAATCGTTGTAGATGAAATTAATGATGGAACATTGACGACCAATAAGTTACTAAATTGGGTTGTACTATTAGTAATTGTAGGTATTACGATGTACATATTACGTTACATATGGCGTATTATGATTTTCGGGTCTTCGTTAAAATTAGCTCGCCAATTACGAAAAAATTTATATGAACATTTTACAAAGATGAGTCCATCTTTCTATCAGTCAAATCGAACAGGTGATTTAATGGCACATGCGACCAATGATATTCAAGCGATCCAGCAAACTGCTGGAGCAGGTGTTTTAACGCTTGTTGATTCATTGGCTGTTGGGGGATGTGTACTCGTAGCGATGGGTTTTACAATTAGTTGGAAGTTAACATTGTTAAGTTTAATTCCGATGCCGATTGTAGCCATTTCGACAAATTATTATGGAACATTATTACATAAAAGGTTTCATAAAGCACAGCAATCGTTTTCGGAAATTAATGATAAAGTGCAAGAGAGTATGAGTGGAATGAAAGTGATTCGATCGCTTGGACAAGAGAAAGAAGATTTGCAGGCGTTTCGAAAAAAATCAGAAGATGTTGTGCATAAAAATGTGTTAGTTGCACGTATTGATTCGTTATTTGATCCGACAATCGCTCTTATCGTTGGATTTTCTTTTTTAATTGCAGTATGTTACGGATCGGTATTAGTTGTAAGAGGTGAATTAACAGTAGGTGATCTCGTTACATTTACGACATATTTAGGTACCCTCGTTTGGCCAATGTTAGCGTTTGGATGGTTGTTCAATATTATGGAGCGTGGGCGTGCTTCATATGACCGTGTAGAAAAAATTCTTTCACAAAAATCAGATGTAGTAAATAGAGAAAATGCTGTACATACGATAGCGAGCGGTAATGTTTCGTTTGCCGTTGATTCATTTTCGTATAAGAAAAATGAACTGTTACATTTAAACGATATTCACTTTGATTTGAAGAAGGGCGAAACGCTAGGAGTTGTAGGACGTACAGGTGCAGGGAAAACGACTTTATTAAAATGTTTAATCCGTGAGTATGATCATTTTAATGGTGAATTAAAAGTTGGGGAGCGAGATATTCGAGATTTAACACTTCATGGTGTCCGTTCTGCTATTTCATATGTGCCACAAGATCATTTTTTATTTTCAGCAAGTATTGGTGAGAATATCGCCTTTGGAAAGGCGGATGCTACATATAATGAAATTACCGAAGCTGCAGATATTGCTTGTATTCATAATGATATCCTCCAATTTTCAGAAGGATATGAAACAGTAGTAGGGGAAAGAGGCGTTTCGTTATCTGGTGGTCAAAAACAGCGAATCTCTATTGCTCGTGCTTTGTTAACAAATGCTGAAATTTTAATTTTGGATGATTGTTTATCAGCGGTAGATGCAAAAACAGAAGAGACAATTTTAAGTGCTTTAAAGAGGGAAAGAGCAGGGAAAACGACGATTATTACTGCACACCGATTAAGTGCAATTCAGCATGCCAATCTGATTCTTGTTGTTGATGAAGGTAGAATTGTACAAAGAGGTACACATGAGGAATTAATGAAGGAAAACGGCTGGTATAAAGAAATGTATGAAAGTCAGCAATTAGAAGCTTTAGTTGAGAAAGGAGGCGTATGATGGTAGAGAAGAAGCGAAGTGATTTAAGTAGATTGCTTTCTTATATGAAGCCATATAAAGGGTTGCTATCTTTAGCATTTATCTTTTTAGTTGGTGCGACAGTAACGGAAATGATGGGGCCTTTTTTAATTAAACAATTCCTTGATGAACACCTAGTACCGCGGGATTTTGAACGATCAGCACTCGTTACTTTATTTGTAATTTACATAGTTGCTCATTTATTAAAAGTATTATTTACGTATTTAAATCTATTGTACTTTCAGAACATTGCTTTTAAGATTGTTCAAGATATGCGAGTTGAAGTATATGAACATGTTCAAAAGCTATCATTAAGTTTCTTTGATCGTACGCCAATTGGTACGCTCGTATCTCGTATAACGAATGATACGGAAGCGATTAAAGATTTTTATGTCAGTGTATTATCAACATTTGTGAAAAATGTAGTCTTTTTAGTAGGTATTTTAATAGCGATGTTTTTATTAGATGTAAAATTAGCGTTATTTTCTCTCGTATTAATTCCGATAATGTTCGCGATTATGGTATTATATCGCCGGAAAAGTGCAGCTTTTTATTTAGAAGTACGTAATCAACTAAGCGTGTTAAATGCAAAATTGAACGAGTCCATACAAGGAATGAATATTGTTCAAGTGTTCAGACAAGAAAAACGTATGAGAAAAGAGTTTGAAGAAGTGAATAATAAACATTATAGTGCAGGGCGACGTACATTGAAGTTAGACGCATTACTTTTACGACCAGCTACGGATTTAGTACATATTGTAGCTATTGCTTTAGTACTAGGTTTATTTGGGATTGATGCTTTAAAGAGCCCTGTTGAAGTAGGCGTTTTATATGCTTTTGTTAACTATATACATCGTTTCTTCCAACCTGTAAATGAGATGATGATGAAATTGTCCTTTTTCCAACAGGCACTTGTTTCGTCATCACGTGTATTTCATTTAATGGACGAGAAAGATTTAGCACCGGTTCAAAAAGGCAATGAGAATCCTCAAGTTGTGGATGGAGATATTGAATTTAAAAATGTTACTTTTTCGTATGATGGAAAGCGTGACGTTTTAAAAAATGTATCATTTCACGTGAAACAAGGGCAAACGGTTGCTTTTGTTGGGCATACTGGTAGCGGAAAAAGTACGATTATGAATTTGTTAATGCGATTTTATAATCTTAAGTCAGGAAATATTGTAATAGACGGTGTAGATTTAGAAAAATTTGAAGAACGAGAAATTAGAAAGAAAATAGGACTCGTATTGCAAGATGCATTTTTATTTGCTGGAAATGTAAAGCAAAATATTCGTATGTATAATGAAGAAATTACGGATGAAGAAGTAAAAGAAGCTGCTCGATTTGTGCAAGCGAATACGTTTATTGAAAAGTTACCAGAGCAGTATGAAACAGAAGTAGTAGAAAGAGGTGCAGCATTTTCAAGCGGTCAACGACAATTAATTGCTTTTGCTAGAACGATAGCAACGAATCCGAAAGTATTAGTATTAGATGAAGCAACAGCTAATATCGATACAGAAACAGAAGAGGCTATTCAAACAGCGTTGCAACAAATGCGAAAAGGTAGAACGACGATAGCCATTGCGCATAGATTATCTACAATTCAAGATGCAGATCAAATTTTTGTGATGCATGATGGAGAGATAGTAGAAAGAGGAACACATCAAGAATTACTAAGTGAGCAAGGTTTGTATTATAATATGTACTTGTTACAAAATAAAGGGAGTTTGCAAAAGGCCTTGTAAATACAAGGTCTTTTTTATTTTGTATACAAAATATATTTACTCTTTGTTTCTATAGCATAAATGTCGTGTCCTCTTATGAAACTTGTACATATTGTATGTATACGAAGTAAAAAAATTGATAGGAGATTTTATATGCAAAACAGATCGAGTTCAAATGTTACGTTTATTGATGTGTCTCATTGGGAAGGGAATATTGATTGGAATGCAGTGAAGGCATCTGGAATTCCAGCAGCGTATGCAAAAGCGACAGAAGGTGTAAATTATATTGATCCTACTTTTACTAAAAATGTACAAGCAGCCCGAAGTGCGAATGTATTAATTGGTGCATACCATTTTGCACGTCCAGAACAAAATGATGCAATTTCAGAGGCGAAATATTTTGTGAGTATATTACAAAGTAACCAGACAGACTTAATGCCAGTTCTGGATTTAGAATCACCAAAAGATCCGAGTAATAGTAATTTAACTGGTAGCGCTATATCGAATTGGGCAAGAAGCTTCATAAATTATGTGAAACAGGCTACTGGAAAAGATGTAATGTTATATACAGGAGTTTGGTATATTAATGAGTTCGGAATTAGCGGATTAAGTGATATTCCACTTTGGATTGCTAAATACTCGAGTACACCGCCTGCTGATGCTGGTGGATGGACAGCGTGGACAGCATGGCAGTACACAGATTCTGGACAAATTTCAGGTGTAGGAAATTGTGATGTATCAGCTGCAGTTTCACTAGAAGCTTTACAAGGGAATGGAGCAAGTGGTGGAGGGAATGTTTCTCCGCCTAATAATGCAACTCCAGTGTACGGGGTTGCTATAATTAATGGAGATAATGTGAATTTGAGAAGTGGACCATCTTTGCAGTCTAGTATAATTCGCCAATTGAATCGTGGCGAAACATATGAAGTTTGGGGAGAACAAGATGGATGGCTTTGTTTAGGGACAAATCAGTGGGTATATAATGATCCGAGTTATATTCAGTATAAACATTATGTGGCGACTATTACTGGTGATAATGTAAATTTACGTGACGCTCCATCATTAAAAGGAAATGTTATAAGACAGTTACATCATGGTGAATCGTATCGAGTATGGAGTAAGCAAGATGGATGGCTTTGCTTAGGGACAAATCAATGGATATACTACGATCCAAGTTATATTCAGTATGGTGTACAATAGAGTGAAAATAAAAGGTGCCCCGTCAGAGGTGCCTTTTATTAAAAATATACAACTTTTACAAAGTCTATATCGAAACCATAGTATACTATAGTAGATATATTTTAAAAAAATAATAGAAAATGAAATAAAGGGGTAAAAATATGAATTATGTGCTAATAGGTGCGGTTTTAATATTATTAGCTGTAGTATTTGTGCTGTTTTATAAAAATAAACAGTTAGAATCAGAGAGTCAGCAAGTAGAATTTGAAAAGAAACAAGCAATTGAAACGTATGAAAACGAAATTGCAGCTACGGTGATAGAGCATAAAGAACAACAAAATAATTTAAAAAATATGGAACAGAAAAAATACAATGATTTACAAGTAAGTGCAAATAGAGAAATTGAAAATATGCGTATGATGAAAAATCAATTAGCTATGCAACATAGTAAAGAACGTAGTGAAATACAAAATAAACATAATAACGAAATACATATGTTTCAAAAATTAATTGCAAATTTACGAGAATATACTAAAAACGGCGCTGAAATGAATACGTACGAAACATTACATTATATGAAGCGAGGATTCATAGAGCAAGGCATCATATTAGATGCTGAAATTGAAATCATGCCGAATGTTTTTATTAAAAATAATAGTGAAATAAACGATAATCGAATCCATCATCTCATCTTGTGCAAAACTGGTATTTATATACTTGAGACGAAAGAATGGGAAGAGAAATTAATTCATGGTTTAACGAAAGAAAATGCTGGTATATATTCATTTATGATTGATGAAATGGGTAAGTATCAACAAGAAGTTGAAAAAGAAGAGACATTTGAATATATAGTAGGTAAAGATTCGTCAACTATACAAGTGAAAAATGAAGGAAATCCAGTATATAAGGCGAAGAAACTATCTCAAATTTTATACAATTGTTTGAAAGAAATGCAGGCTAATAGTATAAAAGAAAAGGTAAAACCAGTTGTATATTTTTATAATGAAAATGGAAAAGAAATAATAGATCTTTCTAGTGAGGAAACACCTAGATTAAAAGATCGGGAGCAAATTGTAACGTTCTTCAGAAATGAAATCTTAGCAGGGAAAGTAGTATATACAGTGCAAGAATTAGAACAGATTCGAGAAATGATTAGCCGGATGAATTATATAGTGAGTTAAAAGGGGAGATCTTTCTGAACGCTATGCTACGTGGCATTTTGTATGTATATTTTTGTTTGTATATAGTAATGTACATTGTATTTATATTCGTCATTGATATGGTCCATATACCCTTAAGTGTAAGGAGCATTTTTGTAGTATTCATACCATTTGTTTTATTAGTCATGATTCAAAGGGCTATTTTATATGTTTCTAAAAATCGTAATGAAGAAAAGAAGCAAATGTTGGGGGTTTTAATAGTAGCACTCATACCATTAATAGTGTGCACTGTACAACTAAGTGTAAATGAATATACATCAAAGTTTAATCAAAATAGATGGTTAAATCATGCAGATAAGCGGGTACATATGGTAGATGATCTATTACAAAAATATAAATTAATAGGGAAATCAAATGAAGAAATTATCCAATTGTTAGGAGCTCCAACGGAAACGAGAAGTGGGGAAGAAGGAGTTACCACTTTGTATTATCTTGGGACTGAACGTGGCTTTATTCCAATAGATAGCGAACAGCTTGTTATCCAATTTGATAGAGATGGAAAAGTCATGGAATATACGGTGCATAAAGATTAAAGAAACGTAGAGGGAAGCTATATGTTATAGCTTCTTTTTTATTTTTCAATATGTCACGGAAGGGGGAGAAGGTTTTTGAGTGGAATAAGGAATGAAAGCGGAGGTGATGCATATATATAGATGCATTGGGTGATTATTAGTCCGATTGGTGAGGGGTAATAATTAATAAGTACGGACAAAAACCCCACTCATTAAAGTTTCACTTTATCATATTGTATAAATGAAAAGGAGGTAAGACGGTGAAAGCAATCCCGACTGATGTCCTGAGTAAAGAATTGATGGAAAGAGAAGGAGTTATCTCTATTACAGTAAAGGAATTTGAAAAGATAGAAGTAGCTGGAGTGGTGGTCGCTGGTCCAGCAGTTATTTTGATTAATCAAGATTAAGTACATATCATTGAAATAAAAAGCATCCATCTAGGATGCTTTTTATTTGTATGTAAGCATAAATATGATGGATAATTGTGTTACTGGAGGGAAAGTCTGTGGCAATAATTATAACAATGTTAGTAATGGGTATTTTATTAGGATTTGTTGGAGCTGGAGGAGCTGGGTTTATTATCGCGATACTCACTTTAGTATTCCAAATTCCTATTCATGTTGCTCTTGCAACATCTTTAACTGCAATGGCATTTACGACATTATCAGGTGTTGTAAGTCATTACCGTGAAGGCAATGTTGCACTTATTATAGGCGGGATTGTTGGGGGATTTGGCGCAATTGGCTCTTATATTGGTTCTAAATTTGGTTCACTTATACCAGCACATCTTCTTCATTGGTTTACAGCTGGGATGTTATTTTTATCGGCAATTTTTATGTTTATTAAATTAATTATGTTCCAAAACAAAGAAAAGTCGTCTTTATATAAACATAAAGAGTTTTCCGTGAACTACTTGTTGAAATGTGTATGCCTTGGATTAGTTACTGGAATGATGGCTGGTTCATTTGGGATTGGTTCTGCACCGTTTATTCAACTTGGATTAATGGTTCTATTGGGACTTACGATTCAGCAATCTGTAGGGACAACAATGCTGGTTATATTACCGATTGCAATTGGAGGCGGGATAGGATATAGTTCGGAAGGATATTTAGATTATATATTGTTATTGCAAGTATTGATTGGGACCATGTTAGGGGCATACATTGGCGCGAAGTTTACAAATTATGCACCGCGAACGCTTTTGAGGTTTTCGATGATTATGACACCGGTTTTAGCTGGGTGTATGCTATTGATGGAATAAAGTGAAATTATAATCAGTAGGGGGTTACTGCTTACAAATAGCGGGATAAAATTAATATAGCAAACTATTAATATATTTTACGAATGAATTATATAGGTAATTCATATTTCCCATATAAAAGGATTTGTTTTAATATTATGAGTGTAAAGTTCGAGTATTCGAAGTACTACTTGAATTATATCCCTATCCCTTTTCTAAAAATGCGAACAAGTTTTGCCCTATTCTATTCAATAGTTAATTGCATAGAAATATATTGTTCGATGACCATTATGGAACGTACATAATGGGAAAATCCCGATCCTTAAAGAGGATGCCCCTAATCTTCATGTGAAAATATGATCGGATATGAAAGCTGCCCAATTTATGGTCAGCTTTCTTTTTGTTCGAAAATTATTTCTTCTTTAATTTCTGTTTGCAATAATACAGTTTTTCCGAAGCGACGTTTGCATTCCGCGCGCACTTTTTCAAGGGCTAGTAGCTGAGTAGTGGCGGGAACTGTGACAATAGCTTGGCGAGGTTTTCGATTTTCTTCACAAAAGACACATTCCACAACATAATTAGAAATCATATTTTCATCCTTCCATTTTTAATTTCTAAGAAGGGATTGTCTATGAAGTTGATGTAACTTTTCGTCATTGTTTTATTATTTTCCTCTTTTTTTCAAGGGGAAAATAATAAAGAAGGCGAATTTTAGTAGGGGAGGGATGTTTATGGAGAGATGGATAGGTAGTGCAGCGGTATGTGTAAATGAAAAAAATGAAGTTTTAATGGTACTGCAGGGAAAAGAGGGAGAAGAAAAAAGGTGGTCTGTCCCAAGTGGAGGACTTGAAAAGGGAGAGACACTAGAAGAATGTTGTATCAGGGAAGTTTGGGAAGAAACAGGTTACAATGTGGAAGTTGTAAATAAAATATATGAAAAAGAGGGTATTACATACGGTGTTCCAGTGTATGTCCATTATTATTTTGTTAAACAAATAGGCGGTAATATGAAAATCCAAGATCCTGATGAGTTAATACATGAAATTGCTTGGAAAGGGATACATGAAGTTGAACAATTGTGTTTAGCTTTTCCAGAGGATTATGAATTGCTGTACCAATATATAAATAAAGAAGCAAGTATGTAAATACTTGCTTCTTTAATGTATCCAAGACAAGAAAAGCGGAACGATAACTAAACTAGCGCCTGCTGTTAAAAGCATGGATAAACTTGCAATTGTTCCTTCCACAGGACCGATTTCGAATGCTTTTGATGTACCGGTTCCATTTGCACTCGTTCCTAACATAATACCTTTTGCGATTGCTGTTTTAATACGGCAAATACGTATGAGAGAAGGACCGAGCAATGCTCCTGTTAAGGCAGTTAAAACGACAAATACAGCAGTTAATTGTGACATACCACCAATCATTTCTGAAATAGCCATTGCGATTGGTGTTGTTACGATATGTGGCGCTAAACTATGTTCTAGTGATGAATCAATTTGAAAATAATTTGCTAGTAGTGCTGAAGTAATGACTGATAAAAACGAACCGACAATGACATTAAGTAAGATAGCCATTCCATGTTTCTTTAATAAATCAAAGTATTTATAGATTGGCCATGCAAAAGCAACTGTTGCGGGTTTTAATAATTCAGTTAACCAGTGACCACCAGATTCATATGTTTCATAAGGTGTATCTAATCCGAGCAATAAAGAAATTAAAATAATGGGACAGACGAGAAGAGGAGAAAGTAGACTCCAATTCCATCGTTGATACATTTTTTTTGATAGCCAATATGTGAATAGTGTTAATAGTAAACAAAGAAATCCGATCATTGCGTTGATCCTTTCCGCTTTAGTAGCAATTCTGTTAAAAGTCCTGTAACTAAGGTAACGCAAAGAGTGCTAATCATAATAATTAAAATGAGATCGATTCCATATTGTGTTAGTGTATCTCTGTAACGTATGACAGCGACTGCAGAAGGGATGAAAAATAAAATAAGTTCTTTTAATAAAAAATCTGCTCCGTCCTGTATCCATTCTTTTTTAACTAGGTTAAATTTTAATGAAATTAATAATAAAAAAATACCGATTATACTTCCTGGAACTGGGAGGTGTGCCTGTTTTGCAATCCATTCACCTGTCCAAGCGAAACAAAATAGTAATAAAATTTGTCCGCTTAACTTCCACCATTTCATACAGTAACCACCTCTTTCTTTTTTTACATAAAAATTGTAAAAAAGAATTAACAATTTCTACTATACGTTCATTCAAAATATTTGTCTAATATATAAATTATATGTTATTAATATATTAGACATATTAATCGAAAGTGAAAAGGGTGTCCAAAAATGGAATTACGGCATTTGCAATATTTTGTTGTTGTGGCAGAAGAGTTACACTTTGGACGGGCGGCTGCTCGTTTACAAATGACACAACCACCACTTAGTCAACAAATACAGCAATTAGAAAAAGAAATGGGAGTTACATTATTTTCAAGAACGAAAAGAAAGGTTGAACTAACAGAAGCAGGAGAAATGTTTTTAAAAGAAGTAAAAAAGGCGTTTGAACAAATTGAAAAAGCAGTAGAAGTTGCACAAAGTGCGCAAAGGGGAGAAGTAGGATCACTTTCAATTGGTTTTGTAGGTGCGGCGATATATGATATTTTACCATCAATTGTTAGGGAATATAGAAAAAAATTTCCGAGAGTGTCTGTTGCATTACATGAATTGTCAACACCAGATCAAGTTCATGCACTTCATGATAACCGTATCGATATTGGCTTTTTACGTCCACCAATTCCAACACAATTATTAGAATTAGAGCCAATTCAAAGGTTATCTTGCACCTTATGTTTACCAAAGGCACATCCACTTGCAGAGAAAGATGAAATACATATAGAAGATTTACGAGATGAGCCGTTTGTATTTATTACGAGACCAGTATGGCCAGCTTTGTATGATACAATTTTATCTCTTTGCAGAGAAGTTGGATTTAGTCCGCGTATTGTACAAGAAGCAACAGAGTATCAAACAGTTATGGGGCTTGTAGCAGCAGGGATTGGAATTACAGTAATACCCGTGTCGGCAAATAAGTTATATAAAACAGAAGTTGTATATAAAGAGTTATATGATTCTAATTTTGTTGCAGAAATGTCAGTGGCTTACAAAAAAATGAATAGTAATCCAGAGCTGCTAGAGTTTTTAAAAATTGCAAGAGAGAAGAAAAGAATAGAAGTAGAAGATGAGCAATAGTAGTAACAGAATATGGATTTAATTCAAATCCATAAAAGTACACCTTATTAAACAATAAAGCGGAAATGCAACTTAAGTTGCATTTCCGCTTTATTGTTCTTTTTTTAGCTCGATACTAAATAGATAAACGTGTTCATTTTCTTTTAAGAGTAGATCAATACCTGTTTCTTCATCAATGGTAGGAACGCTTACAGTTTCTTTACTGCTTTGGATTACAGCAGCTAAGGTTGTTTTTTGATTGTATTTTAAATTTTTTATAGATTGGATTGTAGTAGTTGCAGAGCTATTTACGCTTGGTGGCGCTTCTTCAGGAACAAGTGTTGAACCACCTTCAATATTCAGATACCACTGCCTTTTTTCTTGTATATCTTTATCGAATTGGAAATGTGGTGGTAAAAAAGAAAGCTTTACTTTCTTTTTTGAAAAATGTGAGGTAGCTATATTAGCAATTTCTTTTGTTTTTTTACCATTGTTATAATAATCAATTGTAGCATTTATTTCATCTTTATCATTTTTAAGAGTAACGTTATAAAACATGCTATTTCCTTCTTGAAAAGGAGTCATTTGTAAAATAGAAGTTTGCTCTTTTGTTAATTTGTATGGCTCAACAATGGCAACTTCATTGTTTTTTATTTGGCTACAACTTGTGAGTAATAATAAACACAAGATTGATAGTAATTTTATACGCATGCAATCTCCTCCTTTTTACAATTATATTCTAAATGTGATTTTTTATCATTTCGTTTTCTAGGACTAAAGACTTAGAAAAAATTCCGATTGTAGTGCGATGTTTAAAATGTCATATTTTTATACACTAGTAGTATAGAATGCGTATGTAATAAGGTAGGGGAAGAATTTTATGTCTTTATGTCGGTTAGCGAGAAAAAATATTAGAACATTTGCTACCAAAAGGATGAAGCAATTTATGTGGATTGCTATGAGTACTATGATTTTGTTTTTTATGATATCGTTACAATTTAATGAAGGAGCTATTTTGAAAGTAGGGGATGCATTTGTATTTCAAATGTATTTTTACACACTGTTTATTGTACTAATTTTCATATGTATTTTTACTACATATAAAATGATGTACTCCCTTTTGCTAGTGAGGAGAGAGGAGTTTACATCTTATGTAGCAGAAAATATAAAAAGAAAAGAAGTACTATGTTTATTATGTCAGGAGCAATTATTCATTTATGGAGCAGCATTTGTTTTCGGATTAATTAATGGGATGCTATTTTTGAAATTATTCACGGTTATCTTTATGAAAATCGCAGGGATACAAGGAGTAAATAGTGCGCCAATTACAATATATGCAGTTGTAATTATTAGTATAATTATGATGACTGTCGTTTTAATAACGATGATGCAATGTTATCGATTTGTTCGAAGTTTAAAAGATGAAAATTCGTTGCGATTAAAAGAAAGGGCATGAGAAATCATGCTTTTTTCTATTTTACACATAAAAATAATCATGTTACAGTGAAAAGACCTGACAAAGAATGGGAAGGAAAGGTTGTATAGAATGACAAATGAACAATCAATTGTAAAAGTCGATCGGTTAACGAAGCGAATCGGCTCAAAGACACTTGTACAAAATATTAGTTTTGAAGTGAAAAAAGGCGAGGTTGTCGGTTTACTCGGACCAAACGGTGCTGGAAAAACGACTTTAATGAGAATGATGGTTGGTATGATCCGTATGACAGAAGGTGAAGTATGGATTGATGGTCAATCTGTGAAACAGCAATTTGAAAAAACCGCTGCGAAAATTGGGGCGGTAATTGAGACACCCGAATTTTATCCTTTTTTGAGCGGGTATGAAAATTTAACATATTTCGGACGAATGAATGGTAATGTGACCGAAGAACGTATCGATGAAGTAGTGAAATTGTTAGGAATGGGACAAGTAATTAATCGTAAAGTAAAAGCATATTCACTCGGCATGAGACAACGTTTAGGAATCGCTCAGGCGCTTATTCACGATCCGGATGTGTTGGTACTAGATGAACCGACGAATGGATTAGACCCTAGTGGAATACATGAAATGAGAATGTACATAAAAAAAATTGCACACGAACAAGGAAAAGCTGTACTTGTATCGAGTCACTTACTTTCAGAAGTTGAATTAATGTGTGACAGAGTTATCATTATTCAGCACGGGGAATATGTGGCTACGCAAAATATTCAGTATATTCAAAGTGAAGAGATGGAGACGATCCGTATACGTGTAGATGATGCGAATAAAGCAGCGGAAATGTTAGGGCATGATGTTTTATTAAAGGATAATGAATTAATTATTAACGTAAAAGATGAAGAAATCCCAAATGTTATTCGTACATTGCTTGAGAAAAATATTCAAGTGTATCGTGTATATGAAGAAAGAAAAACGTTAGAAGAGCAATTTTTAGAATTAACAGGGGGAAAAGATATTGTTTAATTTAGTATATAACGAACTGTATAAAATATTTAAGCGGAAGCGAACGATTATTCCATTTGCGGTTATTGCAGTATTAATAATCGGATTAGGGTGGGTTACGGTAAAGTATTTTGAACCGGAAACAAAAGGATGGAAAGTAGATTATACAGAACGTACTGTAGAAATTGAGAAAAAGCTTGGCATGAAAAAAGAAGCTATTTTAGCAGAAAAATCAGGGGATGAGCTTGTAAAAGAATACCAGCTTAAGATGAAGCATTTAGATACGGATACAGCACCGGCAAGCAGTTCTCCACTTTCTTTCATGAGAGATACAGGTTTTATCGTATTTCCAATTTTGCTCCCATTTATCCTCGTGTATGCAAGTACAATTTTTGCGAATGAATATAGCTGGGGAACATATAAATTTTTAACAATCCGTCCGGCGAGTCGATTTAAAATTTTAACAGCAAAGTTTTTAGCAATCGTTATATTTGCAGCTTTATTGTTTATATTTAATATGATTTTCTCCGCTTTATGTGGACTTGTTATTTATAAATTCCAACAGCCTGCATGGAGTGAGTTTATTTTCCAAGATGGAAATATAATAAAACAAAATATTTTTGTGGAAGCAAGTAAATATTATGTTTTATCGTGGTTACCAACGGTTGTGTATGCATCGTTTGCATTTATGATTTCTGTGTTAACGAGATCTAGTGGAGGTGCAATTGGTATTTCACTATTCCTTGCTTTATCAGGCAATATTGCGTTATTAGCAGCCACTAGATATAACTGGGCGAAATATTTATTGCCAGCAAACACAGATTTATATAGTATTTCAAAGAATGGAAGTTTTATTGATGGAGTAACATTCCCGTTTGCATCATGTATGTTACTGCTTTATTTGTTCGTATTTTTATGTATTTCATATACTGTGTTTTTAAAACGTGATTTAACTTAATAAGAAAAGCCGTTCAGGGTGCTGAGATGCACTTTGAACGGCTTTTTTTATGAGAATTGTTTAAGTGCTCTTTCGGCTAGTAAAGCAAAGTATTCTGCACTTATAGGCAGTGCCTCTTCATTAATTGTAAAAGCAGGATGATGCCATTCATGTGTACCGCTCGTTCCCATAAAGACGAATGAACCTGGTATTTCCTGTTGGTAAAATGAGAAATCTTCTCCAGCCATTGACGGACTAGGCGAGATGATATTAAGATTCATCTTTGTGGCAACTTGAGTAGATAAGTCTGTAAGAGCTTTATCGTTGTGAACAGCAGGAGGACCTGAATAAAAACGGAATTTCGTTTTTACACCTAATGCATCAGATACACCTTTAATAATACGCTCCATGAGTGCTGGAATCTTTTCACGTGTTTCAGCTTGGAACGTGCGAATCGTTCCTTCTAACGTAGCTTTTTCAGGAATCACGTTCCACGTATTTCCTGCATGAATATTTGTAACACTAACAACCGCATTATGAGATGAACTTATATTTCGGCTTACAATTGTTTGCAGTGCCATCACAATTTGAGAGGATGCGACAATAGGATCTACGCCAGCATCTGGTACAGCCGCGTGTGTACCAACTCCGTGAATTTCAATTTCAAATCGATCAACTCCAGCCATCAGTGGACCATCTTTAATGCCAATTGTACCTACTGGTAAATCAGGTTTATTATGCATGCCGAAAATCGCTTGCACATTACGTAAATGTCCAGCATCAATAACTTTGCAAGCGCCATTACTACTTTCTTCAGCTGGTTGGAATATGAAGCGAACCGTTCCATTTAGGGAAGATTCTCTTTCTTTTAATAAGAAAGCAGTACCTAAAATAGCAGCTGTATGAAAATCGTGTCCACAAGCATGCATTTTCCCTCGTACTTTAGATGCATAGGACAAATGTGTTTCTTCTTGAATAGGAAGGGCATCAATATCAGCACGAACTGCTACAATTGGTCCGTTTTTATTACCAGACACTTCAGCGATAATTCCTGTTTCTAAATTGGAATCAATGATAGTAATATTTTTTTCTTCTAACCAATTTTTTATTGCTTTTGTTGTTTCGAACTCTTCATATGATAGTTCTGGATACTCATGTAAATGTCGACGGATGGAAATAAGTTTTTCTTTTAGTTGATTTGAAATAGATACCATGTAGTATGCCTTCTTTCTTCAGCAAAATAGTTATCATAAGTATACAACAATAAAAGAGAGGATTCTCAAATGAAAATCCTCTCTCGTTTATCCCATAAAAGCCCGATTGGTTCAACTAATTAAAGTTTCACTTTATGCTGCGACTTTTTTATGCGTAGGATGTTTACGATAACGTCCACGCATTGCGTATGCAATTTGCGGGATTGCAATCCCAATTAATATAAGTGATACACCGAACCATTGTGAAGATAGTACAGCCTCTTTTAAAACGAATACGGACATAATTGTTGTAACTGGTAGTTCCGCTGCACCAAGAATAGTCGCTAAGCCAGAACCGATTTTTGGAATCCCGATTGTAAAGGCAATAGATGGAATGACGATACTAAATGTTCCTAATCCTAAACCGTATTTCCAAAGACCTTGAGAAATGGCACCATTAAAAATAAATGTTGGTGGGAATACAATCATGACTAAAGTTAAAGCACCAGTCATTAAGAGAACACCGCGCGGTAATGAAGGTACTTCAACAGCAACTTTTCCGCTCACGAAAATGTATGTTGCGAATGTAACAGCAGATAATAAACCTAAAATGATTCCAGTCGTATCGAAAGCACCTGCTGATTGTTCTAGTAAACCACTTGATAAAAATGTCCCTACAAGTAAGAAAATAACAGAAATAACTTTTTCTCTTGAAGGTAATGTTTTTGTTGCGACTGCTTCAATGATAATTCCGACCCAAACGAATTGGAATAAAAGAATAATTGCAATAGAAGCTGGTACAGTTTTTAATGAGGCATAATAAAAAATTCCGGTAAAACTTGCAGATGTTCCTGCAACGAATAAAAGTAATGCTTGCTTTAAAGGAACGCGATGTCTAGAAAATAGAAGTGTAGTAGCAAGCAAAATAATCCAACCGAACAAATATTGGCTGCCAATTACCTCTCCAAGTGAAAATCCTTCTGCATATGCAAGCTTAACAAAAATAGCTAAAATTCCATAACTACACGCTCCTAATAAAACTAAAAGAGAATAACGAAGCATGAAAAATTCCTCCCATCTATATGAAGTTGTTCCGTATCGAAAATATATAACTAGAGGGAAGTATACAAAATTAGAAATAAAGGGTCAAATGAAAGAAAAGTATGACATTTTATAGAATAATAATAAAAGTATGATATTTATGCATAATCTTGAAATTATTAATAGTAGAAGTATTATAAAATCAACTTTGCATTGTATAGAGACAGCATTTGAAAAAAATATTTTTTAAACAAATATGTAAATAGGCGTACTAGTAGCGTGCTAATTATTTGAGAAACTATGTTACCTTTGTTATGTTAATAACAATTAAAGGAGTTTCATAATGCATTTGAGTTTTTTCTATATAATAGAAGGAAATGAAAACGTTTTATTAGAAACTGTGAGGAAATATGTTTTTTCTTATTGCCACGTTGTAAAAGTGATTTCACGAATTGTTCATAGTATTTTTATGTGTTTTTGTTACAATATTTAGGGAGAGGAGTGGAATGATGCAAGATATTAGTATTTTTTTAGCGTTTGGCGCCGGGTTCTTATCATTTATTTCCCCATGTTGCTTACCGCTTTATCCGGCATTTTTATCGTACATAACAGGTATGTCGGTTTCTGAATTGAAAGAAGAAAATGCAATGCTTCGCAAAAGAAGTATGATACATACAGCGTTTTTCTTACTTGGATTTTCAATTATATTTATTGCAATTGGATTTGGTACAAGTTTTATTGGAGGAATCTTTACTGACTATAAAGATTTAATCAGACAGTTAGGTGGTATCTTTATCATCGTGTTCGGTTTAATTATTGTCGGGGTGTTTAAGCCGAAATTTTTAATGCAAGACCGTAAATTTACATTTAAAAATCGTCCAAGTGGCTATTTTGGATCAGTACTAATTGGATTAGCCTTTGCAGCAGGGTGGACGCCATGTACCGGACCAATTCTAGTGTCCGTAATTGGATTAGCAGCAACAAATCCAGAATCAGCAATGATATACATGATTGCTTACATACTTGGATTTGCTATCCCGTTTTTCGTACTGTCATTTTTTATTACGAAAATGTCTTGGATTAAAAGAAATAGTATGGCCTTCATGAAAGTCGGAGGATACATTATGATTGTTATGGGTGTCTTCCTATACTTTAACTGGATGACGAAAATTATCGTATATTTCTCAAGTTTATTTGGTGGTTTTACCGGTTTTTAGTATTATTCTGCGAAAATGTTGGAAATACTAACGGAAAAGCATATAATGAAAGTATATTTTGCATATAGCCACAAAAAAGGATGAGAAAATATGAACATAGTTGTTTTATCCAGTATCGTTGCTGTTTGTATGGCTGTCGGTGCGATGTTTATTCGTTTAAAAGCAGCTAAGAAACCTGCAACATTGAAAAAAATTATACTTCCACCATTTTTTATGAGTACGGGCGCATTGATGTATGTTTTTCCTGAATTTCGATTAACTCCAGCAGAAATGTTAGAAGCAATTGGTGTCGGTTTGATTTTCTCTATTTTTCTTATTAAAACATCTAAGTTTGAAATTAGAGGACAAGAGATTTATTTGAAGCGTTCAAAAGCCTTTGTTTTTATATTAATTGGATTACTTGTCGTGCGGATTGTATTTAAAACATACTTAAGCCAATCTCTTGATTTAGGACAACTTAGTGGCATGTTCTTCTTACTTGCGTTTGCGATGATTGTGTCATGGAGAATTGCAATGTATCGTTCCTTTACGAAATTACAGAAGGAAATGGAAAAAGAAGATGGTTTTTATAATGAAAAAGATATGAAGCTAACTTAAAAACTGTATATGTACTAAATAAAAAGACAGCGTTAAAGGCGCTGTCTTTTTTATCGAAAATAATATGGAGTTACTTTGCGAGTAAAGATTGATAGTTAGAATAATCAATCTTTTTTTCTTGTAGTTTTTTAATTAAAAATTTATGATCACGCTTTGGTGTGGCAATGATATATCCTTTAATAATTAAGTCTTGTGTAATTCGAGAGGCATTTTCTTGTAATGCAAGTTCCCCGATTTTTCCAGCGATCTTTGATTTTGCAACATCGCGAAATAGTTCTGGAACAGGGCTTACAAGCTCTTCTAACAATTGTTTTTGTTCGTCAGCCCATAAATGTCTCGTTTTATTTATGTAGTGTTCTTCCCAATCCAAAATGGACATGCCGTCTTCTTTTGGTAATCGTTTTAAAAATTTTCTGAACATAAAGTATCCACCGATAGACATAAGCCCTAATAAAATAACCGTCCATAATACAATGAACCAACTGAACCATCCTTCGAGCAAGCATATCCCCCCTTAATGATAGCGGTTTTCTTTTATTCATATTATATACAGTGAGATTCATAGAAAGCAAGAACGCTTGGTCATTTTGACCAAGCGTTGTAGTTTAAACGAAGTATAGTTGTTCAACACATAAATTATTATTATCGTCTTCAACATACTCAATAATAAGTGTGCCAACTTTACGATCTTTATCTTCAGTTGTGAAAATAGAGTAAGAAGTAAAACGTGTTTTTGATAGGCCGCTTATATGTGTAGGTAAAGAAATGTAGTCGTTATCGCGGAAGAATTCCATCAGTTCAATATCCTCAAATTCTTTTCGGTCAACTTGTTTTTTTGTATAGCGGCGTTGAAGTTGTTTTAAAGACTCATTCCAAGAAATTGCTTTTGTGTCGTATACCATTGTTCTATCTCCTTACTGTATGTAATCATTAAGAACATACGTTCTAATCTAGTATACTCTTTTTATTCGAAAAGGGAAAGCAAAAAATAATGTAAGCTTGGATTTCCAAGCTTACATTATTGATGCGTCCGTCATAATCTCTATTTTTTATTATAAGTTAGATAGGAATAAGAAACAAGATGATATATATAATGTTGAGAGTTTTAAAAATTCTGTATATTATAGGTGTACTAAAGTGTAAGGGAATGAGAGGTATGGTATACGTAATTTCACTGCAAGGGCCGATGGCTAGCGGAAAAACAACATTGGCTAAAAGGTTAGAGAGATGTGGGCTTTCGGTTATATATGAAAATCCTTATCCAATTGTAGAAAAGCGAAAGCGATTAAATTTGGATATGAATTCAAAAGAAGGGTTTATCATAAATCAAAAAATGTTTATTGAAGCAAAAATTAAGGAGTTTCAAAATGTGAAAGATTCAGTCGTAATTTTTGATCGCGGACCAGAAGATATTGAGTTTTTTACACTCTTTTATCCAACGATTATAGGGGAAGAGTGGGATATAGAAGCTGAATTGAAAGATGAATTATATGAATTAAGAGAATGCCGTTCGGATGCGATTTTTTACTTAGATGTTACGAAGAAGAATGTATATGATAGAAAAAATAATGATAGAACAAGAAACAGAAGTACGTTTGAGGAGCAATTTAAATTAGTAGAAACTGAAAAAGACTGGTATAAACAATTTCCTGTAACTTATGTGGACACGAATAGATTAACAGTGGACGATTTAGAGGTATATTTTATGGACTGGTTAAAGGAGAGAGAGCTATGAAAAAAATACTTTTACTTGTATACCCAACATTTGCAGAGTTTGAAATAACAGTAGCAACGGCATTGCTGAAGAATAAATTTGAAATCATTACAGCGGGCTTAACAAAAGAATTGATTATAAGTGAAACAGGTTTGCAAGTGCAACCACATATAGAATTAAGGGAAGTGCATGTAGAAGAATATGAGGGAATTATTATTCCAGGCGGGGATGCGATACATATGAAGGATGCAGAAGGACTCTTTTCAGTCATTCGCCAATTTCACGAACAAGAAAAATTAGTAGCTGCTATTTGCGCTGGACCGTATGCGCTAGCAAAAGCAGGCTTATTCAAAGAAATCTCGTATACAGTGACCATAGATTATCAAAAACTTGATTGTTTTCCAGTAGAAAATTTTGTGTATAAAGAAGTTGTGCAACACTCAAATATTATTACAGCACAAGGACATGCATTTGTACCATTCGGAATAGCGATTGCCTCTTACTTTGGGATAGCGAACGAACATAATACAAATTTTTATGGCGGTAAGGGTAATGTGATGATGGAGAAACTTTTATCTGAAAATGTATAAAAGCTAGCGAATGCTAGCTTTTTTCTTTTTTACACCGATAAATAACTAAAGTTTTCGGATCGCGCCATATACCGTTATGAAGTGATAATTCATTTTCTACTTCTTCTTTTAGCCATACCTTCATTTCCGCGTGAAGAAGTGTATTATCAGGTATATTTAGCGACGGAAACATGCTAGAAATATAGTTTACTATTGGGGTAGAATGATGAAAAACGAGCGCATTATGAATAACTGTTTCTTCAACCGTTGGAAAAACGGATTGTAATATCTCTTTACCATTTTCTAAACAAAATGGAGTGACTGATGATGTTGTTTTCGGTAAATCAAATGCGTCTAACATGCGGTTACACATTTCAACTATACGAGGTAATGTAACACTAGAATTTGTTGTAGCTAAAAGTGAGCCGCCGGGACGAATTACTTTATGGAATCCTTGAATTGTTTTTTCAACATCTTTCATGTGATATAACATATGTCTTGCGATTATTAGGTCATAATAATTTGTTTTGAAAGGGAGTTTACTAGCATCCCCTCGTTTCCATTCTATTAAGTTATTCGTCTTAGCAGCTTCAGCAAGCATAGCTTCGGATTGATCCAACCCGGTTAATAGGCCTTTATGACCATTTGTTTGTAAAAGGGAAAGGAATTTTCCGCTAGCGCACCCAACCTCTAATATGCTTTCTTCCCCTTGAAGTTGTAAATGTTCAATAACGATTTCATCTAAATTCACTTGTTTTTCTTCGTAATGTTTATGCGTATCGATACGTGTTTGTAAATTGTTACTGACGCTATATTGCCTTTTTACATCATTCATTTTTTCATATTCCACTTTCGTACAAAATTGTTGGATCGCATGTGTTAATACATCCGTTTTCTTTAAACCTTCGTAATGGAGTGCAGCTTCAAACCTTGCAAGTAATTTTTCTTCAATTCGAAAATGAATATCTTTTCGCTTCGTCATTGAAATCTCGCCCCTTTGCATCTGTTAGTGAGACTATAGCATGCTTGGAAAAATTGTGTAAATAATTTGTGTACACAAATGGAGGGGATGAAAAAAATGTTTGAATGTGAGTTTAAACTATTGACGATTTAACCGTTTTCATATATTCTTAAATTAAGTAATATTCAAATAATTCAAAAGAAATGAGAGAGTCACATGCTTCTTCAAGGAACACATCGAATTGGTCGTATGGCCATGCTGTTGGCACTTGCGGATGAAAATGAAAGTCCTGTATTATCCATTCCGAAAGGTTGGAAGTATTGTACGGGGAAAGTGGGTTCGATGAATTCGCAAAAGGTTGTCGCAGCAATGGAAACAGCGGCTAAGAGCAACCAAGTTATTGAAACAGATGTTTACAGAGAAACACATGCACTTTATCATGCAATTATGGAAGCTTTGTACGGAGTGACGAGAGGTCAAATTCAGTTAGCAGACGTTCTTCGTACAGTAGGACTTCGGTTTGCGATTGTGCGCGGTACACCATACGACGGAAAAAAAGAAGGCGAATGGGTTGCTGTTGCATTATATGGAACGATTGGTGCACCTGTAAAAGGATCTGAGCATGAGGCGATTGGTTTAGGAATTAATCACATATGATTTGCCCATAGTCTATTAGTTAGAAGGGGGCCTTACTTTTTTAGGACAGAAGTCTGTCTTAAAAAGATAAGGTCCCCTTTTGCCTTTTTAAGGAGGAAAAATGATGATTACGTTAACAGGACATACATTGACAGTTGAAGAAATGAAGAGGTTATTACTTGAAGGAGAAGGTGTAACAGCTTGTCCAACTAGTATGCAAAAGGTAGCAGAATGCCGCGAAGTAGTTGAGAAAATCGTAGAAGACGGAAAAGTCGTTTACGGTATTACAACTGGATTTGGAAAGTTTAGTGATGTGCTAATTCAAAAAGAAGATGTGAAGGCACTTCAGCATAATTTAATTCAGTCACATGCATGTGGGATAGGCGATCCATTCCCAGAAGAAGTATCACGCGGTATGTTAATTTTACGAGCGAACACGATGCTTAAAGGAGTATCTGGTGTTAGACCGCTCGTTGTAAATATGCTTCTTGAGTTTGTAAACCGTAAGATTCACCCAGTCGTTCCGCAACAAGGTTCACTTGGTGCGAGTGGAGATTTGGCACCTTTATCTCATCTTGCGCTCGTATTATTAGGCGAAGGTGAAGTGTTCTATAAGGGGAAACGCGTTCATGCAATGGTTGCTCTTACAGAAGAAGGGCTTGAGCCAATTGAACTTGAAGCGAAAGAAGGTCTTGCATTAATTAATGGTACGCAGGCGATGACAGCGCAAGGAGTTCTTTCTTATATAGAAGCAGAAGCAACGG
Source organism: Bacillus sp. CCB-MMP212 (assembly GCF_022748145.1). Lineage (NCBI taxonomy): Bacteria > Bacillati > Bacillota > Bacilli > Caryophanales > Bacillaceae > Bacillus > Bacillus sp. CCB-MMP212. The sequence continues at coordinate 44,093 of NZ_JALDQE010000012.1, forward strand.
CGTATCAAGCTGAACTAATTGCTTCGATGACAATTGAAGGGTTACAAGGCATTATTGATGCATTTGATGAAAATGTTCATAAAGCACGTGGTTATAAAGAGCAAGTGGATGTAGCAAGCAGAATTCGTGACATTCTTCATGATAGTAAGTTAACAACAAAACAAGGAGAACTACGTGTACAGGATGCCTATTCACTTCGTTGTATCCCGCAAGTACACGGTGCTTCTTGGCAAGTTTTGAATTATGTGAAAGAAAAATTAGAAATTGAAATGAATGCCGCAACAGATAATCCGCTAATCTTTGATGGCGGGGAAAAAGTAATTTCAGGTGGTAATTTCCATGGTCAACCGATTGCGTTTGCGATGGACTTCTTAAAAGTAGGAATGGCGGAACTTGCAAATATTTCGGAGCGCCGTATTGAGCGTTTAGTAAATCCGCAATTAAATGATTTACCACCATTTTTAAGTCCAGAACCAGGACTGCAGTCAGGTGCAATGATTATGCAGTATGCTGCAGCGTCACTTGTTTCTGAAAATAAAACGTTAGCACATCCGGCGAGTGTAGATTCAATTCCGTCTTCTGCTAACCAAGAAGATCATGTAAGTATGGGAACAATCGCTTCACGCCATGCTCATCAGATCATTCAAAATGCAAGACGTGTTCTTTCAATTGAGATGATTTGTGCAATGCAAGCAGCAGAATATCGTGGTATTGAAAATATGAGTACAGTGACGAAGAGCTTCTACCATCAAGGTCGTCAGCAAGTGCCATCTATTAAAAATGACCGTATATTCTCAACGGATATTGAAAATATTGCGCATTGGTTAAAAACGAATTATTCAATAAAAGAAAGATTAGATGTAAACGCAGCACTATAAAATGAGAAAAGGGAGAGATTGAAATGGAAAAAGTACAACAAACAATTCGCGCGCCAAGAGGTACAGAGTTACAAACGAAAGGTTGGGTGCAAGAAGCAGCACTTCGAATGTTAATGAACAATTTAGATCCTGAGGTAGCTGAAAAACCAGAAGAATTAGTTGTATATGGTGGAATTGGCCGTGCAGCTCGTAACTGGGAAAGCTACAATGCAATCGTAGATTCATTAAAAACGTTAGAAAGCGATGAAACGTTACTTGTTCAATCAGGAAAACCAGTTGCCATTTTTAAATCACATGAAGACGCGCCGCGTGTTCTGTTAGCGAATTCAAACTTAGTACCAAAATGGGCGAATTGGGATCACTTCCGAGAACTAGAGAAAAAAGGACTTATGATGTACGGACAAATGACAGCTGGTAGCTGGATTTACATTGGAACACAAGGGATTCTACAAGGAACATATGAAACATTTGGTGAAGCAGCTCGTCAACATTTCGATGGTTCATTAAAAGGTACATTAACACTTACTGCTGGCTTAGGTGGTATGGGTGGTGCACAACCTCTTGCTGTAACGATGAATGGCGGTGTTGTCATTGCTATTGATGTAGATAAGCGTAGTATCGATCGTCGTATTGAAAAGAGATATTGTGATAAGTATACAGAATCATTAGAAGAAGCATTGGCTATTGCAAACGAGTATAAAGAGAAGAAAGAGCCTATTTCAATTGGATTATTAGGCAATGCAGCAGAAATTTTACCTGAGTTAGTAGATCGTAATATTATCCCTGACTTAGTTACGGATCAAACATCTGCTCATGACCCATTAAACGGTTATATTCCAGTAGGTTATACGTTAGAAGAGGCAGCGAAACTTCGTGAAGAAGACCCAGAACGTTACGTACAATTATCAAAAGAAAGCATGACAAAACATGTAGAAGCAATGCTTGCAATGCAAGAAAAAGGCGCAATTACATTTGATTATGGAAATAACATTCGTCAAGTTGCTTTCGATGAAGGCTTGAAAAATGCATTCGATTTCCCAGGATTCGTTCCAGCGTTTATTCGTCCATTATTCTGTGAAGGAAAAGGACCGTTCCGCTGGGTAGCACTTTCTGGTGATCCAGAAGATATTTATAAAACAGACGAAGTAATTTTACGCGAATTCGCTGACAATGAGCATTTATGTAACTGGATTCGTATGGCACGTCAACAAGTGGAGTTTCAAGGGCTTCCATCACGTATTTGTTGGTTAGGTTACGGTGAGCGTGCGAAGTTTGGCCGCATCATTAATGAAATGGTGGCAAATGGTGAATTATCAGCACCAATCGTAATCGGTCGTGACCATTTAGATTGCGGATCAGTAGCATCTCCAAACCGTGAAACAGAAGCGATGAAAGACGGTAGTGATGCAGTAGCAGACTGGCCAATTTTAAATGCATTAATTAACAGTGTAAACGGTGCAAGCTGGGTGTCTGTTCACCACGGTGGCGGCGTTGGTATGGGTTATTCACTTCACGCTGGAATGGTTATCGTTGCAGATGGAACAGAAGCAGCAGCAAAACGTATTGAGCGCGTATTAACTTCTGACCCTGGTATGGGTGTTGTTCGTCACGTGGATGCTGGATATGACTTAGCTGTGGAAACTGCGAAAGAAAAAGGCGTTAACATTCCAATGATGAAATAAGGAGGAGAAAACATGCTGGACACTTTACTAATAAATATTGGTCAATTACTAACAATGGATCAAGAAGATGGCTTGTTAAGACGGGAAGCGATGAACACGCTTCCTGTTATCGAAAACGGTGCGGTTGGAATTGAAAACGATGTAATTACTTTCGTTGGAACAGTGGAAGAAGCGAAAGGACTTCAGGCGAAAGAAGTTATTGATTGCGGCGGGAAAATGGTTTCTCCTGGTCTTGTCGACCCGCATACTCATCTTGTATTTGGTGGATCTCGCGAAAATGAAATCGCACTAAAATTACAAGGAGTTCCGTACTTAGAAATTTTAGAACAAGGCGGAGGCATTCTTTCGACTGTAAATGCAACGAAACAAGCATCGAAAGAAGAACTTGTTCAAAAAGCGAAATTCCATTTAGACCGTATGTTATCTTTCGGAGTTACAACTGTAGAAGCGAAGAGTGGTTACGGATTAGATGATGAGACGGAATGGAAACAATTAGAGGCAACTGCACAATTACAAAAAGAGCATCCGATCGATTTAGTTTCCACATTTTTAGGTGCTCATGCAGTTCCGAAAGAATATAAAGGTAGATCGAAAGAATTTTTACAATGGATGTTAGACCTACTACCAGAAATGAAAGAGAAGCAATTAGCGGAATTCGTTGATATTTTCTGTGAAACAGGTGTGTTCTCTGTCGAAGAGTCAAAAGAGTTTTTATTAAAAGCGAAAGAGCTTGGCTTTGATGTGAAAATTCATGCAGATGAAATCGACCCTCTTGGTGGTGCGGAAGCAGCGGCAGAAATCGGTGCAGCATCAGCAGACCATTTAGTTGGCGCTTCTGATAAAGGAATTGAAATGCTTGCAAACTCTAATACAGTAGCCACTTTATTACCAGGAACAACTTTCTATTTAAATAAAGAAAGTTTTGCTCGCGGTCGTAAAATGATTGATGAAGGTGTTGCAGTTGCGTTAGCTACAGACTTTAACCCAGGTAGCTGTCCAACTGAAAATATTCAGCTTATTATGAGCATTGCGATGCTAAAACTGAAAATGACACCAGAAGAAGTTTGGAATGCTGTAACGGTTAACTCATCATATGCCATTAACCGTGGTGATGTAGCTGGGAAAATTAGAGTTGGTCGTAAGGCAGATTTAGTTTTATGGGATGCTTACAATTATGCTTACGTACCGTATCATTACGGCGTAAGTCATGTGAATACAGTATGGAAGAATGGTAATATTGCATATACAAGAGGTGAACAATCGTGGAGCACGGCCACTATTTAAAGAAAAATGCAAAGTTTATTGATCGTGAAGTGACAAAATGGAGTGAGATGATTAAAGATTGGGAGGAAGGCGTAGAAATATTCGGTGCTGCTTTAATTGGAGCACCCCTTTCTAAACCATCTATTAGTCATTCAGGAGCAAGTTTTGCTCCAAAAACAATTCGAGCGATGTTAGATGCATACAGCACATATGCAATTACAGAAGAACACGATATGAAAGAAAGTGTCTTATATGATTGCGGCGATATTACGATGCATGTGACGGATATAAAAGAAAGTCATAACCGAATTGCGAAAACAGTTGGTCATGTAACGAAAGTAAATCCGAACATGATACCAATCGTTCTTGGTGGTGACCACTCGATTAGTTTTCCGAGTATAACAGGCTTTGCAAACAGTAAAGGAAAGGTCGGGATTATTCAATTTGATGCTCATCATGATTTACGTAATTTAGATGATGGAGGCCCGTCAAATGGTACACCATTCCGTAGTTTACTAGAAAATGATGTCATTACAGGGAAACAACTTGTTCAAATTGGAATTCGTAATTTTGCTAACGCACGTACGTACCATGAATATGCAATAGAGCATGGCGTAACAGTGTATACAATGAAAGACGTACGAGAGCGAGAAATAAAAGATATTATCACGGAAAGTATTGAAGTGTTAAGAAAACAAGGTGTGACTTCTATTTATATTTCTCTTGATATGGATGTACTAGACCAAGCGTTTGCACCAGGTTGTCCAGCAATTGGGCCAGGTGGAATGGATAGTACGACTTTACTAGATGCGATTGAATTCCTTGGTAAAGAACCGCTCGTTCAAGGGATGGATATAGTAGAGATTGATCCAACTCTTGATTTCAGGGATATGACGAGTAGAGTAGCAGCGCAAGTGATTATGAGTTTTCTTTTAGCGAGGGAAATAGTTAGTAAGCAGGTTAGTATATAGACGGAAAAGTAGATCTTTATCTATGCCTTATCAAAAACACATTACTACTCAAATGTAGTAATGTGTTTTTATGTTAAAAGAGAATGAATGTGGGTGCAACCGTTAATAAAATTTCGGGTTTTTATAGTGTGTTATGTAAATTTAATTTCTTGCTTTTGAAGTATTGACGCGTAAAATAATTTTATGATAAAATAAAAATTTTGCTAAAAAACTAAAAGTGTGTTAAGCTTGAGAAGGTTACCATATATGGAGGTGGATTATTTGTTTCAAATTGGCGATAACATTGTTTATCCAATGCAGGGAGCAGGTATAATTAAAGCCATAGAAGAGAAGGAAGTCTCAGGAGAAAAACAACAGTATTATGTTATAAAAATGTCGGCTAGTAATATGGAACTAATGATTCCAGCAGGGAGAATATTGAATTCGAATATACGACCAGTGACGGATATAACCGCATTAGCACACATAATGGATATTTTTCAACATGGGGAATCAGATAGATTACTTACGTGGAAACAAAGGTATAAATTGAACACTGATAAAATAAAGACGGGTAAAATGCAAGAAGGTGCTGAAGTTGTGCGCGATTTAATGCGTATACAGAAAGAAAAAGCACTTAATGCAAGCGAAAAGAAGATGTTAGATAACGCATATGAATTTTTGATTAGTGAACTGGGATTAATTGAAGGTATCACAGAAAATCAGATAAAAAGCTTTTGTTAAGGTTCATTACAAATAATGTATTATATCCCAAAAAAGATCTTGAATTTTTTGGGAACATAATTATAGAAAATTTATCATTTCAAAGACATTCAACTCTTTCAAACCACTTTTAGAGCATTACCTCTATTGTTATTACTACAATCAAATCCATTTTTATTTTTTAATTTCATTTATGAATGTTCGAAGTTTAATTGAATACTTCGATAAAATAGTTACTTGATTTTTGCAATCCTGATTCACACTGGCACGGACGAGGAGCCGTAAGGATGAAAGAGAGGTAGGGCTTTCATTGTTTTAGGTATATAAGTTATTATTTTTAGAAGAATACTGAACCATATTCACTTCTATTGATAAGGTATTTTTTATATTAAAGAGATAAACGAATTGACAGCCATATATGGTCAACAAAAAAGGTTTCCTTCTAAGGAAACCTTTTTTAATATTATTTATAGTATTTTATTTTTTTGATATTCGAATTTTTTATTGTAAAGTCGTAAAAATTGACGTTACTATCTAAAAGTAAGTATGATGCGATTATAGTAAGATTTTTTAGGGGGAAGAAAAATGACAAGTTCAAGTAATAAAGCAGCGAGTATTTATGAAGGAACAAATGTAAATGCTGGGGGATTTTTTGAAAACGTTGAAGAAACAAAGTTGTTTGATCCAATTCAAATTGGAGCTTGGTCTCTTCGTAATCGTATAGCGATGGCACCGATGACAAGATGCTTTGCAGATAATGAAACTGGAGTAGTTGGTGCGGATGTAGTGGAGTACTACAGAAAACGTGCTGCGGATGGAATTGGACTAATTATTACAGAAGGAATTGTCATTAGTCCGAGAGCAAAAGGAAACCCAGGAGTACCAGGTATTTATACACAAGAACAAATCGATTCTTGGAAACCTGTTACAGAGGCAGTACATAAAGAAGGCGGGACGATTATTGCTCAAATATGGCATGTTGGGCGTATGAGTCATCATGAAATAATTGGTGGTCAAATGCCACAAGCACCGTCGGCTATCGCTGCAGAGGGAAATGTTCCACGCTTTCGTAAACCGTTTGATACGCCAGAAGCAATGACGTTAGAAGAAATACAAGAAGTGATCGGTCAATACGCACAAGCTGCGAAAAATGCGATCGAAGCTGGATTTGATGGAGTAGAAATTCACGGTGCACACGGATATTTAATCGATCAATTTACGTATGAGTTTGCGAATAAGCGAACAGATAAATATGGCGGTAATTTAAAACAAAGGTTAACGTTTATGAAAGAAGTAACGGCGGCTGTAATAGAAGCTGTTGGAGCTAATAAAACACTTCTTCGTTTCTCTGCTTTCAAAGGTGATAATCCTACTTATATGTGGGAAAACCCTGAGTTTGCAATTGAAACGTTCATAAATATGTTTACAGAGGTTGGATTAACGATGATCCATCCTTCAACGATGAATTATACCCAAGAGATTGCTGACGGAAAGAATTTTCATCAACTAGTAAGAAAATATTGGGATGGTACGATTGTTGGGGTTGGTAATTTAAATCCGAAAGAGGCCGAAGAAGCGTTGCAAGAAGGAACGATTGATGTAGCGGCATTCGGAAGACCGTTAATTGCTAATCCAGACTTTGTTCATCGAATTAAACACGCTGAAAGTTTAGTTGAATATGACGCGAAAGAGCATCTTGCTACGTTAGTATGAATAAAGATAAAAGGAGAACACATCTAGTGTTCTCCTTTTATTATGGAATTTCATAGGGGGAAGCGGGATGAGTGAAACGCTACTCGTTATTATTAGTATATTACTATTTTTAATGTTGCTTTTAATCGTCTTTTTTATCATTACATTTTTTATAAAAAAACGAACACATCATTCTATTTTAAAATTACATCCGTACTTAGGAAGAATGCGCTACTTACTGGAAAAGATAGGGCCTGAATTTCGACAATATTGGTTTGATCATGATACGGATGGAAAGCCTTTCTCACGTTATGATTTTCAAAGTGTTATGTTTTTAGCGAAATATCGCTCTGAAATACTTGGTTTTGGATCAAAACGAGATTTTGAAGCTTCTGGATATTATATTGCTAATACATTATTTCCGATATTAACGGAGGAATTAAGTGTGAATCTCACGCAAGAGCGAGAGGGTAAAAAGTACGTGATTCATAAAGAAGGGTTATTTTCAAGAAGAGAAAAATTGACAGCGGATACAACGAATCTTTGGCTGTACGAAGAAGATGATGCAATTATAGTCGGTGAGAACCGTAAATATCCGTGGAAGCTACATGGCATGTTTGGTGCATCTGCGACTTCTTATGGTGCGATTGGAGAAAATTATATTTTAGCGAGTGGTCTTGGAGCAAAAATGGCAGGCGGATCGTGGATTAATACGGGTGAAGGTGGCGTTATTCCAGAACATTTACATACAGGAGCGAATATCGTTGCGCAAATTGGTCCAGGGTTATTTGGATACCGTGATGAAGACGGTAATTTTTCAATGGGAAAATTCATGGAGAAAGTGAAAGAAAGTAATATTAGAGCATTCGAATTGAAATTTGGGCAAGGTGCTAAAATACGTGGTGGTCATTTAGAGGGGCAAAAAGTAAATGAGAAAATTGCGTTTGTTCGCAACGTCCGAAAGGGAGAGACGATTAATTCACCGAATCGATTTTCATTTTTAAAGAATGCAGCGGATACACTTTATTTTATTCAACAGTTGCAAGAAAGCGGCGGTAAACCAGTTGGAATGAAAATTGTAATTGGTCAGCAGAAGCCTTTGGAAGATTTAATAAAAACAATGAAAGAACTAAACATTTATCCAGATTTTATTACAATAGACGGTTCAGAAGGCGGATCAGGGGCAACGTATAAATCGATGGCAGATTGTATGGGACTGCCGCTTATTCCAGCATTACTTACATTTATCGATACAGCAAACCATTATGGTGTCCGTAACAAGTTTAAAGTATTTGCATCGGGTAAATTAATCACACCAGATAAAGTGGCGATTGCTTTAGCGATTGGGGCGGATGCTGTAAGTTCAGCCCGCGGATTTATGATGGCAAGCGGCTGTATTATGGCCCTTCAATGTAATTCTGGCCAATGTCCATCTGGTGTAGCCACGACGAATCCGCATTATCAAAAAGCGTTAGATCCGTATGAGAAGAAGTGGCGAGTCATGAATTATATTATTAGTATGAGATATAGTTTATTTTCATTAGCAGCGGCAGCGGGAGTGAAGAGCCCGCGCCATTTAAATAGAGAGCATATTGTGTTTAAAGACGAGGTGGGGAGAGTAGTTCCTCTTTCGGAATTGTTTCCTATAGTAAATCAAACCTAAAAGTATATTTGATATGTAAGATTTTTTAAAGGAATAATCATATTTTTGGAAAAATTAGGAGTATAATAGGGAAGTATTTTTAAAAATGACTATTTTTAGGGAGAGATTCACTTGCAGCAAGGTTCTTACAGTATTACAATTTTTTTACTCGTCATAGGGCTCGTTATATTTAGACGCATGCGCTCTATGAATCGACCAATTAATAATAAAGGAAGACGACTACTATTTCCATTATTTTTCTTATTACCAGGTTTTTCTTTATATGCTGCACCGATACAACTTGCTGATTGGCAAATTGGTATAGCTGCTGGGATCGGACTGTTATTGTCAATTCCACTTATTATTTTAAGTGGGTATGAAGTCAGAGAAGATGGTCAAATTTATGCAAAAAAAAGTATCGCTTTTATTGCTACATTTTTAGTTATCGTTCTTTTACGTGCTTATTTTAGAAGACATTTACAAGGTTTAGATCCAAAGTCAATCGGCATTCTTTTCTATACTCTTGCGGTTTGTTATATAGTACCTTGGCGTATTGGATGCTATATGAAATTTCGTAAAGTATACGTAGAGAAAGCGAAAATTGAGACGTCAATAAGCTAAAAGTCATACATTTGTATGGCTTTTTCTTTTAAAATTTATCGGGTAAACGAATAAAAATAAGGTGTGAAAAAACACTGTTTAATTTTCTGAATATTATTACTTTAATTTCTTAAAAAATCATTGTAATCCACTGGGATAAAGGCGTTTATAAAGGTTTTCACATGTAATGAAAAGTGCTCGTTCACTTGAAAGAACAAAAAATGTTTGTTAAGGTAGGGAACCATAAGCGAAAACAAGAAAATAGAAAAAGTCATTTTTCGAAATTTTGAATGGCTTATGGAATAAGGGAGAGATTTGGTGAAGATTGAAATTATGGTTTCGCTTGCTATTTATATGGCAGGTATGTTGTATATCGGATATTGGTCTTATAAGAAGACATCCGATTTATCAGATTATATGTTAGGTGGAAGGGGACTCGGTCCAGCAGTTACAGCTTTATCAGCTGGTGCTTCTGACATGAGTGGTTGGATGCTAATGGGATTACCTGGTGCGATGTATGCAACAGGATTATCAAGTGTATGGATTGCGATAGGTTTATTAATAGGTGCTTATGCAAACTATTTAATCATTGCCCCACGTTTACGAACGTATACAGAAGTGGCAAATGATTCAATTACGATTCCAGACTTTTTAGAGAATCGGTTTAAAGATCGTACGAAAATACTTCGTTTTGTCTCCGCTATCGTCATTTTAGTATTTTTCACATTCTATGCGTCGGCTGGTTTAGTTTCAGGTGGACGTTTGTTTGAAAATTCTTTCAACCTAGATTATAAAATTGGTTTATTTGTAACAGTGGGTGTCGTTGTTGCGTATACACTATTCGGTGGCTTTCTAGCCGTAAGCTGGACGGACTTTGTACAAGGTTGTATTATGTTTATTGCGCTTGTACTAGTGCCAATTGTTGCTTTTACGGATGTCGGTGGTGTAACAGAAACATTTAATACGATTAAACAAGTCGATGCATCGCATTTAGATATGTTTAAAGGGACCACAATACTTGGCATTATTTCATTTTTAGCATGGGGACTTGGGTATTTTGGTCAACCGCATATTATTGTCCGTTTTATGGCAATCACCTCTATTAAAGATTTAAAGACTTCTCGTAGAATCGGTGTCGGTTGGATGACAATTTCAATTATAGGTGCAATGCTTACTGGTCTAATTGGTATCGCTTATTATGCTAAAAATAATGCGACATTGCAAGACCCAGAAATGGTCTTTGTAACATTCTCCAATATTTTATTCCATCCGTACATTACAGGATTTTTATTATCAGCTATTTTGGCTTCGATTATGAGTAGTATTTCCTCACAATTACTTGTTATTTCAAGTGCAGTAACGGAAGACTTCTATAAAACATTTTTCCGTCGTAATGCAAGTGACAAAGAACTTGTATTTATCGGTAGATTGTCAGTATTAGTAGTAGCTATGATCGCAGTTGTTTTAGCGTATCATCCAAGTGATACAATTTTAACACTTGTAGGTTATGCTTGGGCTGGATTTGGTTCAGCGTTCGGACCAGTCATTTTATTAAGTTTATATTGGAAAAGGACGAATAAATGGGGCGTTCTTGCAGGTATGATTGTTGGTGCAGTAGTTGTTATAGCATGGGTACAAATTCCAAGTTTAAAAGCAATTATGTATGAAATGGTACCTGGATTCTTCTGTAGTTTATTAACTGTTATCGTTGTAAGTTTATTAACGAAAGAACCCGTTAAGGCAGTTCATCGTGAATTTAATGAGATGGAAGCAATATTGGAAGAAGAAACGAAATGATTAGCGAAGAGAGTAAACGAAACTGGCGTTTACTCTCTTTTTATTTAAAATGAAAATAAGGAACTTATTGACAACTAAAAGTAAGTAACTTATAATAAATTTGAGTTCAAGTTAATTTGTACTTTGAATAAAGCTTTCAAATGGAGTAAATATTTTTCGAAAATTATCTCGAATTTGAGATGAATTGACAAGCTGGAAGTTAATGTGTAATTTTGTAATCGATATCTCGAATTCGAGATAAAATTATAATGACGGATTTTACTTTGTAGCATGGACAAAATGAATAATGAATTTAAATGTAAAAGAATTTTTATAATGAAATAAAAAAGGAGTGGAAGAAATGGAAAAGAAAACAATGGGAATCCATCACATTACAGCGATTGTAGGGCATCCACAAGAAAATGTAGACTTTTATGCTGGTGTATTAGGGTTACGTTTAGTGAAACAAACAGTGAATTTTGATGATCCAGGTACGTACCATCTTTATTTTGGAAATGAAGGAGGAAAACCTGGAACAATTATTACGTTTTTCCCATGGGCAGGTGCTCGTCAAGGTATTATTGGGGATGGTCAAGTAGGAATTACGTCTTACGTTGTACCAAAAGGTGCAATGGAGTTTTGGGAAAATAGATTAGAAAAATTCGATGTTTCGTATACGAAAATGACTCGTTTTGGAGAGCAGTATTTAGAATTTGATGATCCGCATGGTTTGCATATAGAATTAGTTGAAAGAGAAGCAGGCGAATTAAATAATTGGAGTTTTGGAGAAGTTACACCAGAAGTAGCAATTAAAGGGTTTGGAGGTGCTGTTCTTTTATCTGCACAGCCTCAAAAAACAGCTGAATTGTTAGAACATATTATGGGTCTTGAGAAAATTGGAGAAGAGGGTGAATTTGTTCGATTCCGTTCTTCTGCTGATATTGGAAATATTATTGATTTGAAATTATCAACAATCGGTCGTGGCCAAATGGGCGTTGGTACAGTTCATCATATAGCTTGGAGAGCGATTGACGATGCTGATCAGCTAGACTGGAAAGAGCATGTGTCGCGTTTTGGATATCACGTAACTCCTGTACAAGATCGAAATTATTTTAACGCGATTTATTTTAGAGAACATGGTGAAATCTTATTTGAAATTGCAACAGATCCTCCTGGTTTCGCTCATGATGAATCGTTAGAGACGATGGGTGAGGAATTAAAGTTACCGGAACAATATGAACAACATAGAAAACAGATTGAACAAACGCTTTTACCATTTGAAGTGAGAAATTTAGATTAAAGTGATTGAAGGGGGAACAGGATTATGATGAAACATGTTTTTCAAAAAGGAAAAGATACGTCAAAACCAGTGTTGTTATTACTTCATGGCACAGGTGGTAATGAATTAGATTTACTACCACTTGCAGAAATAATTGATCCGGAAGCGTCGGTATTAAGCGTTAGGGGAAATGTGTTAGAGAATGGGATGCCGCGTTTCTTCCGCCGATTAGCAGAGGGCATTTTTGATGAAGAGGATTTAATTTTCCGTACGAAGGAATTAAATGAATTTTTAGATGAAGCGGCTAAAGAATATAAATTCGATAGAAATAACATTGTAGCTATCGGTTATTCGAATGGGGCAAATATCGCAGCAAGCTTATTATTCCATTACGAAAATGCATTAAAAGGTGCTGTGCTTCATCACCCAATGGTACCTAGAAGAGGAATGCAATTAGCAAATTTAGCAGGGAAATCTGTGTTTATTGCTGCTGGGACAAATGACCCAATTTGTTCATCAGCAGAGTCAGAGGAATTGAAGGTACTATTAGAAAATGCAAATGCGAATGTAACAATGCATTGGGAAAATCGAGGGCATCAATTAACGATGGGTGAAGTAGAAAAAGCAAAAGAGTGGTATGACAAAGCATTTTAAAAAAAGAAGCATCTGCTAACGATTAGCAGATGCTTCTTTTTTATTTAAGACTGGATTGCAAGATGAGATGAAGAAAGTGGTAGCTCAATATCAACAATCGTACCTTTATTTAATTCGCTTGAAATGTGTAATCTACCATGATGTTCTTCAATTATTTTGTAACACATCATTAATCCTAGTCCTGTGCCTTTTTCTTTTAAACTATAAAAAGGTTCGCCTAGACGGGAGATACGATCTTCAGGAATGCCGCAACCTTCATCGATAATTCGTATTAAGATGAAATTATCCTCTAATGGTTTTGTTTGGATGAAAATATTTCCGCCATTTGGCATTGCTTCTATCGCATTTTTTAATATGTTTATAAACACTTGTTTTAATTGGTTACCGTCACATTGAATATCATATACGTAATCAAAATGATCCATGATGATATGAACGCTATGCATAATTGCAGTCGGTAAAATAAATGTAACTACCTCTTCAATTAAAGTTTGTATGTTACAAGTTTGGATAGATAATACTTGTGGCTTAGACATCGCCATAAATTGACTCGTGATGGATTCCATTTGTGAAATCTCACTTAACATAACATCGATATACCATTTCTGCTCTTCACTTATTTCAGGGAGGAGCAACGTTAGAAAACCTTTTAGAGAAGTGAGTGGATTTCGAATTTCATGGGCAATTCCAGCTGTCAGTTGTCCGACTACTGCGAGCTTCTCTGATTTTCGTAGTAACTTTTCAGTTTCTTTTAGCTCAGTAACATCTCGCCCCATCACGATAAGACCTTTGCGAGAACCATCAGGATGATAAAGCGGAACTTTTGATATACTTAAGATTAGATCGAAATCATCTCTATGTATAATAAATTCCTCGCCATGAAGAATTTGTCTTTGTTGCCATGCTAGTTCATCGATTTCTTCACAATGTAAAAAAGCTTCTCGGTATGCTTCATTATATTGAATGAGTTCGCTATCTTTTTTCCCGTGGTAAGGTACATGATGGAAATTGAAGCAAGAAAGTGCGTAATCATTTGCCTCAAGCCAGCGCCCTTCATGATCTTTAAATATAACAAACGCAGGCATGGAGTTTACTAATGTACGTAATCTCTTCTCACTTTCTTTTAGCATATTCTCAATTCTTTCTGATTTTTCAAGCGGCTTCATAATAGCGTATACGCCAGTAAGACGATTTTGAACAAAAATAGGAACTAGTTTTGTCACAACATCTAATAAGAATCCATTTTTATGATAAATAGATAAGATATACTCTTGTTGATTATCCGCTTCAGTATTCTTTATATTTTGTAATACTTGCTCAGAAATATGGGCTTCTAAAATAGAGGTAATATTTTTCTGTTCTAATTCTAAAGAAGTGTAACCTAATATTCTTTCGGCAGAAGGATTTATATGTAGAATAACTCCTTCTAAATTTAATGAAATAATACTATCAGGATTGTGTTCGAACAGAGATGCGTACATTTCTGTTAATGAACGATCTTGTATATGGTTTCGCAAACGTCTAGAAATGTTCGGATGACGTTTTTTTTGAGTTGGTGAATATTTTTTACGACTCATAATAGTTCCTCCGTACAAATAGCATCTAAAAAGATTTGTCTATTCATAACTATAATATAGATGTAATGTGTATTTCTATAAAAAATGGAAGTTATAGAATAAATTTTGTTTTTTTTATTTTTTGCAAGGTGAATGCAGGATGGTAATAAGGGGAGCTTATATTGTTTTATAAACCTTTTGTAAGTTACAGACGGCTGTTTTCCGTATAACATTAGGGTAGAGGAGGGGGAGAGAAAATGAAAAATTATATTCAAGGGATTGATCACGTGCAAGTAGCTGCACCTGTAGGGTGTGAAGAAGAGGCGCGTGATTTTTATGGGAATACGATTGGTATGGAAGAAATTCCAAAGCCAGAAGAGTTGAAAAAACGAGGTGGATGTTGGTTTAAATGCGGAAATCAAGAAATCCATATTGGTGTCGAGCGGAACTTTACACCAGCTAAAAAGGCTCATCCAGCTTTTTATGTGAATGAAATTAATGAATTTAAGCAAACACTTATAGAGCAAGGTGTTAAAGTGATTGATGATTATGCACGGCCAGATGTAATTCGATTTTACGTGTCAGATCCATTTGGAAACCGAATTGAATTTATGCAAAATAAAGACTAGGTGGATTCCCACCTAGTCTTTAACTTCTTCTGAAAAGTCCTAACACTTCTACAGTTTCTGTAATATTAACGAAAGCATTCGGGTCGATTTCAGAAATTGTTAGTTTCATACTTGCTAATTCTTCACGAGAAACGACGGTCATAAGTACACGCTTTTTCTCGCTTGAATAAGCACCTTCGCCATCAAGTAACGTTATTCCACGTACAACAGTTGAAAGAAGTTGTTTTTTCATTTTTTCTGCTTCATTTGTTACAATCATAAGTGTAACTTTACGATGTTTTGTATGAACAGCATCAATTACTTTACCAGTTACATAAATTGAAAGTAAGCTTGTAAGTGCAACATCCCAGGTGAAGAAGAATCCTGCGATTATTACAACGACTGCATTTAAAATAATAAGGAATCCGCCAAGTTTAATGTCTCGCTTGCGGGATAAAAGCATACCGATAATATCAAATCCACCAGTGGATCCATTACAGTTAAAAACAAGACCAATACCAGCTCCGGCGATTACACCTCCGAAGATAGAAGATAACAATGGATCTGTTGCTACGACTTTTACTGGAACGTAGTATAATGCAACAGATAATACAACTACAGAGACAACTGTGTTAAAAATTACTTTTTTTCCAAGACCTATGTACCCTAAAATAAGGATAGGTAAGTTTAATACAAAGTTAATAATGCCTGTGTTTACAGGGGTTACAATCCCTAAAATAATAGCAATTCCGCCAATTCCACTACTTAAAATTTTGTGGGGGATAAGGAAAAGATTAAAGGCAACCGCAATAATAATAGAACCGATAATAACACCAAGGAATCTGACCATTTCTTTCCCGTCCTTCACTGAAAAATTCATATTATTTCAAGATTATATATGATATTGAAAGTTTTGGGTAAAAACAGTTTATTTAGGTAAATTAGATTAATCAAAAGAATTTGAGTATTTTATCATTTGAAAGGGGATACAGTTGTGAAGATAAAAACATATCAACAGAAAAGCCCGTTGAAGCAAGAATGTGAGGATTCTTATTTTTGTAATAAAGAAAAAAAGATTTATGGTGTATGTGACGGTGCAACACCACTTGTCCCGTTTCGTGATGAAAAGGGACATAATGGAGCATACATCGCTTCGTATTTATTTGCAAGTTATTTTACTGCATTACGAGAGAATCATAGTTTACAATTTGCAGTTGCCAAAGCAAATGAAGCATTGCAAAGCAAAATGTTAGAATATGAAGTAGACACGAGAAAAAAAGAGCATTTGTGGTGCACATGTATCGCAGCAGTCCAAATAGTTGGTGAGAAAATTGAATATGCGCAGCTTGGGGACTGTATGATTGTCGCAACTTTTCAAAATGGAACGATGCAAGTATTAACGAAAGACACAGTTGAAGGAATTAGTAAAAGAGCAAAAAAGAAGAGGGAAGAAGATCGTAAAAAAGGGTTATCTGTACCAGAAGAATATGTTTTTCAAGATGTTCGAGAACAGTTAAAATACAATCGTTATCTTGCAAATATGCCAAATGGTTATTCAGTTGCAAATGGAATGAAAGAAGCGATACATTATTTACAACATGGTGAATTACATACAGATGAAGTGAGTGGGATTTTTATTTGTTCAGACGGGTTATTTCACCCAGATTGGTCATTAGAACAAACTGTTGCATATATAAGAAAGAATAGTATAAACGAATATATAGCAATTATTGAAGAGCTAGAAGCGGAAAAGAGAATAAGGCCAGATGATAAAACGATTATTATGATTGATTTTTAAGAGGAGGCAGTTCAAATGGAAATTAAACGTGTCAATCTAACATTTCAAGATGAATTAGTTCCTTTAGAAAAAGTAAACAAACTGATTATTCACCATACAGCTGAAGATGGATGGGACGTGTATAAAACGCATGAATTTCATCAAACTGTAAGAGGGTGGAGCGGAATTGGTTACAACTATTTTATCGAAAAGGATGGAACTGTAGTGGAAGGACGAGGTTTACATATTGGAGCGCACGCGAAAGACCATAACCGCCATACAATTGGAATATGTATGACGGGAAATTTCGATAAATACGATCCAACTCCTGCACAAGTGAATGCATTATATTCTTTATGTAAACTGTTTATGAAGCAATTTGCTATAAAGAAAGAAAATATACTCGGTCATAGAGAGTTAGAAGGAGTTACAAAAAGCTGTCCTGGTAATCGTTTTTCTATGGTAGAGTTAAGGAAGATATTATCTTAAATATAGAGGAGTAACAACGATGATGAATATAAAAATACCAAATGATAAAAAAGAAGAGCTTGTAGCACAAATTCAGCAATTTTTTATGGAAGAAGATTTAGATGAAATTGGACGTTTCCAAGCAGAGCGTTTAATAGAAGAAATGATTAAATTAGTTGGACCGTTTGCATATAATCAAGCAATTGGAGATGCAAGAAAGCTTGTAAGTGAGAAGTTAACGAATATGGAAGAAGATTTATACGTGCTAGAGAAGAATGAAGGAAAATAAAAAAAGAGCCGATGGGCTCTTTTTTTATTTTTCTTTCTTGTGTTCTTTATATTCATGTACTTTTTCTTTTACATTACCAACTGTATCTTTAGCAGTGCCTTTCACCTTATCCCATTTTCCTTCAGCTTGTAATTTCTTATTGTCAGTTACTTTCCCAACAACTTCTTTTACTTCACCTTTTACCTTATCAATGGTACCTTCTACTTTTTCTTTTAAACCATGATCATGTTTAGTCATACATTTCTCCTCCTTGTAGTTTGATTAGAATTCTCTTTTCATATTGCAAGTTGAATGATGTATCTAGTAATATCGTAACAAATCTAGTTTGAATATTCAAATGATTAATAGGATAGAAAAGGATTTGTCATAAAATGTTTAAAAATGTAACGGAAGGAGAAATAAAGTAAATTATATGTCTTTTGCGGTCCATATTGATTTTGTATAAGCAATTTTCATGTGGGCACGTTCCATGTTATTTTGACTGCCGCTACCGAACCTTGCTTGTCCAACTATTAAATTACAATTGGATTCAATAGCTGTTTCAATTCGCTTTTGAATTAATGCAGTATGACAGCCTTTACGCTGAAATTCTGGCAAAGTAGCAGAAGCAGCTAATGAAGCAATCCCATTATTTATGTACAGGACACCAATGCCTGCAGGAGTATTTTGAACTTCGGCTATGAAAAAATGCCATCCTGGTTTATCGTAAAGAATTTCGTTATTTTGGCGCACTCCATCTTTTGTAAAGGATGGCATATTAAATCCACGTACATATATGTCTGCAAAAATATGAAATTCATTTTCTTTCAGTTGGCGTACTGAAATGTTAGCAGGAAGCAGGGATGGATCTTCTCTCGGTATACTATATAAAGCGGTATGGAAGCTGGATTGGTAAAATCCTTTTTGAGACAAGTATTGAAATAATTCAGCTGTCCCTTGAGCTGGTGTAATTTCAAAACGGCAAGGAATTTGTAGTGATTCATAATAAGAAATGATTGCATCAATCGCATCTGCATTTGTAATACCTTTTACCGTATTAAAAGCAGGACCGGCAATTATTTTTGATGAAAAGGTAGTGGCACTACCGAACTTTTTCATTTGCACTTGCATTGGATTTCCACTCATTGCTTGTAGTCCCTCTAATCTAGAAGAGAGCATATCAATTTCTGCATTTTCAATTTCTGTTGCTATATCGAGTGTCATAACAGTAGTCATAAAATTCCTCCGTTAATAAATATATTTCATAGTATATATACGATTTTTGTTTTGAGATTCCTGTTGTAATGTAGGAGAATAAGAAGTTTTTTGGAAGGGAAATGGAATTGAACTGTCGAAGGGAGTAGAAACAGATTAAAGGTGGTGCTCTCATGAAACAAAAAGCCGTGCAGACATGCTCTAATTGTGGTTCTCAAAACATAGGAGAAGGTGAGTTTGTCGGATATGCACAAATACGGAAAAAGGAAACGATGTTCACATCTTCACCGGTGGATGCTTATATTTGTACAGACTGCGGAAATATCCTTTCATTAAAAGTACGACATTATGAAAAGTTTAAGCAGAAGCCGTTATGATTATTGAGTAGTGGTTTTATTAGGGTAGTTAATAAGAGTAATATTTTACATATATATGAGTATGCCTCAGATAAAGAGATGAAAACATATACAGTACATAGTTCGTTATATGACACATAAAAATATATAGAAGAAATTGTGAGGTAGTAGGAGGAAGAAAAAACAGCTCCTCTTGGAATATTTCATATTTAAAACTCCTTTAAATGAATAAAGGAGTTTTTTGATTTTTTATAACAATAATTACCTTTAATTGTTATAATTGGTTATTAAGAAAGGGTGGTTTATTAACGCCATAATCATAGAAGAATAATAGCTAAATCGTATACAAAACCACTATATAACACAATCGCAACCGTAAGTTGACAAGGTGCAACCGCAGGAAGATAGAGGTAAGAGCAATGTTTACATACAATTTAGTTAAGAAAACGAAGGGGGACACACATATGGGATTTGGTGAGAAGCTTTTTAAATTAAGAAAAGAAAAGGGTCTTTCTCAAGAAGCATTAGCCGAGAAATTAAACACAACAAGGCAAGCGGTTAGTAAATGGGAAAACGGTCAAGGTTTTCCTGAAACTGAAAAGTTAATAATGATTGGAAATGTATTTGAAGTATCACTTGACTATTTATTAAAAGAAACTGCTGAGCAAAGTAACGAAAAGGAAAATGGTTATTATGTAAGTAAGGAAATGGCAGAAGGGTATATAGTGTATGGACAAAAAATTTCTAAATATATTGCATTAGGATTTAGCTTGCTTATTTTATCTACAATACCGTACTTATTATTTAAAGAAAATGCAACAATGTCTACGTTTCTTGTCATTATCATTGCAGTGCTTGGGATCGGAGCAATGATGGCACCTGTAACGATAGAAGAGAGTCGATACAATGTATTGAAAAAAGAAGAACTACTATTTGATCAAAACTTTCTAAAAGAATTGACAAAAAGATATGCGATTATTAAGAAGAAGTATGCCGCAGTGATGATTGTTGGATTTTGTTTTATTGCAGCAGGAGCGATACCGTTTTTATTTGAGAAAAAACGAATCACTTCGGGAGAACTCGTACAGTATTATCCTTATTGTGTTGTACTTATTGCTATCGGAGTTTATCTTTTTGTACGTGTGTTAGGAGTGTTAGAGACGTATCGGATTTTAGTAGAAAATAAGGAATACAGTAATCGTTTTATTTTTAAACTGAAAAAGAAAGTAAGGAAAAAGGTAGATAGTTTATAAAAAATAAAAAACATGTTTCGAATCAATGTATTCAAAACATGTTTTTTATCGTTCTGAATTATTTCCAAAGAAATAATTCAGAAAATACAGAAAAATATCGTAATCATTTGTAGAAGTCTGTTATAATAAACGGAAAATGAAAACGTTTTAAAGGGGGACATAACCAATATGATGATGAATGTACCGCTAACAATTAGTTCTATGATGGAAAGAGCAGAGAAACTGTTTTCGAAGAAAGAAATTGTTTCACGGACGCATGATACAGTTACAACGTTAACGTATAAGCAGTTAGGGGAAAGGACGAGAAGACTTTCCAGTGCGTTGAAAAAGCTTGGAATTAAAGAAGGTGAACGTGTAGGAACATTAGCGTGGAACCATCATCGGCATGTGGAAGCGTATTTTGCTATTCCAGGTATTGCTTCTGTTTTGCACACAATTAACATTCGTTTATCTCCTCAACATATTTCATACATTATTCAGCACGCAGAAGACCGAATTCTACTTATAGATGAAGATCTCATACCGCTTGTTGAAAATATTCAATCACAATTATCAACTGTACAAGCTTACATTATTATGACTGATAAAGATGAACTCCCAAATACTACGCTGAAGCCTGTATATCATTATGAAAAGCTATTAGAAGAAGGCGATCCAACTTTCCAATTTGTAAAAGATATTGATGAAAATACACCTGCTGGTATGTGTTATACGTCAGCGACTACAGGAAATCCGAAAGGTGTTGTATATACGCATCGTAGTACTGTACTGCATTGCATGGCACTCGGTTTAGCGGATACAGCTGCTTTATCGGAAAGTGACGCGGCGATGGCAATTGTACCGATGTTCCATGTGAATGCTTGGGGACTTCCTTTCGCTGCTACTTGGTTTGGATCAAAACAAGTTCTTCCAGGACCGATGTTTACGCCGAAAATTTTATTAGAAATGATCCAATCTGAAAAAGTGACGTTAGCTGCCGGTGTGCCGACAATTTGGCTCGGTGTATTACAAGAGTTAGAAAATAATAGTTATGATTTATCTAGTATGACGAGAATACTATGTGGTGGTGCAGCCGCACCGAAAAGTGTTATTAAAGCATTTGAACAGAAACACAATGTTCCTTTCATCCATGCATATGGTATGACCGAAACAAGCCCACTCGTAACACTTGCACGTTTAAAAAGTTATGAAACAGAATTATCGTATGAAGAGCAATTAGAAATTAGATCAAAGCAAGGGTATCTTGTCCCTGGTGTAGAGATGAAAGTAGTCGGTACAAATGGTGAAGTGAAGTGGGACGGTACGGAGATGGGAGAACTATGTTTACGAGCACCTTGGATCGCTGAAAGCTATTATAACGATGATCGTACTGTCGAAGGGTTTCGCGATGGATGGTTATATACTGGTGATGTTGTCACAGTGGATGAGGAAGGTTGCGTGAAAATTGTTGACCGTACGAAGGATGTTATTAAAAGCGGGGGAGAATGGATTTCTTCGGTCGATCTTGAAAATGCTTTAATGGCACATGATGCTATATTTGAAGCGGCTGTCGTTGCAGTTCCTCACCCTCAGTGGCAAGAGCGACCAATTGCCTGCGTTGTTCAAAAGAAAAATAGTACGGTTACAAAAGAAGAAATATATGAGTTTTTAAAACCACAGTTTGCGAAGTGGTGGTTGCCAGACGATATTGTCTTTATGGAAGAAATACCGAAAACATCTGTTGGGAAGTTTTTAAAACAGGCGCTTCGGAAAGAACTGGAGCATTTGCATAGAGAGAAATAAGTGAACTTCTATTTGTAAACTCTAATACATTAATGGTTGACAAAAGAGGAGTGGAAAGATAATATAATTTTTGTGATATGTTATCTAAAATAAATTTTAAGTTTACAAATAGGAGAAGCAAATATGAATACAAAAAACTTAGTTTTTGTCGCTTTATTTAGTTCTATTATGGGAGTGTTAGGGTTAATACCTCCGATTGCTCTTTCTATTACACCAGTTCCAATTACATTGCAATCACTCGGTGTTATGCTTGCGGGTGGGTTGTTAGGATCACGTCTAGGTGCGTTAAGTCAGCTTATTTTCTTACTTATTGTAGGAGTTGGAGCACCATTGCTTGCTGGTGGACGGGGTGGCCTTGGTGTATTTGTTGGACCAAGTGCAGGATATTTACTTGGTTACATCATTGGGGCGTTTGTTATTGGTTATTTAATTGAGCGTTTACGTGAAGTTTCTATTATAAAAGTATTATGTATTAATATAATTGGTGGTATTTTCGTAGTTTATGTATTTGGTATTACTGTACAAGCGTTCTTAATGGATGTTTCTGTATGGGAGACAATGAAAGTGAGTGCTGTGTTTTTACCAGGGGATTGTATAAAAGCAATTATTGCGGCAGTTCTCGTAACAAAATTACATCGTTCATTGAAACATATTATTACGCCCGCTTTAAAGAATGGAAAATATACAAATGCGGGATGATAAAGGGAAGAAACACGTTAATTGCGTGTTTCTTTTTATTATTATTGTAAAGAAAGGACGTCTCATATGGGGATTATAAAAGAATATAAAAAGCATGCCTCTTTACAACCAAATAAAATAGCGATAAAGGAAAATGATAGAGTTTTAACATATAAAGAGTGGTTTGAATCAGTTTGTAAAGTAGCAAGCTGGTTAAATGAAAAAAAATCGAAGAATAAAACGATAGCAATCCTATTAGAAAATCGTATAGAGTTTTTACAACTATTTTCTGGTGCCGCTATGGCCGGGTGGGTTTGTGTTCCGTTAGATATAAAGTGGAAACAAGATGAGCTCAGAGAAAGAATTGAAATTAGTAATCCGGATATGATTGTGACAGAACGATATAAGGTGAATGATCTATTGGATGAAGAAGGAAGAGTAATTGAAATTGATGAGTGGAAAAGAATGATAGAGAAATATCTTCCTACATATTCCACTGTAGAAAGTGTACAACATGCTCCTTTTTATATGGGATTTACATCAGGATCAACAGGAACAGCAAAAGCATTTTTACGTGCACAACAATCGTGGGTTCATAGTTTTGATTGTAATGTACATGACTTTCATATGAAAAGGGAGGATTCGATTTTAATAGCTGGGACGCTCGTTTATTCTCTTTTCTTATACGGGGCAATAAGTGCATTATATGTAGGACAAACAGTGCACATTATGAGAAAGTTCTTTCCAAATCAAGTATTAGATAAGTTAGAAACTGAAAATATATCAGTTATGTATACAGTTCCGACAATGCTTGAATCTTTATATAAAGAAAGTAGATTAATAGAAAATAAAGTGAAAATTATTTCGTCAGGAGCGAAATGGGAAGCTGAAGCGAAAGAAAAAATAAAGAATATATTTCCTTATGCGAAAAGATATGAATTTTATGGTGCATCAGAGTTAAGTTTTGTAACAGCACTAGTCGATGCAGAAAGCGAAAGAAGGCCAAATTCAGTAGGAAAACCGTGTCATAATGTGCAAGTTCGAATATGTAATGAAGCAGGCGAAGAAGTACAAAAAGGTGAAATAGGAACTGTTTATGTGAAAAGTGATCAGTTTTTTATGGGATACATAATAGATGGGGTTTTAACACGGGAGTTGAATGCAGAAGGTTGGATGACAGTGCGAGATGTAGGCTATGAAGATGAAGAAGGCTTTATATATATTGTTGGTAGAGAGAAGAATATGATTTTATTTGGAGGAATCAATATTTATCCAGAAGAAATAGAAAGTGTATTACATGAACACCCAGCTGTTGATGAAATAGTTGTAATTGGTGTGAAAGATAGTTACTGGGGTGAAAAGCCCGTCGCGATCGTAAAAGGAAGTGCTACGAAACAACAATTAAAGAGTTTTTGCTTACAGAGATTATCCTCTTTTAAAATACCGAAAGAATGGCATTTTGTAGATGGAATACCTTATACAAATAGTGGGAAAATCGCTCGTATGGAAGCAAAAAGTATGATTGAAAACCGGGAGAAAATATATGAATAGAGCAGTCATTGTAGAGGCGAAAAGAACACCTATTGGTAAGAAGAATGGGATGTTAAAAGAGTATGAAGTTCAGCAATTAACAACGCCGCTTCTTACGTTTTTAAGTAAAGGGATTGAGAGGGAAATAGATGATGTCATATTAGGTAATGTTGTTGGGCCAGGAGGGAATGTTGCGAGACTATCTGCTTTAGAGGCGGGACTTGGCTATCATATTCCTGGTGTAACGATTGATCGGCAATGTGGTGCTGGTTTAGAAGCAATTCGAACTGCGTGTCATCTCATTCAAGGCGGGGCAGGTAAGTGTTATATCGCCGGGGGAGTAGAGAGTACAAGTACGTCACCTTTTCAAAAAAGAGCACGATTTTCACCTGAAACAATTGGTGATCCTGACATGGGAGTAGCGGCTGAATATGTTGCGGAGCGTTATAATATAACGAGAGAAATGCAAGACGAGTATGCTTGTCTTAGTTATAAGCGGACACTGCAAGCGTTAGAAAAAGGATATATACATGATGAAATATTTTCTTTTAATGGATTATTAGATGAATCTATAAAGCCAGAAATGAATTATGAACGAATCATTAAAAGAACAAAGCCCGCATTTTTACAAAATGGAACAGTGACGGCAGGTAATTCATGTGGTGTAAATGATGGGGCATGTGCTGTTCTTGTAATGGAAGAGGGACAAGCCCGTAAGTTAGGTTATAAACCTGTCCTTCGTTTCGTTCGTAGTGCTGTAGTGGGAGTAGATCCCAAGCTTCCAGGGACTGGTCCGATATTTGCGGTGAACAAATTATTAAACGAAATGAATGTAAAAGTAGAGGACATCGATTATTTTGAAATAAATGAAGCATTCGCCTCAAAAGTTGTTGCTTGCGCAAAAGAGTTACAAATTCCGTACGAAAAAGTAAATGTAAATGGTGGAGCAATTGCGCTCGGTCATCCGTACGGTGCATCTGGGGCTATGCTTGTAACACGTTTGTTTTATCAGGCACAAAGAGAGTCTATGAAATATGGGATTGCTACATTAGGAATTGGAGGCGGGATAGGGATTGCGCTATTATTTGAGAAAGTAGAAGACTAGCGAGGTAACTAGTTTTCTACTTTTTGAGGAACATAAATATTGCTACCAGGCTTCGCTTTCATTTCGTTCCAAGCAGCAATCGCATCAGCTTTTGCTTTCCCTTTATTATTTGGATCTTCGAAAAAGTCGCGAGTAAAGCGATTGTATTCAAACTGCGAGCTGATAGTTGTTTTATAAGTAGGATCTTTTTTTCGTTCGTTCTCTTCATACCAAAACGTTATCGCGTCTTCATATGTTTTTCCAACATTCTCTTTGAAAAATTTTTGAAGAGCTACTGTAAAGCGGAAGTTTGTTCCGATTTTTTCTTTGAAAAAAGCACGAACATCTTCGCTACAGCGGTGATTGTTAGTAATAATCGTTTGAAGAGAAAGGTCTTTATAGGATAGGGAAGCTTTACTCACCTTTTGAACAGAGCTGTTTTTTAATATTTTACCAGTAGTTAAATAATGTGAGATACGCTCGGTTATTTCGATCTTAGAGCCACTAGCTGGCAAATCATGTTCACGACAAAATGTTTGGAGTTCTGCTTTTAACCAATAATAGTTTTGGAAATCTTCAAGTGATATAGACTTTGTTAAAGTTGGACGCATGAATGTAACAACTACTTTCTTCCATAATTTTCTTCAATTATAAAACGTATGTTCTTTTTATGGAAGGGTTAATTTGTAAATATAATGGGAAGAGGAGATTGCATATGGAAAATGTAATGCAAGTTCGTGTTACAGGAATTTTAATTGAAGATGAAAAGGTATTGCTAGTAAAGCAAAAAGTGGCTAATCGAAATTGGTCTTTACCTGGAGGAAGAGCAGAGAATGGCGAAACGCTAGAGGAAGCAATGATTCGAGAAATGAGAGAAGAGACAGGATTAGAAGTTAACATTCAGAAGCTACTCTATGTTTGTGATAAACCAGATGCTCGCCCGTCTTTATTACATATAACGTTTTTGCTTAAAAGGATTGAAGGTGAAATTATGCTACCTTCTAACGAGTTTGATCATAATCCAATTCATGATGTGAAAATGGTGCCGATTAAAGATTTAAGTCATTATGGTTTTTCGGAAACTTTTATCAATCTTATAAGTGAAGGTTTTGTAAATGCAGGGAGTTATCAAGGTTTGAAACAAAATATAGGTCTGTAAATATAGGGGAAGGATAGCCGTTCGCTATCCTTCATAACATGTTTTAAACTGCTGACTGTAAAGAAGAAACAAGCTGATTTAAAAATTCATCTCCGCTCATAATTGCTTTCCCGCCACCGCGAGCACTCTTCTTATTTCCGCCACCTTTTCCTTCGATTGTAGGAAGAGCGTCTTTTAAAAGAGCATTCATATCGAGTGATACTGATTTTCCGCAAGCGAGAATACATTGTAGTTTGTCATCATTTTCGATGACGAAATACGTAATTGCATGCTCTTGTTGTTCTGTAATAATAGCGGAAAGCTTTGCGATTTCTTGCATAGAACGATTTATAAATACTTTAGAAATAAGTATGTCAGCATGAATTTTTATAGGCTGTAGAAGTAGTTCATTTGCCTCTGCAAATAATAATTTTTCATTCATTGTTTGTATTGCTTTTTCGTTTTCTTTTTGAGAAGTAAGCAGTTGCGCCACTTTTGCTGGAATATCAGTTTCGCTACTGTTTAATTGTTTAGAAACATCTTTCATAATTTGTTGCTGTTGTCCCATTAATTTAAGTGTACGCCAACCAGCGATAAACGTTAAGCGTATACCGCCTTTATTGCGCTCCCATCCTAGTACTTGAATAGGACCAACTTCACCAGTTCGTTTCGGATGCGTTCCACCACAGCCGTTGTAGTCAAAGTTTTCGATAATAACAATCCGTATATTTTCTGTCATAGTCGGTTCTTTACGAAGGGGCAACGTTTTCGCTTCTTCTAAGTTCATCCACTGGATGCGGATTGGATGGTTTTCAAAAACAATTTTGTTTGCAATTTGTATTGCTTTTTCAACCGTTTCTGCATGAAGATTTTCTGTTTCTAAATCAATTGTTACTGTTTCTTTACCAAGATGGAATCCAATTGTAGGCATGTTAAAATGGTCCCAAAAAGCAGCAGATAAAATGTGCTGAGCTGCATGTTGTTGCATATGATCAAAACGGCGCTCCCAATTGATTTTACCTTCTACGTCTTCTGTATGTAATTGTTCTGCAATGTAGTGACGAATTTCTCCGTTTATCTCTTCTACATTGATTACATTGACATCATTTAATGTACCAGTATCATATGGTTGTCCGCCACCTGTCGGATAAAATGCTGTTTCATTCAAAACAACGTATAAGTTACCGTCTTTATCATAATCTTGCTTTATAATTTTAGTAGTAAAGTCTTGCTTATAAGCGTCAGTGTAATATAATTTGTGCTCCAATTTTCTTTCTCCTCTCGCATTAACTAGTTTCATTGTAATGCAATTGAAATTAGTTTCCTAATATTTCAGAAGAAAGAAACTATTTTTAGAATTTTCTTGCTATAATAAGGGAAAGAAAATGCGGGGGTGGAATAAATATGTTATATGAAAACGGCGTAGATAAACTGCTTAGTTTAAGTAGAAATATTTCCGAATTATATCGAGAATTAAACGAAATGACCCGGATTTTAACGGATTGTAATCGAGAAAGTGTGAAGTTTGATCGATTATATGTAAAAGAGTTACTTTGGAAGAAAGAAGATGTAATAGAGAAATATGACCAGCTACTTGTACAACTTTGTATTAACGAATGCTTTGATCTAAAAAGTGTCATTACAGGGGAATATAAGTATACATATGAAGAAGTAGAAAACATAGTTTTACAATTTAATGAAAAGTATAATGTCGCAATCTTAATTAAAGATGTGTGTAAAGAATTACAGTTCACATATGGAATTGATATGGACATAACGAGAACAACTCGGGTATCAACAGCTCAAGTATAGAAAAAGGAAAAGAAAGCAGATCCTTTGCTTTCTTTTTTTTGTGAAAATAGAGAGAGTAGGTTTAACGATGAAGGGGAAGTTACAGCATATTCATCCGCTTGGAATGAGTATTATTTTAGGGACATTGTTTGCTAGGTTTGCAACTTCAATGAGTATCCCTTTTTTAGCGATTTATTTAACGACTGTTAAAGGTGTATCAGCTGGAATGACTGGTGCTATTATCGGAACGAGTGCACTTGTTGGTGTTTTTGCTAGTTTTATCGGAGGGAATTTATCAGATCGATTTGGCCGGAAAACGATTATGCTCTGGTCCATGATCGTTTGGATTTTTGTGTTTATAGGTTTTTCACTTGCGGATCATGTTTTAAGTTTCTTTTTATTAAACGCTTTAAATGGATTATGTAGGTCGTTTTTTGAGCCAACATCAAGAGCATTATTATCAGATTTAACAAAGCCTGAGTATCGGTTACTCGTCTATAACTTACGATACGGTGCAATAAATGTTGGAGTTGCAATTGGACCAATTGTTGGATTACAGATTGGAAGTGCAAAATCAACAATTCCTTTTTTAGTAGCAGCTGGGGTATATATTCTATATACAGCTATATTAGCGTTCCAATTTAAGAAGTATCCAATGGAAAAAAAGAAAGTGAGTACAGAAAAAACGGTTACAATGCTAAATGCGATACGTATATTGCGAAAAGATATAGTATTTTTAGTTGCTTTAGTCGGTATTATTTTGAGTAATTGCGGTTTTTCACATTTAACGACGACAGTATCTCAATATTTTGCAAATGCACATATATTTGAGGATGGGGTGAAGCTATTCTCATATATGCTCGCTTTAAATGCAATTGTTGTAGTGATTATCCAATACCCTGTTATTCAAATGTGCAAAAAGTATACACCGTTAACATCAATTATGGTTGGGACTTTATTTGTGAGCGGGGGATTATTTGGCTTTGGAATAGTAGAATCTATGCTAGGTGCTGCCGTTTGTACAATTATTTTTACAATTGGAGAAGTCTTAATGTTTTCGATGACGGATGTATTTATTGATGATATTGCTGTTGCGCATCTAAAAGGAACATACTTCGGTGCGATGGGCTTTTCGGGAATTGGAGTAGTAATAGGTCCGTGGTTCGGAGGAGTACTTCTCGATTACTACGGGTACCAAAATGGGTTTGCGGTATTTTCAGCACTAGCTATATTTTCAACTGTGGCATTTCCTGTGCTTTTAGTTACAAAAGGTTTATCGAAAAAAAGATATGATAGAAATTCTAATATAGAAATGCATGCGAAATAACATAAGCCCCAGTAACCAACTGGGGCTTAGTTTGAATTATATTAACTCTTAATTTGAAAAAAGAACTTTTTTTTCATGCTTATCAGCAACTTCATTTTTGGAAATATGAATGGCTAAAAATCCGTTTTCTAAGCAGGCTAGCATCTTTTTATAAATGATAGTAGTAGGTAAAGGGATTGTTCGTTGTAAGGAAATGTTTTTATGAAGTATGCATATAGCTAGGCCTGTCTCTAACTTTTTAATGAGTACATTTTGTTCCGTGACATTTTGTACATCTGTTTCCAAAATATATTCTTCTTCGGTTTCGCAAAGATCGATGTGAATTTGATTTGGAAAGCTAAAGTTACTATAAGAATCGGAACAAAATTGATCCATCCATTCTTCGAAACCATCAACATGAAAAAGACAATTCTTCTTTTTCTTGCCCATGTAAGACACCCTCCGTAAAATATCAATTCATATCATGTTATGCATGAATGAAACAGAGGTGAAGAATAAATGATGAAATACAAACATTTTATGTTGAATGTGCACGGTATGTGAATGTTTTTATTACATATCATGATGTGAATGTTTTTTTTGGCGTGAATGGTTACGGTTTTTTACTTTATGAGATCCGCTTAATGGTTCAGGTTGTCCTTGTTTTTCTTTTGATTCACGGTTGTTTTTACCCATTGTATATGACACCTCCTCTTTCTTTTTAGAATGAGAGAAGTTGGCGATTTTATACGAGAATGTTTTTAGAAAAAAAGGTAAAGATAAAGGGGACTAACAATTATAGAAAGGGGATTATATAATGCCATATCATAAAGATAAGCAACAAGCCTTTCAAGCGGCACAGCAAGGAGTTACACAAGCAGAAAATGCATTTAATAATATTGTGAAAAATGACCCTAACTACGGTCATGATTTAAAAGAGTTACGCCAAGAGGTTCAGGAAGCATATGAACAAATTCAAAATGCACTAGAGGTAGCTTCAGAAACACAACGTCCACAACTTGAGCAATATGAAAATAATCTCCAAAATATAATGCGAAATGTAGATCAATTAGAAAAGTAAATGAGGTTGTTGTTTATTCGACAACCTTGCTGCTTTAGTAAACGTTATGCTAAAACAGAAAATTTTTCTATTAGTTTTTTCTTTGCTATGTGCAGTACATATATTTCAAGTGGAAAAAGTGGAAGCGAAAATGTTGCTCAGAAAAGAGTTAGAACCAACTGGTTATGTAACATGGGAAGTACCTAATAATGAAAAAATTATTGCAATTACATTTGATGATGGGCCAGACCCAACGTATACACCACAAGTTTTAGATTTATTACGTCAATATAAGGCGGAAGCGACATTTTTTATGATTGGATTTCGAGTTCAGCGTAATCCATATTTAGTGAAGCAAGTGTTAAAAGAGGGACATGAAATTGGAAATCATACGATGAATCATTTGTACGCAAGTAATTCGTCAGATGAAAAATTAGAAAATGATATTTTAGATGGAAAGAAATTTTTTGAAAAATGGGTGAAAGAACCTTTGCTATTCCGTCCTCCTGGCGGATATATTAACGATGCTGTATTTAAAACAGCGAAAGAGGCTGGCTATCAAACCGTTCTATGGTCGTGGCATCAAGACCCGCGTGATTGGGCAAATCCAGGGGTTGAATCCATTGTAAATCATGTAGTGAAAAATGCTAAAAGTGGCGATATTGTATTGTTACATGATGGAGGGAATGATCGTAGTCAAACGGTAGCAGCGCTAGCAAAAATTTTACCTGAGCTGAAAAAACAGGGCTATCGATTTGTAACGGTTTCGGAATTACTACGTTATAAACATTAGAAGAAATCCCAAAAGGAAAATAGACCTTTTGGGATTTTTCTTTACTGGTTCTTTTTACGTTTCTTATTATTTTGTCGCTCTGCTGGAGTTAAAGGCTCGTTTGCAAATTCTTCATTGTAACCAGTTCCTTGTCCTTGTGCAGATGCAGCATTCATTCCTGAAATAGTATGATTTGCTTTTCTTTTACCCATTTTATTTCACCTCTATAACATTTTTTGTATGTTGAATGATGAGCAGTTCATAGTATGTATGAACTGTAAGTAAACCGCTGATAGAGCACTTTACTTTATGATAATAGTATTCATAAGGAGCATGAAAGCTATTCAAATTTAGAAACATAAAGAAAACTTATGATAATCTATAAGTTTCTTATTATTTACTTATTTAGAAAGTTGTAATAAGATATTATCGTAAGGTATTGAAAAGTTTGTCTACATTTTATATTCAGACAACTTAGTCACGTTTAACAGGGGGGAAACATAATGGTCAAACATAATCCATTTCAATCACGTGCAACTTTTGAAGTAGATGGAAAAACGTATCATTATTATGATTTGAAAGCGCTTGAAAATGCAGGGGTTGGCAACGTATCTCAATTACCATATTCCGTGAAAGTTTTACTTGAATCAGTACTTCGTCAAGTAGACGGACGTGTAATCACAGAAGAGCATGTTACAAATTTAGCGAAATGGGGAACGAAAGATGTGCAAGATATCGATGTTCCATTTAAACCATCTCGTGTAATTTTACAAGATTTCACTGGTGTTCCAGCTGTTGTTGATTTGGCTTCGCTTCGTAAAGCAATGGCAGACATGGGTGGGGATCCTGACAAAATTAATCCTGAAATTACTGTAGACCTTGTAATTGACCACTCTGTACAGGTTGATAGAGCGGGTACGGCAGACGCGCTTGCATTCAACATGGACTTAGAGTTTAAACGTAATGAAGAACGTTATAAATTTTTAAGCTGGGCACAAAAATCATTTGATAACTACCGCGCAGTTCCACCAGCTACAGGTATTGTACACCAAGTAAACCTTGAATATTTAGCACCAGTTGTTCACGCGGTGAAAAATGCTGAAGGTGACTTAGTTGCATACCCAGATTCATTAGTTGGAACAGACTCACATACAACAATGATTAACGGTATCGGCGTTCTTGGTTGGGGCGTTGGTGGTATTGAAGCAGAAGCAGGAATGCTTGGACAGCCTTCATACTTCCCAGTACCTGAAGTAATCGGTGTAAAATTAACTGGTACACTTCCAAGTGGTACTACAGCGACAGACGTTGCATTAAAAGTAACACAAGTATTACGTCAAAAAGGTGTAGTTGGTAAATTCGTTGAGTTCTTCGGTAATGGACTAAAGAGCATGCCTTTAGCTGACCGTGCAACAATTTCAAATATGGCACCAGAATACGGCGCAACTTGTGGATTCTTCCCAATCGATGATATTTCATTAGAATACTTACGTTTAACAGGTAGAGATGAAGAGCAAATTCGTATTGTTGAAGAATACTGTAAAGCGAACGGTTTATTCTATACAGCAGACAGTAAAGATCCAATCTACACTGATCTGGTTGAAATTGATTTAAATACAATTGAATCTAACCTTTCTGGACCGAAACGCCCACAAGATTTAATTCCACTTTCAGATATGAAAGATGCGTTCCACAAAGCTGTTGTAGCACCAGTTGGAACACAAGGACTTGGATTTAATGAGCAAGAGTTCGATAAAGAAGTGAAGGTTACATTAGAAGATAAAGAAGTAACGATGAAAACAGGTGCAATTGCAATCGCTGCAATTACAAGCTGTACAAATACATCAAACCCATATGTATTAATTGGGGCAGGTCTAGTTGCGAAGAAAGCAATTGAAAAAGGACTTGTAGTACCTGAGTACGTAAAAACATCATTAGCACCAGGATCTAAAGTTGTTACAGAGTACTTAGATAAGTCTGGTTTAACAACATATTTAGATCAATTAGGTTTCCAAACAGTTGGTTACGGCTGTACGACTTGTATCGGTAACTCTGGTCCATTAGCGCCAGAATTAGAAGAAGCAATCGCAGCAAACGACTTATTAGTAACATCTGTTTTATCTGGTAACCGTAACTTTGAAGGTCGTATTCATCCACTTGTAAAAGCAAACTACTTAGCATCACCACCACTTGTTGTGGCATATGCAC
This sequence comes from Bacillus sp. CCB-MMP212, assembly GCF_022748145.1. NCBI lineage: Bacteria > Bacillati > Bacillota > Bacilli > Caryophanales > Bacillaceae > Bacillus > Bacillus sp. CCB-MMP212. Next base: position 78,082 of record NZ_JALDQE010000012.1, read on the forward strand.
TTGCAGGTACTGTTGATATTGACCTGAAAAATGATGAAATCGGTAAGGATGCAAATGGCAATGCTGTTTACTTCAACGATATTTGGCCATCAGCTAAAGAAATTGAAGATGTAGTTCAAAGCGTTGTTACATCTGAACTATTCAAGAAAGAATATGCACAAGTATTTAATAGCAATGAGCGTTGGAATGAAATCCAAACTTCAAACGAAGCTTTATATACTTGGGATAATGATTCAACATACATTCAAAACCCACCATTCTTTGAAGGGTTATCTAAAGAGCCAGGTGAAGTTGAAACGTTATCAGGTTTACGCATAGTTGGTAAATTTGGTGATTCTGTAACGACAGACCACATTTCACCAGCAGGTTCAATTGGTAAGCACACACCAGCTGGACGCTACTTATTAGAAAACGGCGTACAACCAGTTGACTTTAACTCTTACGGTTCTCGTCGTGGTAACCATGAAGTTATGATGCGTGGTACATTTGCAAACATCCGTATTAAAAACCAAATCGCACCAGGAACAGAGGGCGGATATACAACATATTGGCCAACTGGTGAAGTAACATCAATCTATGATGCTGCTATGAAATATAAAGAAGATGGAACAGGTCTTCTAGTTGTTGCTGGTAAAGATTACGGTATGGGAAGTTCACGTGACTGGGCTGCGAAAGGTACTAACTTATTAGGTATTAAAGCAGTAATCGCAGAAAGCTTCGAACGTATTCACCGCAGTAACTTAGTGTTAATGGGTGTATTACCACTTCAATTTAAAGATGGCGAAAGTGCTGAAACATTAGGCCTTGTTGGTAACGAGTCATTTGAAATTCAAATCGACAAATCAGTTAGACCACGCGATCTTGTAAAAGTAGTTGCAACTGATTTAGATGGCAACGAAAAACAATTTGAAGTAGTAGCTCGTTTCGATAGTGAAGTAGAAATTGACTACTACCGTCACGGTGGTATTCTGCAAATGGTTCTTCGTGAGAAAATCGAAGAGTCAAAAGTGTCGAACTAAATAATTGAAATGAAAAATAAGGAAGCTAACAATAGTTAGCTTCCTTATTTTATGGAAAGGGATGAAACCATATGGTTTCATCCCTTTCTTTTTACTACGAAAAGTGGAGGGAACGTCATGAAAGAATATAAAAGAATATTGTTGCCGTTACGAAAAGAGAAAATATTAGTAATGGCAGCTGTATGTAGTGGGATAATTGCTGCCATTTTAAATTTATCACGCCCAATTTTCATGGGATTAATTGTAGACAATCTTATTCAAAGGGAGCTAAAAGGTGCGTATTTATATATAGCTTTGTTTGCGGGTATTCGCTTTTTAATGTGGACGAACAATCTTTTATTTGATTATATAAGCTCAAAAGCCAGTCAACGTATATTACAAACGAAACGTATAGAATTATTGCGTCACTATTTCTCATTACCGTTTGAAGAGAGTGAGAAAATTAAACAAGGAGAGTTAGAGACGCTAGTTGTATCTGATATTCCGAATTGGATTAGGTTATATAGTTCTATATTAATAGAATATATACATGCCATTGCGCAATTTATAGGTGCGTTCATAGCACTACAACATATAGATATACAGTTCATATTGTGGGTAACTCCGTTTTTATTTTTCAGTGCAATTGTTCCAATACTGATGGGAGAAAAGGTAAGGGATATTGCAAGCATTGCTCAAAAAAATCAATCGAGTGTTGTAGAGATGGTGTCACAGTTTGTAAAGGGTATACAAGATTTACGTAGTTTACAAAAAGAAAAATGGGCCATTCGCTTCTTTAAAGGAGTAACGGCACAATCTTATAAATCGGAAGTAAAGAAGACGATGATGCAACATTGCATTGGAGTAGTTGAAACAGTGATTGAAACAGGAGCATATATCGTTGTTCTCATTGTAGGTGCACAAAAAATAATGAAAGGGGAAATGGAAGTTGGTTCACTTGTTGCAGTGTTAGCTACAATTGAAATGCTCTTTTTCCCAGTCCGTTACGTGGGCGATTTATTAATGACGACACAAGTTGCAGTCGCTTCGGCAAATAGAGTTTTTTCCTTTTTAGATAAACGAGTGGCAAATAGTAATGTAGAAAGAGCGATGGGGATGATAATAACAAATGTTTCATTTCAGGAGAGTGAAGAAGAGAAATGTAGAATTAATAATATTGATTTGCAAATTAATCCTGGTGAATTCGTTATCATTGTCGGAGAAAGTGGTGCAGGAAAAACAACGCTTTTAAAATTAATGACAGGTTTGTATAAACCATCTAACGGTAGTGTTGTTTATTATGGTCAAAAGGCTCGAATGACTACAGTGTGGCAAGAACCACGTTTTTTCCGAACGACGGTAACAGAGAATATGTATTTCGGGGAAGAGGGTTTAGAAAATCAGTTAGAAAAAAATAGTGAACTTATAAATGCAACGCCGATTATTAGAGGGTTACCTGAAGGGAGTCAAACTGTGCTACATAAAAGCGGTGAAGAGTTTTCAGGAGGCGAAAGAAAACGTCTTGCATTATTACGAGCAATTGGTTCAAATCCGAATCTTATTATTTTAGATGAACCGAATGCGGGGTTAGATCCGAGTAATCAAGAAACTGTTTGGAATATGATTGAAGGACTAGGAAGAGATGTAACGAGAATTGTGGCAACACATGATGTAGAGAAAGTGATACTAGCGGATCGTGTTGTCATAATGAGAGAAGGAAGTATTGTTGCATGTGGAAGTCCTGAAAAATTAATAAATAGTCATTCATTTTGAAAGAGATGTGAATAAAGATAAGAGCAGTGACCTTATCTTTATTCAACATCATTTATTTGATATTGGATAGATTCTGAATGATTTAGATCTACGTTAAAAGTAGCAGTCATAAGGAAAGTGGCAATTCCAAGAATTAAGAAAAGGACGAATGAGACTAGAGAAATGTAGAGACAAATACGTCCTACTTTCTTTTTTTCAAGATCGTTACTAAAGAGTGAAATGATCCATGTAATAATACCGATTGGATATAAAAGAAAACTAAGAATATATAATGTTATTTTTTCGAATGAATTCATAAAAAATCCCCCTTTTGTTGAAGTTTATATAAGTACGAAAGTAAAAAGGTGAATGGGCCCATAAGAAGATAAACAACATTTCATCTGTTTTTCTAATTATATGATAAAAAGGAAAAAATCACACATTAAATAAGAATATTCTAATTATTTCGACTCTGAATATTTCCAAGCTTGTCCGTATAAGCTAAAATAAGGTATATAGCATTTTGATGAATGTGTTGAAAGAAGATAAATACGTTAGGGTGATATAAAATGTGGCGGAAGCTTACGATTATTGTAGTGTTACTTTGTTTAGCGGGATATGCAGCTTATGAACAGTTTGGTAATAAAGAGCAGGCGGTACAAGGGAAGCAAGAAAAAAGTGAAGCTGCGATGAAAGAGATTATCGCAAGGAATGGTATTGAGATAGGGAAGAGTGCACCAGACTTTGAGTTAACTAAGTTAGATGGGACAAATGTAAAGTTATCGGATTTAAAAGGAAAGAAAGTAATTTTAAACTTTTGGGCTACGTGGTGTGGACCATGTCAGCAAGAAATGCCTGATATGGAGGCTTTCTATAAAGAACATAAAGAAAACGTAGAAATTTTAGCAATCAACTATACGCCTTCAGAAAAAGGTGGGGGGGAAGAAAAGGTAAGTAATTTTGCTAAAGAAAAAGGAATTACTTTTCCTGTTTTATTGGACAAGAACATTGATGTAACGACAGCGTATAAAGTAATTACGATCCCAACTTCGTACTTTATAGATACAAAAGGTGTCATTCAAGATAAGTTTATTGGGCCGATGACGCAAAAAGAGATGGAAAAAAGGATTGCGAAATTAAAGTAATGGTGAAAAGGTAGAGATGGAAAGTAGCCATTTCTGCCTTTTCTTTTTCAAGTAGTGAAAGCTTCATGATATGATAAAAGAAATATAATTGTTAAGAGATAAAGGAGTGTATGGAGTGGGGAATATATCCTTACCGTTAGATTATGTTGTAATTGATTTTGAAACAACAGGATTTAACCCTTATAATGATAAAATTATTCAAGTTGCAGCAGTGAAATATCGTAATCATGAACTAGTAGATCAATTTGTTTCCTATGTGAATCCAGAACGTCCAATTCCGGACCGAATAACGAGTTTAACGGGTATTACTAATTATCGTGTTTCAGATGCGCCGACGATTGAAGAAGTGTTACCTTTATTTTTAGCATTTTTACATACAAATGTTATTGTCGCCCATAACGCTTCTTTTGATATGCGCTTTTTGAAAAGTAATGTAAATATGCTTGGGCTGCCCGAACCTACAAATAAAGTAATTGATACTGTATTTTTAGCAAAGAAATACATGAAGCATGCGCCTAATCATAAACTTGAAACGTTAAAACGAATGCTTGGCATTCGTTTAAGTTCTCATAATGCATTGGATGATTGCATTACGTGTGCTGCTGTTTATCAAAAGTGTGCAGCTATTGAAGAAGAAGGGAACCGAAAAGTAAATAAGGCTGTGCTTGATGAAACTGCGGTATACGAAGCGGTGAAAGAAATGCTTGCACGTAATAAACGTAATGTAGAATGGCTACGTTGTATGAATGTAGGAAGTTATTTAGATATAAAAGCTTTTTATCCAGTTATGAGATTAAAGGTAAAAGGGCGAAAGAAATATGTATTAACAGAGATATTAGAAGATGATGTGAAAGAAATATGTACAAGCTTAACATGTGAACCAGCGTTAAATAGTGAAGCTGGTAATACGAGAATTATGCTGAATAGCTTAGAGGATGTTATGAAATTAGAAAGTTATATTTTAGAACAGTATGATTTTGTATTACAGGCGCTTCATGATTATAAAGAAAATGAAATGAATGCAGATGAAAAGTTGAAAGAGTATTTAAACGTTATGGTATAAAAACTCCGTGTGCTATTTTGAAGTGAACCCGAATTGTGGTACAGGAAAAAACATCTTCTGAATTCGCATACTAAGTATGTAAATTTGACGGAGATGTTTTTCATTTAAAGAGCAGAGTACATTACTGAGCATAAGTAATGTGGTTGGTTTGATATTGAAAGCCCCCATCATTTTAGTCATATCTAAAATGATGGGGGCTAATTTGTTTTCTAGTTAGTCACTTATTCAAAGAAAATTTGTTTAGTTACCTTACAAATTTTCTTTGAATAGTTCTGGTAAAAAATTACTGAACTCACTCATTTCTTCTACATTGTGTTTATATAAACCACTTAGATTAATAAATGGTGGTAACCCTTTCGGGAAAATGAATGTAGAAGTCATTACTGTACCGTTCTCGAATTTTTCATATTGATGTATTACTTGTGAAATTACATCGTCATGATCATCTAAACATGAACCCATTAAAACATGACTGTAATGTGTATTTATAGGACAATCTTTAGGGTCTTCCCATCTAATTCTTAGCGGGAATTCTAGTCCATCCCCAGCAGATTCAATTGAAGCTGATATGGCTCCTACATGCCCATGCACTTTAGGATCAACTAACCATTTAAAATCAACATGTTCTTCTGGGTGCCATAGTTTATATCGTTCAGAGTTATCGATATTATCCCACCACCAGTCAATCATTTCTGGTGTTACGTTATTCAATTCATGTTCAACTACTATTGATACTTGGTTTTTCATTTTTGTACCTCCTATTTTTTAACCAACATAGTGTTGGTTATTTATATTTGTTATTATAGTTTGTATATTTCATGTGTTCAATAAACAGAAATAGTCGATCTGTTGTATTTTGAACACTTTATAAAAATATGTCTAAAAAAATTAGAAGGGAAAAATTAGAAAAAGCATACATTAATTTACGTATAGCTCGTACTGAAGAAGCAATACGTAATGCACGAACTAAATTAATATATGAAAAAGGATGGATTGCATAGGGTAAGGATATTACAACTAAAGCCAATAGTAATCGAGGGATATTTGCTCGGAAGTCAAAATATTTTTCGAATTAAGATATGGATGAAATGGCAACGTATTGTTAAAATGTGTAAAAAGTACTAAGTGAATTGCAGCGGATGCTTTAGGTGTTTTGATATGTGTCTAGATTTCGTAAGTGTTGCAATATATTGTACACGGAGTTTTTTTAGGAGTACTAAAACATAAAATTTTCTTACAAATCTGATTAAAGAGTTTTTCGTTTGCTCATACTATGTAATAAGAAAGCGAAGGAGAGGGTGAACAACATGAGAAGAAGTCGCCGTAAATCGTTTGAAGAACTTGTAAATGAAAATAAACAACAATTATTAAGCGATCGTGATGCAATTGATCGCATTGAAGAGCGCATCGAAAAACGTTATGAAATGAAACTTTTTAAGCAAGCTGAATAATTCTTAACACTAGTACGATACTAGTGTTAAGGAGGCGATAGTAATGGGTAATCCGAAAAAAAATTCAAAAGACTTTGCACCAAATCATATTGGAACACAATCGAAAAAAGCTGGTGGAAATAAAGGGAAACAAATGCAAGATCAAACAGGTAAACAACCGATTGTTGATAACGGCTAAAAAGGAGAATGTTATCATTCTTCTTTTTTGTGAGGAAATGAAAGATGAGTTTTTAGCAGTAATATGAAAAAAAGGGCTGACTTTTGTCAGCCCTTTTTCGTAATCGTAAAATTTTCAACGAGTAAACGCCAATTTTGCGGGAATGGTAAACCGATTTTCCAGTAACTAATACCACCTATACCTTGTTCTTTCATTAAATTGAATTTACTTTGAACAGACCGTGAATCTTCAAACCAAACTTCGTGTTGTACACCGTTTTCATCAAAATAATTAAAATGAGGAGCTTGGGCTGTGAAATCATAACGAATAGGAACATTATATTTACGAGCTAGTGCAACAGCTGCGACGGAGCTAATTGCTTTTGCAGGTGGATTTCCTTGTTTAAATGGAAGCTTCCAATCAAACCCGTATAAATTTTGCCCCATCATAATTTTTTGTGGAGGCATTTGAGATTTTGCATATTGAAGTACTTCTTTCACTGGACCGATAGGAGAAATCGCCATCGGTGGCCCGCCCTGCCATCCCCAGTCATAGGTCATAATGACGACGAAATCAACAATTTGCCCTTGCGCTTTATAATCATGAGCTTCGAAAAATTTTCCCTTTTGATTGGAACTTGTTTTCGGTACGAGAGTTGTGCTCAATGTGTACCCACTAGGTAAGCGTGTTTTTACATTTCGTAAAAAGCGATTATACGCCTCGCGGTCTTCAGGTGCTACACTCTCGAAATCGAAATGAATGTCTCGCATGCCATATTTTTCAGCTGTTTGCAAAATGTTAGTAATAAATTTGTTTTGAATCGTTGCGTCGCGTAAAATAACCGATGTTAGATCGGCACTGAAATTACCATTTTCAATATTTGTAATAACGAGCATAGGGATTGTTTTACCTTGCGTTGCAATATTAGCGATTTTAGCTGTTTCAGTAGGTTCTTTTAATGTGCCATCTCTTTTTGCCTCAAAACTAAAATAAGCTAAGTATGTTAAAAATGGATTAATGGCACGTGTAGCATTAACTAAACTCTCTTTAATAGGTATAGTTGAAGGTTGTAAATAAGCGATGGATTCTACAGCTCGTTTTGTGCCTTTTGGTACGTATAATTGTTGTCCGACATGGAGAATAGATTTTAAAGATAAATTATTAACTTTAGCTAAACTAGCGAGGGGGACATTATATGTTTGAGAAATTCGATATAGGCTGTCACCGGGCTGTACATAATAATTATTTCCTTTCGTATTAACGATAAGTGCCTGACCAACAACGAGCGTTTCAGCTGGATTTAGTCCATTGTCTTTTACTATTTCGTCAGGTGTTGATCCATATTTTGATGCCAAGCTATATACGCTATCACCACTACGAACAGTTACAATTTGAATCATATGCTGGCTCCTTTCGGGAAAAGATTCACTATTTTTATTTTATTTTTGATGTCACTGTATTATGATTAAATGTATGCAAGGTAGCAGAAGTGAAAGAAGGCGAATATACATATGTTTGTAGCAGAACATGAAGTTGAAATCCGTTATGCGGAAACAGATCAAATGGGTGTTGTTTACCATTCAAACTACTTAGTGTGGCTTGAGTTAGGTCGCACGAAACTTATACAAGATTTAGGTTTTTCATATGTTGAAATGGAGAAAGAAGGAATTATTTCTCCAGTGTTAGATTTACAAATTTCATATCGTAAAGCGATGCGTTATGGAGAAAAGGCAATCGTAAAAACATGGGTAGATACTGTGAGCCCACTTCGCGTTGTATATGGATATGAAATATATAATGGTGATGGTGAACTTTGTATTACTGCAAGTACAACGAATATTTGTGCGAAAAAAGAAGGGTTCCGCCCTGTATCATTTAAAAAGTTATATCCTGAGTGGTATGCGAAATATGAGGAAATTAAGAAAAAATAAAAAAGCGTGGCAGAAGCCACGTTTTTTTATTTTTCATAATTAAATTGTGGGAAGTCGTCACCTTCGTTAAGTGTAACAGATAAATTATGTCCATCGAAGAACCATTCATCATCGCCTTCAATAAAGAAGTTAATACCTTCTTCTTGAATTTGAACAGCAGGATGTGCAGGATCATCTTTACGAATACCTAAAGAAAGTCCTTTTTGCACAGTACTGCAACCACCGTATTGTACGAAAAAGCGTAGTGTTTCATTTGATTGTAAGTTTAATTCATTTTTATACCATTGTGCTGCTTCTTTTGTTACGGAAAGATTCATGTATAGTTCCTCCAAATTATGTTGCTTTTCTTTAGTATAAAAAATAACGCAAAAAGACGCTATTAATATGCTTCACGTTTTCTTTTTGCGTTATGTGGGTTACGATCTTATTTTTGCTTTTTTGAAAAGTTTGCTTTTGGTTCAGTTTTATTTATAATTCGTCCGATATTTGCACGGTGTTTATAAATAACCATACCTGCTAATAAACACATCGCAATAATGAAGATTTTATCCCCGCTAACAATGGATGCAATAACAGCAACAACTGCTGTTACCATAGAAGAAAGTGATACGTATCTTGTTGTAAATAAAAGGGTGAAAAATACAACAGCCAATATTGCAAAAACAACTGGTGAATAGCATAATAGCACCCCAGCAGAAGTTGCAACTGCTTTACCACCACGGAATTTCGCGAAGATCGGGTAGACATGTCCAAGAACAGCCGCTAACCCGAACCATAGTGGGTGAATATCTAATCCGAAAATCATTGGTAGACTTGTTGCTAATGTCCCTTTTAAAATGTCAGCAATTGTAACGGTAAAACCTGCTTTTTTCCCTAATGTACGGAATGTGTTTGTTCCGCCTAGATTACCGCTCCCGTGCTCACGAATATCGATTCCGTAGCCAATTTTTCCAACAACTAGTGCAAATGGAATCGAGCCAAGCAAGTAGGCAACGATAAATAAAAGATATGTAGTAACCATAAGTTCAGTCTCCTTTATTCAAATGTGTTGATAAAGGGTAAAAAGAGTTTTTCCCGTATATTGTACCATACATTTGTAAAGAGCACATTTCTTTTTTGTAAATGAAAAATTCATTATTTCGTGAAAAAAATTTCACAGTAATGTTACATTTCTCACAGAAACAGCAAGACTATATGTAGTAACATTTTAATCAAAAGACAACAACATATTGGTGGAGGGTTATAAATGTTACAAAATAATATACGTGGAGAAGAATTAATGAAAGTGTTCGAGACGATAGTCCACGGCAATGAACAAGATTTAATGCAAGAAAATGCAAATGTAGACGGCCGCTCTCCAATGGGTGTAATGGGAACGTTCGCATCTGAGAGTGCAAAATATTATGCTGTTGAGAGTTTATTGTCAGATCAAGTGAAAAAAGCGATAAATGAAAATATATTATATCCACATGATTTAGATTTTTATGCGACAGGAACGACGACTTGTTCGCAAATTCCGTTAGCGCAAATGCTTGCTAACGGTTTTCATACTGGACATGGACATATGAGACAGCCACAAGACATTAAAAGTGCATTGGCTCTTTCGTCTATTATTTTTCAAGCGAATCAAAATATGCAGCATGGCGGTCAATCGTTTGCACTCTTTGATATTGATTTAGCACCTTATGTACGAAAAACAATTGAGAGACATAAAAAACGATTACAATCATATCCGCTTACGAAAGAACAAATAGAAGAATTTGCATGGAAAGAAACGGAAAATGATACGTATCAAGCGTGTGAGGCTTTCGTTCATAATTCGAATAGTATGCATAGTAGGGGCGGAGGACAAGTACCGTTTATTTCTATTAATTACGGAACAGATACATCAAAAGAAGGAAGAATGTTAATTAAACAACTATTAAAAGCAACACAAGCTGGACTTGGTAAAGGAGAGACACCAATTTTTCCGATTCAAATTTTCAAGATGAAAAAAGGTGTGAATTTTGAAGAAAGTGATCCGAATTACGATTTATTTGAATTAGCATTAGAGACAACTGCAGAGCGATTATTCCCTAACTTTTCATTTTTAGATGCTCCGTTTAATGCAGTGCATTATGATGGAAGACCAGAAAGTGAAGTATGTTACATGGGATGTCGTACCCGTGTTATGTCTAATATACATGGAGAAGAAACAGCGATTGGTAGAGGGAATTTATCATTTACGTCTATCAATTTAGTGAAATTAGCGTTAATTAGTGGTTCAAAAGAAGCATTTTTTGAAGCGCTAAACTACTATTTAGATTTAGGAATTAAGCAGCTATTAGAAAGATTTGCGTATCAATGTACGAAGCGAGCAAGAGATTTTCAGTTTTTATATTCACAAGGTGTATGGCGTGGTGGAGAAACATTGCATCCTGAAGACTCCGTAGCCTCGATTTTAAAACAAGGGACGTTAAGTATTGGTTTTATCGGTCTTGCGGAATGTTTAGTAGCTTTAACAGGAAAGCATCATGGGGAAGATGAAGAATCATGGAAACTTGGGTATGAAATTATTTCCTTTATGAGAGATAGAATGGATAAAGCGACAGAAGAACATCAACTGAATTTCTCAGTAATTGCAACTCCAGCAGAAGGATTATCAGGGAAGTTTGTGAAAAAAGATAGAGAAGAATTTGGCGTGATTAGCGGTATAACGAACCATAATTACTATACGAATTCATTCCATATTCCAGTTTATTATAACATTCAAGCGATAAATAAAATCCGTTTAGAAGGTCCGTTCCATGCTCTATGTAACGGGGGACACATTACGTATATTGAACTAGACGGAGCAGCAATGCATAACAAAAAGGCATTAAAACAAATTGTACAAGCCATGGCAGAACATGGCGTTGGATACGGTTCAATTAATCATCCTGTTGACCGTTGTAAGTGCTGTAGTTATCACGGGGTTATTGGGAATGAATGTCCAAGCTGCGGGAATGAAGATGAGGCTAATATAGAAAGAATTCGCCGTATAACAGGCTATCTTGTAGGAGATATGTCAAAGTGGAATAGTGCGAAACGTAGTGAAGAGATAGATCGGGTGAAACATAAATGAAAGTGATGAATATTATTCATGATAGTGTAGTAGATGGAGAAGGATTGCGGACAGTCGTGTTTTTTGCGGGCTGTCCGCATCGTTGCGTTGGTTGCCACAATCCGAAATCGTGGAATATTTGCAACGGAATGGAAATGACAGTAGAAGAAATTGTGAAAGAGATTGCAAGTAATCCATTAACTGATGTAACATTTTCAGGTGGAGATCCATTTTTTCAAGCTGCTGAAGTGAAAAAGGTAGCAAAAATCGTGAAAGATTTGAAAAAAAACCTATGGATGTATACAGGTTATACGTTAGAAGAGATACAGAGTTCTCAAAATAATGATATGATAGAGTTGTTACATTATGGGGATGTTTTAGTCGATGGAAGGTTTGAAATTGAGGAAAAAGATTTAACACTTCCATTTCGCGGAAGCTCCAATCAACGTATTATTCGATTGAAAGAGTAAAAAGGCGGGATAGATTATATGAACAAAACAGTATTGCTTGTTGAAGATGAAAGAAGATTACGTGAAATTGTTAGTGATTATTTTCGTAATGAAGGCTTTGAAGTAATCGAAGCAGAAGATGGGAAAAAAGCGTTAGAGTTATTTGCAGAGCATGAAATTGATTTAATTATGTTAGATATTATGTTACCGGAAATAGATGGATGGTCTGTTTGTAGACGAATTCGAAAAGAATCAGCAGTACCAATTATTATGTTGACAGCGCGTTCGGATGAGGATGATACATTGCTAGGTTTCGAATTAGGTGCAGACGAGTATGTAACGAAACCATTTAGCCCGAAAGTGTTAGTAGCTCGTGCAAAGACGTTATTGAAACGTGCGGATGGTGCGGTAGGTGTAGCGGAAGAAAATGCTATGTCTTTAGCTGGAATTGAAGTGAATCGTCTATCTAGAACTGTTTTAGTAGATGGAGAAGAAATTATATTGACACATAAAGAATTTGAACTTCTTGTTTATTTAATGGAGAACAAAGGAATCGTTTTATCACGTCAACATTTATTAGACCAGTTATGGGGATATGACTATTACGGTGATGACCGAACGGTTGATACCCATATTAAAAAACTTCGAAATAAGTTAGGAGATAAAGCGAAGCATATCGGTACTGTTATTCGAGTTGGTTATAAATTTGAAGAATAATCTAGAACGATTTGTGTAATTTAGCCTAGGGAAATGGCGATTTTATACTCTCTTTTGAAGGTAGAATGTACAAAAAATACTTTTCTTGTCTACAATGTTAGATAGGAGTATTTTTTTAATTGGATTTCACGATGAGTTCACAAGAAGGACACAAAACGTGACTATACTGAAAATACGAATTCACCAGAGAGGGGAAATAAAACATGGGATATTACGACGGACCAAATTTAAATGAAGAGCATAGTGAAACGAGAGAAGTGAGAAAATCAGGTAGTAAAAAAGGCTATTTCTTCACAGGTTTAGTGGGAGCTGTAGTCGGAGCGGTTTCGATTAGTTTTGCAGCACCATATATGCCATGGGCTCAAAATAATGGAGCACCAGTATCATCATTTAGTTCGGATTCAAAAGTAGAAGGTACTGTAGTTCCTGTTGTAAATAAAGCGAAAAATGAAACTGATTTACCTGGTATGATTGAAGGAGCGAAAGACGTTGTTGTAGGTGTTATTAATATGCAGCAAAGTGTTGATCCATTTGCAATGCAACCGACAGGTCAAGAACAACAAGCTGGTTCAGGATCAGGTGTTATTTATAAAAAAGCAGGAAATAAAGCATATATTGTAACAAACAACCACGTAGTAGATGGTGCAAATAAACTTGCTGTAAAACTAAGTGATGGTAAAAAGGTAGATGCAAAGTTAGTAGGGAAAGATCCTTGGTTAGATTTAGCTGTTGTTGAAATTGACGGCTCTAATGTGAATAAAGTTGCAACTTTAGGTGACTCAAGTAAAATCCGTGCGGGTGAAAAAGCAATTGCAATCGGTAACCCACTAGGATTTGATGGAAGTGTAACGGAAGGCATTATTAGTAGTAAAGAACGTGAAATTCCAGTTGATATTGATGGCGATAAACGACCAGATTGGCAAGCACAAGTTATTCAAACAGATGCAGCGATTAACCCAGGTAATAGTGGTGGTGCATTATTTAACCAAAATGGTGAAATAATTGGGATTAATTCAAGTAAAATTGCACAGCAAGAAGTTGAAGGAATTGGATTTGCTATTCCAATTAATATCGCAAAGCCAGTTATTGAATCACTTGAAAAAGACGGAGTAGTAAAACGTCCAGCTCTTGGAGTAGGTGTCGTTTCGTTAGAAGATGTGCAAGCTTATGCAGTCAATCAATTGAAAGTACCGAAAGAAGTAACAAACGGTGTTGTATTAGGTAAAATTTACCCAATATCACCGGCAGAAAAAGCTGGTTTAGAGCAATATGATATTGTAGTAGCATTAGATGATCAAAAAGTAGAAAACTCACTTCAATTCCGTAAATATTTATATGAAAAGAAAAAAGTAGGCGAGAAAGTAGAAGTTACATTCTACCGTAACGGTCAAAAAATGACGAAATCGGCTACTTTAGCAGATAATTCAGCTACAAAGAATCAATAATCGAAATAAAAGAAAGTCTCTTTCATATTGAAAGAGACTTTCTTTATCGGCTATACTAAAGGAATAGGAGGGATTAATTATGACAATTGAAAACCCAACTCGTACGGAAATTGGTGAAGTGTTAAAGAGAAGCAAAACAATTGCGGTTGTTGGATTATCAGATAAGCCAGAACGTACATCGTATATGGTTTCAAAAGCAATGCAAGATGCTGGATACCGTATTATTCCAGTTAATCCAACAGTAGATGAGGTGCTTGGAGAAAAGGCAGTTTCTTCACTAAAGGATATTAAGGAACACGTTGACATAGTAAATGTATTTCGTCGCTCAGAGTTTTTAATGGATGTTGCAAAAGAATTTGTAGAGATTGATGCAGATGTTTTTTGGGCACAATTAGGAGTACAAGATGAAGATACATATAAACTTTTAAAAGAAAAAGACTATACTGTAATAATGGATCGTTGTATTAAAGTAGAACATGCGATGACAAAATAGTATAGATTTAAAAGTAGAAAGATTGATTCAGCTCTCATTATAGATAAGTAGGGCCGATGAACGAGGTGTTCATCATGAGATTTTTTAAAGGCTGTTTTTGGGGATTGTTATTTGTAATCCCATTTTGGATCTTGATCATTTGGATCATAATAAAGGTTTGGAATGTGTAATCTTGGAATACATATCCATTTCTCGTTGACAAACGATTATTTTTCTGAAATAGTAGCCTAGAGGAATCCTTGTGAGAAAACAAGGATTTTTCTATTGAAGATGGTATATAAAAGAGATAAGATAACTTGCCAAAACTATAGTCGAGGCGTTATTCTATAATAGAAACATATGTTCTGATTTTGGATTAGGAAAGGGGCAAGGAGTTTGGCGAAGCATCAGTTCCAATATAATGAAGATGCGATTCAAGTGTTAGAAGGACTTGAAGCCGTTCGAAAACGCCCGGGTATGTATATCGGGAGTACGGATAGCCGTGGATTGCATCATTTAGTATATGAAATAGTAGATAACTCCGTTGACGAAGCGTTAGCGGGATTTGGCGACGAAATTTCAGTCGTAATACATAAAGATAATAGTATTAGCGTTATAGATAAAGGGCGAGGAATGCCTACGGGAATGCATAAACTTGGGAAACCTACACCTGAAGTTATTTTAACTGTACTTCATGCAGGTGGTAAGTTTGGTCAAGGTGGCTATAAAACGAGTGGTGGTTTACACGGTGTTGGGGCATCAGTTGTAAACGCTTTGTCAGAATGGTTAGTAGTAACAATTAAACGTGATGGTAACATTTATGAACAACGCTTTGAAAATGGTGGCGTTCCTGCAACGACGTTAGAGAAAATCGGGAAAACAAAAGAGTCTGGTACGACAATGCACTTCAAACCAGATACAACGATTTTCAGCACGACAAATTATAATTATGAAACATTATGTGAGAGATTACGTGAATCTGCATTCTTATTAAAAGGAATGAAAATCTCGATAAAAGACGAACGTAATGATTTAGAGGATGTATTTCATTATGAAACAGGAATTGAAGCTTTCGTTTCATATTTAAACGAAGAAAAAGATTCAATTCACCCGGTT
Source organism: Bacillus sp. CCB-MMP212 (assembly GCF_022748145.1). Lineage (NCBI taxonomy): Bacteria > Bacillati > Bacillota > Bacilli > Caryophanales > Bacillaceae > Bacillus > Bacillus sp. CCB-MMP212. Next base: position 93,860 of record NZ_JALDQE010000012.1, read on the forward strand.
GTATACTTCACTGGTGAACAAAACGGGATTGAAGCAGAACTAGCATTCCAGTTTAATGATGGTTACTCAGAAAATATTCTTTCGTTTGTAAATAACGTACGTACAAAAGATGGTGGAACACACGAAGCTGGATTTAAAACAGCAATGACGCGTGTGTTCAATGAGTATGCTCGTAAAGTTTCATTATTAAAAGAAAAAGATAAAAATTTAGAAGGTACAGATATTCGTGAAGGTGTAGCGGCTATCGTTTCTGTACGTGTACCAGAAGAAGTACTTCAGTTTGAAGGACAAACGAAAGGGAAACTTGGTACAAGTGAAGCTCGTTCTTCTATTGATGCCATTGTATCAGAGCATTTAGCTTACTTTTTAGAGGAAAACCCGGATGTAGCTACACTTCTTGTGAGAAAGGCAGTTAAAGCAGCGCAAGCACGTGAGGCTGCTCGTAAAGCGAGAGAAGAAGCACGTAGTGGTAAGAAGAAGAAAAAATCAGAAGGTACGTTAAGCGGGAAGTTAACACCTGCACAATCACGTAATCCTCAGAAAAATGAATTGTATTTAGTAGAGGGTGACTCTGCTGGTGGTTCAGCGAAACAAGGACGAGACCGTCGTTTCCAGGCCGTATTACCATTACGTGGTAAAGTAATTAATACAGAGAAAGCAAAGCTTGCTGATATCTTTAAAAATGAAGAGATTAATACAATCATTTATGCGATTGGCGGCGGTGTAGGAAATGAATTTGATGTTGAAGATATTAACTACGATAAAGTTGTAATTATGACCGATGCCGATACGGATGGAGCTCATATTCAAGTATTGTTATTAACGTTCTTCTACAGATATATGAAGCCACTTATCGAAGCGGGTAAAGTGTTTATCGCACTCCCTCCTTTATACAAAGTAAGTAAAGGAAAAGGTAAGAGTGAAGTAATTGAATACGCTTGGTCAGACGAGGAATTAGACGGTGTAACGAAAAAAGTTGGAAAAGGCTATATGTTACAACGTTATAAAGGGCTTGGTGAAATGAATGCGGATCAATTATGGGAAACAACAATGAATCCTGAAACGCGTACATTAATTCGCGTGAAAATTGATGATGCAGCAAGAGCAGAGCGTCGCGTTACAACATTAATGGGCGATAAAGTAGAACCGCGCCGTAAATGGATTGAACGTAATGTACAGTTTGGTATGCAAGAAGAAGGAAATATTTTAGAAAATGAAATGATTATGGAGACGGAGGTGGAATAACATGCAAGCAGAGAAGTTTCATGACCTCCCGCTTGAAGACGTGTTAGGTGATCGCTTTGCACGTTATAGTAAATATATTATTCAAGATCGTGCACTTCCAGATGCACGTGATGGCTTAAAGCCAGTACAAAGACGTATTTTATATTCTATGTATGTAGAAGGTAATGTACATGATAAAGCGTTTCGTAAATCAGCTAAAACAGTAGGTAATGTTATCGGTAATTATCATCCACATGGAGATTCCTCTGTATATGAAGCAATGGTACGCTTAAGCCAAACTTGGAAAGTACGTAATGTTTTAGTTGAAATGCATGGTAATAACGGTAGTGTTGATGGGGACCCAGCGGCAGCAATGCGTTATACGGAAGCTCGTTTATCACCAATCGCATCTGAATTATTACGTGATCTTGATAAAGAAACAGTTGAATTCGTGTCAAACTTTGATGATACGAGTGAAGAACCAGTTGTATTACCAGCAGCGTTCCCGAATTTATTAGTGAACGGATCTACAGGGATTTCCGCTGGTTATGCAACAGAAATTCCTCCGCATCATCTTGGAGAAGTTATTGATGCTACAATGATGCGTATTGATAAGCCAAATAGTACTGTTGATGATTTATTAACAGTTATGAAAGGACCAGATTTCCCAACAGGCGGTATTATTCAAGGGATTGATGGTATTAAAAAGGCGTATGAAACAGGTAAAGGTAAAATTATTATTCGTGGAAAAGCAGAAGTTGAAACAGTGCGCGGTGGGAAACAACAAATTGTAATCACTGAAATTCCTTACGAAGTGAATAAGGCAAACCTTGTAAAGAAAATGGATGAATTACGTCTAGATAAAAAGTTAGATGGTATTGCTGAAGTGCGTGATGAGACAGATCGTACTGGTTTACGAATTGTTGTTGAATTAAAGAAAGAAGCAAACGCCGAAGGTATTTTAAATTATTTATATAAAAATACAGATTTACAAATTCCATATAACTTTAATATGGTAGCGATTAATAATCGTCGTCCAACACTTATGACATTACCAAAAATTTTGGATGCTTATATTGGACATCAAAAAGAGGTTATTACGAGACGTTCGCAATATGAATTAAGAAAAGCAGAAAATCGTCAACATATTGTAGAAGGTTTAAAGAAAGCATTATCGATTTTAGATCAAGTAATCGAGACAATTCGAGCTTCAAAAGATAAACGTAATGCGAAAGATAATTTAAGTGCAAAATTTGGCTTTACAGAAGCACAGGCGGAAGCAATTGTTTCCTTGCAATTATATCGCTTAACGAATACAGACATTACGGCGTTACAAGAAGAAGCAGATGAGCTTAATAAGAAAATTCTAGAGCTACAGTCAATTTTACAAAGTGAAAAAAGATTACTTCAAGTCATTAAAACTGATTTGAAGAGAGTTAAGAAAACATATAGTGATGATCGCCGTGCTATTATTGAAGAACAAATTGAAGAAATTAAAATAGACGTAGAAGTGATGATTCCACAAGAAGATGTCATCGTTACTGTAACGAAAGAAGGATATGTGAAACGTACTGGATGGCGCTCACATAATGCATCAAACGGCAAAGACTTCGGTATGAAAGAGGGTGACATCTTACTTGAACGATTCGATACGAATACGACTGAAACAGTTCTTTTATTCACAAGTAAAGGGAACTATATATATCTTCCAGTATACGAAATGCCAGATATTCGTTGGAAAGATTTAGGTCAGCACGTTGCAAATATCGTTTCACTCGACCGAGATGAAACGATCATTTGGGCAACGGTTGTACCGAACTTTGAGGAAGAAAAACGATTTATCGTATTTGTAACACGAAATGGTATGATAAAGAAAACAGAATTAAATCAATATAAAGTTCAGCGTTATTCAAGGGCATTCGTTGCTGTAAACTTGAAAAAAGATGATGAAGTTGTCGATATATTTGCGACAGATGGAACGAGTGATATCGTTCTTGCTACACATGGTGCATATGCACTTATTTTCCATGAAGATGAAGTAAGTCCAGTCGGTGTAAGAGCTGCTGGTGTGAAAGCAATTAATTTAAAAGAAGATGACTATGTCGCTTCTGGTAAACCGTTAAATGGTGATAAAGATCAACTTATTCTCGTAACGCAGCGTGGTGCTGTAAAACGTCTAAAAGCATCAGAAATTGAGAAATCAACGAGGGCGAAGCGAGGTCTTGTTATTTTCAAAGAGTTAAAACGTAATCCGTATCGCATTGTCGGTATTGAAATTGTTCGGGACGATGAATTAGTTTACATGAAGACAGAGAAAAATATTGTAGAAGAGATTGATCCGAAAGCGTATCGAAATAAAGACCGGTATAGTAATGGTAGCCTAGTGTTAGATGTTAATGATACTGGTGAAGTAGTAGAAACGTGGACGAAAAAACGACCGGAGTAAAAAAGCATCTTGCTATGAATAGTAGCAAGATGCTTTTTTCTAGGCAATTTATTATGTAAATAATAATAATCTTGTTATAATAACTGAATGAAATCGTTCTCATAAAGTGAAACTTTAATCAATGGGGATTTTCTTCATCCTCACTGATTATTAGTTGAACCAATCGGGCTTTAACGAGCAGTTGATTCCTCACCTAATTTCTTAGCTTTCGCTAAATTTTGAGTTAGGAATCTTACTGCCCGTTAAAGCGGGACAAATGGAGGGGCAACATGAAAAAAATAGGTGTAGGGATTGTAGGATTTGGTTTTTCTAGTACGACATTTCATATCCCACTATTACAAACAATAGAAGAATATGATATTCGTGCTGTATTATCCTCAAAAGAAGAGGTAGTAAAAGAAACATTACCAAACGCTAATGTTGTTAGTACAATTGATGAATTGGTGAAGCGAGCTGATGTTGACTTAGTTGTTATTACATCACCTAATACAACTCATTTTCCATATGTAAAAGAAGCAATTTTAAACGGTAAGCATGTTGTTGTAGAAAAACCATTTGTTGTTTCAATTGAAGAAGGGGAAGAGCTTATTACATTAGCAGAGCAGCATAATGTAATGTTAAGCGTATATCATAATCGTCGTTTTGATAATGATTTCTTAACAATTAAGAAATTGTTAGGAGAAAACAGAGTAGGGAATGTATACGCATATGAATCGAATTTTGATCGTTTCCGTCCACATGTACGTGATCGATGGAGAGAAAAAAATCTACCAGGCTCCGGTATATTATACGATTTAGGATCGCATTTAATTGACCAAGCGTTATCAATATTTGGGAAACCAGATGCGATAAGTGCAGATGTAATAAAACAACGACCAGGTGCAGAGGTGGATGATTATTTCCACATAGTACTGCATTACGGAGTTAAACGTGTCATTTTACGTAGCAGCAGTTATGTGAAAAAAGCTGGACCACATTTTATAGTGCATGGAGAGAAAGGTTCTATCGTGAAGTACGGTATGGATTCGCAAGAAGAGCAATTAAAAAATGGAATGAAGCCAGGCGATAACGGTTATGGGGTAGACGATGAAGAGAATTTTGCTACGTTAGAAACAGAAGAAAGCCTAGAGCGTATTCCAACAGAAGTCGGTTGTTATGACAATTATTATAAAGGTGTACGAGATAGTATATTAAATGGTGAGAAACTACCTGTAACAGCAAAAGAAGGTTTAGATGTTATTAAATTGATTCAATTAGCGATTGAAAGTAGTGAAAAGGGTAGAGTCATTTCTATAAAATAAAAAAGACACGAAATTCGTGTCTTTTTTATTAGGAATATGTGAATATGATTAATTATTTAGTTTAGTCGTTTATCATACATTAATTGGATTTGTATGCCATAAGGATCTTCAATAATACCATATGCTTCACTAAATATATTTTTTTCTAGCGGAGAGATTATTTTCACATGCTCATCGGAAATTAAATTATTATAAAACGTTTGTATCTCTTCTAAATTAGCGCTTTGAATGCAAAGTGACATGTTATTTCCAGCGTTATAAAGTTCATTAAGCTTCATTGTATCTTCCGCTATCATTAGCTTTGTATTCCCAATTTGTAAAACAGAGTGAGCAATATGAGCTTTATTTTCACTTGTAATTTTAAAAGAACTATCTCTTTTCGCCAGTTCTTCATACGTAACAATCATTAATTTTTTGGCTTCTAAATTACGTGTATAAAAGTTAATCGCCTTCTTTGCTTGCCCGTTCATTGAAAGAAAAATAGCTACTTCTAATGTCATAAATATATAACTCCTTTATTAGTTGATAATTATAATATAGATTAAAAAGGTTTCAATACATGATACCTTTTTGGGAGGGAAATATGAAAAAAACTGAACGAATAAATGACATGCTTATTTTCTTAAATAATAAAAGATATTTTAATTTAAAAGATTTAATGGCTAGATATGATATTTCTAAAAGTACCGCGTTGCGAGATATTCAATCATTGGAAGAAATAGGTGTACCCATATATTCTGAACTAGGTAGAAATGGAAGTTATAAAATTATAGAAAATAGTGTGTTATCGCCAATTTATTTTAGTGTGGATGAAATGTATGCGTTATACTTTTCAATTCTTACGCTAAATGGATACAAGACAAAACCATTTAATGTAGAAAGTATTGCGCTTGAAAATAAATTTAAACATGTATTACCTGATAATGTGAGTAAAAATATTTCAATCATGGAACGAACGCTTTCCTTTGAAGTAACAAATCATAGTAATTTTAGTCCGTTCTTAAAAGAAATTTTACAGGGAATTTTTGCTGAGCGAGTTTATCATTTAACATATTTAAAAAAAGTTGAGGAGCAAGCATTGGTTGCCCAATTTATTCGATTAGAATCTAAATTTGGCCAGTGGTATGCTAAAATCTTTAATTTTGAGACAAATAATGTTCAAATAATTAGATGTGATAAAATTCTTTCTATTGTGGAAACGAGCAATATTAATCCAAAAAATCTTGAAGAATTATTAAGTTATCTTACTACTTTTCACAGAAAGCCTGATGCAATTGATTTTAGCGTCATTGTTAATCAAAAAGGAAAGGATATTTTTGATAAAGAGAATTATCCTTCCATGAGGATGCAAAAGGAAAATGAAAATTACATTATAACAGGCTATTTTAACAAGCAAGAATTTGATTTTATTTCAAATTACTTTCTGAATTTCGGTGAAACGATTATCTCAATTCAGCCTGTTATGCTAAAAGAGTTAATCTATAATAAGGTGTTATCTATAAAGCAGCATTTAACTTTTTTAAGATAAAGTTAGTTTTAGTCATTTTTTGATATGAAAAAGCCCTTGCGATTTAAATATCCAAAGGGCTTTTTGGTGATTCTATTTGTTCTTTAGAAAAATTATTTTTCTGGGACGGAGAGTCCATAAAAGAACATCGTAACGATATCTTGTATATGTTTTTCGCGATCTCCTTCAAGAAGTTGTGCCCCAAAATCATCACCTAATTTAGTAAACATTTGAATGTAAAGTAACATCATTTCTTTAGTAAGGTGTGGATTAATTTCGTTTTTGCGCTGAGCTTGTTCTAATATTTCTAAATACCAGGGCAGGATTTTTTCATTTTGATAACTATAAATAAACTTACGGAGTTCTTCGTCCCTTTGCATCATTTGCAGTAACATATCAGGTTGAAATAACCCGCCAGTATTCATTTTTCTTACAATCATTTTTTGCATCATATCATGAAAAGGTAATTTTTCTTCTGCAAGCTCTTTATAATATTGAAATTCAGATATGATAAATTCTTGTATAAGCTCCCTAAATAACGCATCTTTACTTCCGAAATGATTATAAATTGTAACTTGAGAAACGTTTGCTTCTTTTGCGATATGTTCTATTTTCACTTCATTAAATCCGCGTTTTGAAAATAATACGAATGCTGCTTCTTTAATGGCACGCTTTTTCTTTTCTTTTACTCTTTCAAAGCCGTTCAATGCAATCACCTCACTTAAAATATACAAGAAAAAATAATGGAAAACAATAATTTTGAAATATGGACTAATAAATATTTCAAAAAGTTGTTGCGAATATGGAAGATGAGGAGTACAATAATTTTGAAATATCACATATTCAATATTTCAAAAAATGAGGTGGAATTATGATTTCAGTTCAAGATGTCACAAAACAGTTTTCGAATGGAAAAGGTTTGTTTCATATTACATTTGATGTAAAAGAGGGAGAAGTATTTGGTTATTTAGGACCGAATGGTGCCGGAAAATCAACGACGATTCGTAATTTAATGGGATTTATAAAACCGACAGCTGGTAAAGCGACAATTTTTGGATTAGATTGTTGGAATGAAGCAGCGAAAATTCAAAGGGAAGTTGGTTATTTACCGGGTGAAATTTCTTTTATTGAAGGAATGAACGGATTAGAGTTTTTAAAATTAATGCAGGGAATGCGTGGATTAAAGGATACGAAAAGACGAGATGAACTGATAGAGCGTCTGCAATTTGATGTGAAAACACCGATTCGCAAAATGTCTAAAGGAATGAAGCAAAAAGTAGGGATAGTCGCTGCATTTATGCACGATCCAGAGGTGTTAATTTTAGATGAACCAACATCTGGACTTGATCCACTTATGCAACAAGTGTTTATAGATTTAATATTAGAGGAAAAGCAAAGAGGAAAAACAATCCTAATGTCATCACATATTTTTACTGAAATTGAGAGAACTTGTGACAGAGTAGCTATTATTAAAGATGGTCGACTCGTAACGGTTGAAAATATTCACGATTTACAAAGTATGAGAAGACAGGTGATAGATGTAACAGTATCATCACAAGAAGAGATTGAGTCCCTTATAAAGTGTAATTTGCAATTTGAAGCGGTAAAAGGTAGAGAGGCATCTATCATTGTACAAGGAAACTATCAAACTGTTTTACAAACACTTTCAAACTATAATGTAACGGCACTTCAAACGAGAGCGATGGATTTAGAACATTTATTTATGCATTATTACGATAAGAAAGAAGGGGTAACGCATGAATAAGCAATTGTTTTTAGCTAGTTTGAAAGAAACACAAAAAAGTATTTTGAGTTATGCGTGCGGTGCGGCTTTATATTTGTGGTTATTAATTTGGATATTCCCGTCAATGGTATCAGCGAAAGGGCTAAATGAATTAATAGCTGCCATGCCTGATAGTGTGAAAAAAATCGTTGGTATGGAAAGTCCGATTCAAAACGTAATGGATTTTCTAGCGGGCGAATACTATAGTCTATTGTTTATTATCATTTTAACAATTTTTTGCGTAACAGTTGCGACACATTTAATTGCTCGTCATGTAGATAAAGGAGCAATGGCATACTTGCTAGCAACACCTGTATCTAGAGTGCAAATTGCTATTACACAAGCTACTGTTCTCATATTGGGACTTCTGATTATTGTATCTGTTACGTATGTAGCTGGGTTAGTAGGTGCAGAATGGTTTTTACAAGATAATAACTTAAATAAAGAATTATTTTTGAAGATAAATATAGTCGGAGGTCTCATATTTTTAGTCGTTAGTGCGTATTCATTTTTCTTTTCTTGTATATGTAATGACGAAAGAAAAGCACTAAGTTATTCAGCGAGTTTAACTATCCTATTTTTCGTATTGGATATGGTAGGGAAGTTAAGTGATAAGTTAGAATGGATGAAAAACCTATCATTATTCACGCTGTTTCGTCCGAAAGAAATTGCTGAAGGAACGTATAATATATGGCCTGTAAGTATAGGTTTAACTGCTGGAGCACTTTGTATTTTCATAGTAGCAATTGTAGTGTTTAAGAAGAGGGATTTACCGTTGTAAAGTAGAAAGTCCACTGAAAAAGTGGGCTTTTTTGATTTGTAAATTTAAACTAGTATGTTTAGCGCATAACACTTATAAAGGATATTTATCTTTTGATTTACAAAAATATTCAAAAAAATGAACCTTTTCCTAGGCTCCTACGTCTAATACATGTAAAGTTAAATTTGAAGTGATGAAGTGAGGATGAAACAGGAGGAGCAATTGTGAAAGTAATCCCTTTATATAAAATGATTGTAAAAGAAGAAACAGATGTTTCTTTAGCGAAAAAAGGTGATCATGAAGCGTTTATGGCGCTTATACATACAGAAAAAGTGAAGATGTATCGGATTGCAAAGGCTATGTTACGTGATGAGACAAATATAGAGGATGCGATACAGACAACAATTTTAAAAGCCTATGAAAATATAAAAAAACTAAAAAAAGAAGAGTTTTTTCAAACTTGGTTAATTCGAATTCTAATGAATGAGTGTAACAATATTATTAGAGCGTATAAAAAGGTAATTGCAATAGAAGAGAATGATTACAATATGAGTGCGTGTGATCAGTATGAAGATATAGATTTATGTAATGCAATTCAATCGTTACATGAAGAATTAAGAGCTGTTACGGTGCTTTATTACTATGAAGATATGAATCAAGAGAGTATAGCAAAGCTTTTAGAAGTACCAAAAGGAACAGTGAAATCCAGATTGTCACGCGCAAGGGAACAACTACAAAAACGATTAAAGATGGAATAGGGGGTGTAAAGGGTGGATAATGAAAAATTATTTGATGAGAAATTAAAAAAGAGAATAAAAGATGAAAATGTTATAGTACCTCCAGAGTTAAATGAAAAGATTAATAGCACGCTACATAATCTTAAGGTAAAAAAGAAGAGTTACAAAATTCATATGATGATAATTAGTGCAGCGGTTTGTATACTTTCAGTGGTATCTATGTCTGAGTTTTCTATACAAAGTTTTGCACAAAATGGTGGAGTATTTGAATATGTAAAGAAAAAAGCGTTTTCTGATTATGAAAATGAAGAAGAAATAAAATCGAATGTACATTATCCAGATAAAGAAAAGATTCATCAAAAAATGATAGATTCTATTGATTATTTTAAAAATATTTCAGGACAATTTGAGGAATATTCTAGCTCATCAAGAATTGCTACAACATATAAGTATGCGATTGATACGGAGAAACAAAGAGGTATCTCTTCGAAAGAAGATAAACTAGCCAAAAAACGAACAATTATATATAACGAGGGGAAGAAAAAAGAATTTGATGATGAGAAGTATACCTATAAAGAGACAAAATGGAACCCGAAAGAAAGAAACAATGAACTATTAAAATTAAACCCTACGGAAAGGTTAGTGAGAAAATCAGATGAGAAAAAGAGATATGATGATGAATATGTAGGGCTAGCTAAATATAGTATTCAATCAGAATTCGCAGATTTATTAATTCGATATAAAGATTGGAATTATAAAGAAACGAAATATCTTGGATTAGATTGTTACAAAATTGAAGGAGTTATAAACATAGAGATGCCTGTTAGCACCTCTGAAGATTTAAGAGGGAAATTCGAAATGGTTGTGGAGAAAAATACAGGGATTATGTTGAAATTTCTTAGTTTTCAAGAAGGCTTGATTCAATATTCAGTTACGACTGAATGGATACAAATAGATAAGGGATTGAAAGAAAGTATGTTTCAAAAGGATAGCGCTAAATATGAAAAAATGAAAAACATATTGGATGAATAGAAACAGGAGGAGAGTAAATGGGTAATCATTCATCTTTAAGAGAAGAGAAAAATAAGCAAAAATATAAAAAGAAAACGATAATAAGTTTACTACTGGCGGTATTACTATTTGGTGGAATTGGCTATGGAGCCTATGTATATATGAAAACTTCTAGTCTTGTACAAAAATCTAATTTGAATTTAGCACGAGGTGAAAAATCCAATTTACGTGAGAAATCTGTAAAGCCAATTGCAAATCATGTTTCACTTTTAATTATGGGAATTGATGAAAATCAAGAACGACAAAAGGAATATAATGGTGCATTTCATACAGATGCATTATTGTTAGCGACTTTTAATAAAGACGATAAAACAGTGAAATTAACGAGCATACCGCGTGATACATATACATATGTTCCAGTTGAAAAGAAAAAAGATAAAATAACCCATGCATATGGAAGTGGTTTCGTTAAAAATGGTAGAGATGGAGGACCGCAAGCTTCTGTGGAAGCGGTAGAAAAATTGTTACAGGTGCCCGTTGATTATTTTGTGAAATTTAATTTTGGTTCCTTTACTAAAATTGTTGATGGGTTAGATGGTATTGAAGTGGATGTCCCGGTTGAATTTACGGAGCAAAATAGTAAAGATGAACCTGATGCGATTCATTTGAAAAAAGGATTAAAAAAATTAAATGGGGAAGAAGCACTTGCACTAGCAAGAACGCGCCATATTGATAGTGATGCAATGAGAGGACAGCGCCAACAACTTGTTATTGAAGCGATTTTAAGTAAATTAAAAAGTGTAGGATCGATTACGAAGCTAGAAAAAATAGTTGAGGCGGTTGATAGTGATTTTAAAACAAATTTAGTAATGGATGATATTTTATCTTTTTATAAATACGGTTTAAACGGTTCAGTTGAAAAAATACAATTAGCTGGTGATGATTTATACTTACCTAATGGCCCAAACGGGCAACGTGTATATTATTATAACCCTAATAAAAAAGATCTACAGAGTTTGAGTAATACTCTTAGAACACATCTAGGGTTAAGTGAAAAGCAAATTGAGGAGAATTAAAGCAGACGAAATGTCTGCTTTTTTATTTTTGTAGAAAAGAGGTTTGTTACGATATACATTATTTATTAACAATAATTTACAAGTTTTTTTATAGTGAAGGGATATAAAGACTATTAAATCAATACATAGAATTCCATGAGGTATAGTGTTTTGAAAGGTTAAGGAATTTTTATGAATATTACTGTAAAAAAATAATTTTTTAAAAATTTTCAATAATAACACTTTACAAAACTCAAAAAATTAGTAGAATAATAGTTAATAAGAATCTTCTGATAAATATATAAAGAAAAACAGAATTATCAGAAAATTCTTAAATGAGAGCGTTAAGAATTAGGGAGGGTACAGAAAGTGAAAAAGAAAAAAATGAAAAAACTAACAGCGGTTGTAGTACCAGTTTTAGCAATGAGTATGGCATTAACAGCATGTTCTACATCAGGTGGAGATAAGAAGACAAGCACAAATTCTAGCTCTGGTGGAGATAGTAAATCAGAAGGAAAATTAGCAGCAAAACAAGTACTAAATCGTACTGAAACAAATGAGATTCCAACAATGGATACTTCTAAAAATACAGATACATTAGGTTCTCAAATTTTAGGGAACACAATGGAAGGTTTATATCGATTAGATAAAGATAACAAACCAATCCCAGCTGCTGCAGAATCAAGCACGAAGAGTGAGGATGGTAAAAAATATACATTTAAACTACGTAAAGATGCAAAATGGTCAAATGGTGATCCTGTAACAGCGAAAGATTTTGCATATGCATGGCAACGCTTATTAGATCCAAAAACAGCTGCTGAGTATGCATTTATTGCATTTCCAATTAAAAATGCGGAAGCGGTGAATAAAGGTGAAAAACCTGTAGCAGAGCTAGGAGTAAAAGCGGTAGATGACTATACGCTTGAAGTTGAGTTAGAACAAGCAGTACCATACTTCTTAAACTTAGTAGCGTTCCCATCGTACTATCCATTAAATGAGAAGTTCGTGAAGGAAAAAGGAGATAAATATGGTTTAGAGTCTGATACAACAGTATATAACGGACCGTTCGTTCTTACTGATTGGAAGCATGAGCAAGGTTGGAAATTAAAGAAAAACGACCAATATTGGGATAAAAAGACTGTAAAACTAGATGAAATTAACTATAGTGTAGTAAAAGAAGTAGCTACAAGAGTAAATTTATATGATACAAATGCAATTGATTTTGCACTTCTATCAGGTGAATTCGTTGATAAGTATAGAAATAATAAAGAAGAGTTTGGCACATATTCACAAGTAAGCACATACTTCTTACGTCTGAACCAAAAACGTGGCGGACAAGATACACCGTTAAAGAGCCAAAAATTACGTGAAGCAATCGCGCTTTCTATTGATAAGAAAAATCTATCAAATGTAATTTTAAATGATGGATCTAAACCTGCGGACTTCTTAGTACCAAAAGGATTAGCAACCGGACCGGATGGTAAAGATTTCCAAGAAACATTTAAAAATGGTATTAAGCCAGATGCGAAAAAAGCAGCAGCTGCATGGAATGAAGCGAAAAAAGAACTTGGAAAAGACCAAGTTACAATTGAGCTATTAAACTATGATACTGGTAATGCGAAAAAAGTTGGAGAATATGTAAAAGACCAGATCGAGAAAAACTTAAAAGGTGTAACAGTTAATATTAAACTTCAGCCATTCAAACAAAAGTTAAAATTAGAAACAGAGCAAGATTATGATTTATCATTTGCTGGTTGGGGACCTGACTACGCTGACCCAATGACATTCTTAGATATGTTCCAGTCTAATCATTCTCATAACCAAATGAGCTTCGCTGATTCGAAGTATGATGATATGATCAAAAAAGCTGGCGGAGAATTAATGGGTGACGCGAAGAAACGTTGGGAAGAGCTAGGAAAAGCTGAGAAATTACTTCTTGAGCAAGATGTAGCGCTTGTACCTTTATACCAACGTGGTGATGCATATGTTCAAAAACCAAATGCAAAAGGTATCGTTCACCATAACATCAGTCCAGAGTATAGCTTCAAGTGGGCATATATGACTGAAAAAGATGGAAAATAATTTTTAAACAGTAATGTTATCTTTAAGTGGATGTATACAAGTTTCTTAGCTTATTTTGTAGTGAGAAACTCGTACAATAGAAAGATAAATGATAGAGCATTCCAAAAGTAGACTATTTACTTTTGGAATGCTCTTTTTATTATGAGATTACATGTAAATAAATCGATAGATGTAAGGAAGAATTTGTATCATGACAATTGTAAAAAATACGTTTTACTATAATAAAAAAATAATTTTTAGAATATTTTAAAAATAACTTTACAAAAGCGGAAAAATTAGTAGAATATTAATTAATAAGAATTTTCTGATAACTAGTTATTAGAAAGTCTATCAAAAATGGTTTCGTACATATAATTGGGGAGGGTACAAAAATGAAGAAAAAGATGAAAAAGTTCACGGCGGTTGTAGCGCCAGTTTTAGCAATGAGTATGGCGTTGACAGCGTGTTCTGGATCTGGTGGGGAGAAGAAATCAACTACGACGTCTAGTGGTGGTGGGGAAGAGAAAAAAGCTGAAATTAAATATGCAGCGAAACAAGTATTAAATCGTACAGAAAATCAAGAAATTCCGACGATGGATGTTTCAAAATCTACTGATACATTAGGTTCTCAAATTTTAGGGAACACAATGGAAGGTTTATATCGATTAGATAAAGATAATAAGCCAATCCCAGCTGTGGCAGAATCTAGTACGAAAAGCGAGGATGGCAAAAAATATACATTTAAACTACGTAAAGATGCAAAATGGTCAAACGGTGATCCTGTAACAGCGAAAGATTTCGTATACGGATGGCAGCGCTTACTCGATAAAAATACAGCTGCAGAATATGCGTTTATCGCTTTCTATATTAAAAATGCAGAAGCAATTAATAAAGGTGAAAAACCTCTAACAGATTTAGGAGCAAAAGCGGTAGATGATTATACACTAGAAGTAGAATTAGAAAAGCCAGTACCGTATTTCTTGAATTTAATGGCATTCCCATCGTACTATCCTTTAAATGAAAAGTTCGTAAAAGAAAAAGGAGATAAGTTCGGTTTAGAAGCAGATACAACGTTGTATAACGGACCGTTCGTTATGGCGTCATGGAAACATGAACAAGGATGGCAATTAAAGAAAAATGATCAGTATTGGGATAAAAAGACTGTGAAATTAGAAGAAATTAACTATAGTGTAGTAAAAGAAGTTGCGACGAAAGTAAACTTATATGATACAGGATCAATTGATTTTACACTATTATCAGGAGAATTTGTTGATAAATATAAATCGAACAAAGAGGAGTACGGTGAGTATTCAGAAGCAAGTACATTCTTCTTACGTTTAAATCAAAAGCGTAACGGACAAGATACACCGTTAAAGAGCAAAAAACTACGTGAAGCAATCGCATTATCAATTGATAAAAAAGGTTTAGCGAACGTTATTTTAAATAACGGTTCAAAAGCAACAGATCAATTAGTACCAAAAGGGCTTGCGACAGGGCCTGACGGTAAAGATTACCAAGATACATTTAAAAATGGTCTAAAATATGATCCGAAAAAAGGTGCAGCAGCTTGGGAAGCAGCGAAAAAAGAACTTGGAAAAGATCAAGTGACAATTGAACTACTAAGCTATGATGATGGAACTGCGAAAAAAATTGCTGACTATTTTAAAGATCAAATTGAGAAAAACTTAAAAGGTGTAACGGTTAACACGAAAATTCAGCCGTTCAAACAAAAACTGAAATTAGAGTCAGCGCAAGATTATGAAGTTTCATTTGCAGGCTGGAGCCCAGATTATTCGGATCCAATGACGTTTATTGATATGTTTGAATCGAAGAGCCCATATAACCAAATGAGTTATTCGAATCCAAAATACGATGAAATGGTAGCGAAAGCAGGTAATGAATTATTGTCTGATCCGAAGAAGCGTTGGGAAACGTTAGGAAAAGCAGAGAAATTGTTCCTTGAAGAAGATGCAGGATTAATTCCTTTATATCAAACAGGTAGAGCGTATGTAATGAAACCGAATGTTAAAGGAATTGTGAAACATAACATCAGTCCAGAATATAGCTTTAAGTGGGCTTATGTAACGGAAGGGAAATAATAAAAAAGAGCGTTTTAAAGGTAGATAAATGACTTTTAGAACGCTCTTTTACTATTAAATTAAATAGAGAAGAATAAGAAAAGTGGTACTTACATATAGTAGATGTGGGAGAATTCGTATAGTAGTAATAGATTGTTATCGAATTAAATAAATTAATTATTATGAATATTTTTAAAAATACTTTACAATCCGAGGAAAATTAGTAGAATAATAATTAGTAATAATTTTCTGATAATTTAAATTAGAAATCTCTCAAAGTTAGTTTCGTACATATAATTGGGGAGGGTACAAGAATGAAGAAAAAGATGAAAAAGTTTACGGCGGTTGTAGCGCCAGTATTAGCAATGAGTGTGGCGTTAACAGCATGTTCTGGATCTTCTGGTGGGGAGAAGAAAACGACTACGACGTCTAATAGTGGCGGGGAAGAGAAAAAATCCGATATTAAATATGCGGCACAGCAAGTAATGAATCGTACAGAAACGAATGAAATTCCGACGATGGATACTTCTAAAAATACAGATACGTTAGGTTCTCAAATTTTAGGAAACACGATGGAAGGGTTATATCGTCTAGATAAAGATAACAAGCCAATTCCAGCGGCGGCAGAATCTAGTACGAAAAGCGAGGATGGCAAAAAATATACATTCAAATTACGAAAAGATGCAAAATGGTCAAACGGTGATCCTGTAACAGCGAAAGATTTCGTATTTGCATGGCAACGTCTAGTAGATCCAAAAACAGCTGCTGAGTATGCGTTTATTGCTTACTATCTTAAAAATGCAGAGGCAATAAATCAAGGGAAAGCAGAAGTTTCTACATTAGGTGTAAAAGCGGTAGATGATTATACGCTGGAAGTTGAACTAGAGAGGCCAGTACCATATTTCTTAAATTTAATGGCATTCGCGTCATACTATCCATTAAATGAAAAGTTCGTAAAAGAAAAAGGAGATAAATACGGTTTAGAGTCTGATACGACAGTTTATAATGGACCGTTTGTACTTACTGATTGGAAGCATGAACAAGGTTGGAAATTAAAGAAAAATGATCAGTATTGGGATAAAAAGACTGTAAAACTAGAAGAAATCAACTATAGTGTAGTAAAAGAACCAGCTACAAGAGTAAATTTATATGATACAGGTGCGATTGATTTTACACTTTTATCAGGTGAATTTGTTGATAAGTATAGAAATAATAAAGAAGAGTTTGGTGCATATTCAGAAACAAGTACGTTTTACTTGCGTCTAAATCAAAAACGTGGTGGGCAAGATACACCGTTAAAGAGTAAAAAATTACGTGAAGCAATTGCATTATCAATCGATAAGAAAGCTTTAACGAATGTCATTTTAAATGATGGTTCAAAACCAGTGGATTATTTAGTACCAAAAGGTTTAGCAGCTGGACCAGATGGTAAAGATTTCGCAGAAACGTTTAAAAATGGTTTAAAACAAGACTCTAAAAAGGCAGCAGCAGCCTGGGAAGCTGCGAAAAAAGAACTTGGAAAAGATCAAGTGACAATAGAGCTATTAAATTATGATACTGGTAATGCGAAAAAGGTTGGGGAGTATGTAAAAGATCAAATTGAAAAGAATTTAAAGGGTGTAACAGTAAATATTAAACTTCAGCCATTTAAGCAAAAACTAAAATTAGAATCAGACCAAGATTATGATTTCTCATATGGCGGCTGGAATCCAGATTATGCGGATCCAATGACATATCTTGATATGTTTGAAACGAAAAATTCACAGAATCAGATGAGCTATTCAAATTCAAAATATGATGACATTATTAATAAAAGTAAGACGGAATGGATGGCTGATGCAAAAAAACGTTGGACAGAGCTAGGGAAAGCAGAAAAACTGTTACTTGAAGAAGATGTAGCGCTCGTACCTTTATATCAAAGTGGTAGATCGTATGTTATGAAACCAAATGTAAAGGGAATTGTAAAACATAATATTAGTCCGGAATATAGTTTCAAATGGGCGTATGTAGAAGAGAAATAGTAAAAGAAAAAAGCGTTTTCAAGTTGCAACATTGTACTTGAAAATGCTTTTTTTCTGTGCACTATTTTTTTGAGGATGAATATATGTATTATAGAAAACTTGAAGGAGAGTCCTATGAAGCGAAACACATACATCGATTTCCTAGCTTATTACGGAATAGGAAGTGCTCATCCTGGTGGTTTTACGTTAACAAAACAATTGTTAGCACAACTGCCTTTTAAATATGGAGCGAATGTCCTTGAAATAGGTTGCGGTACGGGAAAAACAGCGGCATATATGAAAAGGGAATTTGGTTATAAAGTAACAACTGTTGAAAAGAATGAAATTATGATTCAAAAGGCAAAAGATAGATGGTTGTTTGAAGGGTTAGATATACAATTAATTGAAGGAAGTGTAGAGCAATTACCTTGTTTGAATAACTCATTTGAGTTCGTACTTGGAGAATCAATCATCGCTTTTACAGAGAAAGAAAGGGTTATCTCGGAGTGTTACCGTGTATTACAGCAGGACGGTAAGCTTGTTGTCATTGAAATGATTATTGATAGGCACATTGATAAGGGTGAGGAAGAAAAAATCGCCCAATTATATGGCATGAAAGAACTATTAACTGAGAATGAGTGGGTACAATTATTTCAGAAAGCAAATTTTAAAAGAATTACAATTGCTGGCGGTGGCACGATTGCAGAAACGATCTCTGGCTATGTAGAAGAGCCAGAGTGGAATGTATCCTCACATATTCCGAATGAGTTATATGAGGCGTGGGTACAGCATGAAAATGTACGGCTTATGTACCAACACATTTTAGGGCATCGTATTTTTATATGTGAAAAATAAAGAAAAAGAGTTGGCTAAAGGTAGCCAACTCTTTACTATGTTAAATGAAAAATAATGCAGCTAATGTAATTCCGAAGATGAAACCAAATCCGAGTTCAACACCCCAGCCACAACCGCCGCCACCACAACTACCGCAACCACGGCCACCACATCCGCAACTGCTGAATCCACCACCGCATCCAAATCCGCAACTATCACATCTGCTAAGGCCGCCGCAAAGGTCACAACCACCGTTTGCATAAGCATCATAGTATCCGAATCCTGAATCAAAAGATGAGCGCTGTTGCACCGGTTCGATCCATACAGAGTTTTGTGTCAAATCAATTATTTTACCTAAATGTATACGGCCATCACGGTCTACAATCCGAACAACTTTTCCAAAATAACGTCGGCATGTATCATAACATTTTTGTCTATGCATGTTCTTTCCTCCTTCCGCATTACAGTAATACGATATGTAAGGGGGACAAGTGCGGCTTGTACGAATGTCCTATCTATCATAATTGTTATAGGAAAGGGGAAATATAAGAAGAGGATATATAAGGAGGAAAAGGCATGAAATCTACAGATCAGTTTCAGACATACGAAGTACCGTGGGAAGAATTTATTGAAGCGTTGCGAGAGGAAATGAAGAAGCAAGTAGGGGCAGATATTATTGATACAGTAGTTTGCAATTTAGAAGATGGTTTTGAAGTGTATACATATGTGCAGGGGGATTTAGATTTTGAATATAAGGAAGGGCTTGAGAGAAAATACGGAAGTGATGCGAAGATACCTAATGTGTTAACGATAATGTTATTAGCTAGTATTTATAATACAAGTGAAGCGAATATACGCTTGCATGCGGATAATAAAGAGAATCCGATTGTTGAAGTGTATGTAAAGCAATGAAACACGCTGTGAAAAGCGTGTTTTTTATTTGTATGATAAAATGTTAGAAAATTGAGAAATGAGGTGGGGGATTGGGAATTAAACATCTTAATTTAACAGTTACAGATGTAACAGCATCTAGAGAGTTTTTAGAGAGGTATTTTGGTTTAATTTGTAGTGGAACAAGGGGGAATGCCTTTGCAGTTATGCGTGATAATGATGGATTTATACTAACTTTAATGAAAGGAAAAGAAGTTCAGTATCCAAAAACATTTCATGTAGGATTTCCACAAGAAAGTGAAGAACAAGTAGATAAGATAAATCAAAGATTGAAGGAAGATGGATTTTTGGTGGAGCCTCCCAAGCATGTCCATGCGTATACGTTTTACGTTGAAGCACCTGGTGGATTTACAATAGAAGTGATGTGTTAAGTTAAAAATCAAACTTTTTGTTATGTGTTTTTAAAATAAAAAGTAGGAAAAGTCTGTTTTAAGCGTGGAGCTTAAACAGGCTTTTTTACTTATATAATTGGATAGAGAATGCTAGAAGGAATATTACCAAGTGTATAATCTGTTTACATAATAAAGTTATGGTGGGTTAGTTGTCCTAAAATACAAGTCATATATCTTGTTTCCTCTCATAAATTTAAACATAGGAATTTGTCTACAAAGGTGGCGAAGCCTCATCATGAAAATCCGAATTTGTGCCACGTTCATGTTGTTTCTATTTATATGTTTACCTTTATCAGCTTTTGCAAAAGGAGAGGAGGCAAAGGAAAGGGTCGTTTCACTTGTATATGACGATTCGGGCAGCATGAGAAATAACGATCGCTGGAAATATGCCAATTATGCTTTGCAAAGTTTAGTTGCGCTATTAGATGAAAAAGATAAATTTTCTTACGTTCCAATGAGTAAGCCGAATGATCCATTAAACATTTCGTTAACGAAGGATAAAAGGCAAACAGAAATTGAGGGGATTGGAGCGTGGAAAACGTATTTAAATACTCCATTTAGCGCGGTAGAAACGGCGATGCAATCTATAAAAAAGGAAGCAGATATAGATGGAAAACGTGAATTTTGGCTTATTGTATTAACTGACGGGGCATTTAATGATTTAGAGAAAGATAAGGTTGGCGGAAAAGAACAAATTTTGCAGAAATTAGCCCAGTTTAAGAAAGAAATGGATGCAAAAAAGATATCGTTACACCCAGTCTTAATTACGATGGAAGAAGATTTAGGACAACAAGAAAAAGAACAATTAAACACGTTCAAAGAAATATGGAAGAAAGAGATAAATGGTGTTACTATGCCGTCAAGCGGAGAAGATGGCATTGTAAAAAGTGTAAATCAAGTGGCAGCATTAGTTGCAAATCGTGATCCATTCTCCTCTGTTGAATCGATTGTAAAAACGAAAGTAGTGGGGAAAAGAGTAGAGATTACAACACCGTTTCCATTAAAGCGTATGACGCTTGTACGACAATCGCCTTCTCTGCCTGATTATCAGGTCACACAAATTTCTAAACCATTACAATTACAATCTTCTTTTTCCATACATGCACCAGGAGAAGCAAAATTGTTCGGAAATATAGTTCATATAAGTACGGAAAATCAGGAAGTTATTAAACCAGGAACTTATACGATAGAAGTGGACCAGGACATTGAGAAAGAAGGACTACAAGTACTAGTTGAACCGGCGCTTAATTATACGGTTTCTACTTATGACAAAGATGATAGTAGTCAAAAAAATGTAGAGGAAATGTACGAAGGTGTTACTGCTGTTATTGAAGCAAAGCCTACGGAGTTGCCAGTTCAGTCTTCTTACTTTCAGGCAGAAGTAGAAATAGACGGAAAACAATATCCGATGAAGTGGGACGATAAGAGGCATGTGTTTTATTACGAAACTAAGCTTGGTAAAGGGTTAGTACGCGGGAAAGTTCATATGAATATAAAGGGGTTTTATAGACAGACGAAAGAATTTAAAATTGAAACAGCTGAGAAACCAAAATTATCACTTCAAACTGTTACAAAAGATTATGAAGAAAAAGTGACAAATTTAGAGAATAGTAAACCATTTGTTTTGCAGCCACAGTTAGATGGTAAGCCGATGACAGAAGAAGCTGTAAAAAAACTATTAAAATCTACTGGTATCACATCTAAACAATCAATCAATTATGAAATAAAGCAACATGGAAATCAGATCTATGTTTATCCTCGTCCCTATTACTCCGACACATTTAATTTTACAGATACCGGCACCGTAGAAGCTACCATCGTAATGCAGGATTCAAAATTACAAGAAGTAAAGAAAAACATAACATTCCATATTCAAGATGCTCCGTTTTATGAAAAATATGCGCTTATTTTTAAGTTTGTCATTCCTATCACTTTATTACTACTAGTAGTAGGAATCATTGTTTTAGGATGGATTGTTCGGCCAAGATTTCACCGGAAAGCACTACTGTATTATGAATGGGATCAAGAGGTAGCGAAAGATTGGCTATATCAATCTGAACCAGAATTACTTCGAAATAAATGGTGGAACCATTATTTTGGTATCCCATTTAGAGCAGAAAGAAAAACAGTGCAATCCGTTACGTTTATAGCGAAGAAAGGTTCGAAATCTGTCTTTGTAGCGAAAGAATCACAAGTAGTTGGAATGATTATTGATGGGATGTTTATAACAGAGGATGAAGTAGGAATGGAACATAAGACACTATATCCAAATGAACTTTTACTAATTGATAGAGGATATGGTAAGGAGATTTACAAGTACGAATGTGAATAGTAGATAGGGAAAAGAAGGGGATGGAGTATTGATTCTCTTTCCCTTTTTTCAAACAAGCAAGAATAGGAAGGTGGTTCACATGACATTACAAGTTCCAACAATATTAATTGGTTTAGGTGGAATCGGTAGTACTGTGACGCATCAAATATATGAAAAATTGCCTGAAGAGCGCCGGAAAAAGGTAGCAATGCACGTATTTGATACAGATGTGAATACATTAAGTAAATTTGATCATATTCGAAAGTTTAAGACACAAACAAGTTCTAGTAAAACGCCTAGGGAGTATATTGCGGGAGATCCAACGATCCCAGAGTGGTTTCCGATGGATCCGACTATACTTGATAAGCCATTAACAGAAGGAGCAGGACAGTTACGCGTCATTTCACGTTTAGCGTTACGTGCTGCGATGAAAGAAGATAAATTAACGTCCTTTTGGCAAGAAATTGAGAAAATTTTTCCGGTTACAAGTGATCAAACGGAATATGGTGTGCGTGTCATTATAGTAACATCACTAGCAGGCGGAACAGGTTCGGGGATGTTTCTGCAAATTGCATTATATTTACGTGAAATGCTTCGGAAGAAATTGCAGCATCATAACATTTTAATACGCGGTGCGTTTTTAATGCCGGATGTTTTAGTAAAGACGAGAACAGTTAGTGCGAAAGAGTTTGAAACGGTGCAAGCGAACGGCTATGCATCGTTAAAAGAATTACATGCTATTACACTCGGTTCTACTGGAGAATTATCAAAACGCGGCGGTGTAACAATTGAATTAGAGTATCGCCCTGATCAAGTAGATGAAGACGGAAGAACAAATCATACAATTAAACAACATCATTTACCGTACAATTATTGTTTCTTATACGATTATGAAAACCTACATGGACACCATTTACACAATTTATCAGATTATATGGAACAGATGGCAAATACAATTTATTTACAGTTATTTAGCCCGATGTCCACAAGTCATTTTGCACAAGAAGACAATCAAATTCAGCAATTAGCAGAATCAAGCGGAAAAGGACGATATTGCGGGGCAGGAACGGCAAAACTCATTTATCCGTATGAGCATGTGTTAAAATATTGTGCTTTAAAATGGGCTGTGCAAGGTTTAGATGAATCGTGGCTTCATTTAGATCAACTGTTTCAAGAGAAGAAGCAAAGATATGACCAAGATGTAAAACGTGGGATGCAGCGCGAAAAGCCGGAGAGAGGTAAAAGTTATTTAGAGGACTTGGAACATCTTGCTACCCGTCCAGAGCAAGCTCATATTTTCTATAGACAAATGTACAATGAAACACGTGAAGGAGCAGAGGGTGGTAAGCTCGGAGTTGCGAAATCAAAACTGTTTTTAGAAGCTGTAGAAAGTTATGTACAACGCACGGTGCAAAAAGATGAGGAATTAAATCGTCTGCAACATGAGTGTAAAATTTCAGCTGCGAAACTGAAAATGATGGAACAAATGAAAGGTGAAGTAGCAAGAGTGGATCACGCGGTTCGCTTATATGCATATGCGATTCCGAGCCGTGTACATGAACATGTAACGACACTTTTATATGACATGATTGAATCAGACCGCTTTTCACCAAGTGGTTCTGAAGGGCAGTCCTATCAATTAAATACATGGTTTTTAAAGAAAACAGATCCAGTTCACCCAGTAGCAGCACGTTTTATGTTATATGAAATTCGAAAACAGTTAGTAGAAAAAATGAATCGACTACATGAAAATAATGAACAAAAGCGTAATGTAATTCAAAACTACGATAAAAAATTTAATGTAGGTAATATCGATGGCACGGTAACGGCTGTACGCCGAGTAGAAATTGCTCAACAACAAGGCTGGTTCGGAAAAATGATTAATAATCAGCAACGTTTATTCAAAAGAGAATTTGAAGACATCGTAACGCAATATGTACACAAATTAAATGAATATCGAAAAGAAATGCTATTAGAACTTGTGTATCAATCGCTATATCAGGCAGTTAATAAAATGATTCAATATTGGGAAAGATTTTTTGATAATTTACATGAAACACGTGAAAATTTATTGTTTGAAATCCAAAAGCGCAGTAAGGAATTTGAAGGGAAAACAAACCCGACGAATGTTTATGTATTAGCAGAGGAACAGCTGCAAGAAAAGATATGGCAAGATATGCAGCAACATTTAAATTTAGGTGTACTACCGAAAGATATATCAGCGGAAATTTATATGAGTTTGTATGGGGAATATTGTCGTGATGCGAAAACAGAAGAGATTCAGTCGAAAAAGGTAGAGGATTTCTATCGCGAACATATACTGAGCTATTGTTATGACGAACTGCAAGTACGCTATCGTGATAAATTAGAATTGAATATTATTGAAGCGTTGCGAAAAGAAGCAGATTATAAGAAACGTGATCGCGATGAATACGTGCGTGAAAAAATTGAAGACCTGTTCCATTTAGCAAGTCCATTCATTCCGAAAGTTGCTCATCATAGGGAATTACAATATTGGGGTATACATCCTTCTTTAAAGAAAGAGCTACAAGAGGAATTGATTCAAGAAATGTTTAAAGAAAAAGATACAGTACACGAAGCCTTTTCGCCATTTGAAGTGATCTGTTATCGAGCACATTATGGCTTATCGCTGCAAGATTTTCCTAAATTATCATCAGGACATATTTCAAACGGATTTATGAATGATAAAGGGGACTATTTCCAATCGTATTATCGCCGTGTAAACAAATTAAATAGTAAAAAATCTAGTTTAACGCCGCATTTAGATAAGTATTGGCACTTACCAGCCTTTATGCCAGATTTGAATGCGACTCAAACAAAATTAGATTATGATAAATGTAATCGTGCCTTACTATACGCATATATGTATCGCTGGATTAGTTTAGTTGCTGTTGATGGACAGTTTGTGTATCAATATAACGGTGTGGGACGTAGCTTTTTAATTCAGTCGATGGGGAAAAATATTTCAAGCGAAAGTTATAAATTACACAGAGCATTGCTTCATAATCCGTTTATTTATGAAAACATCTTGTCACGATTTGAAGAAGAGCAAGAAAAGGCGATGATACAAGGTGGACATTTATATACACATCCGTTCGTATTAGGAGCCCAAGATGTAAGATGGCTTAGAAAAGAACATGTCCACAATCTTTTAGACATGATTTTAATGTATGACCGTGAAGCGAAGTATGATCCGACGTTAGAAGAAACATCAGATGAATTATTAAGACTATTCCTTGATGAAATCGAGTTGTATTTCCAGAACTATTACGGTACAGGTGCTGATATGGTTGCAAAGAAAGAGAAAGAAATGTTTATTAAACAATTGTGGGATCGCTCGCATGCGAAAGGATATGTAGATCCAAATAGCGCTCCGTATAAAAAATGGCAAAATTTATTAAGTATTCAAGATGAAGAA
Organism: Bacillus sp. CCB-MMP212; assembly: GCF_022748145.1. Classification (NCBI taxonomy): domain Bacteria; kingdom Bacillati; phylum Bacillota; class Bacilli; order Caryophanales; family Bacillaceae; genus Bacillus; species Bacillus sp. CCB-MMP212. Next base: position 119,750 of record NZ_JALDQE010000012.1, read on the forward strand.
GAAACGCCAAAAACGAATGTATAATGAATGAAAAGGGAATCCTTAAAAGTGGCAATACAACTTTAGAAAAGAGGGATTCTGATGCCGTTTTTAGGAAGTGTATATCAAATATTTGGGTTATATCCGGAACTTTATTATGGGATGATTTCAGCAGAGTTGCAAGAGGAAGCTCAGAAGGAGCATCTTGAAAATAGTAGTGCAGAAGCTGAAGTGGAAGAATAAAAAAAGTGCAGATGAAAATCTGCACTTTTTTGTTAGTATTAAAATGGTGAAATAACCTCAAATGAATTATTATTTTTAAATAATAATTCATTTTCATTACATACAATTTTCATTACATTGTATGTAATGAAAATTGTATGAAAATCAATGTAATAAAATACATATGAATATTAAGGTGGAAAACAACAATGTTTTTAAGAAAATAATTATGTATAAAAATAACATTTGATACATAATCAACCGATTATTTTTGAGTGATTTATTATTGACAATATAATTAATTGTATGATAAATTCAATCAGCATTCTTAATGGTTTTTTGGTATGATTAATATTTTGAAAATTCAATACGGTATAAGGAGATTGAATTTTCTGTTTTTATGAGTTGGGTTACTAAGTCTATAGGGGAAGTGAACTATGTATATTTTTATTTTTAAAATAGAACAGTAATAAAGAATGTAACAAGTAAGAGATAAACTTGAAAAAGAGGTTTCAAAGAATGAGTCTTTTCATAAAGAAAGCAATGGATGAAGAAAAGAAAAAAGTATTGAATCAAACTTTAGGAGCGATTGATTTAACTCTTTTAGGTATTGGAGCAATTATTGGTACAGGTATTTTCGTATTAACTGGTATTGTAGCAGCGAAACATGCTGGTCCAGCGATTGTATTATCTTTTGTATTAGCGGCAATTATATGTGCATGTGTAGCTTTCTGTTATGCTGAATTTGCATCTACAGTTCCAGTTTCGGGAAGTGTATATTCATATACATATATGACACTAGGTGAGATTTTTGCATTTATAGTTGGCTGGTGTGTTATGCTGGAGTATTTATTAGCGACTTCTGCGGTTGCAGCAGGCTGGTCAGCATATTTTCAGTCATTGCTACTAGGTTTTAATATTCACATTCCTACGGTTTTTGCTTCGGCACCAGGAATGGGGAAGGGTGGAATCATTGATTTACCAGCAGTTCTTATTATTTTAGTTGTTACATTTTTATTAAGCCGTGGTGCAAAAGAAAGTGCACGAATTAATAATATAATGGTTATTATTAAACTGGCTGTTATTGTAGGATTTATTGTTGTAGGGACACAATATGTAAGACCAGAGAATTGGCAACCATTTCTACCGTTTGGTTTTCACGGTGTGGTAGGGGGCGCTGCTACTGTATTTTTTGCTTTTTTAGGATTTGATGCAGTTGCAACAGCCGCAGAGGAAGTGAAGCGTCCACAACGTAACGTGCCAATTGGGCTACTTGTTTCCTTGTTCATTTGTACCGTTCTATATGTAGGTGTTTCATTCGTGCTAACTGGAATGGTTCCGTTTACGGAATTAAATGTTGCTGATCCGGTTGCATATGCGTTGCGCACTGTAGGAGAAGATAGAATTGCTGGGTTGTTATCGGTGGGAGCGATAGCGGGGCTAACAACAGTTCTGTTAGTAGCTATGTTTGCATTTGTTCGTGTATCTTACTCGATGAGTCGAGATGGACTGTTACCAAAAAGACTTTCAAGTGTCCATAAACGTTTACAAACTCCATTTTTTAATACGTGGATTACAGGTATACTAGCAGCTTTATTAGCGGGATTAGTGGATTTGAATTTATTAGCTAATTTAGTGAATATGGGAACGATAACAGCATTTGTGTTTGTATCTATAGCTGTCATTGTATTAAGAAAGACGCATCCTGATATGAAGAGGCCATTCCGTGCCCCTCTAGTACCTTTTTTACCTATCGTTTCAATAGTAAGTTGTATATATTTGGCTTTGAACCTTTCTAAGCTTACTTTAATTAGTTTTGTGGCATGGATTATAATAGGCGTTTTCATATATTTTGTATATGCTAAAAAACATAGTAATGTTAGAAATGGAAATAGAGTATAGTCCATTGAAATAATACTTGTAATGGAAATGAAAACACGCTACTTATTCATATAAGAACAAGTAGCGTGTTTTTTCTATTTAATAATCCCATTTTCTAAAATTTTAATAGTTGGTGCCACTTTCACATTAGCTTTTGAAAAGGCACTTGGCCAATCATCTTCAACTTGTTTCCATTCTTTATATTGAAACGCTCTCGCATAATCACCAAATCCGAATGGATCAAGTTGCTGTTTTTGAATTTTGTGGATTAAATCGTTTAAATCATTGTTTAGTTGTTTTGTAATAAGAGAAGTTAATTTTTTTCTATCATTTTCTATATCCATGTTGAATGTAAGTTCAGATACGGCAATTTTTAAATCCATTTTAATATTAAATTTGAAGCGGTTATCGCTATAGTCTGTACCGATATCATGATTCATACTAAGAACATTTATTGTTATAAAATCGTCGCCTTTTGTATCTTTTAGATGGCTATTACTTTCAACTAAATTAGAGGGGATTTTCATTGTAAGTGAAACGGGGATATTAGCTTTCTTTTGCACCATAAGAAGAAGGGCACTTTCGTAGCGATTTAAAGACATCTTATAAGTTCCACGAGAGGTTAATAGTGCCGAACCGGTAACAATAACATCTTTCTTCCCTTTTTTTATTTCTGAAATAGCAGGAGTTACGCCTTTATTAAAAGTTTGTCTATGAAATTCATGGAATGTCGTAAACACGGTCCGATTGTATAGTTTGTTCGTATTAATTAAATCTGTTAAATATTCAGGAAGAGCAGGCTTATCTTTGAAATTATTATATATAACAGAAGAAATGGGGCCATCTACTGCAACCATGCGCATATTCCCTGTATTTTTAGGGTCGCGATACCAAACATCCAGATAAGGCATAGCTCCTTCTTGTTTTAAAAAATTCGTGCTAAACAATATAAGCTGTAACTTTTCTGTGGACACTAAACCGCTGCTTGAACTGTTAAACGTATCTTTTGCTTCTCGGGGTGTATGTACTTTCGCTTCATGAATTTCGTACTTTTTCTCTACATCTTCATTGAAAATAGGATTTACGTGATACACAATTAATTTTCCTTTTGCTTTTGCGTCAAAACCGTAAATTAATGAGATGGATTGTTTTTCTAAATCAAGCCGATCTTCACAACCTGCTAAAAAAATTATGAGAAAACAAAATATAATAAAATGAATAAAGCGCCTCATTTAAACTTTTCTCCTTTTCCAATGCTGATAAAGTGTCATGTATAAGAGAAATACAACTGGGAATAGAAAAACGATAAAATAACTAGCAGTTCCCCAAAATTCCCGCAACGAACTTATCTGATAAGAAGAAGGGATATAAAAGAATAAGATGAAAATACACCCGAATAATAAAAAATAAATAGGTAATGAACTGCCTTTTTTGTTAAGTAATTGATTAATACCATCTGAAGCAGTAAAAATATAAGGAATACAGGAATCAAAAATAATAAAGAGATAAAATGACAAAAAGATAATTTCAAATCGCTCAAGAAATGAGAAGTGAAACGGTGTAACAAGAGAAAGAGTCGGCCATAAAAACTTTGTTATACCATCTGGACTAAAATAAATAAAAGAAACGAACGTGATTTGAAGATAAATAAATAACGTAATCAAATTTGCAATAACAATTCCTTTTTTTGCAGATGCTTTGTTAGTTAAATAAGGATAAAGGACAAACGCAAACTCGAATCCGAGAAACGCAATGATAGTTGATTTTACGGTGTTTATAATTGGTAGCCATCCTTCCTTGATAAGAGGAAGAAGATATATATAATGCCCATCTTTAAGAGGAATAAATAATAATAATGGCATCCAAAGTGTAAAGATGACAGTGAAAACAGCAAAACGACTAATAATAAGTGCTCCTTTACATGCAAGCATAAGCATTGGAATAGATAGCAAAATCATAATTAAAGACATAGGAGATCTAGGTAAAATCCAAATATGAATAACGTATAAGAGGGAAAAAATTAAGGAAACAGCTGCGAGTACAGCATATAAAATCCAAAAAATCATTACTACTCTTCCTAGCCATTTTCCAAGATAGCGTATCAGCACATCAAGTAAAGTATATCCTGGATGTTTTTCCATGATTTTTACAATACATAGACTGACTAAAGTAGTAATGACACATCCGATAATAATAGACATCCAGCCATCTGTATTCGCTCCTTGTGCAACTTCACGCGGAAGTGTAAGTACGCCGAATCCGACTTGAACACCACTAATCGTTAAAATGTATTGAAATAAAGTGATCTCCCTCTTTGCACGTTTTGTCACTAATTCTCCTCCTTTTCTTCAACATCTCTTTGCCGGTTATCTTGTTTTAATTGTAGAGATAGTGGCCGTTTCTTCATAATTTTCCATGGGAAACGTATAAGGGTATCTTTTAAATCCGAAGCATATGACGGAGAAAAAGGACTACCATATGGTACACCAAGTGATTCCATAGAAAGAATATGGATGATAATGATTGCCATTCCAACCATAATTCCAATGACGCCAAATAAAGAGGCGGCTATCATCATTGGGAATCGAAGAAGCCGAATTCCTGCTGACATTTCTAAGTTAGGAATAATGAAGGAGGCAACCGCAGTAATTGATACGACGATAACCATAACGTTACTCACAATCCCAGCTTGAACCGCAGCTTGTCCAATTACAATTCCTCCTACGACGCCGATTGTTTGTCCAACAGGCCCAGGAAGCCGAATCGCTGCTTCTCGGAGCATTTCGAGAACTAATTCCATTAATAAAGCTTCTAATATGGGAGGAAAAGGAATTTTGGCTCGAGATTCTCCAATCGTTAACAACAATTTGAGCGGAATCACTTCATAATGGAAGGAAATCATAGCAATATAAAGAGCAGGAGCGAATATTGCAATAAATAGCCCAGTGAAACGAAGGAGTCGTATAAAAGATGGAATCATAGGTCTGAAGCTGTAATCATCTATCGTCTGAAAGAAGGATGAAAAGGTCATAGGTCCTATTAATACGCCTGGTGAGCGATCTACAACAACAGCAATTCGCCCATTTAAAATATGATGTGCCGTTGTGTCAGGACGTTCAGTGATAGACAATTGTGGGAAGAGAGTATAGGAATTATCTTCAACAAATCCTTCTAATTCACCGGTAGTAAGAATAGCATCTACTTTGATTGATTCAATGCGGCATGCCATATCTTGTACAACATCTTCGTTTGTAACATCTGCAAGATAAAGTAAAAAAACTTTAGAGGTTGCTCGTTCGCCAACAGTGAATTCTTTCACTTTTAATTCGCGATTTGGAATATAGCGACGAATAAGTGCGATACTATCACTTGCCACTTCATTAAATCCTTCGTGTGAGCTTTTTATGGAAGTCTCTGTTGTAGGTTCTTCAATACTCCTTTTTGGCGCCGCTTGCGTATCTAGTTCTAAAGCTGATAATTGCCCGTTTATAAATAAAATACTTTTGCCATGTAAGAGAGATTGCTCAATGTCTATCCACTTCTGAACTTTTTTAATATTCCCTATAGAAACAGAAGATTCCCAAAAATCATCTTCATTCCATTCTTTAAATAAGAGAGGACGAAGAATATCTACATTAATAACAGTTTTATCTACAAGTCCTTCCATATATATAAGAGCAGCTTCTTTTCCGTTTTTTAACGGGAAAGTGCGTGTAATTAATTCTGGAATACCACTAAATAATTTGGATAAGTGTTTAAGATTAAGCGGCATGGAGGAAGAAATTTCTTTATTTAATACAGTTTCAGATTGCTCATGTGTAGAGAAAGATTTTTCGCCCCTTATCCATTTTCGAAAAGATCCCATATATTCACCTTATTCCTCGTTGAACTTTATATGGGTTATTATGGATATTTACATACAGACATATGCGCAGTTTAAAATTTATATTGTATATTTGTACATTTAACGCTATAATTATAGTGTTAAAGATGGAATCGTGATATGACCTGTTATGAATCTATCGTTTTATTTATGAATAAATGGATTGGTATTTTAGCAAGATGTGCTAATAAACTACTCCACCATGATGATAGCGTGCCCAAAATGTGGTGCGTATATTTTCGTGGTGGAGTTTTTTTATTCTCAAAAAGGGGGAAAGACCATGAATGACAACATGGTTCATATTACAATTGACGGAAAAAAGTATACAGCGGAGCCTGGTTCAACGATATTGGGTGTTATTAATGAGAACGGGATTGAACATCCGCAAATTTGTTACGTGCCAGAAGTAGATCCTATTCAAACATGTGACACTTGTATTGTAGAAGTTGACGGAAAGTTAATGCGTTCTTGTTCGACGATAGCAACGGAAGGTATGGACATTGAACGTGCCTCTGTTCGTGCAAAAGAAGCACAAACAGAGGCGATGGATCGGTTACTAGAAAATCATTTATTATACTGTACAGTATGTGACAACAACAATGGGAACTGTAAACTGCATAATACAGCAGAATTAATGGAAATTGAACATCAAAAATATCCTTATGAACCGAAAGTAGATGTAAGTGAAGTTGATATGACGCATCCGTTTTATCGCTATGACCCTAATCAATGTATTGCGTGCGGTCAATGCGTTGAGGTGTGTCAAAACTTACAAGTAAATGAAACGTTATCGATAGACTGGGAAGCGGAACGCCCACGAGTTATTTGGGATGAAGGAGTAAATATTAATGATTCTTCATGCGTTAGCTGTGGTCAATGTGTAACGATTTGCCCTTGTAACGCTTTAATGGAGAAAACGATGCTCGGTGAAGCTGGATTTATGACGGGATTAAAACCAGATATTCTTGAACCGATGGTAGATTTAATTAAAGAAGTTGAGCCTGGATATAGCGGTATTTTTGCGGTATCAGAAGTGGAAGCGGCCATGCGTGATACTCGTACGAAGAAAACGAAAACAGTATGTACATTTTGTGGTGTAGGTTGTTCGTTTGAAGTGTGGACGAAGGGGCGTAAAATCCTTAAAGTACAGCCATCTTCAGATGCACCAGTTAACGCAATTTCCACTTGTGTAAAAGGGAAATTTGGTTGGGATTTCGTAAATTCTAAAGAACGAATTACAAAACCTTTAATTCGTAAAAATGGAACGTTTGTTGAATCTACATGGGAAGAAGCACTGAATGTAGTTGCAAATAAATTAGGTACTATTAAAGAAGAGTACGGTAAAGGTTCTATCGGATTTATTTCTTCCTCTAAAATTACAAATGAAGATAATTATGTAATTCAAAAATTAGCTCGACAAGTATTTGGAACGAATAATATTGATAACTGCTCACGTTATTGCCAATCACCAGCAACGGATGGTTTGTTCCGTACAATTGGTATGGGCGGTGATGCAGGAACGATTAAAGATATTGCGCAATCTGGTCTTGTTATTATTGTAGGATGTAATCCGACAGAAGGTCATCCTGTTTTAGCTACACGTATTAAACGTGCACATAAATTACACGGACAAAAGTTAATTGTAGCTGATCTTCGTAAAACAGAAATGGCAGAGCGATCAGATGTCTTTATTAGTCCAAAACAAGGAACAGATCAAGTTTGGTTAATGGCTGTTACTAAATATATGATCGATCAAGGTTGGCATGATCAAGAATTTATTAATGAGAATGTAAACTTCTTTGAAGATTTCAAAGAAAGTCTAGAAGAATATACACTTGCATATGCAGAAGAAGTAACAGGTATTTCAAAAGAAACACTTATTCAAATGGCTGAAATGATTCGTGATGCAGATGGTACGTGTATCCTTTGGGGTATGGGGGTAACGCAAAATACAGGTGGTTCTGATACTTCCGCTGCAATTTCAAACTTACTTCTTGCAACAGGGAACTATCGTCGTCCAGGAGCAGGTGCATACCCACTTCGAGGTCACAATAACGTACAAGGTGCTTGTGATATGGGTACTTTACCAGGATGGCTTCCAGGATATCAGCACGTTACTAACGAAATGGAACGTGCGAAATTTGAAACTGCTTACGGAGTGAAAATTGATAGTGAACCAGGTCTTAATAATATTGAAATGCTTCACGCAATTGACGAAGGAAAAATGAAAGCAATGTATCTTGTCGGAGAAGATATGGCTCTTGTAGATTCTAATGCAAATCATGTACATGAAGTGTTGTCGAGCCTTGATTTCTTCGTTGTGCAAGATGTTTTCCTTTCTAAAACTGCTCAATATGCAGATGTTGTATTACCAGCAGCGCCATCTCTTGAGAAAGAAGGTACTTTCACAAATACAGAGCGCCGTGTCCAAAGATTATATCAAGTTCTTCCTACGTTAGGAGATGCGAAACCAGACTGGTGGATCGTCCAGGAGGTTGCGAATAAACTAGGGGCAAACTGGAATTATAGCCACCCAAGTGAAATCTTTGCTGAAATGGCAAGTTTATCACCATTATTCTCGCAAGCGAACTATGAAGTGCTTGAAGGATGGAACAGTTTCCATTGGGGAAGTTTTGATGGAACCAATACACCACTTCTGTTCCAAGATGGATTTAACTTCCCAGATAAAAAAGCTCGTTTTGCGATTGCTGACTGGGTACGTCCAGCTGAATTTCCAGCTGAGTTCGACCTTCACATTAACAACGGTCGTATGCTTGAGCATTTCCATGAAGGGAATATGACAAATAAATCAACAGGTATTCAAACGAAAGTACCTGGTGTTTTCGTTGAAGTCTCTCCAGACCTTGCAAAAGAACGTGGCGTAAAAACAGGTTCGTTAGTTCGTCTTGTCTCTCCTTTTGGAGCATTAAAATTACGTGCACTCGTTACAGATCGTGTAAAAGCGAATGAGTTATATTTACCGATGAACTCTACAGATAACGAAACGGCAATTAATTTCTTAACAGGTCCTGCTGTGGATGTACGTACGAATACACCTGCGTATAAACAAACGAAAGTGCGTATGGAAGTGTTAGAAGTTGATGGCGAAAATCCGATGCCAAAAGCGAACCCACGCAATAAAAAACGTCACCCTCAAGCTGGAATTGAGGTACATCGTAAGTGGGCACGTCCAGGGTATGTGCATTTAACGGATAAGTAGGAGGAGAAAACTATGGCTGCACCTATAAAAATGATTCAAAAACAAGAATTAACTGAGGAAGAAATAAAACAGCAAAAATTAGATGATTTAAAGGAGCTTTTAACAAATAATGAAGAAGCTCTAAATCAGATGTTTAATATAGTAGGGGAATTAAATGACATTGGAATGCTAGAAGCTGCAAATTCTATGCTGAAAGCGAAAGAACCAATTGCAAAGATTGTTCTAGGTCAAGTAACTCGTGAGCCTGTTACAAATTTAATTAATAATATGATGGGTGCTGCAGGTGCGTTAACTGAACTTGACCCAGAACTTACGAAAAAGCTTATAGGTAGTTTATTAGTCGGGCTAGAAGAAGGTAATGAACATCTAGAAAGTAATAAAAAAGTAGGGGTATTCGATCTTATGAAAGTATTGAAAGACCCAGATATTAACCGTGCTATCGGGTTTGGGCTTCATTTCTTAAAAGGAATGGGGAAAGGGTTAAAAGACGAATAAACTTCATGAAGTGAACCTTTCCGCCCAAATATTTGTACGAAATAGTTTGGGCGGAAAGCTCATTTTGGTAAAATATATAATAAAGTAAAATGAAGCTTTTGGGAGGTATAATTGTATGTCAAAAAAAGTACATGAATTTAATGATATGATACGAAAACTTCGAAAGGAACTTTTCGGAAAAGGACCAGAACGAATTCATACTGTTTTTGCGGAAAATATGGCTATAGCGACTCTTTACGGAAACTTAACACCTACTGAAAAATTTATTTCAAGTACGATGGACGGTGCGGAAATGGTTCATATGGCTAGAACGAAAATGATTCAAGAAGTGTATGCTGCGAATTCCCGTGAACATTTGGAGGAACTTGTTGGAGCGAAATTAGTGAATTTGTTTTCAGATATGAAAGTAGAAGAAGATATTGCAGTTTCTGTATTTGTTTTTGATAAAAATATAACGTGAGAGAAGGATACTGATCGTGAAACCGATACAGGTAGAAAGAGAAATCTTTCGTTATGAACAAGGAGCATTTAAGCATATAGAGGACAGCATTGTAACAGAGTTTCCTGTCACCATTAAAATGAACGGACAGGAGTTTGTTACAATGGTTAGTACTCCAGAATATATAGAAGATATGGTAATAGGCTTCTTAGCGTCTGAAGGAATCATTCGGAAGTATGAAGATATTGATAGTGTATGGGTGCAGGAGAAAGAAGGCTTTGTGCATGTAACAACGACAAAAGTAAATCCGTATTATGAACAAATGCAAAATAAACGCTATATTACGTCTTGTTGTGGTATGAGTAGGCAAGGGTTTGTTTTTGCTAATGATGCACTAAGTGCAAAAAAAATGAAGGGTGTCCATGTACAGGTTGCGGCAGAGGATTGTTTTCGGTTAATGAAAGAAATGCAGCAATCTGCGGATACGTTTCATCATACTGGCGGGGTTCATAATGCAGCTTTATGTGATGTGAATGGTATTATTTTAAGCCGAATGGATATTGGTAGGCATAATGCACTAGACAAAATTTACGGTTATTGTTTAAGAAACGATATTTCTATAAAAGATAAAATCATTGTTTTTAGTGGTCGTATTTCTTCGGAAATATTATTGAAAGTTGCAAAAATCGGTTGTGAAATTATACTATCAAAATCAGCTCCAACTGAGTTAGCTTTGCAACTAGCGGAAGATTTAGGTATTACGACAATAGGGTTTATTCGTAATCACTCCTTAAATGTATATACCCATCCAGAACGTGTTTTAAATATAAAATAAAAGTGAGGCAATGAAGATGAAATCAGTTACATTAGACAAGTTGCAACGTCCGTTAAAGGATTTACGTATTTCAGTTACTGATCGCTGTAATTTTCGCTGCCGATATTGTATGCCAGAAGAAATATTTGGTCCTGATTACTCGTTTTTGTCTAATGATAAAATTTTATCTTTTGATGAAATTGAAAGGATAACACGTATTTTCGTTTCTTTAGGTGTGAGAAAATTACGGATTACAGGCGGAGAACCGTTACTTCGAAGAGGGCTTCCAAAGCTTATTGAGCGCCTTAATAAAATTGATGGTGTAGAAGATATCGGTTTAACAACCAATGGATCGTTACTTAAAAAGTTTGCTCCTGATTTATATAAGGCGGGACTATCACGTGTAACAGTTAGCTTAGATTCCTTAGAAGAAGAGCGGTTTTTCTATTTAAATGGTAATAGGAGCAAAGTGCAAAGGGTTCTGGAAGGAATACAGGCTGCAGCTGAAGTTGGAATGAAAATTAAAATAAACATGGTCGTTCAAAAGGGAAAAAACGAACAGGACATTTTGCAGATGGCGCAATATTTTAAGGAAAATAAGCATATTCTTCGTTTTATTGAGTATATGGATGTTGGAAATTATAATGGTTGGGATTTAAAAGAGGTCGTCTCTAAACAAGAAATAGTAGATACGATTCATCAAGTTATGCCGTTAGAACGGATAGAAGCAAATTATTCTGGTGAAGTGGCTACTAGGTATCGTTATATAGGAAGCGATGAGGAAATAGGTATTATTTCATCAGTAACAGATTCTTTTTGCTCATCATGTACGAGAGCTCGTATTTCTGCAGAAGGAAAATTATATACTTGCTTATTTGCTTCTAAAGGAAATGATTTAAGAGAATTGCTTCGTTCTGAACATACAGATGAGGACATTACAGATGTAGTACGCGATATATGGAATAATAGGGAAGATCGTTATTCAGATGAACGCTTAAATCATACAAATAAGAAAGCAATACCTAAAATTGAAATGTCACATATCGGTGGTTAATATATAAAGCTAGCTTCATAGTGAAAAATGGAAAATTTACAAGAGTTGTGGATTTTCTATTTTATAGTAAAAGTGATGATTGATATCTCTGTAAAAGATGTGCAGAGAAATTAAGCAGCATTCAAAAACCTTTATTTGAGGAGGTTTTTTGAAGCTGCTTTTTTATTTGGAGAAAATGGAGGAATGGGTAATGGCATTTCATAAGCCGGAACAAATTGCTGAACTTGTCATTGAGGCCGGTGTTCAAAAAGTAAGACAGACATTGCCAGCGATGCTTATTCTCGGTTTTTTAGGAGGAGCGTTTATTGCGATAGGTTTTTTACTTAACATTCGAGTTTTAGGGAATTTACCTGAGCGCTGGGGAAGTCTAGTGAATGTTTTAGGAGGAGCAGTATTTCCTGTTGGACTCATGCTCGTAGTATTAGCAGGAGGAGAATTAATTACGGGAAATATGATGTCACTGTCTATGGCGCTTTATGCAAAGAAAATTACATTGATAAGTGTACTGAATAACTGGGTTTGGATTACTCTCATGAATTTTATTGGGGCAATTTTCGTTGCGTATTGCTTTGGGCATCTTGGCGGATTAACAGAGGGAGAGTATTTAAATAAAACGGTAGCGATAGCGGAAGGGAAGTTACATGAATCATTTGGGAGAACTTTAATTTTAGCAATTGGTTGTAATTGGCTCGTTTGTCTTGCTCTTTGGCTCGCTTACGGGACGAGTGATTTTGTCGGAAAAATCATCGGAATTTGGATTCCAATTATGGCATTTGTAGTGATTGGATTTCAGCAAGTAGTAGCAAATATGTTTGTCATTTCCGCTGTTATTTTTGCTGGTCATCTAACGTGGATGGATTTGGCTAAAAATTTTGTTCCTGTTTTTATCGGAAATGTAATTGGAGGAGCTGGGTTTGTTGGTTTTGCTTACTTTGCTTGTTATCAGAAACAACATTCTAATATGAAATAGAGTACTTGAGAGGAAGGGTATGTAATGGCTGATCGGTATTCACGACAACAGTTGTTCAAACCAATTGGGAGTAAAGGACAAGAAAAAATTCGAAATAAACATGTGTTAATTGTAGGGGCAGGCGCATTAGGAAGTGCAAGTGCCGAAAGTTTCGTACGTGCAGGTGTTGGCAAGTTGACGATTATTGATCGTGACTACGTTGAATGGAGTAATTTACAAAGGCAACAATTGTACTCTGAACAAGATGCGAGAGAGAAAATGCCGAAAGCAATTGCTGCAAAAAATCGGTTAGAACAAATTAATTCGGAAGTACAAATACATGCTTTCGTAATGGATGCAACTTCAGAAAATATGGAAGGTCTATTAAAAAATGTAGATGTAATCATTGATGCAACAGATAATTTTGATATTCGATTTGTAATAAATGATTTATCACAAAAACATAATATTCCTTGGGTATATGGTTCTTGCGTTGGATCGTATGGTATGAGTTATACAATTATTCCGCAAGAGACACCGTGTTTACATTGTATGCTGAAAAATATTCCTGTTACAGGTGTGACATGTGATACCGCTGGAATTATTAGCCCGACTGTTCAAATCGTCGCAGCATATCAAGTGGCAGAAGCACTCAAAATTTTAGTGGAAGATTTCTCAGCAATTAGAAAAACATTTTTCATGTTTGATATATGGAGTAATCAAAATCATTTTATAAAATTAGGGAAAATAAAAACAGACACTTGTCTCTCATGCGGTTTGAATCGAACTTATCCTTATTTATCATACGAAAATCAAACGAAAGCAGCTGTTTTATGCGGAAGAAATACAGTTCAAATTAGAACAGTAGACAATAGGAAATACAATTTTGATGATATAGAAAAAGTATTACAAAAACTGGGGAAAGTAGATCGGAATCCGTATTTACTATCTTGCCAATTCGATGATTACCGCGTGGTTGTTTTTCGAGATGGTCGTGTTTTTATTCAGGGTACAAATGATATTTCGAAAGCGAAACAACTATATTATCGCGTATTCGGTTAATAGAGAGGGTGTCAACAATGGAAAGAAGAGTGCCAATTACGGTTGAAGAAGCTGTTCGTAAAGTGATGGGATTTGCTGATAAAGGCTTAAAGGAGCTATTACCAATTGAATTAGCTTATGGACGTATATTAGCAGAGGATTTAGTAGCTGACCATGATGTACCGTCATTTAATCGTTCGCCGTATGACGGATTTGCTATTCGAGCAGAAGATACTAATTTAGCAAGTTATGAAACGCCAATTGTATTTGAAGTAGTGGGTGAAATTGGTGCAGGATCGCTATTCCATGAGAAAGTAGGTCCGTTTCAAGCAGTTCGAATTATGACGGGAGCACAAATTCCGAATGGGTGTGATGCGGTTGTTATGTTAGAGCTGACTCGTCAATATGAGAAGAATGGCAACAATTATATGGAAGTGAAGCGATCATTCAAAAAGGGCGACAATATTTCTTTTCAAGGTGAAGATGCTCGTAAAGGAACGGTTCTTGCAAAGAAAGGATCGTACATTAATCCAGGTATTTCAGCTCTTCTTGCTACATTCGGTTATAGTGAAGTGCCAGTTGCGAGAAAGCCTGTAATTGGACTGTTAGCGACTGGGAGTGAATTGCTTGATGTCGATGATTCATTACAGCCAGGGAAAATCCGAAACAGTAATACGTATATGATATTGTCTCAAATTCGAAGAGCGGGCGGAAGAGTAAAATATTTTGGGAAGTTTAGTGATGATTTTAATACGTGTTTTACAGCTGTGAAAGAAGCGCTTGGCCAAGTAGATATGTTAATTACAACGGGCGGTGTATCTGTAGGAGATTATGATTATTTACCAGCTATTTACGAAAAGTTAGGTGCATCTGTTCTTTTTAATAAAGTTGCAATGCGACCAGGAAGTGTTACGACTGTAGCACAATTAAATGGCAAGTTATTATTTGGTTTATCAGGAAATCCATCCGCTTGTTACGTAGGGTTTGAATTATTCGTAAGACCGTGTATTCGGACGTATATGTTTAGTGAAAAAGTACATTTAAAAAGAGAAAAAGCGTTATTAGGAGAAGATTTTCTAAAACCGAATCCATTTACAAGATTTGTACGAGCAAAATTGCAATATAATGAGGGGAAATTAATCGCTTATCCATCAGGGTTTGATAAATCTAGCTCAGTTTCTTCATTGGCAGAATCAAATGCGTTTATCGTATTGCCGGGCGGGACAAGAGGATATAAAAAAGATATGTTTGTTGATGTTCTTTTATTAGAAGATAACGAAGGTAGTGAATGGCCTTGGACATTTCATAAAGTGAGAGGTGGTTCTAATGAGACAAGCGCTATTTGAAATTGTAGATAATCCGATTTTAGTTGAAGAAGTAACGAATAAAGTCGCAAGAAGGGAAGCAGGTGCGATTACAACATTTATTGGTACGGTGAGAGAATTAACAAAAGGAAAACGAACGCTACATTTAGAGTATGAAGCATATAAACCGATGGCAGTAAAACAACTTATGAGAATTGGTGAAGAGATTAGTGAAAGATGGCCGGATGCAAAAGTAGCAATTACGCACCGTGTAGGGCGGCTAGAAATAATGGATATTGCGGTAGTCATTGCAGTTTCATCACCGCATCGTAAAGTAGCTTATGAAGCGAATGAGTACGCGATTGAACGTATAAAACGAATTGTTCCAATTTGGAAAAAAGAATTTTGGGAAGATGGAACGATGTGGATTGGAGATCAACTTGAAAACACACCATATCCAGAAGGAAAACCAAAGAAGGAAGAATGAGAAAATGATTACAATTTTATTATTTGCAAATCTGCGTGAGGAAGTTGGATCGGATCGATTAGTAATTTCAGAAAAGCAAGAAATGACAGTGCAGCAATTAAAAAAATGGCTCAAAGTCAGCTATTGTTTACAATCGCTGGATAAAGTGATGGTGGCTGTTAATGAGGAGTTTGTAATGAATGAAGAGATGATAAAGGCTGGAGATATAGTCGCATTAATCCCGCCCGTTAGCGGCGGGTAATAAGCTTTTTCACCAGATGAAGCGCCAAGAAGATGTTGTATATAAATTAGAATAAGAGAAGGGATGAGTTCCATGCTTACTCAAGAACAAATAATGAATGCATTAAAACATGTAGAGGATCCAGAGTTACACAAAAGTGTTGTAGAATTAAATATGGTTAGAAATGTACAAATGAACGGAACAGAGGTTAACCTTGAAGTAGTACTAACAATTCAAGGTTGTCCGTTAAAAGCAAAAATTCAACAAGATATTGAAGAATCACTTCACGCAATTGGTGCTTCTAAAGTGGATGTAACATTTGGTTCTATGACACAAGAAGAACGTGCAGCTTTAACAGAGAAGTTAAAGAAAAATACTAGAACAGAAACTGGTATGCCGAGCATGCTTCGCCCGGATTCAGGAGTACGTTTTATTACTGTAACGAGTGGAAAAGGCGGAGTTGGAAAATCAACGGTGACAATTAATCTTGCAACTGCACTAGCTCGTATGGGCAAGAAAGTGGGGATATTAGATGCAGATATATATGGTTTTAGTATTCCAGCTATGATGGAAACGAATACGAAACCAACGATGATTGATCAAACGGCAATTCCAGTCATTAGTCACGGTGTTAAAATCATGTCGATGGGATTTTTTACAGAAGGAAATAACCCAGTTATGTGGCGCGGACCGATGCTAAATAAATGGATTCAAAATTTCCTTGCGAATACGCACTGGGGAGAATTAGATTATTTATTACTTGATTTACCACCAGGTACAGGAGATGTTGCGATTGATGTTGCAGCGATGATTCCGCAAGCGAAAGAAATAATTGTTACAACTCCGCACAATGTAGCTTCATTCGTTGCTTCAAGAGTCGGTGTAATGGCAAAACATACGAAACACGAGATTTTAGGTATTGTGGAAAACATGGCTTATTATGAAGAACAAGATGGATCGAAAAATTATCTGTTCGGAAAAGGCGGCGGCGAAATGTTAGCAGAACAATTGCAAACAGAAGTGATTGCGCAAATACCTTTTGCAAAACGAGAAGAAAATAACGGTTCATCTGTATATGATGAAGACTCTCTTGTAGGAGAAGTGTTTACATCGTTAGCGGAGGATATTATTTATAAAGGATAGAGGGGGGAGTTTAGTATGGCGTGTAATATAGATCATTCTATTGAAGATGTAATGAATAAGCTCGAAAGTCAAAAGAATTCTTTACCTGAAGGGATCTTTAAAGAGTTAAAGAGTTTTTTACAAGGTAATCATTCGCAGAAATTATTAAATGATATTTTTCACCTTCTAAAAAAGTATGATTTAGTCAGTGAGGAAGAACGAGAGACGAGAAACGCACAATTATTGCACATTTTGAATTAAGTACTCTTTGGCTTTAGAATTTTTTCAGAAGGGGTGAATGTGATGGATATGAAAAAGATGATTGAAACGATAGAAGTAACTAGAGTGACTGAAGAGGAATTATCGATTTCGAATTTACATCCAAAGCTTGTGAAGTTGTATAGTCAAAAAGATAGTACAGAGTATACGAAGCTATTAAAATATATTTTATCATTATCCGTGCAGTTGAAGCTGAATCTCGTATTGAAATATTTTGGTGTGCGTCCGATTGTTGCTGCAGACGAGCGTATGCAATTTCAAGAGATATTTAAATGCTTAGCTAAGAAAGATGAGAATGGGGAATGGTTTCTAAATTTGGTTTCTTTATATGTAGGGCTAATTGTAGTTCTTCATTTTGAGGAGAAAGTGATTGAGAGCAGTTTTTTTGATGATATGGTAGTGGGTGAATGTAATGAAATATAAGATTCTGCTCATAACATTTTTCTATTTAAATGCTTTAATTGCCATTTTAGTTGGTTTTGTAAATATGAAGGTAACTAATTAAGAAAAAGGAATGAAACTAGTTTGATAAAAAGAGTTCTTCAGTTGTTTCCGGCGTTTTTTCGTGTTACCATTAAGCGAATTTTTCATAAGGAGAGAAAGCGATGAAATGGATTTATTTTCTTATTATTAACGTTATAGCTTTTAGCCTTATGGGGCTTGATAAACGAAAAGCAAAGAAGAAACAGTGGAGAACGCCAGAAAGTACGCTGTTTTTATCAGCGGCAGCTGGGGGAGCAGTTGGAGCTTGGATTGGTATGTATATGTTTCATCATAAAACTCATAAAAAGAAATTTGTTTTCGGCATACCGTTACTTGTTGTAATAACGGTATGTTTATTATTCGTTGTATGAGAAATGTCGAAAGAAATGCAGATTGATTATTGGTAAAGTGAGCATGTGAGACCGTATAATGGAGAAAAAATGAGAAGAGGAGAAAAAGGAAGATGGGGAGTCAATCAGCAGAGCAAAAAAAAGGGATACTATATGCGGCTGGTGCTTATACGATGTGGGGAATTCTACCGATTTATTGGAAATGGGTTGAGGAAGTTCCGGCAGATGAAATATTAGCACACCGCATCGTTTGGGCGTTTGTTTTTATGTTACTTGTATTAGGTGTTACGAAGAGGTTTCGCCAGTTTATTGGGGAATTTGTGAATCTTTTTAAACGACCTAAATTATTAATGTCATTAACAATAGCTTCAGTCTTGATTAGCGGAAACTGGTTTGTTTACATATGGGCCGTTAATCATAATCATGTTATTGAAGCGAGTCTTGGTTATTATATTAATCCGCTTATTAGTATTTTACTTGGTACAGTCGTTTTAAAGGAAAAGTTAAACTTTTGGCAATATGTTGCAGTTGGTTTAGCAGGAGTAGGGGTTGTCATTTTAACAGTACGTTTCGGATCTATTCCGTGGGTTTCTCTTTCACTTGCCTTTTCATTTGGATTATACGGATTAACGAAAAAACTATTAAATTATGATGCTACAATTGGACTTACGATGGAAACCATGTTAGTGACGCCGTTTGCGATCATTTATCTTGTTATGACAGGAGCACATGGTTTCGGCTCATTTGGATCTATTTCAATGTTATCAACGTTACTTTTAATAGGAGCAGGTATTGTAACAGCATTACCACTATTTTATTTTGCAAAAGGAGCACAACTTATTCCGCTTTATATGGTGGGATTTTTACAATATATTGCGCCAACAATTAGCTTAATTTTAGGTGTATTTGTATTTGGTGAACATTTCACATCTACACATATGATTGCATTTTTCTGTATATGGGTTGCTTTATTTGTATTCTCGGTAGCGAAGACAAAGTTTTTAGTGCAGAAACAGCCGAAATTTATAAAAAATAAATCAGCAAAAGTATCATAATGCGTAGTATTTTCTACGCATTTTTCTTTATACTGATACTATATAGGATTTCCATCATAGCTAGTAGGGAGCTGAGAACGTGGAAACAATTTTACATAATGATCCGCTTATGGCCGCTGTAATTTCATGGTTTTTAGCACAATTAACGAAAGTAGTCTTTAAATTAGTCAAAACGGGTGAATTTGATTTTGCAAAGTTTTTCGCTTCAGGTGGGATGCCGAGTTCTCATGCTTCAACTGTTACAGCACTTGCTACAGGAGTTGGGGTAGTAGAAGGTGTGGAAAGCTCGATGTTTGCGGTTGCTACTATTTTTGCCATTATTGTTATGTATGATGCTTCAGGAGTAAGGCTTGCAGTAAGTAAACAAGCAAAAATATTGAATGAGTTTTTTCACGGTAGACAAACAGAATATAAGAAGTTAAATGAACTTGTTGGGCATACACCGTATGAAGTAGTAGTTGGTGCTTTATTAGGGATTATTGTCGGAGTAGGATATTGTTTATGAGCGGAACATTTTATATGTTCTGCTTTTCTTTGTTTTTATACATATTCAGCTACCTTTTTGAATATCGTTATACGGATTTCGAAAGGGTGGGTGAGTAACTTGTTATTATATGAAAAAGTGCATGAAGAAATAGCGAGAAGAACAACTGCACTTCAAACAATGCAACGGCAAGATGGTACGTGGCAGTTTTGTTTTGAAGGAGCGCCACTAACAGATTGTCATATGATTTTTTTATTAAAATTATTAGGTAGAGATAAAGAGATAGAACCTTTTGTAAAAAGATTAGCATCACTTCAAACAAATGAAGGAACATGGAAATTGTATGAAGATGAAATGGGTGGTAATTTATCTGCTACAATTCAATCTTATGCTGCCTTACTTGCATCGGAAAAATATACAAAAGAAGATGCGAATATGAAGCGAGCGGAAAATTTTATTAAGGAACGCGGAGGCGTGGCGCGTGCTCATTTTATGACGAAGTTTTTATTAGCGATTCATGGAGAATATGAATATCCTTCACTCTTCCATTTACCAACACCAATCATGTTTCTACAGAATGATTCCCCCCTCAGTATATTTGAATTGAGTAGCTCAGCACGTATTCATTTAATTCCGATGATGTTGTGCTTAAATAAAAGGTTTCGAGTAGGGAAAAAGTTATTGCCAAATTTAAATCACATTGCAGGCGGGGGCGGAGAATGGTTTCGAGAGGATCGGTCTCCAGTTTTTCAAACGTTAGCAAGTGACGTGAAGAAAATTATAACGTATCCACTTTCTTTGCATCATAAAGGATATGAGGAAGTAGAACGTTTTATGAAAGAGCGTATTGATGAAAATGGAACATTATATAGTTACGCAACTGCTTCGTTTTATATGATTTATGCTTTACTTGCATTAGGACATTCTATTCAATCACCAATTATTGAGAAGGCTATAATGGGAATTACATCTTATATATGGAAGATGGAAAGAGGGAGCCATTTGCAAAACTCTCCGTCAACTATATGGGATACAGCTTTACTCAGTTATGCTTTGCAAGAAGCTCAAGTTCCGAAAGCAAGTAAAGTGATTCAAAATGCATCAGCGTATTTACTAAGAAAACAGCAAACAAAGAAAGTAGATTGGAGTGTACATGCACCGGATCTCTTCCCAGGTGGTTGGGGCTTTTCGGATGTGAATACGACGATTCCAGATATTGATGATACAACTGCTGTGTTAAGAGCATTGGCGCGAAGTAGAGGGAACGAAAATGTAGACAATGCTTGGAAGCGAGCGGTTAATTGGGTTAAAGGATTGCAAAATAATGATGGTGGTTGGGGAGCTTTTGAAAAAGGGGTAACGAGCCGTATATTAGCAAATTTACCAATCGAAAATGCGAGTGATATGATTACAGATCCTTCTACACCAGATATTACAGGAAGAGTGCTAGAGTTTTTCGGGACGTATGGACAAAACGAATTGCCTGAGAAACAAAAACAAAGTGCGATAAATTGGTTAACGAATGCACAAGAGGAAAATGGATCATGGTATGGGAAATGGGGGATTTGTTATATATATGGTACGTGGGCAGTGTTGACGGGTTTACGGTCACTCGGAATACCATCTAGCGATCCATCATTGAAACGAGCAGCTTTATGGCTTGAACATATACAGCATGAAGATGGTGGCTGGGGAGAATCTTGCCACAGTAGTGTGGAGAAAAGGTTCGTTACTTTACCATTTAGTACACCATCCCAAACAGCATGGGCGTTAGATGCCCTCATTTCTTACTATGATAAAGAAACGCCAGTCATTCGAAAAGGTATTTCATATTTGCTCTCCAACCCTTATATAAATGAAAAATATCCTACTGGAACAGGTTTACCAGGTGGGTTTTATATTTGTTATCATAGTTATGCTCATATATATCCGTTGCTTACTTTGGCTCATTATGCAAAAAAATATAGAAAATAAACCGAGAGATGTCTCTCGGTTTATTTTGTTGGGTAGTAGGTCCCTTTTGAAAAGAATAAGGTTGTGATGTACCTTATTTTTCGGTTGATTGGCGTTTTTGACGTGCATCAGCGGCATTTGCACGTGCGTTTGCTTCTAAGTCATTGTGGTCAGCGAGTTCGCGAGAGAACTCAACATCAATGCCATCAGTTGCTTTGCTTTGTTTGAAATTCTTTTTGTTCATTCGACATAATCTCCTTGCACTTTATGCGACGTTGCAAAGTTAGTTTGACACAAATAGACTTTTTTATACAAAGAGGAATTGGAAAGTAAAAAGCCGAAATATACAGTATAAGTAATAGAAATGGGGGATAGGAATGGAGTTTTTATATGGGAAAACAGCTGTTGTAACAGGAGCTGCACAGGGAATTGGAAAAGAGATTGCAAGGGTTTATGCAAAGCTGGGGGCGAAAGTATTAATTAGCGATGTAAATGAAGAGAAGCTACAAAAAACGACACGTGAATTATCGGACGAAGGATATGAAGTATGCTCATATCGATGTGATGTGAGTAATCAAAATGAAGCGAAGTCGTTAATTGAATATGCGGTTCAAAAATTCGGTACATTACATATTTTGGTGAATAACGCCGGGATTACAAGAGATGCAATGTTACATAAAATGGAGAAGTCTGCTTGGGAACAAGTATTACAAGTGAACTTAACTGGTGTTTTTTATTGTATGCAACCAGCGCTTCTTTACATGAGACAACAAGGGTATGGACGCATTATTAATATATCTTCAATTAGTAGAGAAGGAAACATAGGTCAAGCAAATTATGCGGCTACGAAGGCAGGCGTTGTAGGTTTAACGAAAACGGCAGCGAAAGAAGTTGGAAGTTTCGGTATTACGTGTAATGCGATTTGTCCAGGGTTTATGGATACAGATATGACAAAAACGATACCAGATAAAGTGAAAGAAAAGATGGTTGGCGCGATTCCAGTTGGTAGAATTGGAACGCCAGAAGATATTGCAAACGCAGCAGCTTTTTTAGCATCAGAATACGCATCCTATATTACAGGAGAAGTATTAAATGTGAGCGGAGGACTGCAAGTTTAAAGGAATACATAATGAAAAGAACCTGACCGGATAGGTCAGGTTCTTTCTCATTAATTTAAGTTAAGCCAAACGCTCTTCACTTCTGTATAGTTATTTAATGCATAAGATCCCATTTCACGACCAAGACCGGATTGTTTAAATCCTCCAAATGGAGATGCTGCATCAAAGACGTTATAACAGTTTACCCATACTGTACCAGCACGTACTTTACTTGCAACATAGTGTGCTGTTTTAACACTTTCTGTCCACACACCAGCTGCTAAGCCGAATTGTGATTTATTTGCACGTTCAATTACTTCATCAATATCGTTAAATGGTATTGCAGAAATAACTGGACCGAAAATTTCTTCTTTTGCGATCGTCATTTCATCATTTACGTCAGCGAATACTGTAGGAGAAACGAAGTAGCCTTGATCGAATGGATTACTACCTCCGCAAAGTACTTCAGCGCCTTCTTCAATCCCTTTTTCGATGTAGCCCATTACACGTTTTTGTTGTTCTTCAGAAACGAGAGGACCAATTGTTGTTTCAGGGTTAAGACCGACACCTTGATTTAGTTTTTTAGAATAGAGGACGAGATCAGCCATGACATTATCATACATTTTCTTCGGAACAAATAAGCGTGACCCAGCAGAGCATACTTGTCCTTGGTTAAACATAACACCAGAAAGTGCACCAGGAATCGCGCGAGATAAATCAGCATCTGGCAAGATGATATTTGGTGATTTACCGCCTAATTCAAGTGTAACGCGTTTTAATGATTCGGATGCTTGTCGCATAATTTGTTTACCGACAGGAGTAGAACCGGTAAATGCAATTTTATCAACGAGTGGATGATTAACGAGAGCTTGTCCAGCTGATTCACCGAATCCAGGTACGATATTAATAACACCTTTCGGGAATCCAGCTTCTTCAATTAATTCAGCTAAGTATAGAGCAGATAGTGGAGTTTGTTCTGCAGGTTTTAAAACGATTGTACATCCTGTAGCAAGCGCTGCTCCCATTTTCCACATTGCCATAAGAAGCGGGAAGTTCCAAGGGATAATTTGACCAACGACACCAACAGCTTCATGGCGTGTATAGTTAAAGTAATCACCGGAAACAGGAATTGTTTGACCAACGATTTTCGTAGCCCATCCAGCGTAATAGCGCATATGCTCAATTGCAAGTGGTATGTCTGCTGCCATTGTTTCACGGATTGGTTTTCCGTTATCTAATGTTTCGAGCTGTGCAAGCTCTTCTTTATGTTCTTCCATTAGATCAGCTAACTTGTACATGAGACGGCTTCGCTCAGCAGTGCTCATACGAGACCAAGGACCTTCGTCAAAAGCCATACGAGCTGCGACTACAGCTTTATGAATATCTTCGCGACCAGCTTCAGAAACGACGGCAAGTGTTTCACCAGTTGCTGGGTTAGGTGTTTTAAATGTTTTGCCGGAAGCGCTTTCAATGAAAGATCCATTCACATATAACTTTTTTGTACCTTGAAGAAACTTTTCTACCTTTTCATGAAGATTTACAGCTAGTTGACTCATTGTATAACCCCCTTGAAAATATAATGTAAACGCAGTACGAGACGGCGCTTATTCCGAAATCAAGGATGTGGAAACTAGATGGAAAGCCTCTAATTAAAATCATAATTAATAAATACTGAAAATTCAAATTTCATTTGTGTTACAATTGTAAAAAATATGTAATGTAAGAGAAGCTTCTATATGATTATAAAAAATCCTGCTTGTTTTTGCTTTCTAGTAGGAAAAACTAGAAGAACAATGGTACAATAATACATCGTGAGAGGAGGGGGAAAAATGAAAGATTATCATGATGATCCACGCTTTCGAATAGCCCATAGAGAAGCGTTAATTGGTCTTGGACTTGCTATTATTAATTTTATAATATGGTACGGATTTGCTTATGGGCTTGGTAGTAAAGATCCGAGTGAATATACATATGTATTAGGTTTTCCCGCATGGTTTTTTTATAGCTGTATCGTTGGATTTATCGTTATGGTTATTTTACTTAGTTTAGTTGTTCGTTTTGTATTTCAAGATATTTCACTCGATGAGGAAGAAAAAAGTGAGGAATAATAGATGAATTGGTATGTAATCATTCCAATGATAATTTCGTTTATCGTTGTATTTTTAATTGGTGTATATGCTTCAAGACGCGTGCAAGCAACAGCACATAATAAATTTTTACAAGAATATTTTCTTGGTGGGCGTGAGTTAGGCGGTTTATTATTAGCGATGACAATGATTGCTACGTACGGTAGTGCAAGTAGCTTTATTGGTGGTCCCGGTATTGCTTACAATATGGGGCTTGGATGGGTACTATTATCTGCGATTCAAGTTGTAACAGGATATATCGTTTTAACGGTTATCGGTAAAAAGTTTGCAATTATTGCTAGGAAGATGGAAGCAATTACTCTTATCGATTATTTAAAAGGGAGATACAATAATAAAGCAGTTGTTATACTCTCTGCGTTATGTATTATTATCTTTTTATTTTCAGCGACAGTAGCCCAGTGGGTCGGCGGTGGACGATTAATCGAGTCACTAACGGGTCTATCGTATACAACAGCACTATTTTTATTTACTTTTTCTGTACTTGTGTACGTATTAATTGGTGGATTTCGTGCAGTCGCGCTATCAGATACATTATTAGGAATCATTATGTTAGTTGGAACGACAATCATTTTAATTGCTACTGTCATTGCTGGTGGTGGAATTGAAAAGATTATGCAGGAACTTGTTCAAATTAATCCAAATTTAATTACACCATTCGGAGCAGATGGCAGTTTAACGAAATCATATGTTACATCATTTTGGATTTTAATTGGAATTGGCGTTGTAGGTTTACCGCAAATTAGTGTGCGTGCCATGTCTTATAAAAATTCAAAAGCTATGCACCAAGCTTTAATAATTGGAACAGTTGTCGTTGGTACAATTATGATTGGTATGCATTTAACAGGTGTATTTGCAAGAGTAGTACTTCCAGGTATAACGGTACCAGATAAAGTAATGCCGCTACTCGCGATGGAAGTGTTGCCACCTTGGTTAGCTGGAGTTTTCTTAGCTGCACCAATGGCGGCGATTATGTCTACAGTAAACTCTTTATTATTACTTGTAAGCTCGTCAATTATTAAAGATATATACGTAAATTACATAAATAAAGATGCAGCAGACAGTACGATAAAAAAAGGAAGTTTGTGGATTACTGGTATTGTAGGGCTACTCGTTTATGCAGCGGCGATTAAACCACCAGATTTTTTAATATGGCTAAATTTATTTTCTTTCGGTGGATTAGAAGCAGCATTCATTTGGCCAATCGTATTAGGGTTATATTGGAGAAAAGGAAATGCTACAGGAGCGCTTGCTTCCATTTTCGTTGGAGTAGGTTCATATATGTGTATTCATCTTTTCTATCCAAATCCGTTCGGTATACATACAGTTGTCTTCCCAATTTGTTTTGCGTTTATCGCTTATGTTATTGGAAGTATGAGTGCTGTAAAAAAAACAGTATAGGTTAGCTGAAGAACGTAGTCCTTATAAGACTGCGTTTTTTCGTATGAATTTGTTCTTTTTTATTCTGTATATCCACGTTTATTCATAAATTAATAACAACTGAGGGGATGGAGTTGAGGTCGATGAAAAAAGTGTTATTTTTAGGAGACCCAGGCATTGATGACTCTTTAGCAATTATGTATGGATTGTTGCATCCTGATATTGATATTGTTGGAGTAGTAACGGGATATGGAAATGTAACACAAGAAAAGGCGACAAGTAATGCCGCATATTTATTGCAAATGGCAGGACGGGAAGATATACCTGTTATTAATGGTGCGAAAATTCCTTTATCCGGAGATGTTACAACGTATTATCCAGAAATTCATGGGGCAGACGGTTTAGGGCCAATTAAACCTCCAAAAACTTTTTCGCCAAATATAAAGCCTTTTTGTGCATTTTTTGATCTTCTTGAAAAATATAAAGGGGAATTAATAATAGTCGATGCTGGTAGATCAACAACACTAGCGACGGCATTTATTTTAGAAAAGCCGATGATGAAGTATGTGAAAGAATATTATATAATGGGCGGTGCTTTCTTAATGCCTGGCAATGTAACACCAGTCGCAGAGGCGAATTTTCATGGTGATCCGATTGCGTCGCAATTAGTTATGCAAAATGCTAAAAATGTGACATTAGTACCACTTAACGTTACATCTGAAGCAATTATTACGCCGGAAATGGTAAAATATATTACGAAACACTCTAAAACGAGTTTTAATAAGTTAATCGAGCCGATATTTACGTATTATTATAAAGCTTATAGAAAGTTAAATCCGAAAATAAAAGGAAGCCCAGTACATGACGTCGTTACAATGATGGTTGCGGCAAATCCATCTCTTTTAGACTATGTATATCGTCGTGTCGATGTAGATACAGCTGGAATTGCAAAAGGAGAGAGTATTGCTGATTTTCGGCCTCAACCTGATGCAAAAGCATTAAAAAATTGGGTGCGAATTGGTTGGTCGTTACATTATAAAAAGTTTCTTGAGGATTTTGTGAAATTTATGACGTAGACATAATAGGAGCATACAAGTTAAAATAATGGAGATGGTTATGTAAATGACCATCTCCATTATTTTGTTTTTTAAATGATAAATAGAGAAGAGTTACACAATAGGAGAGGAATTTTACTTGAAAAAAACTATAGTATGCGCAGTAATTGTGGGTATTTTTGTTTTGCTAATATCGGGTAACTTTTTAGTGAAAAAAGTGTGGAGTTCAAATAATGATGATGCACAGTATATTGCATCTTTTATTGAAGAACATAAAGATGAAAAAAATAGTGCGCTTCTAGTAAAGAGAAATGATAAAGTTGTTTATTCTGTAAACCCAAATGTTGTATTGCCAGTTGCAAGTACGATGAAATTAATTGTGGCGCTTGAATATACGAAACAAGTTACTGAAGGGAAAATTGATTCGTCTAGTTTTGTGTCGATTAACGATGTGAATCGCTATTATGTGCCGAATACAGATGGTGGTGCACAAGATAGATGGCAAAAGTATTTGGAGAAGACGGGCAAGATAACTGAAGGAGCGGTTTCTTTAGAAGAAGTGGCAAAAGGAATGGTTAAGTTTAGTTCGAATGCAAATGCTGAATACTTAATGGAATTGTTAGGATTAGACAACATCAATCGAAATTTACAAAGTTTATCACTTCCTGCACATCAACCACTATTTCCAATCGTTTCATCTTTGTATATCCCGGGATATTTGCATAAAGAATTACATGTTCCAAAATATAAAATAGAGAAAAAGTTAAAAGAAATGTCTCAAGAGCAATATCGTGAATATTCGATGATTATTCATGAACGCTTAAAGAAGAAGGGACCATTATTACAGAAGGAAATTCCGCTTTATTTAGAGGAACGTTACGACAAAATTTGGTCAGATAGATTACCAGCAGCTTCTGCAAATGATTATATGGTATTACTTCAAAAGGCAAACCATAAAGGTGGCTTGACAGAAGCTGAAGAAAAAGTGTGGGCAAATATCGTTGAAACAGACATGAGTGCTAAGAAATATCGTAAAACATTTAGACATGCTGGGCAAAAGAATGGTTACACACCATGGACGGTTACAAAAGCGGTTTACGCTATGGATAAACGTGGAAACTGTACAGAAATTGTGTTTTTGGCGAACAATTTAAATGAAGACGATAGTGCAGAAATACGGAAACATTTAGCAAACTTACATTTCCAAGTGTTGCAAAGTGATAAGTATGATGCGACTTTTATTAAATAAACTCGGTGCAGAGAGCACCGAGTTTATTTTTATGTACAGGCACTTTTTTTCTATCAATGGGTATGATGGGTAGTAATACTTAGGTGAGAGGGGAAAAGGTGATGAAACAGAGTAAGGAAGAGTTTATAAAGAGTGAAGGCGCTGATTTCCCTGGAAAAACATATGTGGATTGTGTATTACAACATGTATTTGATTTTCAACGAAATTACTTATTGAAAGATATGTTTCAAGTGCATAAAGCACATATTACGATGCTGACTGAAGAAAGTTTAATGAAAATAGAAGAAGCTAAAGTTATATTAAACGCACTTAGAAAAGTAGAGCGAATACCAAAAGATAAATTGGTATATACAGAGCAGCATGAAGACCTCTTTTTTTTAATCGAACATTTAATTTCTCAAGAAGCGAAATGCGATTTTGTAAGTAATATGCATATTGGTAGAAGTAGAAATGATATGGGTGTAACGATGTATCGCATGAGCTTAAGGCGGTATATATTACGATTAATGGAACATTATTTGCTATTGCAAGAAAGTGTACTGCAACTTGCTGATGATCATAAGGAAACGATCATGCCAGCTTATACACATACACAACCGGCACAGCCAACAACATTTGGTCATTATACTTTAGCAATTTATGATACGATGCAAAGAGATTTAGAACGAATGAAAAAAACGTACCAGCTTTTAAATCAGTCTCCAATGGGGGCGGCTGCACTCTCTACAACAAGTTTCCCGATTAAACGAGAACGAGTTGCTCATCTACTTGGATTTACAACTGTAATTGAGAACTCATATGATGCTGTTGCCGGAGCGGATTATTTATTAGAAGTTAGCTCGCTACTTATGGTAATGATGACGAATACGAGTAGATGGATTCATGACTTTTTGTTGTTAGCAACGAAAGAATATGACGGTATTACTGTTGCAAAGCCATATGTACAAATTAGTAGTATTATGCCGCAAAAACGAAATCCGGTTTCAATTGAACACGCTCGTGCAATTACGAGTAGTGCTTTAGGAGAAGCATTTACAGTATTTCAAATGATTCATAATACACCATTTGGTGATATTGTCGATACGGAAGATGACTTGCAGCCATATTTATATAAAGGGATTGAAAAGGCGATTCGTGTTTTTTGTATGATGAATGCAGTGATCCTAACGATGAAAGTAGAAGAAGAAACGTTAAAAAGTCGTTCCTATAAACATGCAATAACGATAACGGATTTCGCTGATGTTTTAACGAAAAATTATGAAATTCCATTTCGGCATGCTCATCATGCAGCAAGTGCTATTGCAAATATGTCATTGGAGCAGAAAAAAGAACTACATGAATTACACTTCAAAGATGTAAATATGTATTTGCAAGAACATTTTAAAATAAATTTATTAGAAAAAGAGTGGAAAGAAATTATATCGCCAGAAGCTTTTATTCAAAAAAGAAATGTATACGGTGGACCGAGTAAAAAAGAAATGAAGCGTATGATTAAAAATCGAAAAGAGTCCTTTCGAAAAGAAGAAGATGTATTTGAAAAGGAAAAACAGAGAATTTTACAAGCTGAAAATGCCTTGAATACATTAGCTTTGAATATTATTGAATCGTAAAAGAGGGATTTAATGAATTAATCGCCAATACTTAATTAAAATATAAATAGAGAGAAGAGATTGTCGATGATTCAATTACATGTATATGAAGAGATTTTTCATTTTAAAGAAGATGTTACACCATTTCTAGAAAAGAATGAGCAGGAAAACAATCTCATATTAGGTGTATTACAAATGGTTCAAGAACCGATATTTATGGGGATAGCGAAACAAGGAGAAGACATTGCGGTTGTATTTCTGCAAACAGAAGAGAAGAAACAAATCATTGTTGCAACTTCTGAAATTTCGGGAGTAGCTATTGAGGAACTTGCAAAAGAGTTAACGAAAGTATATCCAGATATTCCTGGATTGATCGGTAATAAGAAAATTGTACAGAAATTAGCGGAAGAGATTGCTGTATTAGAAAATAAGAAAATGAATGTTGCAATGGAGCAAGGTGTGTATGAGCTGAACAGAGTAAAGAAGAAGTGTAATGCGAACGGACTTTTCCGGGCGGTAAATAATGATGAATTACCATTAATAGAACAGTGGATATATCAATTTTGTGAAGACGTAAAGCTTCCTACTACGAAAGAAGAAGCAAAACAAACTGCGCATACATTAATAACTACAAATCGACTGTTTGGTTTGGAAGTAGATAGGAAACTTGTTTCTGTAGCTGCAAAAACGAGACCAACTAAAAATAATATAACAGTTAATTTCGTATACACGCCGAAAGAAGCAAGGAAAAAGGGATACGCATCTAATTGTGTAGCGGCACTTAGTCAACGTATGTTAGATGAAGGGTACAAGACGACTACGTTATATACTGATTTAGCGAATCCGATATCGAATAAAATTTATCAAGAAATTGGTTATGAGCAAATTGCGGAGTCTGTGCTTATATTTTTAGAGAAGTAAAACAAAAAGGTGTGCAATTTTAGCACACCTTTTTGTTATTCATCAATTCTAATAATCTCGCCTTGAGGGAAGTCCTCAGTTTCTAGTAAGTTACGAATAGCTTTCGCAACATATTCAGGTGATAATAGTTTTCCTTCTTCTTTTAATGCAATGAAGCGGTCCAAATTTATGAAATCTTCTTTATTTGTTTCACGAATTTGTGATTGCATATTAGTATCAACAACACCAGGTGCAAAAGCGACGATTTTTACTGGATATTCTTTTTCTACTTCTTCAGTTGCTACGCACTGTGTAAACATATTTACACCAGCTTTCGTTGTACAATAAGCGCCCCAGCCAAAGTAAGGGTTTTTTCCTGCACCAGATGAAATGTTAATAACGCGTTTATCTACTTTCCAGTCTTTCGTATGTTTCATAAATGTAGATGTAAGAATCATAGGTGCAAGTAAATTAATGTGAACGTTCGTAATGAATTGTTCACTTTCAGCTTTTTCAATTGGCTTCATAGGTGCAACTGTACCCGCATTATTAATTAAATGAATAGAGGATACATTGCCTTTTTTAATAGATGAAATGATCTCTTTAAAGTTAGTTTCTAAGTTATGTACATCTTGAAGATCTAGGGAATGAAAAATGCAATTGCTGTTATATTGCTCTGCAAGTTTTGTAAGCTCTTTATTTTCTCTTCTAGAAATAGAGATGACAGTTGTATTTTTTTCTAATAATTGCGTAGCGATTGCCTCACCTAAACCTTGTGAAGTTCCTGTTATGATAACGTAGCGCATAGTTTTATAAACCCCTCTCATATGTGCGGAATTTTGTTGGACAACGTACATTGTATAGTTTGTCTACATTTTATAGTATAGAGCACTTTTTACTATAATTGAAATGAGATGATTGTGTGCCTTTTATAAATAGGTTTACGACAACAGTACCTGGTGCCGTCACGTTTACTGGGAATACGCTGGGACTTAGCCCTACATCACCTGCACCAGGTAATATTTTTGGTACACTTGCTGTGTTTACGACAGTAAATACAGCATTGCAAGTACCAGGGTTCCCAGCAGGGACAACAGATGAGTGGCAATTGAATTCTTCAAGTGCAATTTTAAATCTTCCAGCGGGGAGCAGTGTGTTATATGCAGAATTAGTTTGGGCTGGTACTTTCCGGACTGATACGGAAGATGTTTTACCATTTTTAAATGATAACATTACATTTACAACGCCAGCAGGGACGTTTTCTGTTACGCCAGATCCTGCTACCGCGCAGCAAGGTTCAGTAGGAAATCAGTTTTATTATGCTCGCTCTGCCAATGTAACAAATCTTGTTAGTGCAGGTGGAGCAGGCACATATACAACGGGTGCTGTGCCAGCTGCAAGAACTTCAGCCGACCCAACAATCAGTCGTTCAGCTGGATGGACGCTTGAGGTTGTGTATCAAAATGCAAGTTTACCACTTCGAAATTTGTCAGTATATGCAGGTCAAGAAATTATCGATGCTTCATCCCCGCCAGTTGATGCTATAATTTCAGGTTTTGCTACGCCGGCAACAGGAGCTGTTACAGGAAGAGTGCTCGTAACTGCTCAAGAAGGTGATTCTAACATTGTTGGAGATCAACTTCGCTTTGGGCCGAATGCAAATGCTACAGTTGCATTATTCGGACCGAGAAATCCTGCGAATAATTTCTTTCAGTCACAAATTTGTAATGATAGTGGAAATTTAGATACGAGCGGCACGTTTGGAGATTTGAATCAGCCGTTAGGGGTAGCTTTGGCCGTCCGAAGACAAGGTTGGGATATTACGAATGTAGATGCCTCCTCATCTTTAGTAAACAGTCAAACATCAGCAACGGTTCGATTTGTTACAAATGGAGATGGATACGCAGCAGCTGGTTTTGGTGTTCAAATTGATGCAACAGGTCCAATTATTAATCCTGTTAAATCAGTTAATAGAACAGTCGCGGGGGTAGGGGATACTCTCACTTATACAATTACGGTCCCAAATACAGGAACAGGAAGTGCAGAAAACGTTGTATTACGTGATAGTATTCCGAACGGAACGATGTTTGTTGCAGGTAGTGTTACGGTAGGGGGAGTAACACAGCCGAATGCAAACCCTGCTAATGGAATTAATTTAGGTACAATCCCAAATAACACGCAAAGAATTGTTACATTTCAAGTTCGAATAACATCATTCCCGAATCCCAATCCTATTTTAAATCGTGCAATGGTGTCATATCAATTCCGTCCCTTCGTTGGTAGTCCTCCTATTACAAGTACGTCTTCTTCAAACACAGTACAAACGACAGTGAACCAAGCAACTATTAGTATGCAAAAATCTGTAGATTTACAGACGGCAACACTTAATGATGTATTAACGTACACAGTTAATGTCACAAATAATGGAAACGTCACTGCGAACAATGTTATTTTTGTTGATAGTATCCCTGCTGGAACAACATTTGTCGCTAATAGCGTTACGGTAAATGGAGTAGCGCGTCCAGGAGCGAATCCAGCAAGTAGTATTAATCTTGGAAGTATTAATGCATCGCAAACGACTGTAGTGCGCTTTCAAGTTCGAGTAACATCGAACCCTCTTGTCAATCCAATTCCAAACCGTGCGAGTGTAACATTTAACTTTACTCCAGTGCCTGGTCAACAACCAGTTTCAGGGCAAGCGACAAGTAATACTGTAGTTACGACAATTAATATAGCTGATATAACAACGAGAAAAACAGTGGATAAAGCTTTTGCAACGGTTAACGACGTTCTTACGTACACGGTAACAATTCAAAATACAGGAAATGTACTTGCAACGAACGTTATTTTTCAAGATCCAATCCCAATTGGAACGACATTTATCGCAAATAGTGTGACTGTGGATGGGGTTTCACAACCTGGGGTAAATCCAGCGACTGGGTTTACAGTAGCTAATATATCTCCTGGCGGAAGTAGGACTGTTACATTTCAAGTACGAGTAACATCTACACCATCGGGAGGTACGATTGCGAATCGCGGAAATGTATCTGCTAATTTCGTCGTTATTC
This sequence comes from Bacillus sp. CCB-MMP212, assembly GCF_022748145.1. NCBI lineage: Bacteria > Bacillati > Bacillota > Bacilli > Caryophanales > Bacillaceae > Bacillus > Bacillus sp. CCB-MMP212. The sequence goes on from NZ_JALDQE010000012.1 coordinate 153,946, forward strand.
CGAATCAGCCACCGATAACAATTAATAGACAAACGAATACAGTTGTGACACAAGTTAATACAGGCGGTTTAAATGTAATAAAAGAAGTAAATACAACGCAAGCGGCGGTAGGGGATACTTTAACGTACACAATTGCCGTCCAAAATACAGGGAACGTTCCGTTAACAAATGTATTTTTCCAAGACCCTATTTCTTCTGCTGTTTCATTTGTTGCAAATTCTGTAACAATTAATGGAGTACAGCAAAGTGGACTAAATCCGAATACAGGATTCTCTCTTCCGAATATTCCTGCGGCTCAAACGGTTGTAGTCACATTTGACTTAGTAATTGTACAGAATCCAGAAAATGAAGATATTTTAAATCAAGCAAATGTAACAGCAAGCTTTCAAGTGAATCCGAATGAACCACCAGTAACAATCAATGTACCGAGTAATGTTGTGAATACGACAGTACAATCAGGAAACTTTGAAGTTGTGAAAGCAGTCAATACGGATGTTGCAACAGTAGGGGATATTTTAGTATATACAATAGAAGTCATAAATGCAGGTAGTGTACCAGCTACGAATGTATTTTTCCAAGATTCAATTCCCCAAGGGACATTATTTATTGAAAATAGTGTAGTTGTGAATGGTGTTTTACAAGAAGGGGCAGATCCAGAACTTGGATTCCCATTAAATAATTTGCCTACTGGCGCCAGTGTTATTGTTACATTTGAAGTATTAATTGATGAAATTCCCCAAGGAAATAATGTTGTAAATAATGCGAATGTAACTGGAGATTTCCTTGTAAATCCAACAGAGCCGCCGATTACTGTAACAGTACCAAGTAATACTGTTATGACGATCGTGAATTCTTCAGGGTTAAATGTAATGAAAAGTGTAAGTGCTACTGAAGCCGGTGTAGGAGATACGTTAACGTATACAGTTCGTATACAAAATAGTGGAACGGTGACAGCGACAAATGTATCATTCCTTGATCCGATTCCAGTTGGAACCACTTTTGTAGCGAATAGTGTAACAATAAACGGGACACCTCAACCAGGTTTAAACCCGACAACTGGATTTCCACTTGCTAATATTCCAGTAGGAGGAATGGTGACGGTCACTTTTCAAGTGACAATCACGAGTGTACCACCAAATAGAGTTCTTCCGAATAATGCGAATGTCACTGCTGATTTCCAAGTAAGTCCTCTCCAGCCACCAATTACAATTGTAACGATTAGTAATATTGTTGTGACGCGAGTGAATGTAGGATCACTTAATGTAATGAAGAGTGTAAATACACTACAAGCCGGTGTAGGAGATACGTTAACGTATACGATTCTTATTCAAAATACAGGAACTGTTCCTGCAACGAATATTGTTTTTCAAGATCCGATTCCGTCTGGTACTGCCTTTGTAGCAAATAGTGTGACGATAAATGGAGTCGTACAGCAAGGCGCGGATCCTATGCTAGGTTTCCCGGTACCAAATATTCCGGTCGGGCAAACGGCTACGATTACGTTTCAAGTTACAGTGACGAGTGTTCCGAGCGGTGGAAATATAAGAAACCAATCGAACGTTACTGCAAGTTTTCTTATAAATCCAGCAAACCCTCCAATAACGACTGTTACAAATAGTAATTTTGTAGTGACGCAAGTAAACACAGCACAGTTAAATATACAAAAATCTTCATCTGTACAACAAGCAGCACTTGGAGAAACTTACACGTATTCTGTTGTCATTCGAAATAACGGTACAGTAACAGCAACGAATGTCTCTTTCCTTGATCCAATTGCTTTAGAAACAACTTTTGTAGCAAATAGTGTAACGATAAATGGAACGCCACAACCTGGATTTGACCCAAATGTTGGTTTCCCGCTTCCTAATATTGCAGCTGGAACATCATTGACAGTAACGTTCCAAGTTACGGTAGTTGCACCGTCTACACGTGGAGCAGTATTAAATACAGCATCTGCTACAGCCACTTTCTTATTAAATCCTTTACAGCCACCTGTAACAACAACGAATTCAAGTAATACAACGGTAGTTACAATACCGTTACCTCCTCCTGGTGAAGTAACTGCAACAAAAACAGTTGATGTTGCAACTGGGGCCGTTGGGGATGTATTAACGTATACTGTGCTCATTTCAAACGTAGGAATTATCCCTGTTACAGATGTGTTCTTCCAAGATGTCATACCAGAAGGAACGACGTTTGTTGACAATAGTGTAACGATAGGTGGAGTGCAGCAACTTGGTTTAAATCCAGAAATAGGATTTACAGTTACTCCATTATTAATCGCTGGTGGAAGTATTGAGGTCACATTCCAAGTGACGATTACAGAAATTCCAGATAATGAAGTCATATTAAATGATGCAGATGTTACATTTACTTCACAACCAAATCCGCAGGAACCACCGATTACGGAAACGATATTAACAAATTTAGTCGTTACGACAATTAATATAGCGTTTATTTTTCCATTGAAACTAGTAGATAAAGAAGTAGCGACGGTAGGAGAAATATTAAGGTATGATGTATTGATTTTTAATTTCGGAACAGTGCCAGCGACGAATGTTCAATTTATCGATACTACTTCCGCGGGTGTAGCATTTGTACCAGGAAGTGTGAGCATAAACGGGGTACCAGCACCAGGACTAGATCCTTTCATTGGTTTTACAGTTCCAGATATACCTGTCGATGATTTTGTACTTGTCACATATCAGGAAGTGGTTACAAGCATACCAGAAGGTGGAACGATTGTTAATTTTGTAGACGTTACAGCTACATTTGCTGTAAGTGAAACAGAACCCCCTATTACGGAAACAACGACAAGTAATACGACATTAACAGAAATCAATGAGCCTGGTTTGAATGTTTTAAAATCAGTGAGTCAGCCGGTTGTTGCAGTAGGCGATACAATCACATATACAACAGTAGTTCAAAATACAGGAACAGTGCCAGCAACGAATGTTCAATATAGTGATGTATTACCTTCCTCTATAGCATTCGTGCCGAACAGTGTAACGATAGATGGTGTGTTACAACCTGGATTCAATCCGAATAACGGATTCCCGCTTCCAGATATAAATCCAGGTGAAAGTGTAGAAGTCATCTTCCAAGTAACCGTTGTTAGTGCGCCATCAAACGGAACAATTGCCAATACGGCAAATGTAACTGGAAGTTTTGTATTAGTACCAGGAGAACCACCAGTTATAGTAACAGAGCCGAGCAATACAACACTTACAACTGTAAATAGAGGGCAATTTAATGTTATTAAACAAGTAAATAGGGTTGCTACTCTCGTTGGAGATATATTAACGTATACGGTTCAAATAACAAATACAGGAACAGTAACAGCTAATGCTGTTCAGTTTGTTGATACCATTTCAGCAGGAGCGTCATTTGTACCAAATAGTGTAACGATAAATGGAGCCCCGCAACCAAACTTAAATCCGATTACTGGATTTGGAGTTGGAGATATCCCAGTTGGTGAAACAGTTATAGTGACGTTTCAAGCGACAGTTACAAACATCCCGTCATCAGGAACAATTACGAACGTTGCAAATATAACAGGAAGCTTTACTTTAGTGCCAGGAGAACCACCAGTTGTAGTAACAGAGCCGAGTAATACGACGATAACTAGAGTGAATAGAGGACGATTCAGCGTTATAAAATCTGTAAATAAAGAAGCGACACGATTAGGAGATACGTTAACGTATAGTGTGCAAGTTACAAATACGGGAACGGTAACAGCAACGAATGTTCAGTTTATCGATGTTCCATCACCTAGTTTAGAATTCGTTCCTGGAAGTGTACAAATAAATGGGATTCCGCAAGTAGGTTTAGATCCATTTGTAGGCTTTGCATTGCCTGATCTTGCAGTAGGGGATAGTGTATTAATTACATTTGAAGTAAATGTAATCGCAGTTCCGCCTTCTAGTAGCATTATGAATACAGCAAGAGTAACGGGTGATTTCGAATTGATTCCAGGAGAACCTCCGTCTACAATTACAAATTCAAGTAATACGACGGTTACGCCGGTAAATAGAGGCAGCTTAGATATGCTAAAAGAAGTAGACCATTCAGTTGTTGGTGTAGGAGAAACGGTAACGTATACTGTTCGTATATTAAATACTGGTACTGCTGATGCAATGAATGTTCAATTTATCGATGTGCTATCTCAGGAAGCTGATTTCGTTCCAAATAGTGTAACGATAAATGGGGTTCCGCAACCGGGGTTAAATCCGCAGATTGGATTTACGATACCTGATATACCAGTTGGTGAGACGGCACTTGTAACATATGAAGCTACGATTACAAGTTTTCCGGATGGTGGTACAGTAGTGAACGTTGCTGGGGCGTTAGCAGAATATATTTTAGTACCAGGGGAGCCGCCGGTTACAGTGATGGATACAAGCAATACAGTTATAGTGACGGTAAATACTGCAATCTTATTTGTTGCAAAAGGAGCAAACTTTGAAGTAGCAATGATAGGGGATGTTGTCACTTACGGAATCGCTGTTATAAATGATAGTACAGTTCCTGTGACCAATATTGTGTTAACAGATATCATTGATCCGAATACGCTGTTTATAAATGGTACGGTAACGGTAAATGATGTACCTCTTCCATTTGCTAATCCGAATACTGGTATTCCGTTAGGTGATTTTCAGCCAAATGATGCAGCAATTATTAATTTCCAAGTTGTAATAATAGGAGGGCAAGTAAATAATTTAGTTACAAATACTGCTACAGCGAATGGGCTTGCAACTGTAAATCCGAATGAGCCGCCAGTAGTAGTTGAAGGTGATAGTAATACAGTTGTTATCCCGTTTATTCCTCAAAATGTCTCAACGACAGTCGTAAAAACGGCAGATTTACAGGTAGCAACAATTGGAGATGTCATTACGTTTACGACAGTCATCACAAATACGGGTGATACTGTAATGCAAAATATTCGTTTTCAAGATATGTTAGATAGTAGTGTTCGATTTGTTCCTGGAAGTGTAACGGTTGATAATACGCCAGTGCCGAATGTAAGCCCGGCAGTAGGGTTTCTTATCGGAAGTTTAAATCCTGGTGAAGCAAGGACAGTTTCGTTCCAAGTAGCAGTACAGAGCGCGCCAAATGGTTCAGGAAATTATATAAATCAAGCGAGTATTCGTTTTGAACATCAAGTAGGCACAGTATTGCCACCTGTTACACAAATAGTAGAAAGTAACATAGTTGTCATTCCATTTGTTCCAACGATTGAACAAATTTGCGAAACAAACTTTAATTGCTTAGATAAGATTCCATTTCAATGTTCTCCGTGTAATCATTTGCATGGACATAAAAAATAAAAACAGAAAGAGCATCCTGAAAAATAATTGGATGCTCTTTTTGTTTTAATCATATAGATTCATTTTCGGGCGAGGTGAAAAATTCGTCGATTTTGTCGGAGAGTAGTAATGGAATGGCTCCTTTTATAACAGAAATGTCCCAGTCCCACCATGCGAGATTCTCTAGTTTGTCAATCGTTTCTTGTGGGAAACGATATCGAACAAATTTTGCAGGATTACCAGCTACAATTGCATACGGGGGTACGTCTTTTGTAACAACGCTCCTGGCGCCGATAATGGCCCCGTTACCAATTGTAACGCCAGATAAAATACAGGATTGATAACCAATCCATACATCATTGCCGACTACGATATCACCTTTTGAAGAAGGGTGACCAGTAATATGTGCTCCTTCATCAAAAAGTGCATTAAATGGATAAGTCGTTATCCAGTCTGCGCGATGTTCACCGCCAAGTATGAAAACGACTTCTTCTGCTAATGAACAAAACTTACCTATTTTTAATTTTGTTTCATCGTTCCAAGAAAAAATGGTTGGCCCTACTTTACTATAAGTATAATCACCAATATCATATTTATTATATTCAGGTTTTTGATTTAAATATAACATGCTTCTTCAGCCTCCTTTCTCAATTAAGCGATACGTATGGAATATTATATGCAAGATGTAGTAATGTGAACTGTATTAATAGGTGAAATGAACAAAAGGGAGTGGGATGTATGCGATACGAAATGGGTTTATATAATAAACCGTTTCAGTCAATTCAATCAGGGAAAAAAGTATATGAAGTACGCCTATACGATAAAAAACGTCAACTAATAAACAAAGACGATGAAATCGTATTTACGAATCTTACGACAACAGAAATGATGACGGTAAAAGTAACGGAAATAAAGCGATACGAGAGCTTTAAATCTATGTATGAACAAATTGATAAAAAATTATTGGATTGTGAAAATGATAGTTTAGAGGAAATGTTAGAAAGTACATACAAAATATATACGAAAGAACAAGAAAAAGAGTGGGGAACAGTTGCGATTCGTATTGAGGTAATAAAATGATAAGAAATCGCGGGGCGGCTATTATTGTACAGGAAGGGAAAATCGCTCTTATAAAACGTATTCGAGAAGAGGAAATATATTATGTTTTTCCTGGCGGAGGGATTGAGGAAGGTGAAACGCCTGAAGAGGCAACGAAAAGAGAGGTATACGAAGAATTAGGGCTACATATAAAAGTGAAGCACCTTATTGCAAAGGTAAAATATAAAGGAAATGAATATTATTATGGTGCCTATATTACAGGTGGAGTGTTCGGAAGTGGAACAGCTGAGGAATTTCAGCGGGAAGGTAAAGGAAGTTATATTCCGTTATGGCTACCGATAAACGAGTTGGAAAAAGTGAATATAAAACCTTATGAAGTGGTCGGAAATATATTTAATCATTATAAAATATAACGTCTGACAACATACAAAAAAAACCATTGACATAGGCTTCTGATTTAAGTATTGTATTCGAGTATGTTTATAATCAGGAGGTTTATATGAGCAATCAAACTACTACACATCATGTGAAAATGACAACAGCGGATCCATCTGGAATTGGTCTATTTGGATTAGCGATGGTAACACTTGTAGCATCATCTCAAAAGTTAGGCTTAACAGATGGCGTTTCACTTGTATTACCATGGGCAATCTTTTTAGGAGGATTTGCACAAATCTTTGCTTGCATTCACGATGCAAAGCATAACAATACATTCGGTACGACAGCATTTGGTGCGTACGGCCTATTTTGGTTAGGTGTTGGAATGACTTGGTTAATTCAACTTGGAGTATTTGGCGAAAAATTAGCACAAGTTGCAGATTCAAAACAGCTTGGTGTAGCCTTTATCGGATATTTGATTTTCACAATCTTTATGACGATTGGTGCAATGGAAACACATAAAGTATTATTTATGATCTTCGTCCTTATTGATTTCTTATTTATTGGTCTTTCATTAAGTACTTTAGGTGTTATGCCGCACGCAATGCATAATTTAGCAGCATATTCTGAACTTCTTATTTCATTATTATCTTTCTATGGTTCAGCAGCAGCAGTGTTAAACACACACTTCGGAAAAGTTGTTTTACCAGTAGGGAAGCCTTTTGGTATTTTTAAAAAGTAATAAAAAAGCACAGATGATTGTATAGTCATCTGTGCTTTTTTTTATTTATTCCTCTATTTGTGGGCTGTCTGAAAAATCCTGATTGGTGAGGGCTCATTAAAGTTTCACTTTATTTGAAATAAGTAATGTGAAATGTAAATAAAAGTAGAAAAAAATCAATTGAAATTGATTCTCATTATTAATATAATGAGAATGAGAATCATTTATTGTTAGAGGGGGATGCCAAAGTGGCAAAAATTTTAATAGCTTATGCAAGTATGTCAGGAAATACAGAGAGTATTGCTGATTTAATTAAAGTTAGTTTAGATGCTTTTGATCATGAAGTAGTATTGCAAGAGATGGAAGGCATGGATGCTGAAGAATTATTAGCTTATGATGGAATCATTTTAGGATCTTATACGTGGGGCGATGGTGAATTACCATTTGAAGCGGAAGATTTTCATGAGGACTTAGAAAATATAGATTTAGCTGGGAAAAAGGTAGCGGTATTCGGATCAGGTGATACGGCGTATGAACTGTTTTGTGAAGCGGTAACGATATTTGAAGAACGCCTTGTAGAACGAGGTGCAGAGCTTGTACAAGAAGGGCTGAAAATTGAATTAGCTCCAGAAGATCAAGAGGATGTTGAAAAATGCAGTAATTTTGCAATTGCATTTGCTGAGAAGTTCTAAGAATGGGAGTGTCAACTTGGAGACGATGTTAAGTGCAACTGCTATTACAAAGTTAAGAGATGGAAAACTGTTGTTAGCTACTACATATAATGGCTTATTTGTTGAACAAGACGGAGAATGGAAACGAATTTTAAATGGTTTTCAAAAACGAATTAGGGATTTACATAGCGAAGATAATGTAGTTTATGGTGTAGGTGACGAAGGGATTTTTATTCGTAGTATGGATGGTGGAGAGAACTGGACAATTCAGCGTTTTCCAACAAAAGCAACAAGTTGGAATGTATGTAGCAATGTACAAGGAACTGTTGTTGCTCATGGAGAAAAAACGCTGTATCTTTCTAATAATTTCGGTTCGACATGGGAGACTATTCATCCGTTTCTTGAGTATGGCAGTGCGGCGCCGTCTATTCGATCATTATTTTTATATAAACATTACTTATTTATTGGTACGAAAATACATGCTAAGTATGGTGGTGTTTGGCTCTTTGATTTGAAGACACGTAAATTAAAGAGGATTAAAATTACGATGAATCAAATGATTTCTGCGTTGACTTTACACAATTCTTATTTAGTAGCGGCAAGTGGATCGTGCAAGGGAGTTAGCGGGAATATTTCTTATTGTAAAATAGATGACAGTATTGCGAGTGAAAAAATATATTGGCATACATGTCAAAGTGAGCAGAAAGCAAGTAGTTATTTAGACTTAAGTGTAGACCAACATGTCTTATATACAACTTCAACACAAAATAAGGCGGGTATTAGTAGTGTGTGCCGTGTACTTCTTGACGAAGGTATTGTTACAGTATGTGATTCAGTTAAAGGGCACGGATGGCGCATTGTTAATCAAAAAGATGGTTATGTAGTAGCTGGATCAGGTGAATTAAAAGCAATGCAGTGGGAACAAAAAATAATTTAAGAAAAAACTTTACTTTTATTATATTGATATGATATAGTATGTTTAAACCATTTTACTTTTAATAATATAGAGATTTAAATGAGCTGTAACTTCCGAGGAGGATAGCAATGTTAAATCTCCTCAGGGGTTGCAGTTTTTTAATATCTGGCTTATTATTGTAAGGTGGTTGAAAATGAATATGTACATATAGGTACATTGTAGGAGGATTTTTTTCATGCAAAACGGTAAAGTAAAATGGTTTAACTCAGAAAAAGGTTTCGGTTTCATCGAAGTTGAAGGCGGAGAAGACGTATTCGTTCATTTCTCAGCTATCCAAGGCGAAGGCTTCAAAACTTTAGAAGAAGGTCAAGAAGTTACTTTCGAAGTAGAACAAGGTAACCGTGGACCTCAAGCTACTAACGTAAACAAGAAGTAATTTTTGAAAAAAGAAGGGCTCGCCCTTCTTTTTTTTTGCATTTTTATAGATATCCTCCTACTTACATATCATAACAAGACTGAATTTTCATTTATTTATTCGTAGTATTTTTGTATAAAGTACATGAATAAATAAATACTGAAAATAAAGTGTTTGTGTGAAAAGGAATTTAGAAAGAGGTAAATAAATTGAAAAACGCTACACATTTCATTGTGTTTGATATTGAGAGGAATTTCAGACCGTATAAATCAGAAGATCCGTCAGAAATAGTTGATATCGGAGCTGTAAAAATAGAAATAGGTACAATGAAGATAATTGAAGAATTTTCGGAGTTAGTAAAACCAAGTGCACGATTAACTCGTCATACAACAAAATTAACCGGTATTACGAAGAAAGATTTAATGGATGTAGAAAAATTCCCTCAAATTATAGAGAAATTTATTCAGTTCATCGGAGAAGATTCTATATTTGTTTCATGGGGAAAAGAAGATTATCGCTTTCTATCTCATGATTGTACATTACATGGTGTTAAATGCCCCATTATAGAAAAAGAAAGTAGAATTGATTTGCAAAAATTTGTTTTCCAAGCATATGAGGAATTGTTTGAACATACGCCAAGTTTACAATTTGCGGTAGAACAGCTCGCTTTAACGTGGGAAGGGAAACAGCACCGTGCTTTAGCAGATGCCGAAAATACAGCAAATATACTTCTTAAAGTGTATAGCGAGAGAGATATTAATAAGCGATACAAAAGACATGGTGAACTTGAACTTGTAAAGAACGGGAAACTAACGGAAAAAGCGAAAAAAAAGATGCGAAAATGGGTGTTTAAAGAACTAAAGAAAAATACAGAACGCCCTTTTGAATGGAGTACATTTGAAAGTAGTGACACGTGGGAAAGTATAACGGAAAGATATTATATAAGTGAAAATACAGTAGAACTCCTGAAAAAACATTTTCGTACGGCAGTGAGAAAAGCGGAACGACAGATTAGGTATTTGGCTGAGATGGAGGAGAATGTAGAGGTTAAATGATATTCTCCTCTATTTCTAGCTACATAAATTTAACATCATTATACTGATGAATGAATAAAGTATTCATATTAAATAGGAATTGATTTGTTGTGATTGGGCCATTATAATTGCTTTGAAAATTAAGGGGTGGTAAGAATTTTTAAATACATTCATAAAATTAGAGCCCATAGAAATGAAAGAGGATAGAGTTAAATGGAAGCAATCTTTAACATTGTAACAGTTGTAGTTTTGGGGATAATATTTACCACGCTATCAGCAGTAATTATACTTCCTTTCATAGCAAAGAAGAAGAATTGGAAAAAGCTTAATATATCTTTAAAGCGTGGTGTATTAAAGATTAAAATTGAAGAGTAAAATATGAGTTTTATACAAGGGAGGTGTGATAGTGATAGACTTGGATATTAAAGACGTCACCGTACAGATGGAATTAAACGGTGTCTTTTGGAATGAGGATGGGGTTGCTGAAATGACGGTGACTACAAAAGCTGAGCATTCTCTTCTTCTTCGTTTAGTAGTTGACTTAAAAAGTAAAACTATTAGGGCGACAAGTGCCGACATAGTAAATGGATTCTGCCCTCTGTGCAAACAGAAAAAGGACAAATGTAGTGAACTTAATGACCTACAAAACAAAATAGAAATTTTAGAAGAAGCCTACGATTGGGTGAGAGAGCATCCGGAATATCGTTTTCAATTATCTTTTTACGAGTATAATAAATTTGAGGTAGTGAAGTGAAGTTTTCATTTTACCAACATACATAGTGACTACTCTAATGGAAATACGCTTGTACAACAAGGAAGGAATTTACTGGATTCTGCAACAAGTGTTATCTTGGATTGAAAATAAATATTTTTGTTATAAAGCAGAAAAACTGATTCTTAGTAGAATCGGTTTTTTATATAACTATAAAATATGTCCACAATAAAAGAGCGCTTATTAAAAGCGCTCGGTAAAAATAGTTATATGGAAGGATTTATTCAATCCCGTTCGGATCATAAGAATACTGCTGCTTATTCTCAATCCGCTCAATCACATCCTGCAGCTCATCTGGCTTCAGAAACTCAATCGGAGAGAAGCCCTTCTCAAATGTAAGTGTATCAGCCTCAATCATTAATACGTATCGATCATTTACCTTTGCAATATGTATTTGATCCCCGAAATCAGCAAGCAAAGCCTTCACAGAGATATGATCTGCTTTTAGTTTTAATTCCACTTCAGGAGCATGCTCGACGATTTGGGCAGTTGCTTCCATTACTTCTTCGGTTGAAAATTGTTCCATAATTTCGCGTTTCGGACTGGCAGCCCATACTTCCATCGCTTGGTCGAATTGTTCGCGTTCTTCCGTACCTTCTTCAAATACATCTTCAATTTGGTCGTATACCATGTCCATTACTTGTGTTTTCATAATTTCAGGCATAGAGCGTTCATATTCGACGAATTTTAAGAAGTCTTCAAAGTAGCGGGCATGTGATGCTTGGTGTATTTTTAGTTCGCCTACTTCAACCATACCTTCTTCAGGCATGTATGGGTATTGGATAGATTTCATATTCTTTGTTGTGATGGCCATTTCAACGTTACGAATCAGTGTTGATTCATCAGAAATAGAAGCAACCTTTGGTTCGAAGTCGCATTTCATTACGAATACAAATGGATCATCAAAGTATTTGCGTAGTTTTGCCTGAGCAATTAAAAATACACCACCGCGTACAGCGCTTGTGTCAAGATATGTATAAACGAGTGGTTCGCTCATATCTTTAAAGTTGTCCTTTGTTTCTGCAAAGCGAATACGATTAAAAAGGTTGTAATGAGGGTTTGAATCAAGTTCGTGCCCTTCCTCTACAATAAAGCGACCAATTTTTGTTGGGGCTTGTTCTGTTTTTGCATGACGTTCTACTTTTCGCTTCGATATTTTTAATAACTCACCATTCAAAAATTCTTTTAAGGAGCTATCTTCATATTCTTCAGCGTCTAAAGTTTGAAAATGTTTGTAGCGTTTATCAACTGCTTCACCTTTTCCTTCTACTTGTACAACATAAAAGGAAAGATAATTTATTTCAAAATCCATATTTATCACCTTGTTTCATTTCATTAACTCTTATCAGTATAGAGATGGAAAAAACTTTCGTCAATTTATATAAGGAAGGGGGAGCCCCTTCCTTATATAATTTTTATTTTCTCGATTAAAATCCGTCTTCTAATGCTGCGAATGGAATGTTTAGTCTGTTTTCTACTGTACGTAAACGTTGGTTTAAGCGGTTTAGTCTACGTGTATGGCGCTCAACTGTATTTTCTAGTTGACGTACTCTTTGTTCAAGCTCATTTACGCGTCTTTCTAATTGACGATTTCCAGTGCCAGGAAAAGAGATTGGAAGTTGGAATTGTCTATTTTGGTCATATGGATTCGTTTGCTCTGCTTGATCTATATAAGATTGATATTGTGCTTGTAAGTCATACTGTGGTTGTTGGTACGCATATTGATTATATGGATCATATGGATTGTAGGGATACATAATAACATCCTCCATTTCTTTAAAATAGGTTGAATTCACCATAATGTATGTGCAAAAGCGGAGCGGTGGCACGGCAAATACCTATTTATGTTGACGGGATTTTTCTTTATCCCGCATTAACGGGCAGTAAGACCCCACTGATTAAAGTTTCACTTTATAAAAAATAGCTTGAGGGTTTTTGATTTGTATTTCTTTTGCTTGATGGTATATACTGGATAAAAGAGAGAGTTTACATAAAAGTTACAATTCTATCAAACTCAAACTTTTATGTAAATATGTATAGACATTTATAAAAGAAAAGAGTAATTTATATAGAGTGAAAAATAACTTGTAACATTTTATAAACATATTGTAAAATGATTGTAACAAAACATACATAAAAATGAAATAAATACATAATAGTGATGTTGGGGAAAGGGAGAGAGTATATTGTTCCGTAAAGTAAAGGGTATATTAGTTGGGGTGTTATGTGTAGCTGTAGTGAGTGGCTGTGGTGCAAAAGTAAGTGATGTTGCATTGGTAAGTGATATTGGTGGGCACACTGTAGAGGCTAAAGCAGAAGTGCAAGATACTATTAGTTTAGTTGATGGTCGAACTGGTACTGAAGTGAAAAAATTAGATTTATCTGGTTTAGGCTATTTTGAAGATGAAGCGAAATTTAAAAAGTCTGTAACAAAGGTTGTTGGTGAGGTTGGAAAAAGCGTCGACAAAAAAATGGTTCCTTCACGTATAGCACCTGATGGAAGTTGGCAAGAAGGAAAACCTTCTTATGAATTAATGGAAAAAGAATTAGTAGATAAATTGTTAAACGTTGGTATGTGGGATGCTACGTATCAGTTGCCGATTGTGGAGAAAAAACCAGTCGCAACATTAAGTGATGCGCAAGGAAATGGTACGGTAATTGGTAGATATGAAACGAACTTAGGTGGTTCAACAGGTGGCCGTATTGAGAATATTCGTTTGTCAGCAGCGAGCATAAATGGAGTTGTGTTAGCAAAAGGAGATCGTTTCTCTTTTAATTCATTAATCGGTGATACGACACCAGATAAAGGATATCAATTAGGGAAAGAAATAGTTGATGGTAAATTAGTAGATGGATATGGCGGTGGTGTTTGTCAAACATCTTCAACTTTATACAATGCAGCAGATCAAGCTGGCCTGAAAATGGTGGAGAGAACTACACATTCTAAAACGGTAGGTTATGTTCCACAAGGAAGAGATGCTACAATTGCATATCCATATTTAGATTTAGTATTTGAAAATACGAATGATGCACCTGTGAAGCTTTATATGGGCATTCAGGGTGGAAAGCTAGTTGCTGAAGTACATAAAATGAGATAAGAGTTAAAAAGCCACCTTTTCTAAAAGTTAGAAAAGGTGGCTTTTTATTATGAAAATAAAAATGCATGTAAATTCTGACTTTTCTTATTTACATAGAATGATTTTAGTTGTATCCTTCATAGTAACGGTTATATGTAATGGGAAAATATAGGGATAAGGAGATGAAGTTATTCATGGTACAAATTCATCCGAAAACACGTATTGGTCATGTTGAATTTAAAGTGAAAGATTTAGAGCGTCAAATTGCTTTTTATGAAAATGTTGTAGGCTTAGAGGTAATTAAGCAAGAGGGAAATAAAGCATATTTATCTGGAAAAGGTGGAAAGAACGCGTTACTTGTTCTTGAAAAGTTAGAGGACGGGGTACTGCAAGAACCGCGTACGACTGGTATATATCATGTAGCCTTTTTAGTTCCGACTCGTGAAGCTTTTGCTTCTGCGCTATTTGGGGTTCTTCGTAATAAGAATGTAATTGACAGCCCGGCTGAGCAAGAAGGGCGTTATACATATTCAAATGAAATTTTACCAATTTCAAGGTTTAATAGTGCAAGTGATCATACATATAGCGAAGCTTTTTATTTGCAAGATTTAGAGGGGAATGGTATTGAAATTTATGCAGACCGTCCGCGCGATCGATGGGGAGAAGGGCCAGGAGGAAGTACACCACTTGATTTAAAAGAATTGGCAACATTCGTTGATTATGAGTTTGATGGTTTGCCTGCTAATACTGTCGTTGGGCACGTACATTTAAGAATAGCTGATGTAGAGAAATCACATGAATTTTATGTGAAAACAGTAGGTTTTGAAGTACAACAGCGTGAAGAGGATTGCTTATTTATTTCAGCGGGGGGATATCATCACCATATTGGTGCAAATACGTGGAACGGAGTAAACAATCCACACCCGCCAGTACATGCAACTGGACTAAAGGTATATGCGATTGTACTACCGCATAAAGAAGCGTTAGATGAAGTGAAAGAAAGATTAATAGAAAAACAACATGAAATAAATGAAACTACAAATGGGTTTGCGGTAGTAGATCCAAGTGGTATTACAGTGCAGTTTGAAATAGAAGCAGTGTAAAATAAGCGAGAAAGTGTATAATCACTTTCTCGCTTATTTTTGATACGTAATCCAAGTAGCACAAGGGTTAAAAGGGAAGGATTTTAATAGTTCCATTGCATATATACTAGTTGAATCGAATTCACCTTGAATGAAAGAATAGCCGTGTTTGTTTGCATACATAATTTGTTCGAAAACGAGAATTTTTAGTAATGGTAAATTGTCTGTAGTGTGAGTTCCGCACCATCCTAGTTCTAACGTATCATCCTTTTCCAATGTATGGAGGAAAGAGTACCCAATAATTTCGTTCTCTTCACTTATAATTAGAAAGCTCCCATCTAGTAACACGTCATCAGCTAAGATCTTTTCTTTCCAAGTTTCGAGAGGATATAGAGCAACGGGATTTGCTAAGTGGGTTTGCTCGTAAATGCCTTTTACTAAGTAGGCTAGTTTTTCTAGTAAGTTATTATTAGATAAGATGTTTGATAAAGTTTGTAAATGATAATTTGAATTAGGAACTATATCGATAGGAACTATTTTTTGTAAGTCTAATATTGGCATATATGTTCTTCGGATTTCAATAAACTTATTTTGTTCATAATAAGTTTTTAAATGAGCTGACGTTTCCCATATAGAAGTTTGGAATGGTAAATTAAATTGTTCTCGTTTTTGAATCTCAGTAAATAAGAATTGTTCAATACGTAGCTCTGAATAGAAAGGGGTCGTGTATATTCGAAAGTATGTGCAGTATGGATGGAAGCTACTGTTCCAGGTGAGAAAGATGCCTACTACATCTTTTTTATAGCAGGCAACATACGCACATTTTGTTTTACTATCTCGTAATAAGTTAAATAGATAAGAGTCTTCATTATATAAATCAATAAGTTGTTTTACTTTTAGCTCGTTACTTCTACTATATTTCTCTATAATAAGATTATTTTCATTAGATGGCTTCTTCATAGCTCAATCCAAAATCTTCTTACTACATTTCCATCTTCCTCAGTGAAATCATCATCACGAAGTCCACCGTTATGTAAAATCGTTTTTTCAGAAGCGGTATTCACTGCGTCGCAAACGACAAGTACTTTCTCGATGTTTAATTCCTTCGTTTTTTCTAGCGATAATTTTAATAACTTTGTAGCATAACCTTTTCTTCTTTCAGAAGGGCGAATGCCATAACCAATATGACCGCCAGCGTTAAATAAATGTTCGGTTAAACTATGACGTATATTAACAGCTCCCACAATTTTATTTTCATCTGTAACAAGCCAATATGTAGAATCTGGTACCCAAGTTTCAGGGATATTTATTCCGTTATGCGCATCGAGAAGTTCTTGAACCATAGCTGGGAAGTTGGCAGGATTTTTTGTGATAACCCACGGGATCATTGTTTCACCGCTATCTTTCCATTCGTTATAGAAATCTAAGTATTCTTCTTGTAAATCAGTAGTAGGTGTAAGTAATGAGAGGTTCATTGTTAGTAAGCTCCTTTAGTTATGTAGTTTTTATAAAAAATTATGAAACAAAGTGAAAGCGTTTTCTAAAATTTCTCAACCTAATTTCATGCAATCCACCTTTGTTTTTTTAGAAAATTAGTGGAGGTTTAAAATTAGAAGTTGTTTATTTTATGTTAATATTTAAAATATTAACATAAAACGGTCGGAGTATTAAGTTTATTTTAGTGGTATTCTTTCATGTTGATAAATGGATGTTTGTGATAATTTTTGTTTTATCTATCTATAATGAATGAAAGGGGGAAGTGCCCGTGAGTGTAGATTTTGATTTTATTATACGAATCGGTGTTGCTGGCTTGTTAGGAGCAATGATTGGTATTGAAAGAGAAATTCGATCGAAAGAAGCTGGATTAAAGACTCATTTCCTCGTAGCGGTAGGAAGTGCGTTAATAATGGTTGTTTCGAAATATGCCTTTTCAGATATTGTGTATGAAGAGCATATGTCTCTAGACCCAAGTCGGATTGCAGCACAAGTCGTTAGTGGAGTTGGCTTTTTAGGTGCAGGCACAATTATTATTCAAAAACAGGCGGTGAAAGGATTAACGACCGCGGCTGGTTTATGGGCTACTGCCGGCATAGGATTAGCAATTGGAGCGGGAATGTATGTAGTAGGCATTGGAGCGACGATTCTCGTTTTAATTGGTTTAGAAATTGTAAGTCGTATTTTTAAGGTGCAATTTTTATTTCCACAAAATATAACAGTGCAAATGTTTGTAAATAAACATGAAGCGATACAACAAATATTAGAAACACTACAAGTGAAAGGCATCCCAATACTCTCATATGAGGTGGAAGCTTCACAGCAAGGTACAGAAACTGTTTATAAGGTAGGGATGCAACTGAAAAATATATCGTCAGAAGAAAAGAATGAGTTTATTCAGCATATGCAAACATTACCGGAAGTTACGTTTATAAAGTTAAAATCATAGTGTTGAAAACGAGGATAGATGTAGCAGGAATTTTGCTATTATCTATCTTTTTTGATATAAAATGCACGGAAAGTCAAGCGTTAACTTTACATGAAATGAATATATGTGTGAACGTTACCTTATTTTTTCTCAATACAGGACAAAAAGTAAAAATAGTAAAATAATGGAGCGGGACACTAAAAATGTAAGGTAGGGGAGAGTATGAAAGGCTATTCAAAGAAAATGTTAGTAGGGGTAAGTTTTGCTAGTTTAATGTTAGGGAGTTTTCAAGGGGGCAGTTTGGCAGAAGATACTAAGGGAGAGCAAGTTTCTTATCGAAATGTGCTCAAAATGGAGCCAGTCGGTGTACAACTACCAGTACAAGAATTAGCTCATTCATCGAAAGTGCTCGAAAGTAAGTCTTTTGAGAAAAGGCTACAATTTGCCGATTTATCACAAAGACCACCTGAGGTGAAAAAAGAAAATAAGCAATTAGCTGTAGCGAAAACTTATACAATTGCTGAATTAAATCAATTAAGCAATCAGCAGTTAGTAGATTTACTTGTAACAATTGATTGGGAGCAAATTACGGGGCTATTTCAGTTTAATACAGACAGTCTAGCATTCTATCAAAATGATAGTAGGATGCAGGCGATTATTGATAAATTGAAGCAGCAAGGACAAGCCTATACGAAGGATGATTCAAAAGGGATTGAGACATTAGTAGAGGTATTACGTTCAGGATTTTATTTAGGATTTTATAATTCGGAACTTAGTAAATTAAATGAACGGAGTTATCATGATAAATGCTTACCTGCATTAAAAACGATAGCTAACAATTCAAATTTCAAGCTGGGTACATTAGAGCAAAATAGAGTGGTATCATCATACGGAAAGTTAATAGGAAACGCTTCGAGTGATGTGGAAACGATAACATCAGCTGCAAAAATTTTTAAACAATATAATGATAATTTTTCTACATTAGTAGATAATCTTTCAGCTGGAAATGCTATTTACGATATTATGCAAGGTGTTGATTACGACATTCAATCGTATTTGTACGATACGAGGAAAGCACCGAAAGATACAGTATGGTATCAGAAAATAGATAGTTATATTAATGAACTAAGTCGTTTTGCATTAATGGGAACGATTACAGCAAAAAACGGTTGGCTTATTAATAATGGCATTTATTATACAGGTAGACTCGGTACGTTCCATAGTACAGGAACGAAAGGGTTACAAGTTGTAACAGATGCGATGAAAATTTATCCGTATTTAGGGGAGCAATATTTCGTAGCTGCTGAGCAAATCGCAACGAATTATGGCGGAAAAGATGCAAATGGTAAAGTGGTGAATTTAGATCAAATAAGAGAAGATGGAAAGAAAAAATATTTGCCAAAAACGTATACGTTTGATGATGGGGCAATTGTTTTAAAAGCTGGAGATAAAGTGACAGAAGAAAAAGTAAAACGTTTATATTGGGCGGCAAAAGAAGTCAAGGCACAATTCCATCGTACGGTTGAAAGTGATCAACCTTTAGAAAAAGGAAATCCTGATGATGTACTAACGATGGTTATTTATAATAGCCCAGCAGAATATCAATTTAATCGTCAATTGTACGGTTATGAAACGAATAACGGTGGTCTTTATATAGAAGGAACAGGTACGTTCTTTACTTATGAGCGTACGCCAGAAGAAAGTATTTATAGTTTAGAAGAATTATTCAGACACGAGTTCACGCATTATTTACAAGGTAGATATGAAGTACCAGGGTTATGGGGACAAGGGAAAATATATGAAAATGAAAGATTATCTTGGTTTGAAGAAGGGAATGCTGAATTTTTTGCAGGGGCAACGAGAACGGATAATGTTGTACCGAGAAAGAGTATTATAGGAGGATTATCTTCAAACCCAGCGGAGCGTTATACGGCAGAGCGAACGTTAAATGCAAAGTATGGAACGTGGGATTTCTATAATTATTCCTTTGCTTTACAATCTTATATGTACAATAAGAGATATGATATGTTTGATAAAATACATGATCTTATTAGGAAAAATGATGTAACAGCATATGATGCATATCGCTCTACATTAAGTAAAGATGCGAATTTAAATAAAGAATATCAAGACTATATGCAAATGCTAGTTGATAATCGTGAGAAATATAACGTGCCATTAGTATCAGACGATTATTTAGCAAATCATGCACCGAAACCAGTTTCAGATATTGCGGCAGAAATAACGGCGGAAGCAAAATTGAAAAATGTATCAGTGAAGAAAAATAAATCACAGTTCTTTAATACATTCACACTACAAGGAACATATACAGGAACTGCAGCAAAAGGAGAATATGAAGACTGGAAAACAATTACACAAAACGTTAATGATACGTTAAAACGTTTAAGTGCAAAAGAATGGACAGGTTATAAAACAGTAACAGCATACTTCGTAAATTATCGCGTGAATGCATCAGGACAATTTGAATATGATGTTGTGTTCCACGGTATTAATACAGAAGAAGGTGCAGAGAATAAAGCGCCAGTTGCGGTTATAAACGGTCCGTATAGTGGAAATGTAAATGAAGCAATTTCATTTAAAAGCGACGGATCAAAAGATGAAGACGGGAAAATTATTTCATATAAATGGGAGTTTGGAGACGGTACTGTAAGTAATGAGCAAAATCCAACTCACGTATATATAAAAGAAGGAACGTATACGGCGAAATTAACAGTAACAGACGATAAAGGAGCAACTAATACTGCTACAGCGACTGTAACTGTTCAAAAGAAAGAAGATAACAGTGTAGAAAAAGAACCGAATAACTCATTCCAAACAGCAAACAAACTGCAGTTAAATCAAGTTTTACGTGCTAGTTTAGGAAATGGCGATACAAGTGATTTCTTTGAAATTAATGTGGAGACTGCTAAAAACCTTCAAATTAACGTAACGAATGAAAATAATATCGGAATGAACTGGGTACTTTATTCTGAAGCAGATTTAAATAATTATGTTACGTATGCTCAGCAACAAGGGAATAAACTAGTAGGTAGTTACTACACGTATCCAGGGAAGTATTATTTACATGTGTATCAGTATAGCGGGGGGACAGGGAATTATACGGTGGAAGTAAAGTAGTAAAAAGGGAGTTGTCTTTTTCAATGAATGGCATAAGGTCTGTACTTTAATAAAAAAACAATTGTAGGAAATGTCTATAATGATAATAACAAATTAAGTGCCGAGAGATGTTATATTTACATTAAACAAATCTAATCAGTAAATGAGATAAAGTCGATGAACTATTCTTTCATCACGATGTAAGAATAGTTATAAATATTAAGTGCGTTTAATGTAATTAAACTAAAGGATTAGAGTGTATCTGTAACAATAGATAAGCTCTGATCCTTATTGTTTTTAATTAACGCACATAAATTTAAGATAATTAATAAGTAAGTTAGCTAGCAGGATTCTTAAAATGTGCTTATGTAATTAACTAAACAGAAAATTTTTGTCGCATTAGCAAGGGATACTAATAGAAAAGCGTGTCCCTTTACCCAATTCACTCTCTATCTCTATATCTCCGTTTAATTCTCTAATAATACTATAAGCAATCATAGTACCAAGCCCAGTTCCTTTTTCTGTTGTTGAATAGAATGGCAAAGCAATTCGTTTTATTTGTTGAGATGACATCCCAATTCCTGAATCAATAATATCAATTATGATATTTCCTTTTACTTTTTGTATATTTATTTGTAATAATCCACCATTTTTCATAGCCTCAATTCCGTTTTGGATGATGTTGTTTAGACAGAGTTTGAATTTTTCGGGGTCCCCATTTATATAAAAGGAATCTGTACTATTTTGTTTGATTTCAACTTTGTATGATAGAGCGAGTGGTGAAATAGTATCTTTCACTTGATTTAAAATGTGATTAATATCTATTTTCTCTTTTAGGGTGTTCTGTGGTTTGGTTAAAGATAAATAGTTATTAATAGTAGATTGTATTTGCTGCATTTCAATTAACATGATTTCTAAGTATTGATCCTGAGATAGCTTAGAGGCATGTTTTTCATTTAATAATTGAGTGAATCCATGTACCGTGGTTAGTGGATTGTGGATTTCGTGTGCAATTGACGCTGCTAGTTCGCTAGCTATATAAAATTTTTCAGCTCGTTGTAGCTTTTCTTTCATTTTATATTTCTCAATCATTCCCTCTATTAAATAAACTGATAATAATACTGTGAAAATATTAATGATTATGTAATTTAATAAAAATTCTATGAGAGTAGAGTCTATTTTCCCTCCTGTATGTATTTGAGTTACAATACCGCAAATAGAAAGTGAAGTTGTACATACTAAAATAAGGAGTAAGCTTAATAATACTTTTTTTTCTTTAACATACATAGGTAATAAGTAACGAAAGAGCATTGTTATACCAAAAATAATAGTGAAGATAATAAATGATGGAAGAACGCCATTTCCGCCTAAGTAAAACCGATAAGAAAGATATAAAATTCCTATAAAAACAATGTTTTTTGTATTTCCATATAGAAAAACTAATATTATAGGAATAAAACGTAAATCATAAATAAATCCCACATGTAAATGAAAAGGAAAAGTCATACAAAAAATAATAGCAATGGAGGAAAGGGTAGAAAATAATATATTATTACATATTGTTTTTTCTTTAAACTCTAGCCAAAATACGTGATAGCTAAGGATACAAATTATTATAATAAAGGTATTTAATAAAAGAGTAGAAATTCCCATAGTTTTGCATCTCCGATAGTTTGTAAGTAGAATTATGTATGAGTTGGACATAGATGTTTAGTATTAGTAGACTTTTTATCTAAAAAAGGAAGGGTACTTGAAAAACATGCTGTTATATTACTCGTATTAAAATTGATAAGGATAATAGAAAAAATCTATTTAAATTTATGTACATATGAAATTATAAACTAACTTTTGTATAGGTAAAATTTAGATTGAGTTACTGATAAAATAAGGTTTTTAAGTATGAATATTCTGTGAAAATGATATGCGTGGTGACTCCTGTTTGTAGCCTTCGTTATATTAACATGGAATATATCAAATTACAAAGTGAAATTTTAGAAAAATTTTATTAGTACATTTTATCTGAAATAGAAATGCTATTTATGTGAGTATTTTAGTACTTACTCGTATAAAACTTTGTTAGAAAAAGAATTTAAAATTTACATGTTTTTTATGAAGCGTAATATTGTAACTTTATCTATGTGGGTTTCTCAATAACTATTAAGGTGAAGAGTTAAGATATATAGGTTTATAGATATGAATTATTACATAAAAACGCACTTGGAAAAGGATGTATGATGGTAATAGAATACAAACATCAAGGGGGAACTTAAAATGAAGTTAAATAAACTAGTGCTTAGTTGTGGAGTAGTTTCAGCATTAACACTTGGTGTGTTAGGGAATAATACTTATGCTGAAGAAGTACACAAAACGAATGATCCAATTCATGTAGTTGAACATGTTTCTGCAGACTTATTATTAACCCAAACAATGGATTATAGTGGCGAGGCTGAAACTTCTTTCGTATATGATGGGAGTACTGACTTAAGCTTCTCTATGAAAAATAATGGTCAAAATACAATGGGATATAGTGTAAAAGGTCCAAATACAGAGCTAATTGTTGGTGGTTATATAAAACCTGGAGAACAACAAATTAATGTTACAAATGTACGGAATGCTTTATCTCCATTACCGAATGGAACATATAAAATTTACGTTTCAAATGATGATGGTTCTAAGGGGCAATTCCAAGTTTCAGTAAGATCTATGAATTAAATTTAAAACGCTTTGCTTTTAAGTTAATTTAATCTTTACTTATTGGAAAGAAGCTAAATTGAATTGAGAATTACCGATAAAAATGAAAACGAGCACCTTATCTAATTGTGAGAGGCTGTTCGTTTTTTGCTATTAAACAGAAAACAATTATAAATACATTTTGATATTTCCATTGCTAACCTACTAGATTGTGTCAACGAGAGAATGTCTACTATAAAAGATATCAAAATAAAGATGATGTAACATTCCGCTAAATTATATGGGGAAATAGAAAAACCACTCTTATATGAGTGGTTTTTAGTAATTATTTTTAGGTTATACATTTAAAATTAGGCTAAGTTATAGAAATAATAAACATTTAATCCGTTGTTATTATTTTGGTTCTGGATAATGATTGTAGTATGAGATTCTAATAAATTCTTGGTAGACATTTGTTAATTTAGCATCTCTAAGAGCATCGTTGAATTTTTGCATACGTACACTCCCTTGAGCGTAGCCTCCACCTGGAGTATAAGGGTTTCTTGCTTCAAAGTCATCCAAAAATACTTTTAATTTTTTATAGTCTTGAGATTGATAGAAAGCCACGGCCTCTTCAGGAGTGACATCAAAGTAAGAGGATGACGTTGAGTTATAAGAAGCTGCTTGAGCAGTAGGTGCCTCTAGCATAGTTGCAGCTCCACCGAACATAGTAAGCGCCATAGAAGATACAATAATTTTTTTAAACATAATAAAACCTCCATGTAGAATATTGGATTAATAGTAATCCTGTAATCATTATAGTTACAATGAAAATGATTATCAAATGCAATATTGCATAATGTATCCCGCTATTTTGGGGCAGTA
This sequence comes from Bacillus sp. CCB-MMP212, assembly GCF_022748145.1. NCBI lineage: Bacteria > Bacillati > Bacillota > Bacilli > Caryophanales > Bacillaceae > Bacillus > Bacillus sp. CCB-MMP212. The sequence continues at coordinate 178,471 of NZ_JALDQE010000012.1, forward strand.
AGACTCCCGCCCAAAAATTCAATGAAAGCAAAGAAGTTAGATGGGAATCGGGAGGATTAAAGTTTCACTTTATTCTTTGGACGAGAAGTCACCTTTATATTTAAATGGAGGAGTGTAATAGATTAAAAGAGGTGTATAAGTTACTCAGGTTAACAAGAAAATGAAGAGGATATTTTTAATAGGGGGAAAGCTTAATAACTGGAGTAAAGGAATTGCTATTTATATATTTAACATACATATTTGTTTTTTAAATTGTAGGCGTGTTTTAGAATTTGTATATAGTAAATTCGTTAAAAAACTTGATAAATAATAAAATGTGTAAATTTTTTGACTATTTAATTAAAATTATTTAATATTTGTAATTTATTGTTTTATAATGATAATCGGGTCGATCGTGAATGTTTTAGATATTGCGATATATACTCGGATTAATTTATTCTAGGGAGGTTACAAAATTGGGTAAGAGAGTCATTATAAGAGTTTTTACATTATTATCAGTACTGGCATTATTCCTTAATGTATTTTTACCTAGGGCTAGTGCAGAGGTTATGACGCATGAGAAATATTCAATGGACTGGAGTTATAGTAATAGTCTAGGTAAGTACATTCGCACTGAAATGATTAAAAATTCAAGTGGTCAAATTGCTTATTGCTTAACCCTTGGATTAAAATCACCAAATGGTGAAGATCTTCCTGAAATGGGGAAAACAGATAATGTAGTATATAGAGTCTTATTAAATGGTTTCCCGCAAAAAAGTGCTGAACAGCTGGGAGTAGCTAATAAGAATGAAGCGCATTATGCAACGCAACTTGCGGTTTGGAATGCATTAGGTCAACTCGATGTAAATGAATTAAAACATGAGAATAAAAATGTTGAAAAAGCAGCTAAGGCTATTATTAGTAATGCTAATAATAGTGAAGAGACTCAAGATGTTTTTATGAATGTCATTCCTGCTGAAAAGCAAAAAGCAGAATTAAAGGGTGAATTCTTCGAAACAAATCTATATTCAGTACAAACAAATGCTAAGAGTGGTTCTTATAAGGTAGTAGCGAAAAATGCACCTAATGGAGTTAGAATTGTAAGTGAAAATGGAGAAGTGAAAGATCAGCTTTCAGTTGGAGAAAAATTTCGTATCCAAATTCCTAAGAATACAAAAACAGGTGAATTTAATTTAAGTGTTGCTGCTAATTTAACTAAAGTTCAAGCAATTGCTTACCGTGGTACGGATACTGTTCAGAATGCTACAGTACTATTAGAAAGAAATGAAGAAAAGCTTAGTAGTGATCTTGCAGTAAATTGGGAAGCAGCTGGTTCTTTAAAAATTAAAAAGGTTGGAGAAAATGGAGAAGTTTTAGCTGGTGCAGTATTTGAGGTCTTTAATGCAAATAATGAATCAGTTGGAAAAATCACGACTGGTGCTGATGGTATGGCAGAATTAAACAACTTACCAATTGGTACTTACACATTAAAAGAAATTAAAGCACCAACAGGCTATGTTTCAGATGATAAACCACAAACTATTGAAGTTAAGACAGGAGAAACAGGAGCTGTCCAAATAGTAAATAACAAAGTAAAAGGTAACATCGAAATTAAAAAGCTCAGTGATTCAGGAAAGGTTTTACCAAATGTTGAATTCACAGTCTTTACTGAAGATGGAAAAGAAGTGCAAAAAGTAGTAACAAAAGAAAATGGAATTGCAAAAGTTGAAGGTCTTACGTATGGTAAGTATTATTTCTTAGAGACAAAAACACCTAATGGATATATTGGAAATAAAACAAAGTATCCTTTTGAAATTAAAGAGCACAATAAAACACTTACTTTTACAGTGGAAAATACCGAAGTGAAAGGTAGTGTAAAATTACTAAAAGTAGATAATGAAGATATTAGCAAAAAATTAGAAGGTGCAGTATTTGAATTGAAAGATGAAAGTGGAAAAGTAGTTGGGGAATATAAGACAGATAAAAATGGCGAGATTAACGTCAAAGATTTAGCGTATGGTAAATATTCATTTGTAGAAAAGACTTCTCCACATGGTTACGTTCTTGTTAAAGAACCAATTATGTTCGAAATAAAGGAACATGGGAAGATTATTGAGTTATTGGCAGTTAATCATCATATCAAAGGTGATCTAGAAATTACAAAGGTAGATGTAGCTGATGGAAATAACAAGCTTCCAAATGCAGAATTTACGATTTATAACGAAGCAGGAAAAGAAGTAGTAAAAGGAAAAACAGACGATAAAGGAATCGCTAAATTTGAAAAATTACCATTTGGAAAATACACATATAAAGAAACTGTTGCGCCAAAAGGTTATGTATTAAATGAAGAAACGTTCTCTTTTGAAATTAAAGAGAATGGTCAAATCATTAAACACATTGTCAAAGATGAAAAGATTCCTTCAATAAAAACAACAGCTACTGATAAAACAGATGGTACAAAAGAAATGCACACGTCTAAGTCTGTAACAATCCAAGATAAAGTGGAATACAAAGACCTACAAGTAGGTAAAGAATACACTTTAAAAGGTAAATTAATGAATAAAGAGACTAATAAACCATTAGTTGTAAATGGTAAAGAAGTAACAGCTGAAACGAAGTTTACACCAAAAGAAGCAAATGGCTCTATTACATTAGACTTCACATTTGATGCAACTGGTTTAGAAGAAAAAGAGGTAGTAGTATTCGAAGAGTTATTGAAAGAAGGAAAAACTGTTACAACACATGCTGATATCAATGATAAAGGTCAAACAGTTAAGTTCGTTAAGCCATCAGTAAAAACGACAGCAACAAACAAAGCTGATGGTGGAAAAGAGATTCATTCAAAGGATTCTATCACTATCCAAGACAAAGTGGAGTATACTAACTTAGTTGTAGGTAAAGAGTACACTGTAAAAGGTAAACTAATGAACAAAGCTATTAACAAACCATTATTAATTGATGGAAAAGAAGTAACAGCTGAAACGAAGTTTACTGCAAAAGAAAAGAACGGTTTTGTAACATTAGACTTTACTTTTGTTGGTGCTGAACAGCAAGGAAGAGAAGTAGTCGTGTTTGAAGACTTATTACATGAAGGGCAAGTAATTACAACACATGCTGACATTAACGATATAGGTCAAACAGTTCGATTTGTAGAACCTTCTATTAAAACGACAGCAACAAACAAAGCTGATGGTTCTAAAGAGTTAGACGCTTCTAAATCTGTAACAATCCAAGATACAGTGGAATACAAAGACTTAATCGTGGGTAAAGAGTATGTTGTAAAAGGTAAACTGATGGATAAAGCAACAAACAAGCCATTATTAGTTGATGGTAAAGAAGTAACAGTAGAATCTAAGTTTATTGCTAAAGAGAAGAATGGTTCTATCACACTAGATTTCACATTTAATGCTTCTGCATTACAAGGTAAAGAAGTAGTCGTGTTTGAAGAACTGTATCAAGATAATATATTAGTAGCTATTCACGCTGAAATTGAAGATAAGGGACAAACAGTGAAATTTAAAGAGGTAAAGCCGGAACAACCTAAACCAGAACAGCCAAATTCAGATAAAAATACTCCAACACCAGAGCAGCCTAACGAGCAAGTAAAAGAACAACCACAACCTAAGCAAGAAATTCAATCTAAAATTGGATGGTTACCGCAAACAGGTACTAATCTTACAAGTTGGATCTCTATGGCTGCAGGCGCATTACTGTTAATTGTTGGTGGAGTGATTTTCTTAAAACGTAAAAATGCATAGAAATTAAAAAATAAGCACATCTGTTTTTATAACAAGATGTGCTTATTTTTATCATTTTAGCCAAGAAGACTCCTATATTTAAGCGTGAATGGCATTTAAAATAGCAAATTTATTTGTAGTAAATAATACATAATTTTGTTTTACTGTTTTAATTAAAATACGGTCTGTTGTTCCATAAGCTGTTCCAATACGTATGACATCTACTTCCTCAACACCAGCATAGGTAGCATCTTCGGTAATCTCAATCACATCACGTAATGGAATTGTAATCTCCGCCAATTGCCATGAAATAATTAACTCTTCATTTGTTTTTTTTACATTAATGCCTAGCATTATACCAAGACCTTTCAATAATAATACGCTACACTTCTAATTTTATTATATAAATTTTTAGATTTTTTATCTATATCTAGGAATAGAATTTATTTATATTTGTGAGCATCTTAATGATGTCAAACAAATAGAAGGATATATAGTCTTTCTATTAAGAAATATGGTAAGAACAAAAGTTCACTTCAAATTAATATGAATTTGATATGGTTGAGATATTATGAACGAGAAATAGTAAGAGTTGCAGGAAGGAAATGAATAATGAGACTTAAATTAGTAGGGATTTTCATTTGTGTAATTATGATGTTAGGCATCTTTATAATTTACACCAATCAATCTATTGGTAAAGAACCAGATAAGACGAACTATGAATCTCGTGAAAACTCCATAAATAAAGAGAAAGATAGTAGAGGAAAAGGGCAATCAAAATACAATGAAAGTTCTTTTGCTAGTATACAGGCTGTAGTTAATAAGGAATATGGATTACCCGAAGACTATAAACCAGAGGATTTAGTTGGACCAAATGTACCATTCTCATTTAGTGGAACGGTAGAAAAGAGCCACCTCCGTAAAGAGGCGGCAGAAGCACTGGAAAAGTTATTTGATTTAGCAAAGCAGGAGGGGATTCAGTTAAATGCTGTTTCGGGATTTCGTTCCTATGACTATCAACAACGACTGTATGCAAACAATGTGAAAAGAAAAGGACAAGAGCATACGGATCGCTTCTCGGCAAAACCAGGACATAGCGAACATCAAACAGGGTTAACAATGGACGTTTCTTCTAAAAGTGCGAACAATGAACTAGAGTTATCCTTTGCTAATACGAAGGAAGGAAAATGGCTGAAAGAAAACGCGCATCGCGCAGGGTTTATCATTCGTTATCCTAAGGGAAAGGAAAGTATTACAGGTTATGCCTATGAACCTTGGCATATTCGCTATGTAGGAGATATTGCTGAAAATATATATAAACAAAAGCAGACTTTAGAAGAATACATGAATCTATGAAAATAGAATTGAAGAATTAAACTGGCTATCAATAGACGTGAGATTGTAAAAGGCAGGGGATATAAATTAAGGTGTTTTTTAATTTTTTGGTGAAGAGGGAAGGTATCCCTCTTCTTTTTTCAGTCCTTGTAAAATTTGAGGATGTCTTAAGGGAGTGAAAAGATGGATTGTGTGAGTGTATTAATAAAGGCTACTTTAGGTGGCTTCTAGAGATGTTTTTTGAGGAAATACTAGTATTCATTGCAGCAATCGCCTATATTATAGGAGCATTCACGTTGGGATATAACAGAGAATTATAGAGTAAAGTAGGATTCAAAAGCATTGTTGAAAATGCGGTTGTTATAAGTTATTTTCCTATTAAAATGATTAGTCTTTGTTCAAAATTTAACATTGTTATTTTATTATATCTAGTAACTATTTATAATATTTAATAATTACTTGGTTTACTATTAAGGTGGTTATATTACAAAATTGTAAGGTTATTTTAATTGACACTCGTATGTATAAGTAACTATACTGGTTACACGATGTTGGTGAGTATATTTAATAATCTCTATCTATAAGTGTATATCCGAGGATTATTTTTAGAGTAATAGTTCGATTTTAAATTCGTTATCCGTTATATAGTAATATAAACGAATTAATCTATTCTTTATTCAAGGTCGTATTATTTAAAGATTAATTATAAATGATATATTTACCAAATTGTAATAACTTGATAGAGGTGTTCATTTTGAAATACAAATTAATTGCTACAGGAATTCTTGCTGGAAGTTTATTATCCTACTCATCTAATACATTTGCAAATACTCATAAGTTCCCAGATGTTCCTGCATGGGCGGACAAATCCGTTAATTATTTAGTTGATAAACAGGTATTGAATGGCTATCCAGACGGGACTTTCGGTTCAAATGACTCATTAGACAGAGCTTCAGCTACAAAAATTATGACAAAAGTTTTAGGTATACAAATTGACTCTAATGCAAAACCATCATTTACAGATTCACAAAACCACTGGGCTACTCCGTATATTGCTGCTGCTGAAAAAGCTGGTATTGTTAAAGGTGAGGGTAATGGAATCTTCAATCCATCTGGAAAAGTAACTCGCGCTGCTATGGCTACGATGCTAGTAAATGCATATAAACTACAAAGCACACCAAATCATAACGAGCAGGTTAAATTTGAAGATTTAAAAGGCCATTGGGGAGAAAAATATGCCAATATTTTAATCGGTTTGAAAATTTCTAATGGTACTGAGAACGGTTGGCAACCAAATAGATTTATAACACGTGCTGAAGCTGCTCAACTTACTGCAAAAACAGATATGATGAAACATCGTCCAAAAAACCCATTAGAAAGCAAAATAATCATTATTGATCCTGGACATGGTGGCGAAGATCCTGGGAAATCCACAAAGGGATTACCTGAAAGTAAGATTGTACTAGACACTTCTTTACGTCTACAACAATTACTTGAAAAGCATACACCATTTACAGTTTTATTAACTCGTCAATCTGATAATAGACCAGGACATGATCAAAAAAGTTCTTTACAGGAACGTGTTAAATTTGCTAAGAAAAATCAGGGTGATATCTTTATAAGCGTACATGCAAATGCTTTTAATGGTAATGCAAAAGGGACAGAAACATATTACTATAAATCTTCTAAATCCGAAAAAACAAATCCTCATGTGGAAGAAAGTCGTGTTTTAGCGGAAAAAATTCAAACACGTTTAGTAGAGGCACTTCAAACACGAGATAGAGGAGTTAAACATGGAGACCTTCATGTTATAAGAGAAAATGACATGCCAGCTGTGTTGACGGAACTGGCGTTTATAGATAATGGTATTGATTACAGTAAATTATCTACGGAAAATGGCAGACAAATTGCAGCAGAAGCCATTTATGAAGGAATTTTAGATTATTATGAATGGAAAGGAAATAATGTATCTGAATATAGGCTGTAATAAGTAATTGAAAATATAGTAATTCTCGAAATGAAGAATTCTATAATTTTTTTGCAGTTTTTCAAACAACAATTTTAAATTTGTATTTAAAATTGTTGTTTAAATCGTTATTTTATGTTTTAATAATGTTGATAATAGTTATCAATAATAGTGAGAGGAAGATTAGTGAAACATGTGTTTTTAGTTAGTGTCATAAAAGTTAATGAATTTCTATATTGTATGGCTATGAATCTATCTCTATTTTTGTGAACTAGAAATAATATATTTATATCTTTTAAATGTTTAAGAAGGAGTGGCTGTCTGTATGAAAAAAGCAAAAGAAATAGCTAAATGCGTTGCGGTAGTGTCCGTTATTATGTCTGGATCATTTGGTTTACAAGCAACATCTGCATTTGCAGATTCTAAAGGAACTGTGGAAAATCTTCAAAATGGTGGGAAGGTCTATAATAGTTTTAAAACTACTTATGACATGAAGCAGAATATCAAAAATTCAATAAAAGTTTCTTTTATTGAGGATCCTTACGCAGATAAAAAGATTGCAATTGTTACCACTGATGGTAGTAATATAGATGCTAAATATACAATTAATAGCGGATACTATAACGCAGGTTTAAAATGGCCATCAGCCTATCATACTGAAGCAGAAATAACAAGTGGTGATAGTGCTCAATTCCATAAAGCTGCCCCAGTTAATACAATGACTTCAGCAAAGGTCACTTCTGAGGTAGGGTATACACTTGGTGGAAGTGTTAAAGTAGGAGTAAATGATAAAGGGCCAAATGCCGATGCAAGTATCACAGGTAGCTTTGCTTGGAAAGAAAGTGTATCTTATGATCAAGTAGATTATAAAACGGTATTAGAGACTCACACAGATAAAAAATTAAATTGGAAAGTAGGATTCCAATCATTTAATTTCCCAGAGTGGGGAATTTATAATCGTGATTCATTCAATACTTTCTATGGTAATCAACTATTTATGAAATCACGTAGTTATAATGAAGGAACGAATAATTTTGTTTCAAAAGATACAGTACCAGCTTTAACAGGATATGGTTTTTCTCCAAACGTAGTAGCGGTTATTACTGCTGATAAAACAGAAACTACATCAGATTTAAAAATAACAAATCGTAGAATTTCAGATCAGTACAATATCGAATGGGTAAGTTCAAAATGGTGGGGAACAAATAATAAAGATACATATAATGAATTCTTTACGAACCACTATAAATTAGACTGGAAAAATCATCAAGTTACTCTTGATAACCAAAAAGCCCTTGAAGAACAAATGAATAGTATCAACAGCGTGAATGATAAACTTAACAAAGGAAAAGGGAAATTATCTCTTTCAATGAATGGAAATCAACTCAAAGCTACGTCTAGCAATGCTGGTTATGGTATCAGTTACGAAGATAAAAATTGGGGTATCTTTGTAAATGGTGAAAAGGTCTATACTTTTAATGAAAAATCAACTGTAGGCAATATATCTAATGATATTAACAAATTAAACATTAAAGGACCTTATATCGAGATTAAACAGATTTAGTCAGAAAATGATGGACGATTGATGGATAATTATCTCATCAAGATACGAGTATACTAGTTTATCCCGCATTAACGGGCAGCCCGATTGGTTCACCTAATAATCAGTGGTGGATGAACAAAACCCCCACTGATTAAAGTTTCACTTTATTTTAAATCTGTATAATGTAACGAAAGGACCAAAGTTTATCTATAAAATAAATAAACTTTGGTCCTTATTATGTTTTTATTCGCGCACGAAATTAAGATGAAATTAGATGTTTTTTGTCTATTCTTTTACTCAATTAGAAAAGAGCGTAAAGTAGTTGAAAGCTATTGATGCTACGCAAGGGGATATTGTTTAAAGTAATCAGAACCTCATCGGTTGTTAAGTTATCACTTTAAATATATAATTAAATTTCATTAAAAAGATACTCTATTCAAAGTCCTTATTGGGTTTTTGAAGTGAAATATATACTATTTGAGGTGTGTGAAATGGGGAAATCTCGAGAGCAGACGATGGAAAATATCTTAAAGGCTGCTAAGAAAAAATTTGGAGAGCGTGGCTACGAAGGTACGAGCATACAAGAAATTGCAAAAGAAGCGAAAGTGAATGTTGCTATGGCCTCTTACTATTTTAATGGGAAAGAAAACCTATATTATGAGGTGTTTAAGAAATATGGTCTTGCTAATGAGCTACCCAATTTTCTTGAGAAGAATCAATTTGATCCTATCAATGCCCTTAGAGAATATTTAACGGTTTTTACTACACATATAAAAGAGAACCCTGAAATTGGATCATTGGCATATGAGGAGATTATTAAGGAAAGTGCACGATTAGAAAAGATTAAACCGTATTTCATAGGTAATTTTGAACAGTTAAAAGAAATATTACAGGAGGGTGAAAAGCAAGGAGTTTTTCATTTCTTCTCCATAAATCATACGATACATTGGATCACTTCTATTGTTTTATTTCCAAAGTTTAAAAAGTTTATTGATTCTTTAGGGCCAAATGAAACGAATGATACAAATCATGAATGGATGCCAGAAGACTTAGTGAACAGGATTGTTACTGCATTAACAGATAAACCTAACGTGTAAATTATTCAGTGTATATGAATTCTATTATTACTATTTAAAGCCTAATTTCTCAATGTATTGTAGAGAAATTAGGCTTTTTTCAACACGTCATTAAAGTATTTATAATTCAATGACTCAATTTGCTGATTATATTTTCAAGTATTCGTTTTGAGCTACATAGATATAGTTTTTGTTGCAACTGTTTGTTGAAATGCTTTATCATGCTCAACAATAACCATTGTGGGATTAAATTGTTGAATAAGCTCTTCGATTTGCATACGGGAATAGATATCTATAAAATTTAGTGGTTCATCCCATATATATATATGAGCTTTTTCACATAAGCTTTTAGCGATAAGCAGTTTTTTCTTTTGTCCACCAGAATAATGAGATATATCTTTCTCAAATTGAATTCGGTCAAAGTCCATCTTACGTAGGATGGATTTAAATAAGGTCTCATCAATCTTGTGCTGTTCAATAAAGTCTGATAGCGATCCCCTTAAATGAGAAGTATCTTGTTGGACATAGGAAATGATGAGTCCTGTACCTAAAATAACTAAGCCTGTATGCTGTATCGGATGTCCTAGAATTAGTTTTAGGATACTACTTTTTCCGCTCCCATTCGTTCCATCAAGTACAATTCGGTCACCTTGTTCAACTATGAAGCTAATCGAATCATTCACAATTTGGTTATTGTACTTAACGGACACATCAACCAAAGTAATCAATTCATTTGATTTAAATTGTAATTGTTCCAATTTTAAGGACTCAGTTTTCTCCACATTTTTTAGTAATTTTGACTTTTCTTCAATAGCTTTTTGTTGTCTTGATTCAAGGTTTTTTGCTCTTTTCATCATCTTGGCTGCTTTATGACCTACAAACCCCTTATCCAACTTAGAGCCTGAATTCCTCGTTCCATTTTTTGAAGCTTCCACATCATGAGACCAACTTGCTGAACGCTTGGAAGACTGTTTTAATCTCCCTATGTCTTTTTGTAGACGCTCATTTGTAGCCTCTTCGTGCTCTTGCTGTCTATCAAAATTTAACTTCCAAGAAGAATAGTTACCACTCTGAACTTCAATATTTGCTCTATTTATAGATAGGATATGGTCAACGCACCCATCTAAAAAGATTCTGTCATGTGAAATTAAAATAAATCCTTTTTTCTTCCTTAGATAATCAGAGACTATCTTTCGTGCATCAGTATCTAAATGATTTGTTGGTTCATCAATTAATAGGAATTGGCCCTCATTTAAAAACAGTGCAGCAAGCAACACCTTTGTTTGTTCCCCATTTGATAATGTTTTAAATGGTCTGTATATGACCTCAGCATCAACATTTAAATAGGATATCTCACGCAGAAATTCCCAATCTTCTGCTTGGGGACAAATTTCTTCAAGGATTTCATGAGTGAATTTGTTCTTATCTGCAACAGAGTAGGGGAAGTAATTGAATTCTACCGAAGCAAGGATTTTCCCACCATACTCATAATTCCCTAACAATAAATTAAAGAATGTCGTTTTACCTCGTCCGTTTCTACCGATAAATCCTAGCTTCCAATCCGTATCTATTTGGAAGTTTACACTTTCAAAAATATTATCAAAGCTACCTGGGTATGAAAAAGTTAAATCTTGGACTTTTATCATTGACATAATAATTCCTCCTTTATATATCGAAACGTTTCGTATAAAGTCGGAACATCCATCCATTTTTTAATTGCTCTATATAAGTTTGATGGATATTAACGACTTATATAGAGCATTACATGTGTAACAATAGTGTCTGAAGTACTCATTTTTCTCGCTCCTTTATTTGTTAGGTACATTTAACAATTAATAAGTTCCAACTAACATAAACGGGAATAAAAAAATCCCCCAATTGTAATCGGAAGGATTAGTCTTTCGTCTATACTTAATAAGTACTTATTAATCATTTGAATCATGACAAATAAAGTATGAACTGAATTTTAAAAATGGATAGACTAACCCTATATTTTGTAGTTTGAAGTTATAAAATTCAACTTAAAATATAAATTAGTTAATCATTATTCATCCATCATTCCTTTCATAATTCTATTTTTAGAGTAACATTCTTTTTAGAGAGATGCAATATCAGCTTCAGCTTCACCTAATCCTAGATTATTTATAATTCTTTGAGTAAGGAGGAAAGATGAAATTGACATCAATCTAAGTTGTAACTATAATTGTTACAGTTGGTTTCGAAAACTAATTCGAATTTCTATGTTAAAGATAGTATATTTTCATTCCTTTTTAAGTGTGACAGTTAGAAACTAACTATAATTCAATAGAGGATTAGATTTTATCTCATATTTAAAGAGTAGATAAGTTGTACAATCCAAATTTACGATGCACAAATACTTGAAAAACTACATTTTTTAACTGATCCTTTTTGGAATCCTCAGTATTGGAAATTGTAAAAATCTACAAAAAGTTAATAAGACTGTTGTATGTAGAAAAAAATCTTTTAAAAAGGTCATAATATGGATAATAGGTAGCACACATTTTAATTAGTAGGAGTTGTGCCACTATCAAGACATTTCTTAATAAAAGTATAGAAAAAACTCAAGAAGGTGAGTCCATTGCGTAAACATGCATATGTGCAATTTTATGTATTGATATTGGCTTTAATAGCTTATATAAGCTTTTGCTGTATATTTTTATTTGTTCTTCCGAATCATTATTTCGTATCAGATTTTAATATCCGGCTATCATCTTTAGTTGTTGAAACTACTGTATTTATTTCATTACTGTATTCTATATTATCCAGAAAAATTAAGTTAGGAGTATTCTGGATTTGCATAATTATTGCGATAGGGTGTTTCCTGATAGGAAATTTCATATCTGCTTTTCAAGTACTTAATGTAGAATTACCAATACAAAATTTTAGTATCTCTGATGTATTTTTGTTGTTTTTCTTATTTTTCTTTCTCTTTGCGTTTTTTTATAAAATTATGATGGAATGTAACAAATGGGAGAAAGCGTATTTACTTTGTGATTTATGCATTGTTGTTACTGCTATTTTTACATTAGAGTGGTACCTATTTAATAAACCTTCTGCAAATATCTTATTCTTTTCAATTGGAGATGTTTTTCTTTCATTTATTTTTCCGATTATAGATTTATTGCTTCTATTACTTGGAGTTACACTAATCTTTCGACCTGCTATTTTCAATGCAAAAAGTAAATTGTTTATTTTTATCCTAGTATTAACTGGATTGGCTATTACGGACTACTTATATTTTTACTTACAAGATGATTTGTCAGATCGTTCAGTTATATTATTAAGGTGTTTGTATAGAGTTTTCCTATTATTTATCGCTATTGCTGCTACAATTCCAAAGAATACTTCTTCTAAAAGAAATTATTTTATTGTCAATCCAACATTTGGAGAGAAACTTCTTGTCATATTTCCTTATCTTGCAGTTGCAGTCTTAATTGGCTTTACTTTGAAAGAACAAACTTCTTCAGCTACATTGATTACGGGAAATTGTATTGCTTTTGTATTTGTACTGATTCGTCATACAATTGTACGAATGCAAAACAAGGATTTAACCGAGGCCTTAAAAGTGTTTAATAATCAATTAGAACAAACAGTAACTCAAAGAACACGGGATTTAATAAACAAATCTAATGATTTGGTAAAAAATCAAGAGAGATTTAAGTCTTTATATGAGTATCATCCAGATCCTATTTTAACGATTGATTCAAATGGTATCGTATTAAATATAAACCAGGCTGGAAGTATGTTATTAGGAAAAGAAAGTGCTGCATTAATAGGGAAAGAGTGCTTCTCTATTTTTTTAGATGAAGATAAATCTGAATTGGAATCGGCTATAAAGAAAGGGAAACGATGTAGTTCATCTTCGTTACAGTTACGTGTGAAAAATAACAATGAGAAGGATATCCTCTTTTGGTATGTCACTATAGTTCCTATTATGATAGAAGGACAAACCTTTGGGAGTTATGTAATGGTAAAAGACATAACGAGGATGAAACAACAACAGGATGAGATAAATTATCTTGCATTCCATGATACGGTGACGGAGATTGGAAATCGTATATTCTTCCAACAAGAATTAGATAGATCCATTAAGCGTGCACAAAAAACACAGGATAAGTTCGGGCTCCTGTATATTGATTTAAATCGCTTTAAGACCATTAATGATACATTGGGTCATTCGATTGGTGACAGAGTTTTAAAAGAAGTTGCCAAACGTTTTAGGACATGTCTGTCACCGACTATTCCTCTAGCAAGAATAGGTGGAGATGAGTTTGCAATCATTGTCCATAACCAAACAGAGCAACAGCTATTGGATTTGTGTAAAACTCTATTTCGTATAACTGAAGAACCATTTGTAGTAAATCAGCATAGTTTTTACTTATCTCTTAGTATAGGAATAGCAGTGTATCCATTTGGAGGAATAAATACTACTACACTTTTACAACACGCTGATATCGCTATGTATAGCGCAAAGGAAAAAGGTAACAATGCTGTTTGTATGTATGACGAGACATTATCACAAAAAGTAACTCGTCGATTACGATTAGAACAGGATTTACCAAATGCAATTGAAAATAATGAGTTGTTTTTATTGTATCAACCACAAATTGATAGTAAGGCAGGTAAGGTTATTGGTGCAGAGGCTTTAATACGCTGGCAACATCCAGAGCTTGGGCTGATTTCTCCTTTTGAGTTTATACCTATCGCAGAAGAAACGGCGCAGATTATTTCAATTGGGAAGTGGACGTTACAGAAAGCGTGTCGACAACTGAAAGAATGGTATTCTGCGGGCTATTCAAATCTAAAGATGGGGATAAATTTATCAGCTATAGAGTTTGAACAGAAAGATTTTGTTCAAACAATGATATCTACCATAGAAGAGATAGGAGTACCTGCTAATTCAATTGATTTGGAATTAACAGAGCGAATAGCAATGGTAGATGAAAAAGAAACCTTATCGAAGTTAAAAGTATTAAAATCATATGGTGTACATTTATCAATTGACGATTTTGGTACAGGTTATTCTTCACTAGCGTATTTGCCTCTTTATCCAATTGATACTTTGAAAATTCCAAAAGAATTTGTTAATAGGATCGGAACTTTTACTGATGGAGATGAAATTATACAAACCATTATTTCACTTGCTCATACTTTAAACATGAAAGTGATAGCAGAAGGGGTAGAAACGAAAGAACAATTAACAGTGTTGCAACGTAATGCATGTTATCTAATTCAAGGCTATTACTACAGTAAACCTGTAAATGAAGATGAATTTATCGATTTTTTAAGTACAATGCAAAATGAATAAGTGAAAAATCAGTATCTGTATAAAGTAAAGTGAAAAGACGTTCTATCCATATGGATTTGAACGTCTTTCTTATGTTTATTTTCAGTAGTTGTGCAGCAAGGTTTCAGCCTTTGAAAGTAAAATAAGTATCTATATTCCTGGTATTTTGGGCTAATGGGATATGAGGTGAAAATTGCTTCTTGTGAAAACGCATTAGGGACAGCTTGTATATTCTTAAAGCAATTTGAAAAAGGATTAGCAGTTTGTATGGAATTAGGAAATGAAGAGTATGTATATCATTTCAATATTTTACGTTCTCTTAATGAAGATGAAGCAATTAAACTCTTAGAAGAAGTGAAAAAAGTATTTCTTACTTCGAAAAGCAAGGTTTATGGGATTTCGTAGAAGAATATGCAGATCTAAAAAAGGAAGAAATTATACAATAATCACATGCTATCATTTTTAATAGCTAATTAACAAAGGGACTCCAATTATGGAGTCCCTTTGTTAATGGGGTAATGCTCTGGTTTATCTAATTATAACAATATTTGTAAAAAATGTAAAGGGGTCCTAGTTTGGAGGGAGAATTATTTAATCTTTTTTATTTAATAAAAGGGATAATATTTAGTTATCTGCGCTTCTTAATTATGTTTTCTATCACAATTTGAAGTGAATTTCATTTAATCTTATTTATTTTATAGGAATTATAAGATATACTAAAAATAGGTGCAAAATGTACCATTTGAAAAAGAGTGCATCGCAAAAAGGGATCCGTAAAGGATTCCTTTTTTGTTTCTTTGAAAATGAAGCAATGTTCTAATTATCTCTTTCATTTTTATGAATGCGCTGCGATCTTATAAACTAAAAAGGCATTTTTGGAAAATTGCCATATTCCTGTAACAAAACAAAGGTATGTTATGTGTGTTAAATATAAAGAGAAAGAAGGAAAAGTTGTGAAAAAAATTTTGCCAATTGTTGCGTTATTAGGCATGATGAGTTTCGGAGTACAGGAAATGAATGTAAGAGCTGATACATACCACAAAGGCGATTCAAAAATTAGTTTTTGGGATTCGAAAAGAAAGGGTACTAATTTCATGAATAGTACGTCATTACCTGAAAACTATAAAAGTGCAAAAGAAGCTAATATTGAATATGTACGTTTAGCACCTGATAAATGGGCAAAAGATAAAGATTTTCTATTTGAGGATAAACCAGATACTTCTGGAAAGGATTTTCTGATAGGTAATGCAGATAACTATCAGGGATTAGTAAAGGAGGATTTCGAAAAATTAAAGGCGGATTTAGATGCCGCACAATCACAAGGAATGAAAGTTGTTCTTACAATGTTATCCTTACCTGGTGATCGATGGCGCCAATTTAATAATAACAAGAATGACGACAGAATATGGGAAGAAGAGAAGTATCAAGAACAAGCAAGTCAATTTTGGAAGGATCTTGCTCTGGAATTAAAAGATCACCCTGCGGTGGTTGGTTATAATATTATAAATGAACCACATCCAGAAACAGCTAAAAATAATAGATATAATGATTTTTGGACGGAAGATTATGAGAAATGGTATTCAACAGTGAAGGGAACGACAGCGGATTTAAACAGATTTTATCAAAAAGTAATCAATTCCATTCGTGAAGTAGACCAAGAAACACCGATTATTTTAGATTCAGGTTTATATGCTACTCCATGGGCCTTTAAATATTTAAAACCAGTAAATGATAAAAAAACCCTATATGCATTTCATATGTATGAACCATATGAATTAACGAGTCAAGGTGAAAAACAAAATAAGGAGTATCAATATCCAGGATTAGTAAAAGTAGGAGATTTAGAGAAACCTGTAATGTGGAATAAGCAGGGATTAGAGCAATTTTTGAAGCCAATCCAACAATGGTCTAAGAAAAATCATGTATCATCTAATCGAATTATTGCAGAAGAGTTTGGAATTAACCGTACTGTTCCAGGAGCTACCCAATACATGCAAGATCTTATTTCTATCTTCAACCAAAAAGGTTGGCATAAATCATTCTATGCATTTCGTGAAGACACATGGACAGGGATGGATTATGAATTGGGAACAGGAAAAATAAAATGGGATGAAGAGGGTAAACCAATGCGTCAAGATAATTCACTCTGGGAAGTAATAAAAAAAGATTTACAAGTACATAAATAGTTTAGAATATTTGTCCTAAGGACTAAATGTAAGCATCTAATTCAAATGGAATTAGATGCTTTTTTTCAAAAAAGGTGGAGGCTTAAACAAATGTGGTTGCAATTGTATTAACCTTTAAAGTGAAAAAAGTTTTATGAATTTTTTTGTGAGATCCGAACCCTTAAATGCTGAAAAATATTTACTTATTTCTCCAATTGGGTGTATTTCTCCAATTAGATGGAAGTTTAGAATACAGAATCAAAACATAATAGGCTGTTATCGATGAGTTTATCGTAAAGTTGTTATTTAATGTGTCATCAAATAACATTTATATACAATAATAAATAAAGAAAAGGAGATATTTATGAAAAAATATAGAGTAATAGACACAACTTAAATAGTATGAATAGTTTTGATTGTAAAAACATGAAGAAGAAAACAAAAAATCCTTAAGAGTACTAAGGAAAAATGAGGGAGATAATATGGGGAATAATTCAAAACATAAAACTAGAAAAATACTTGCAGCTACTGCTACAGTAACTATGCTTGCGACTGGAATGATTTCTTCATCAGATGTCTTTGCAGAGCAAAAGGAGCAGCAAAAAAATTTATCGACATCACTGCAAAGTGAAAAGTCAGTTAAATCAGAAAATAGAACATTTACAGTCCCAGGAAAAGGGGATGTTGAGGTATTAAAACAACAGGAAAGAAAAAGTATGGCATTTAGTCCGTACGAACCAACTGGTTTATATGCAAAGCCAAATGAACAAATAACGATTAATGTAGAAGGTAATCAAGATATTCAGGTATATATTGGAACGTATTCGTATGATGCTTCTTGGAGAGAAGATTCTAAGATAAAATCATTTACATTAAAACCTGGTATAAACACAATCCAATCTCCAAATGGGGGGATGATTTATTTTTATAATAAACAACCAGGAGATAGCATTCGAACAACAATTACAACAGGTGGAACGACTACGCCTTTCTTTGAACTAGGAAAGCATACGAAACAAGATTTAATAAACATGCTGGACCAGTATCCTAATGCACATGCAGTGGAGTTAAAAGGAGAACGTGTATTAATTACGGCCAGCCCTGCACGTGTTAAGAAATATTTGTTGGGTTCTAATACAGATCCTGTACAACTCTTAAAAAAGATGGATGAAGCTACTCGAATTCAAGACAAAGTAGCTGGATTATCTGAAGAACAGGTAGATAAACATTATGTTCATTACGTAGAAGAAAATCATTCTCCTGATTATTATATGTATGCAACTTCTTATCGAAC
>NZ_JALDQE010000013.1:0-142307 GCF_022748145.1 Bacillus sp. CCB-MMP212
CAGAAGTAGAAAAACCAGAAGTAGAAAAACCAGAAGTAGAAAAACCAGAAGTAGAAAAACCAGAAGTAGAAAAACCAGAAGTAGAAAAACCAAATGAAAATAAAAAACCAGATGCTGAAACAATTAAAGATGGTGAATACAGCATCAATTTTAAAGCATTAAAAGATCAAACAGACGAAATTTCAATGATGAACACATATACAAAAAGTCCAGGTGTGCTAAAAGTAAAAGATGGTAAGAAGTATGTATCATTTACATTAACGAGCAGTTCTTGGATTACAAAATTTGAATTTGAGAAAAATGGTTCGTTTGTTGATGCAAAAGTAATAAGTGAAGATAAAAAAGCTGATACACGCGTAGTGGAAGTAGAAGTACCAGATTTATCGAAAAAGTTAAATGCAAAAGTAAAAGTAGATATCGATTCAATGAATTATCACCATTTTTACGATATTCAATTTGCATTTGATAAAGGTAGCATTAAGCCGTTAGATAACCAAGGTGGAAATAACAACCAAGGTGGAAACGACAACCAAGGTGGAAACGACAACCAAGGTGGAAACGACAACCAAGGCGGAAATAACAACCAAGGTGGAAACGACAACCAAGGCGGAAATAACAACCAAGGTGGAAACAACAACCAAGATAATAACACAACAATTGATCCAAAAGCTCTTAAAGATGGTGAATACAGCATTGGCTTTAAAGTGTTAAAAGATCAAACAGATGAAATCTCAATGATGAACACATACACAAAAAGCCCAGGTGTATTAAAAGTAAAAGATGGTAAGAAATACGTATCGTTTACATTAACAAATAGTACATGGATTACGAAATTTGAATTTGAGAAGAATGGTTCTTTCGTTAATGCAAAAGTGTTAAGTGAAAATAAAGAACAAAATACAAGAGTAGTAGAAGTAGAAGTAAACGATTTGTCTAAAAAATTAAATGCAAAAGTAAAAGTAGATATTGATTCAATGAATTATCACCATTTCTACGATGTTCAATTTGTATTTGATCAAGACAGTATTAAAGCTTTAGGGAACCAAGGAGGAAACGACAACCAAGGAGGAAACGACAACCAGGGTGGAAATGACAACCAAGGTGGAAATAATAACCCGAAAGTAATAGTTGATCCGAAAAATTTAGTAGATGGCCAATATGATATTACATTTAAAGTATTAAAAGATAAAACAGATGAGATTTCAAAGATGAATGACTATGTTGTAAATCCAGCGAAATTAATCGTAAAAGATGGTAAAAAATACATTGAGATGACGCTGAAAAATAGTGCGTGGATTACGAAATTCCAAACGGAAAACAAGGAACTATTCGCTGATGCGAAAGTAGTAAGCGAAGATAAAAATGCAAATACGCGAGTAGTACAGTTTGAAGTAGAAGATCTATTTAAAAAATTAAACGCAAAAGTAAAGGTAGACATCGATGAGATGAACTACCATCATTTCTACGATGTACAAATTCAATTTGATACAAATAATATCGGCGCGTTAGGAACTATTAAAGAGGAACCGAAAAATCCAGTGACTACACCGAAAGTAGATAATGTAAAAACAGTAGGTGCTCCTGATTTTAACCGAAATGCAGATGGTCAGAAGAAAAAAGAAGATACAAAAAATGATTCGAAAAAAGAGAAAAACTCAAAAACTGCAGATACAGCACAACTTGGTTTATACATGGTGTTACTGCTAGGTTCACTTGCTTTACTAGTTCGTAAATATAGAGCAGGTAGATTGTAATTTTTGGAGTCTTGATGCATGTTCGCGTGCATCAAGACTTGTTTCATATTGTATGGAAGGGAGTGGTGATTGAGAGTGAAGAAAATCGTAAGTGTACTAATGGCTATCATTTTGTTAATGAGTATAGCCGGGTGCTCATCACCAAAAAAAGAAACAGCAAAGCAGGTAAAGAGTGAGAGTAAGGAGCGCGTTGTTGCAACAACAGTGGCTGTTACTGAAATTATGGATGCGTTAGAAGTAGATTTAGTCGGCGTTCCAACAAGTTCTAAAACTTTACCGAAGCGATATAAAGGTTTACCTGAAGTTGGGAATCCAATGAGTCCAGATATGGAAAAGGTAAAGTCATTAAAGCCTTCAGAAGTGTTATCTGTGACAACACTTGAATATGAATTAAAGCCAGTTTTTGATGGTGTGAGTATGAAAGCAAACTTTTTAGATTTAACGAGTTTAAAAAATATGCAAAGTTCTATTAGCGATTTAGGTAAGAAATATGGACGTGAAAAGCAGGCTGAAGCAGTAGTAACTAAGTTAGATAAAAAGGTTGCTAGCATTCAAAAGGAAGTAAAAGGAAAGAAAGAACCGACAGTGCTAATTTTATTAGGTGTGCCGGGCAGTTATTTAGTAGCAACAGAGCATTCTTATATTGGAGATTTAGTGAAACAACTAGGTGGTAAAAATATTGTACAAGGTGAACAAGTAGAATATTTAGCTTCTAATACAGAGTATTTAAAGAAAGCTGATCCAGATATTATTTTACGAGCAGCTCATGGTATGCCTGATGAAGTTGTAAAAATGTTTGATAAAGAATTTAAAACAAATGACATTTGGAAACACTTTGCTGCGGTTAAAAATAACCGTGTTTACGATTTAGAAGAGCGTTTATTTGGAACGACAGGCAATTTAGCAGCAATTGAAGCGTTAGATGAATTGAAAAAAATGATGTATCCGTGATGCATTTTAATATAAAGGAAGAGCAGAATGAATAAAAAAACTTGGAGTTTCCTCATTGTTACTGCATTGCTCATTGTTATGACATCATTGTCAGCGATGAAAGGGAGTTTAGAAGTAGGTATTGTTGAACTTGTGCAAGGGATATTTACAGGTGGGAATGAAGATGTTGAAGTCATTAAAGATTTACGTTTCCCGCGTATTATTATTGCGCTGTTCACTGGAGCGGCTCTTGCTGTTTCAGGGGTGCTTTTTCAAGCTGTTATGAAGAATCCACTCGCTGATGCTGGGGTAATCGGTATATCTTCAGGAGCTAGTTTTATGACACTCGTTATTATTACATTGTTCCCGCAATTCTTTTTCTGGACACCCGTATTCGCCTTTTTAGGTGGTGCGTTTGCGTGTTATCTCGTTTATTCGTTTTCATGGAAGTCAGGGTTAAGCCCGCTTCGCATTATTTTAATTGGTATTGCCATTAACGCGATGTTTACTGGATTAAATGAATCATTCGTTACGATTTGTGGATATTTTATTAAGAGTATTAAGCAAACGACGACTTCTAACATAACAATGAAGACGTGGGGCGATGTAGAAATAATGGTGACTTATGGAACGATTGGTCTTATTCTTGCTCTGTTCGTAGGAGCTTGGTGTAACTTATTATCGCTACAAGATAAGACTGCGAAAAACTTAGGCTTGCACGTGACGAGAGTTCGTCTTATTATTTCTGCCATTGCAGTACTCTTAGCGGCAGTATCAACAGCGATTGCAGGTGTTATTGCTTTTGTAGGATTACTAGTTCCGCATATTTCAAGACAATTAGTCGGTTCAGACCATAAAGTACTAATTCCATTTTCTGCTCTTGCAGGCGCGTTATTAATTTTGACGGCGGATACGATTGGAAGGTTAATTGTGCCACCTAACGAAATTCCAGCAGCAACAATTATGGCGGTTATTGGTGGTCCATTCTTAATATTCTTGCTTAGAAAGAGTGATAAAGTTCATGGAAATTAAAAATGTAACCTTTTCATACGATAACGTAACAAATCGTTTAAAGTCTGTTAGTAGTGAAATAGAAATTGGGAAAATTACAACAATCATTGGCCCGAATGGATGCGGGAAATCAACATTACTTAGTGTCATGTCTAGAAATCACGTTCCTAGCAGTGGAGAAGTAATACTTGATGGGAAAGCGATTAGTGAATATAAACCGAAAGAGTTTGCTAGAAAGCTAGCAGTTGTCCATCAACAAAATGAGGCTCCAGCAGATATTACAGTGGAAAAGCTAATAAGCTTTGGGCGTATGCCATATAAAAATATTTTCTCTCCGCAAACAGATGAAGATAGAGAAGCGATAGAGCACGCACTAGTATGTACGAATTTACAAAGTAAGCGTGATAAGCCAATCTATGCTTTATCTGGTGGAGAGAGGCAGCGAGTTTGGATCGCAATGACATTAGCTCAAAATACACCAATGCTTTTCTTAGATGAACCGACAACATATTTAGATATTTACTATCAGCTAGAAATATTAGAGTTAGTGAAAGAGTTAAATGAAGTGTATGGGCTAACGATTGTAATGGTATTACATGATATTAATCAAGCCATTCGTTATAGCGACCATATTATCGTTATGAAAGATGGAGAGATCATTACGAAAGGTAATCCTAATGATGTAATAACAGAAGAAATGGTTAAAGCAATATATGGTGTAGATGTCATTGTAAAGCAGGATGAAGATACCGGATTGTACATGGTACCTATGGGAATCTAAAGGCTGAGCATAATCCGTTTTGAGGTGATAATTTGAATAGCAAGAAAGGACGGAAAAAGAATTCTTTTTTTCAACGCATACTTACAATTGCGTTTTTAGGAATCTTTTTCTATTCAATGTATGAGTTGGGCGGAATTTTCATGGATTATTATGAAAATCGTAAAGTAATGGCTGAGGCACAACATATTTATAAAAGAAGTCCAATGGAAGAAAAATCGGAAGACGGAGAGGTACGTAAACAGTTTCAGGATCTCCAGAAAATTAATCCAGAGATAGTCGGATGGATTACGATGGATGATACACAAATTAATTATCCAATCGTTCAAGCAAAAGATAATGATTACTATTTATTTCGTAATTATAAAGGTGAAGATATGAGAGCGGGAAGCATTTTTATGGACCATCGTAATGATGTGAAATCTCAAAATCGAAATACGATTTTATATGGTCATCGTATGAAAGACGGTTCTATGTTTGGGAGTTTAAAAAAGATGTTGGACGAAGACTTTTTCATGTCCCATCGTAAATTATATTACGATACATTATTTGAAGGATACGACGTTGAAGTTTTTTCAGTATACACGACAACAACGGACTTTTATTACATTGAAACGGATTTTGAAAATGATGCAGCATATACATCGTTCTTAAAGGAAATTCAAGAAAAATCACTGTACAAAACGGATACGGAATTGACGGCTAATGATGAAGTTGTAACACTTTCTACTTGTGACTATGCGCTTGATCCAGAGGCTGGAAGGCTAGTTGTACATGCAAAATTAGTAAAAAGAAATTAAAGAAAAAAGTATAGAATATGAGAAGTGATAGATAACGCTTCTCATATTCTATACTTTAAAAAAGAACTGTTTTTACTGTGCTGCAGCCATTGGCATACGTACAACTTTTACATCATAGTAAGCAATTTTATTATCAAGAATATATTCTGGCATCCCGCCTTGATGTGAATGAGCATCTTTAAATGCGGCGCTCTTTGTCCAACCTTGGAAATCTTCTTTTGCATTCCAGCGAGTGCTAATTGTTACTTCATCATAATCAACTGTATTTTGCGTTAAAAGAACTTCTAGACCTAAAAAGCCTGGCATCGTCTCAACTTTACCTACTTTATTAAAACGCTCAATTAATTTATGTCCATTTCCCTTTGTAATTTTAGCTGTATTTGTAACAATAATCATGTTTATTCCTCCTATAAATGTAGCTATATTTTCAAGAACTCATATACATTAAATGATAATGAAAATCATTATCATTGTCAATGGTAAATGTGAAATATATAATTTTTTTCTATTATTTTGGACAGTGAGATTTCCATTTCAAAACGTAGTAAATATGTGGCGGTTAAGTGCGAGAATGAGCGAGTTGTACTAGCAAAGCAATAATATGGTATAGTGAAACGAGGCTGTTTTTTCAGGCTCGTTTTTTAAATGCTTCCTATAGAGAAAGCATGCAAATGGAAAGGAAGTTATTATATGCGATCAGAAGTAACTATAAAAATAAAACCGAAATTTATAAAAGAAATTAAAAGTGGATATCCACTTATTTTAAAAGATGCAATTCAAAATTTAAACGATGTTCGTGAAGAAGGGACAATCATCAAAGTAGTAGATGAGAAGAACAACTTTGTCGGAAAAGGTTATTATGGAAAACAAAATAAAGGATACGGCTGGATTTTAACGAGAAAAGAGAGTGAACAAATTAATCAATCTTTCTTTGAAAGTAAAATCAAATCAGCCTTACATAAACGAAAACAATTTTATAAATCAAGTGATACGACAGCATTCCGTGTGGTGAATGGTGAAGGTGATGGTCTTGGCGGATTAATTATTGATTACTATGACGGATACTACGTAGTAAGTTGGTATAGTGAAGGGATTTACACTTTCAGAGATGAGATTATAGCAGCTCTTCAAAAAGTAGCAAACTTTAAAGGCATTTATGAGAAAAAGCGTTTTGATACGAAAGGGAAATACATTGAAGGTGATGATTTCGTAGCAGGAGAGCGCGGTGAGTTCCCGCTTATCGTAAAAGAGAATGGTGTGAACTTCGCTGTATATTTAAATGACGGAGCAATGGTTGGTGTATTTTTAGATCAGCGTAACGTGCGAAAACAAATTCGTGATAAATATGCAAAGGGAAGAACCGTGTTGAATATGTTCTCTTATACAGGTGCTTTCTCTGTATTTGCAGCGCTTGGCGGAGCGAGCAAAACGACGAGTGTGGATCTTGCAAATCGTAGTTTAAGTAAAACGATTGAGCAGTTTAGTGTAAATGAAGTTGATTATGAAGCACAAGATATTATTGTAGAAGATGTCTTTCTGTACTTCAAATATGCAGCGAAGAAAAAGATGAAATTTGATATGGTCGTACTTGATCCTCCAAGCTTTGCACGCTCAAAGAAATATACATTTAGTGCAGCGAAAGATTATAAAAATTTATTAAAAGAAACAATTGCTATTACAGAAAATAACGGGATTATCGTTGCTTCTACAAATTGTAGTGCGTTCGATATGAAAAAGTTTAAAGGCTTTATCGATACGGCATTTAAAGAAATGAATGGCAAATATAAAATATTAGAAGAACATTCTTTACCAGAAGATTTCCGTACCATTGATCAATTTAAAGAAGGAGACTATTTAAAAGTAGTTTTCATCGAGAAAATTAAAGGGTAATAAAGAAAAGGAGCTCGAGTTTACTTGAGCTCCTTTTCTTATTGAACGATATTTTGTACTCTACCGACTTGCCCGTCTTGCAATCGTACTTTAATGCCATGCGGATGGGAAGGGGAGTTTGTTAAAATATCTTTTACAATTCCACGTGTTAATTTGCCGGTGCGTTGATCTTGTTTTAATACAATATCAACTTCAAGGCCGGGTGCGATATTAGAACGTTTTTGTCCGTTCATTTATACACCTGTACGTCTACGTTGGTTGTTTGTTTTCTTCGTTTGTTGGTTTTGTAATTTTTTCGTTTCTTGGCTTTGATTTTTTGCATTTTGACCATTTCCATTTCCTTGCTTTTTCTTAGCAAGTTGTTCGCGCATTAAATCAGCTAAGCTTACTTTTTTATTCTCTGACATGATAAGTCTCCTTTATATAAAGTTAATTATGAACAATCGTAGTGAATTTCATCATATCATTGTTAAGGAAGGAAGGGAAGTTGGTTTGAAAATTCATATAATTGTTTCCAGCATTCATTCGTTGCGATACAATTGATATGTTAATGTTTGTAAAAAAGGGGATAGACATATGTCACATCATATTTTATTAGTTGAAGATGATATTTCAATTCAAGAGATGGTGGAAAAGTATTTAATAAAAGAGGGCTTTCAAGTTACAATCGCGTCTGATGGAGAGGAAGGCGTGAACACATATTTAAAAGGTTCATTTGATTTGATTATCCTCGACATTATGATGCCGAAGCTAGATGGATTAGAGGTTGTACGTATTATTCGTGAAAAAAGTGCAGTTCCGATTTTAATGATGTCGGCAAAAGATACAGATGTTGATAAAGCTGTTGGATTAGGACTTGGAGCAGATGATTACATTTGTAAGCCGTTTTCTATGATTGAATTGGCTGCACGTGTAAAAGCAGGTATTCGGAGGTCTACGAAATACTCGGCTACAGAAACAATAGAAAAAATGATTCAAATTGGTGATTTAACAATTGATCCAATTAATTTTACAGTTGAAAAAAACGGGAAGCCTCTCAAACTCACTTTAAAAGAATTTGAGATTTTAAAGCTATTCGTAAAGAACCAAAATCGTGTATTTACAAAAGCGCAAATATATATGTTAGTTTGGAATGAAGAGTATTACGGTGACGATAACGTTATTAATGTTCATATGAGAAGATTGCGTGAGAAAATCGAAAGTGATCCATCTAATCCAGAATATATTAAAACGTTATGGGGCATCGGCTATAAGTTGGAAGTGATGTAATATGGTCAATTTGTTAATAGGTATTATTTTTATATTGTTATGTGTTATTTATATGCAATATAGAATGAGAAAAAATAGTAGTAAAAATTTACGATACACATATGAAAAGTTAGAAAGTATTGTAAATGACAAAACAGGCGAGACGTTACTCGTTATGACAGATGATCTAGAATTGCAAAAATTATTAGTGGCAATTAATCAATTATTAGATGCAAAACAGAAAACGAATGCAGATCATGCAAAAGTAGAAATTTCGATGAGAAAAATGCTTTCAAATATTTCGCATGACTTGAAAACACCACTAACAGTTATTCTTGGATATACAGAAATGTTAAATAAGGATAAAACGATAAGTAAAGAAGAACAGCAAATATTACTTGAAAAAGTGCATACGAAAACACTAGAAGTGATGGAGTTAATTCATAAGTTTTTTGACTTGGCAAAATTAGAATCTGGTGACAAAGCAATTGAAATGACAAAAGTAAATATGAATGAAGTTTGCCGCGAGAAGATTTTATCTTTTTATGATTTAGTGACGACGAAAGGTTTTCAGGTTCATATTGATATACCAGAAAGAAATATATACGCACTTGGAAATGTAGAAGTATTTGGTAGGGTATTGAATAATTTAATATCAAATGCGATTACATATGGAGACGATGGAAAGGCACTTGGTATGACGTTAAGAGATGATGAAACGAGTGTGTATATAGACGTATGGGATAAAGGAAAAGGGATTGATGAATCTCATATTGATAAAGTATTTGAGCGTATGTACACACTTGAAGATTCAAGAAATAGATTGTACCAAGGAAGCGGTCTAGGATTAACGATTACGAAACGGCTTGTGGAAGCGATGGACGGAAAAATTCACCTCTCTAGTAAACCGTATGAAAAAACAATTTTTACAATTGTATTAACAAAGATGCAATTTTAGCTTGTAGAGCAGTAGATTCTACAAGCTTTTTTTCAGCGTAAGGAATTTGTAAGAAACGGGTAAGAAAAAAGAGATTTCCGTTGTCTATTATAGAAATATAGAGTATTGCGAAAGGGGAAAGTAACATGACATATATATTAAAAACAAACCAGTTAACGAAAGTGTTTAAAGGGAAAGAAGTTATTTCCGGTGTTAACATGCATGTGAAAAAAGGAGAAATTTACGGTTTTTTAGGACCAAACGGTGCTGGTAAAACAACGATTATGAAAATGATTACAAATTTAATAAAACCGACGAGTGGTGATATTGAAATCTTCGGTGAGAAATTAACAGATACATCTTATGAAGTATTAAAAAGAATGGGGACAATTATTGAATACCCAATCTTTTATGATAAATTAACGGCGAAAGAAAACTTAGACCTGCATTGTGAATATATGGGCTACTACGATAAAAATGCAATTGACCATGCTTTACATTTAGTGAAACTACAAGGGATAGATAATAAAAAAGTAAAAGATTTTTCATTAGGAATGAAACAACGACTCGGTATTGCAAGGGCAATCGTGACAAAGCCAGAATTGCTCATTTTAGATGAACCAATTAACGGTTTAGATCCAATTGGTATTAAAGAATTACGAGACTTATTTAAAATGCTCTGCAAAGAATACGGTATTACATTATTAGTTTCTAGTCATATTTTAGGTGAGATGGAACTAATGGCGGATACAATTGGTGTGATTCAAAATGGAAAACTAATAAAAGAAGTTTCAATGAAGAGTATTAACGGAAAACAAACAGAGTACATTGAAATCACTGTTCCTGATGTGAAACGTGCAGCTTATATTTTAGAAGATAAACTTGGTATAAAAAACTACAAAATAATGAGTGGAACCATGATTCGTGTGTATGATACGTCAGCGTCTCAGCAGGCCATTTCAAAAGCACTTATTATGAACGATGTGGAAATTGAAAGTATTAATAAGAAACATAGTTCCTTAGAAGAATATTTCTTAAATGTAATGGATGGAGAGGGTATTCATGCTTAATGGACTGTGGCTGAACCTGGTAAGTGGATTTATCGTAATGCTAATAAGTGGAATTTTATATTATAGAAAACCAGAGCGGAAATGGTTGTTCATTGTACTAGTGATAGGAATGTTAAGCTTCGTTACTGCTGGAATTAGAATGTTAGCAGCGTAGAGACAGGTATATAAAGAATGGAGGCGTAATTTATATGTTTAAATTAATGAAGCTCGAATGGAAGAAACATAAATTATCTAGTTACTTTAAAAGTGTAGCAATTTGTATTATAGCAATTTTCGCTGCAGTAAGCCTTATGGCATTGGGAATGAAAGCCGAGGAAGACATGCTCTTCTCTGACTTCACACAGAATATGGCTTTAGTAAATATTTTTATTAGGATAACATTCATTATTTTTAGTTCGGTCATTTTATCACGTTTAGTAATTGATGAGTATAAGAATAAAACGATACAACTATCATTTATGTATCCGCTTCAAAGGAAAATGCTAATGAGTGCGAAATTAACAATTGTTTTTTGTTTTTGTTTTGTGAGTACCATTATCGCGACTTTCATTATTAGTTTGCTCGTATATTTTGTGAGTCCAATGATGGGACTGATTGAAACACCAGCTACGATAGGTGAAATAATAGCTATCGTTCCAGGTACTATTATAAGTGCATTTATGATATCTGGTATAAGTTTAATTCCTTTGTTTTTTGGAATGAGAAAGAAATCGACACCGACAACGATTACTTCGGCAGTAATAATTGGTATGCTGATTAGTGGTAACTTTGGTCCTGGAAACGGTCAAGTAAGTATGTTTGATTTTATAGCTATCCCAATCGTGCTCTGTTTATTAGGAATTTTCATTAGCTATCTATCGTTTCGTAAAATTGACAAGATAGATGTGGCGTGAAGTAAGCCTAAAACAACAACGAACTGGGGTATAAATGGTGAAAAAAATAATAGTAATTGCAATATTATTCATTACAATTGCTAGTGTAGTTTTTGGTATTAAGGTATTTCAGGGGAAAGATTTTAAGAAAGAAAAGTCTTTTGAGATAAATAATATAAAAGCAATAGAAGTAGACATTGAAAACTGGAATCTTGAATTTAAAAGTACAGACGCTAATAAAATAGTAATTTCCGCTCAAGGTGAACAAGCAGATAAAGAGATAGATCCCGTCAAAATAGAAAATGATGAAAATAAACTTGTGATTAAGCAAAAACAAAAGGTGAACAGATTTTTTTATGGTTTTACGTTTAGGAAGAAAAATAGTATATCTATAGCTATTCCGAAGAAAGAAATAGATAAAATTGTATTAAATAATAAATCGGGTGATGTGAAAATAAACGATATAGTAGTAAAAAGCATCGTGACAAGAGGAAAATCTGGAGATGGAATGATTACAGGACTATCGGCAGAGAAGGGTGAATTTACATCCGAAAGTGGAGATTTAATGTTAAAAGATGGTTCATTACAAGAAGTAAATATAACTTCCACTACTGGTGATAATTATGTAAAAAATGTAAAAAACGAAAATATGAACATCACTTCAACATCTGGGGAAGTATTACTGAAAGATATGACAGAAGGAAAATCATTATTTGTAGAAACAAAATCAGGGGATATTGGCGTACGATATAAAGGTGTCCCGGCATCATTGAAGCTTATGGCTAAAAGTAATTCGGCTGACGTAATAGTGGATTTAAAAGGATTTAAGAAAGATAAAAGTACAGAAAAAATAAAAGTAGGAACCATTGGTGATGCAAAAAACAAAGTGGAGATTTTAAGTAAGACAGGGGTAATTTATATCGATTAAAATATAAATGAAAGGAGGACTATCATGCTACGTCTTATGAAGCTAGAAATGAAGAAGTTTAAGCTTGGATGGTATGTAAGGAGAGCGATTATTGCAAATATCGCTATACTGGCATTAATGATCTTTACGAGCATCGTTGCTCAAGTAGAAGGGGATCCGGAAATAAGGGATCCACAGATGATGTTGTTAACGGCTAGTACATTAGTAAGAGCAACATTTATTATTTTTGGTAGTGTGTTAATCGCAAGGTTAATAATTGGTGAATATAAAAACAAAACAATACTACTTATGTTTTCTTATCCTATTAATCGGAAGAAAATGATGATTAGTAAGTTGGTTATTACAGCAACATTAACATTTATAACAGTTATTGTATCTAACATTTTAGTAGTAGGAGTTTTCTTTGGGATAGATAGCTATTTTTCAATTCTTCCTAATCCATTTACAGTAGAGCAATTGACGCAAGAAGGAATAAAACTGGTTCCTTTAGCCATTGCCACTGCGGGAATAAGTTTAATCCCAATATATTTCGGAATGCGTAAACGTTCAGTGCCAGCTACAATTGTTTCGTCTCTTATCGTTGTATCAATTGCAATGAATACCAACCCAGCGTTTTCTACAGCAACTTTTCTTCCCCTTCAACTAGCACTTGCAGCAATTGGAGTTGTGATTGCATATTACGGCATTAAAAATATAGAGAAGGAAGATATAACTGTATGATAAGAATATACAAAAAAGAGTTGGCGTTACACCAACTCTTTTTTGTATATGTACGCTTCGTTACTACTCTGTAAATTTAGAGTGTGTGCTTAAATACTTTTGCACTTCTGGAGAAATGTTAAAGTTATTAGGACTTTTATATTCGATAGTAAACTCGCCGTCGGTACTTGTTTCAAAGGAGATTGCATAGCTATTCATTTTAGCATCGTAAGAAGTGTTTTTGACTTCTGCATCTAGATTAAAATATTTTGTAATATATTCTTTTGATTCCGTAATTGCTACTTGTTTTCCCCAAGGGGTACCATAATAGGTGAAATAAAGAGATACACTAATAACTCCAATAAGAGAAGTTAGTAAAATAGTTCCCATAGCTATTTTTTTATTTTTTGTATTCAATTTGGTTACTCCTCTTCGTAATATGTATTCATTTTAACCTATCTTTTCCATAAAACAACCATTTTTAAAAAATAGTTTCACATGAAACAAGTTACAGAAAAAGACAAGATATGTAAACATCTTGTCTTTTTTGTCGTTACATTTTAGGAGCTTCCATTCCAGCCGCAGCCCATTCTTCTTTTGCGGGGCCATATACGCCAGGAACTGTTAAGCCAGCTTGTCGCATTAAAACCGTCATTTGTCCGCGGTGGTGATTTTGATGATTAATGAGTGTCATTAAAAATATAGAATTCGGCATAGGGCGACCAAAGAAGTCATTAATAGTAGCTAAGTCTTTATCAGTCCATTTACTTTGAAGTGTTTCAACAAAAGCCGCGTTTACTTTACGGTATTCATCTGCAATTGTTTTTGCAGAAGTTGGAACAGGATAATCTTTCGATTCTCCTTCCAACTTTAGCCCTGTGCCAGATAGTATAACAGGAATTGCCGTCACGATGTGCCAAGCAACTCTACCTAACGTCCAATGTTCAGGTGCAATTTCCTGTGATAAAGATGCATCGGTTAATGAATCAAGCATTTTCTGAGTAGACTCTGCTTCGTATGTCCATGATTGCAAGAAGCCTTCAATTGTTTGGTACATTATTGTTATCCCCCTCTACTTATGTTCATAGATTAAGTTCGAGAAGAAATGACAAGTTCCCTTTATGTTTTAATGATGGTATTTAAAATTTTATATATAAATTTTATGATACTATTGAGTGTATATAGAATTATATTAATTTAGGGGGATATTATGAAAAGATTGATTTTAGGAATCATAATTTTATTTTTAATGGTAGGATGTAGCAATGAAACCTATAAAAAAGCAATGGATCAAGGGAAATTGGCGTTAGCGAGTAAAGAATATGACACGGCAGTAGCATCATTTGAGCTAGCATTAGAAGAGAAAAAGGATGATAAAGAAGCAAAGGTATTAAAAGACCAAACTACTAAGATGATAAGTTCGATAAAAGAGAAATCGAGTGGAAATATAGAACAAGCAATAGGTTTGTTTCAAGAAGTAGAAAAGATGAAAGATGGTTCCGCAATCCTTCAAAGTCAAGCGAAAGAACAAAAAGATTCGCTCATAGAGCATAAAGAGTTAAAAGGTCAATATATAGGTCAATTGGAAAAGGCAGAGAAGTTAAAGAATGATAAAAAGTATGAAGAGGCTAAAGGGATAGTAAATAAAATTGTTAACGATACTGGCCAAAATCAACAATTTATTTCGGAAAATCAACGGGCCGAAGAGCTGAATAAGCAAATAGATGGCTTACTAACTCAACAAGCAGAAGTTAAGAAAAAAGAGGAAGAGTTAAAAAATGAAAAGAAAAAAGAGGCTGATATTGGAAAGTTAAAGGGGTCTTGGATGTCATCAGAAAGTACAGACAGGCCAGTTGGGTTGGAAATAGAATCTATTAATAGTGAGAAAACAGGCGGAGAATTTATGGAACATAATATTTTTGGGAAAGGGACTACTATAGGAGACTTTCGAATATTAAGTGTGGACCAAGGGATTATTTCCATAGAGCTTGTATTTTTAATGGGAGAAAGAAAACAGAAGGTTGATTTGAAACTCGAGGAGAACACATTAACTGTACATCATGAGTTTATGGGAGGGACTAAATCTGTGAAATTAGTGAGATCAGAGTAATTTATCCCGCTATTCACCTGCAGTAAAATTCCCACCTCAAGATTCGGCTGGAGCAAAGAAGTTGGGTGGGAGATCCACTGCTCATAAAAGCCCAATTGGTTTGGGTTAATAATCAGTGGGGATGAAGAACCCCCCCACTAATTAAAGTTTCACTTTATTTAGTATATAAAAAGGAGGCTTCTAAAACGAAGCCGTCTTTTAATTAACCTTCTTCCCACTCTTCCTCATCAACCATAAGAAATAAGGCGCTCCAAGTACAGCGACGACAAGGCCAGAAGGGATTTCTTTCGGATATGCGATTGTACGTCCAAGTAAGTCAGCAACAGAAAGGAGGATTGCTCCAAATAGTGCTGAACAAACGAATAGTCTTTGATGGTTCATACCAACAACAATTCTTGCTAAGTGAGGTGCGACAAGGCCTAAAAAGGCAATTGTACCGACAGCAGCGATATTTACTGATGCAAGTAGTGTCGCTAGCACAATTAGAGCAAGACGTGTTTTATTTACTGGTTGCCCAAGTCCAGTTGCTAAATCGTCTCCCAGTACGAGAACGTCAAGTTGTTTTATTAAGAAAAAGATAATTAATACAAGAATTAGAGATGGATATAGAATGATATTTTCTAAGTGATTCCACCCTCTTGCATACGTACTGCCAGATAACCATGTTAAAGCAGCGGCAACATTCAAATTGGCTCTAACGATAAAGATTTGAATAATTGCTGAGCCAAGTGCAGAAATACCAATCCCTATTAAAGCAAGAGCTGTGGGGCTAAACCCTGATTTCCATGAGAAGAAGAGGACAATTCCTACTGCAAGTAGTCCACCAATAAATGCACCAATTGGTAGGAAGAAACCAGGAAGTGCAGGAAAGACATACATAACAGTTAAAGCACCGACACCAGCTCCCGATGAAATACCAATAATAGAAGGATCGGCAAGTGGGTTTCGTAATATACCTTGGAAAACAAGCCCACTTATTGCAAGGCATGCACCAGCAATAGCGGCAACGAGCATTCTTGGTAATCGAAGATTCATCATCATGTTTTTGTCAAATTGTGTTAATTGACCTGATATAACATTTGTAATGCTTTCGATATAAGTGTTACTACCGATTGTAACACCAAGAGCAATCGTCACAATACAAAGTGTGATAGATATAATGATTACCTTTTTATAAGAGTAATAGCGGGAACTAGCTCCAGCTGCATTCGCACCGTTATCATTCATATATTGTTTCGACTTCATCATTCGATAAACTAAGTAAATAAGCCAAGGAGATCCAATCATTGCTGTGACTGCCCCAACAGGAAGTTCTGCACCGGTTGGATCTATTAATCTACCGACAACATCTGCTCCAAGCAATAATACTGCCCCCCATAAGAAAGAAGAGAGAAGAAGAGTAAAGTGTTGACGGTATCCGATAAGGCGCATTAAATGAGGTGCAACTAAGCCGACAAATCCAATTGGTCCAACAACAGTAACAATTACTGCTGTTAAAAAGATTGCAGCAATGAAGGCGATAAGACGTGTTACTGCTGTTTTTTCACCAAGAGAAACAGCAACATCATCACCAAGTAAGAGAATGTTGAGTTTACGAGATATAAATAGTAAAACTAGGAAAGAAATAATGATAAATGGAAAAGCAAATTGAACGCCATCCCAGTTATTTTGAATAAGAGATCCAGCTCCCCATAAAAATAAACCAGCTGTTTCATTTTCATAGAAAAGCTGCATCGTTCCGGTAAAGGCAGAGAGCATTAATGTAACGACCATACCAGCTAATGCCATTCTGAGTGGGGTTCCCTTTTTTCCACCAGAAATACGGTATACAAATAAAGCAGTAATAGCACCGCCGATAAATGTGAACAGAAGAGAATTAATTTGTAAACCTTTCGGTAAGAAAATTGTAGCCGCTACTAGAAAGAAATATGCGCCAGAGTGAATACCCATTGTACTGGATTCAGCAAGTGGATTTTTCGTTAACGTTTGTAAAATAACCCCTGATGCAGCAAGAGCGCCTCCAGCTAAAATGGCAATTACGGCTCTAGGTAATCGAAGCATGATTAAAGTTTGATGTTCTAGCGATTGGTTCGGTGAGATAAGAGCATCAATAATCATACTATAGGAAATGTTTGCTTGACCTTGTCCGATATGAATAAAGAAAAGGAGGAGCAAGAGAGCTGCTCCTCCTCCGAATACAAGACTTGCTCGAAGTGTATGTTGTAAGCTATTCATTGTGTAATCACTTCTTCGCTGTCATTACATCTGCTACTTGTGTTGCTAAAGATGTTGCAGACTCAGGACCACCGAAAATCCAAGTGTCGCCTTTTAATTTATACATTTTGTTTTCTTTTTTGAACTTTAATTCTTCCCAAGCAGGGTTGCCTTTTAGTTGCGTGTCAAAAATGTTATCTTCATCCGCTACAATGTAAATGAAGTTTGAATCTTGTACACTTTGTAATGATTCTACAGTTGTTTGTTTGAAACCATCTGGCTCAGATTTTCCTGCTTCAAAAGTATTTGTTAAACCTAATTTTTTTGTAACTTGTAAAGCTAAAGAATTGTCAGTTAAGATACGGAATGTTGGTACGTTTTTAGCAGTAAATGCTTGTGCCATTGCGATGTTTTTATCTTTTAAGTCTGCTTTCTCAATTTTTGCTTTTGCATCAGCGAATGCTTTATCCATATCAGCTAATACTTTTTTACCTTCTTCTTCTTTTCCAACTGCTTTTGCAATTTGTTTAAATGTTTCTGTCATTTCAGCAAAGTGATCGTTATTGCTTGTTGATGGATCAAACATAACTGTTGGTGCAATTTGCTCTAATTCATTTTTAATTGCTTTACCACGGAATGAAGCTGTGATAATTAAGTCTGGTTTTAAACGGCTAATTTCTTCTAAGTTTGGTTGTTGACGTGTCCCTACATCTACAACATCTTTACTTGGTTTTGTTTTTGTATTTACCCATTTATTATAATTCTTAATGTCTGCCATCCCTACTGGCTGAACACCAAGTGCTAATAAGTCTTCTGAATATACCCACTCAAGTACAACTACTTTTTTCGCTGGTTTATCTAACTTCGTTTCCCCTTCAGCGTGTTTAATTGTTATAGCTTGATTTTTATTGTCCGCTTTTGTTTCTTTTTTCTCCTCTTTTTGCTGTCCGCATCCAACAGCGAATAGAAGAACTACTATGAAAATACTGAGAATTTTCTTCATCTTCTGCCCCCAAATTAAGTGTTTTTTGTAACTAGCACCATAAGTGAAAATGGTTATCAATTACAACACCCAAATCATACTATGAGGGTATTTTAAGTGTCAATATATTTTTAAAATTTTGACGAAAAATAACAAATTATATGAATTTTTATATATTATAGTCGTTATTTATCCCGTTATTTGCCCGGCTGTAAGATTCACATCTCAAAATTTGGATGGAGCAAAGAAGTTAGGTGGGAGTCGGGCTGATTAAAGTTTCACTTTATGGAGAGTAAGTCTCTTTACTAAAAAGATTGGCGAATGTGAAAAGTTTAAATGGGAACTTGGCTGTACGAAAGTGTAATGTGTATGGTTAATAATCTGTGGAGATGGGGCGAAAGTACAAGCAAAAGGAGTGAGAATCGCATGTAATAATTACTAGAATGTATGG
This sequence comes from Bacillus sp. CCB-MMP212, assembly GCF_022748145.1. Lineage (NCBI taxonomy): Bacteria > Bacillati > Bacillota > Bacilli > Caryophanales > Bacillaceae > Bacillus > Bacillus sp. CCB-MMP212. Next base: position 18,675 of record NZ_JALDQE010000013.1, read on the forward strand.
AATAAACCTGTGTTTATCCCTAATAGGTAAAGTATTTCTTTGTTATTTAGATAGATGTTTTCTAACTCGGTGATTGTACTTAAAAGATTGCATGTAAAGGAAGTGATCAACATGTCTTCATGGAGCAATAACGTAAATGGATATTGTGGGTGTAATAATCAAAATGGTGTACATGTTGATTCATGCTGTTTTAGTTGCGATGGGACAGTTCCTAAGGTTGGTCCAACCGGTCCGACGGGGGCAACAGGTGGCACAGGCCCAACGGGGGCGACAGGAGTAACAGGCGACACAGGTCCAACGGGAGCAACAGGTCCAACGGGAGCAACGGGAGTAACAGGCGACACAGGTCCAACGGGAGCGACGGGAGCAACAGGCCCAACGGGAGCGACGGGAGTAACAGGCGATACAGGGGCAACGGGTCCAACAGGAATAACAGGAGCAACAGGCCCAACGGGAGCGACGGGAGTAACAGGCGATACAGGGGCAACGGGTCCAACAGGGGCAACGGGTCCAACAGGAGCAACAGGCCCAACAGGAGCAACAGGCCCAACGGGAGCGACAGGAATAACAGGGGCAACGGGTCCAACAGGAGCAACAGGCCCAACAGGAGCAACAGGCCCAACGGGAGCGACGGGAGTAACAGGCGATACAGGGGCAACGGGTCCAACAGGAGCGACAGGAATAACAGGAGCAACAGGCCCAACGGGAGCGACAGGAATAACAGGGGCAACGGGTCCAACAGGAGCAACAGGAGCAACAGGCCCAACAGGAGCAACAGGCACAAGTATAACGGCAACATACGCATTTGCAAATAATACGTCGGGTACAGCAATATCGGTACTACTAGGTGGAACAAATGTCCCGCTTCCAAACAATCAGAATATTGGTCCAGGTATTACGGTGTCTGGGGGGAACACAGTATTTACGGTTGCAAATGCTGGTAATTATTATATTTCATATTCAATTAATATAACGGCTTCATTATTAGTTAGTTCACGAATTACAATTAATGGGGCACCGCTTGCTGGGACTATTAATTCTCCTGCATTAGCAACGACATCATTTAGTGCGACAATTATTACGACTCTTGCGGCGGGGAGTGCAATTAGTTTGCAATTATTTGGTTTGTTAGCTGTTGCGACATTATCAACAACTACCCCAGGAGCGGTATTAACAATTATAAGATTAAGTTAATGACAAACTCTCTTACTCTTTTAAGATTAAGAGAGTTTCTACATATAATAAGAAGTTAATGAAGTAAAGCATAGTTATATAAAAGTCAGAATATTATGATTGTAACGTTATGGTGACTATAATATAATGAAAATAACCATCATGAATGAACATTCATTTATTTTTTATGTATTTGAAGGGGGAATGAAGGTGGAAAAACCATGGTTGAAAAGTTATCCAGAGGAAATTCCGAGTACGATTTCTTATGATATTCAGCCGCTTCATAGATATGTAGAACAGATGGCTTCTCGCTACCCAGAAAAGAAAGCGCTTCACTTTTTAGGGAAGGATATTACGTTTTCGGACTTCCATGATAAGGTGAAGCGGTTTGCAAATTATCTTCAAAAACTCGGTGTGGAAAAGGGTGATCGAGTTGCTATTATGTTGCCGAATTGTCCGCAAGCTGTAATTGGTTATTACGGTACATTACTTGCGGGAGGTATCGTAGTACAAACCAATCCACTGTATACAGAAAGGGAATTAGAATATCAGCTTCATGACTCGGGAGCAAAAGTAATTCTTTGTCTCGATTTAGTGTTTCCAAGAGTAACGAATGTTCAATCTGCTACAAAAATTGAGCATATTATCGTAACTCGTATTGCAGACTTTTTACCATTCCCTAAAAATCTATTGTATCCATTTGTGCAGAAAAAACAGTCGAATTTAGTTGTGAAAGTATCAGAGAGTGAAACGATTCATCTTTGGAATTCAGTAGAAAAAGAAGTGAATACGAATGTTGAGGTGCCTTGTGATCCTGAAAATGATCTAGCTCTTTTACAGTACACAGGAGGAACAACCGGATTTCCGAAAGGAGTTATGTTAACGCATAAAAACCTCGTCTCTAACACGTTAATGGGAGTTCAATGGTTATATAATTGCAAAGAAGGAGAAGAAGTCGTTCTTGGGGTTCTTCCATTTTTCCATGTTTATGGTATGACAGCTGTTATGAATTTAAGTATTATGCAAGGATACAAAATGGTCCTTATTCCAAAGTTTGATATGAAAATGGTTTTTGAAGCGATTAAGAAGCATAAAGTGACATTGTTTCCAGGGGCACCAACTATTTATATCGCTCTTTTAAATAGTCCGCTTTTAAAAGAATACGATATTTCTTCTATTCGTGCTTGTATTAGTGGATCAGCACCACTGCCAGTAGAAGTACAGGAAAAGTTCGAAAAAGTTACAGGTGGTAAACTAGTAGAGGGATATGGTTTAACAGAATCCTCTCCGGTTACACATAGTAATTTTTTATGGGAAAAGCGAGTGCCAGGTAGCATCGGAGTTCCGTGGCCAGATACAGAAGCAATCATTATGTCGCTTGAAACTGGTGAGGCATTACCGCCAGGAGAAATAGGTGAAATTGTAGTGAAAGGCCCTCAAATTATGAAAGGATATTGGAATAAGCCAGAGGAAACAGCGGCTGTATTGCAAGATGGCTGGCTCCATACAGGTGATGTTGGCTACATGGATGAAGATGGATTCTTCTATGTAAAAGATCGCAAGAAAGATATGATTGTCGCGAGTGGATTTAATGTGTATCCTCGTGAAGTTGAAGAAGTATTATATGAGCATGAAAAAGTGCAAGAAGTAGTGACAATTGGAGTTCCAGATCCGTACCGAGGAGAGACAGTTAAAGCATTTGTTGTGTTAAAAGAAGGTACGGAATGCTCTGAGGAAGAATTAAATCAGTTTGCACGTAAATATTTAGCGGCTTATAAAGTTCCGAAAGTATATGAGTTTAGAGATGAATTGCCGAAAACGACAGTAGGGAAAATTTTGCGCCGTGTTCTAATAGATGAAGAGAAGAGAAAGAATGAGGATGAGCAAACGGGCTAAGGCCCTTTCTTTTTGAAAAAATAGGATTGACACTTTTCTAAATAGTCAGTATTATAAGAATATGAATGACTATTCATTCAGTCATCTTCTTGAAGGGGACAGTAAAGTGAAGAAAAATAGACCGAAATACAATCAAATTATTGATGCGGCAGTCATTGTGATTGCGGAGAATGGGTACCACCAAGCGCAAGTTTCTAAAATCGCAAAGCAAGCTGGGGTAGCTGATGGCACGATTTATTTATATTTTAAAAATAAAGAAGATATATTAATATCCTTATTCCAAGAGAAGATGGGAGAATTTGTCGAAACAATTCGTCAAAAAACAGCAGGAATTGAAAGCGCTGTATCGAAGTTATTCATGTTGGTAGAAACGCACTTCTTGCTGTTGTCGCAAAATGATCCGCTTGCTATCGTTACGCAATTAGAGCTAAGGCAGTCCAATCAAGACTTGCGCCTTAAAATAAATGAAGTATTAAAAGGCTACTTACAAGTTATGGATGAGATTTTAGAGACTGGTATAAAACAAGGTGAATTTCAAGCAGATTTAAATGTTCGCGTGGCAAGACAAATGATCTTTGGAACAGTAGATGAAGTTGTGACCAATTGGGTAATGAGCGATCATAAGTATGATCTGGTCGCACTTTCAAAAACGGTACACGGGCTACTTATTGCAGCTTGTGGTTATCGTCAATAATGGGAGGGATCATGTTGAAATTCCTATCTGTAAGAGTTGAAGATCATATCGCGGTGGCGACGTTAAATCACGCACCAGCGAATGCGATGTCTTCACAAGTTATGCATGACGTTACTGAATTAATTGATCAAGTGGAAAAGGATGATAACATTCGTGTTGTTGTTATTCACGGTGAAGGACGTTTCTTCTCAGCAGGAGCAGATATTAAAGAATTTACATCTGTTACTGAAGCGAAGCAAGCAACAGAATTAGCACAGCTTGGACAAGTTACGTTTGAGTGTGTTGAAAAATGTTCAAAACCAGTTATTGCGGCAATTCATGGAGCGGCACTGGGCGGCGGCCTTGAGTTTGCTATGTCTTGCCACATGCGCTTTGCAACTGAAAGTGCAAAACTTGGTTTACCTGAATTAACACTTGGATTAATTCCTGGCTTTGCAGGTACACAGCGCTTACCACGTTATGTTGGGAAAGCGAAAGCTTGTGAAATGATGTTAACAAGTACACCAATTACTGGTGCAGAAGCATTAAAGTGGGGACTTGTTAACGGATTGTTCTCTGAAGAATCATTTTTAGATGATACGCTTAAAGTTGCAAAACAAATTGCTGGAAAAAGTCCAGCAACAACTCGTGCTGTACTAGAGTTATTGCAAACGACAAAATCGTCTCATTACTATGAAGGTGTACAACGTGAATCACAAATTTTTGGTGAAGTATTTACGAGTGAAGATGGAAGAGAAGGTGTAGCAGCATTTTTAGAAAAGCGTAAACCTTCATTTAGTGGCAGGTAGTTCAATTATTTTTTAATATAAATTAACAGAAAATTAAAATTGATAGAATCTTTCTGAAAAACAAGGGGGTAAATGGAATGAACATCTACGTACTCATGAAACGAACATTTGATACAGAAGAAAAAATCGTAATTAAAAACGGTGCAATTTACGATGGCGAAGCGGAATTCATCATCAACCCTTACGATGAATATGCAATTGAAGAAGCAATTCAAGTAAGAGATGCACAAGGTGGAGAAGTTACAGTTGTAACAGTCGGTGGCGAAGATAGTGAGAAAGAACTTCGTACTGCATTAGCAATGGGCTGTGATAAAGCGGTATTAATTAATATTGAAGATGATGTAGAAAATGGTGACCAGTTCACGACAGCAAAAGTACTTGCTGAGTATTTAAAAGATAAAGATGCAGATTTAATTTTAGGCGGAAACGTTGCAATTGATGGTGCATCTGGACAAGTAGGGCCACGCGTAGCTGAAGCGTTAAATATTCCATATGTAACGACAATTACAAAACTTGAAATTGACGGTACAAATGTGAAGATTGAGCGTGATGTTGAAGGTGATACAGAAGTGATTGCAACTGCATTACCAGTTTTAGTAACAGCACAGCAAGGTTTAAATGAACCTCGTTACCCATCGCTTCCAGGTATTATGAAAGCGAAGAAAAAGCCACTAGAAGAATTAGAATTAGATGATTTAGATTTAGAAGAAGATGATGTGGAAGCAAAGACAAAAACAATTGAAATCTATTTGCCTCCTAAGAAAGATGCAGGAAAAGTGTTACAAGGCGAGCTGCAAGATCAAGTAAAAGAACTTGTATCGTTGCTCCATACAGAAGCGAAAGTAATCTAATAAAATACGAAATTATATATGCAGGAGGGAAAATCTATGGCTCGTAAAGTATTAGTAATGGGTGAAGTTCGTGATGGATCGCTACGTAACGTTTCGTTTGAAGCGGTAGCAGCAGCAAAAACAATTGCAGAAGGCGGTGAAGTAGTAGGTCTTCTAATTGGAGACAGCGTTGCCTCTTTTGCAAATGAATTGATTCATTACGGTGCAGATCGCGTTGTGACAGTTGAAAATGATAAATTAAAATCATATACATCTGATGGTTATGCACAAGCGTTTTTAGCTGTACATGCTGAAGAAAATCCAGAAGGTATTGTCTTTGGACATACGGCACTTGGTAAAGATTTATCACCAAAATTAGCAGCGAAGCTTGAAGCTGGTTTAGTTTCTGACGTAACTGCTTTAGAGGTTGAAGGTGGAAATGTTATCTTCACTCGTCCAATTTACTCTGGTAAAGCATTCGAGAAGAAGATTGTAACAGACGGCATCTTATTTGCGACAGTGCGTCCAAATAACATTGCAACTCTGGAAAAAGATGAGTCTCGCAGCGGTGACGTATCTTCTATTACAGTTGATGTGAAAGATTTACGTACAATTATTCAAGATGTTGTCCGTAAAACAGCAGAAGGTGTGGATCTTTCTGAAGCGAAAGTTATTATCGCTGGCGGACGCGGTGTGAAGAGTGAAGAAGGATTTAAACCATTAAAAGAGTTAGCTGACGTACTAGGCGGCGCTGTTGGGGCATCTCGTGGTGCTTGTGACGCTGAATACTGTGAGTACTCATTACAAATTGGTCAAACTGGTAAAGTTGTTACGCCAGACTTATACATTGCATGTGGTATTTCTGGTGCGATTCAGCATTTAGCAGGTATGTCTAACTCAAAAATAATCGTTGCGATTAATAAAGATCCAGAAGCAAGTATCTTCAAAGTAGCTGACTACGGTATTGTTGGTGACTTGTTCGAAGTTGTACCTCTTTTAACAGAAGAGTTTAAAAAGTTAAAAGTACATTCATGATTTAAGTACCCTTGAGTTCCAAGTGAAGTACCCCTATATATAGAAAAAGGTGAGAGATCCCCTGTCTCTCATCTTTTTAGTATTTAATCCATATTTTTATATAGTATAAAGGAACATTTTTTTGTTACAATACATAACGATACATATTATTCGCCACGTATATAAGTTAATGATATACTCTTGGTAGAATATACTTGAAGGAGGAAATAAAATGGCAATTGTAAACGCAAATGACCAAAGCTTCGCAGCTGAAACTAGCGAAGGTGTTGTATTATTAGATTTCTGGGCACCTTGGTGTGGACCTTGTAAAATGATCGCTCCTGTATTAGAGGAAATCGATGCAGAACTAGGCGAAAAAGTAAAAGTAGTAAAAGTAGATGTTGATGAGAACCAAGAAACTGCTCGTCAATTCGAAGTAATGAGCATTCCAGCTCTTTTCGTATTAAAAGACGGTAAAGTAGTTGATCAAACGTTAGGTTACAAACCGAAAGAAGCGTTAGTAGAATTAGTTTCTAAACATTTCTAAAATAAAAAAGCTACCAGTTGGTAGCTTTTTTTATTTTCTTTTTTACAGTCTTTCCGTTACAATAAAAGAACGTATGTTGGGTGTTTGAGCATAGTATGTTTTCAAGGGAAAATAAAAATGCTAAGTATGTAGAAATGGAGGGAGACGAGTGCACGAACATTTGAAAGAGAAGTTGGCTATTTTACCAGATCAACCTGGTTGTTATTTGATGAAAGATAAGCAAGGAACGGTTATATATGTTGGAAAGGCAAAAGTGCTTAAAAATCGTGTGCGCTCGTACTTTACTGGTTCACATGATGGGAAAACACTGCGGCTTGTAGGAGAAATTGTTGATTTTGAATATATCGTAACCTCTTCGAATTTAGAAGCACTTATTTTAGAGTTAAATCTAATTAAAAAATATGATCCGAAATATAATATTCAATTAAAAGATGATAAAACATATCCTTTTATTAAAATTACGGCGGAGAAGCAACCGCGCTTACTCATTACTCGAAATGTAAAAAAGGATAAAGGAAAGTATTTTGGTCCTTATCCAAATGCACAATCTGCTCATGAAACGAAAAAACTGCTAGATCATATGTATCCACTTCGGAAATGTACGAATATGCCAGATAAAGTTTGTTTGTATTATCATATGGGTCAATGCTTAGCGCCGTGTGTGAAAGAAGTGACGGAAGAACAAAATAAAGAAATTGTAGATGAAATTATTAAGTTTTTAAATGGTGGACATAAAGAAGTTCGTTCAGAATTAGAAGTAAAAATGTATGAGGCCTCAGAGAAACTAGAGTTTGAACGTGCAAAAGAGTTGCGTGATCAAATTGCTCATATTGATGCGATTATGGAAAAACAAAAGATGATTATGAGTGACTTAGTGGATCGTGATGTGTTTGGATATGCAGTGGATAAAGGATGGATGTGTGTTCAAGTTTTCTTCGTTCGAAAAGGAAAGCTAATTGAACGTGATGTTTCTATGTTTCCAATTTACGATGAACCAGAAGAGGGCTTTTTAACGTTTATCGGCCAATTTTATGAAAACAGTAGTCATTTTAAGCCGAAGGAAATTGTCGTTCCAGGAAGTATAGACTCGGAATTAGTAGAGCGCTTTTTAGAAGTAGAAGCGACACAGCCGAAACGTGGTAAGAAAAAAGACCTTGTAGAATTAGCAAATAAAAACGCGAAAATTGCTCTTGAAGAGAAGTTTTACTTAATTGAACGTGATGAAGAACGAACGATTAAAGCAGTAGATCATTTAGGGAAGCAGCTTGGGATTGAAACGCCGTATCGTATTGAAGCGTTTGATAACTCAAATATTCAAGGAACAAATCCTGTTTCTGCAATGATTGCTTTTATCGATGGGAAACCGGCGAAGAAAGAGTATCGAAAATATAAAATTAAAACGGTTCAAGGACCAGACGATTATGAGTCTATGAGAGAAGTTGTGAGGCGCCGTTATACAAGGGCCCTTAAAGAAAATTCACCTTTACCTGATTTGATTATTATTGATGGAGGAAAAGGCCATCTAGCGGCTGCAAGTGATATTCTAGAGAATGAGCTCGGATTATATATTCCGATGGCAGGTCTTGTGAAAGATGATAAACATAAAACCTCCCATTTAATTATTGGGGACCCACCGGAACCTGTGATGCTTGAGAGAAATAGCCAAGAATTTTATTTATTGCAGCGTATTCAAGATGAGGTGCATCGATTTGCGATTACATTCCATCGTCAATTACATGGGAAATCTGTCATTCAATCAGCATTGGATGACATTCCAGGAATAGGTGATAAACGGAAAAAGGTATTGTTAAAACATTTTGGTTCATTAAAGAAGATGAAAGAAGCTTCTATAGAGGAATTTGTCGAAGCGGGTATGCCGAAAAATGTCGCGGAGACGATTTATACGTATTTAACAGATAAGAAGACGTTGTAGTTTACAACGTCTTCTGTTTTTTGGTATAATTTCTGAAGATTTAAAATAAATGAATCTAAATGAAAATACAAAAAAGTCAACTAAACTGATATGTCTAGTTGACTGTAGGTAATGCTTACACTTCAATGAGATCTTTTATATCCCATTTTACAAGAAATGTAATAGAGTCAGAACGTTTTTTCTTTTCTTCGTATGACTCTGCAACGACGTTCCGTTGCTTTTGAATTTGTTCAGCGATGAATCCAGCTTCTAGTTGATAAGAAGAATGTCGTTTTTGTTTTTGACGTTCTGCAATGAGTGTGCCTTTAAGTTGGAACTGCATTTCACGACGCTTATGTTCAATAATGCTTAAAGTGCCCCAGCCAGCTTTTTCAAAGAACTGAATGACTTCTTCAATTGTTTCTAGCGGATATTTTCTTGCAAGGTTTCTACCAGACCAGTATAAAATACCATCTAAATCGTTGCCGATTAAATCAGGTAGTAATTCTTCACGTAGCAATTCATAAGCGAAGGCGTTCAATGAAACATCTTCTAAAGATGTTATATCGATTGTATTTTTACTCACAATATTCCCCTCTTTCTATAGGGATTATTATATAACATTTTTCATTTATAAAAACAGATTTTTCTTTAGGGAAATCTGAATATCTAAGAAGAAAAAAAGAATTGCCAAATTATATGCAAATTATGTATACGTTTTCTTGACGCTTCGACAAAAATAGGGGTAAAATGAACTTGTTATCAAATTATGCTGAAATATTTCGAATAATTTTTTCAGTTTTTCTTATGCCAATAGTGAAAAAACATTATTGTTATAAATTAATCTGAAAACAGCAGTCAAACATTCAAGGGGGTAATGGGGACATGAAAGGCCGCGAGTATACGTTTCGTAAGTGGCACTCATTAATGGGGGTCATCCCGGTTGGTGTCTTTTTGACGCAACATCTAATTGTAAACAACTTTGCAACAAGAGGAGCAGAGGCTTTTAACAAAGCTGCAGGCTTTATGGAGCTCCTTCCATTCCGGTATGCGCTAGAAATTTTCATCATCTTTTTACCGATACTGTACCATGCTATATATGGCTTATATATTGCATTTACAGCTAAGAACAATGCGGTTTCTTACGGTTATTTCCGTAACTGGATGTTCGTTTTCCAAAGAATTTCAGGTATCGTTACGCTGATTTTCATTTCTTGGCACGTCTGGGAAACTCGTATTCAAGCAATGTTAGGTAAAGAGGTAAACTATGATATGATGGCAGATATTTTAAACAATCCAGCTATGTTTGCATTCTACTTAGTTGGTGTTGTTTCAACAATTTTCCACTTTGCAAATGGACTATGGACATTCTGCATCAGCTGGGGAATTACAGTATCTCCACGTTCACAAAGAATCTCTACTTATGTAACATTAGCTATTTTCTTAGGTCTATCTTATGTAGGTGTGAGTGCATTATTAGCGTTCATCGATCCACAGCTAGCAAATCAGTAAGGAGTGGGAGAGCATGAAAGGGAAACTTATAGTAGTCGGCGGTGGCTTGGCTGGCTTAATGGCAACGATTAAAGCGGCAGAAGCAGGAGTAAATGTTGAACTGTTTTCTTTAGTACCAGTAAAACGTTCACATTCTGTATGTGCTCAGGGCGGAATTAACGGTGCCGTAAATACGAAAGGTGAAGGGGATTCTCCATGGATCCACTTTGACGATACAATTTATGGTGGGGACTTCTTAGCGAACCAACCACCAGTTAAAGCAATGTGTGAAGCAGCACCTGGTATCATTCATTTAATGGACCGTATGGGTGTTATGTTCAACCGTACGGAAGAAGGACTTCTTGATTTCCGTCGATTTGGTGGAACGCAACATCACCGTACAGCATTTGCTGGTGCAACAACTGGACAGCAATTACTTTACGCATTAGATGAGCAAGTACGTCGTCACGAAGTAGCAGGACTTGTAACGAAATATGAAGGCTGGGATTTCTTACGAGCTGTTGTTGATGATGAAGGTGTGTGCCGAGGAATCGTTGCACAAGACTTACAAACTATGGAGATTAAAAGTTTCGGAGCTGATGCCGTGATTATGGCAACAGGGGGCCCTGGTATCATTTTCGGAAAATCAACAAACTCCATTATTAATACAGGCACAGCAGCTTCTGCTGTATATCAACAAGGTGCATATTATGCAAATGGTGAGTTCATTCAAATTCACCCAACGGCAATTCCTGGAGACGATAAATTACGTCTTATGAGTGAATCTGCACGTGGTGAAGGTGGACGTGTTTGGACATATAAAGATGGTAAACCATGGTACTTCTTAGAAGAAAAATATCCGGCTTACGGAAACCTTGTACCTCGTGATATCGCAACGCGTGAAATCTTTGATGTTTGCGTAGAGCAAAAACTAGGTATTAACGGTGAAAACATGGTGTACTTAGATCTTTCTCATAAAGATCCGAAAGAACTAGATATTAAACTTGGTGGAATTATTGAAATCTATGAGAAATTTACAGGGGATGATCCTCGTAAACTACCAATGAAAATCTTCCCAGCTGTTCACTATTCAATGGGTGGACTATGGGTTGACTATAAGCAAATGACGAGTATTCCAGGTTTATTTGCAGCAGGTGAGTGTGATTATTCTATGCACGGTGGTAACCGCCTTGGTGCAAACTCACTATTATCAGCAATTTACGGTGGTATGGTAGCAGGGCCAAACGCAATTGAATATATGAAAGGTCTTTCTAAATCATCAGATGCTGTTTCATCTACTGTATATGAGCAAAATGAATTAATCGAAACAGAGAAATTTAACAATATTTTAACGATGGATGGTAATGAAAATGCATATGTTCTTCATAAAGAGCTTGGAGAATGGATGACAGATAACGTTACAGTAGTTCGTGAAAATAAAAAGTTATTAGAAACAGATGCGAAAATTGAAGAGTTAATGGATCGTTACAAACGTATTAACATTAACGATACAGCGAGATGGAGTAACCAAGGTGCTTCATTTACACGTCAACTTGCAAATATGTTTGAGTTAGCACGTGTTATTACAATTGGCGCATATAACCGTAATGAGAGCCGCGGGGCGCATTACAAACCTGAATTCCCAAATCGTGATGATGCAAACTTCTTAAAAACTACTATGGCAAAATTTGAAGGAGAAGGAAATGCACCAGCATTCCATTACGAAGACGTTGATGTTTCATTAATTAAACCACGTAAACGTGATTATTCTTCAAAACATGATGTAGCTGCTAAGGGTGAAGAGAAGGGGGATAAACAACATGTCTGAGAAAACAATCCGCCTCATCATTACGAGACAAGATGGACCAGATGCACAAGAGTTTGACCAAGAGTTTGAAATTCCATATCGTCCTAATATGAATATTATTTCGGCGCTTATGGAAATTCGTCGTAATCCTGTTGATTCAAAAGGAAACCAAACAACTCCGATCGCATGGGATATGAACTGCTTAGAGGAAGTATGCGGTGCATGTTCGATGGTTATTAACGGAAAGCCACGTCAATCATGTACGGCTCTTATTGACCAATTAGAACAGCCAATTCGCTTAAAGCCGATGAAGACATTCCCAGTTGTACGTGATTTACAAGTTGACCGCAGTCGCATGTTTAATGCTCTAAAACGCGTTAAAGCTTGGATTCCAATTGATGGTACGTATGACTTAGGTCCAGGACCAAGAATGCCTGAGAAAAAGCGTCAATGGGCTTATGAGCTTTCAAAATGTATGACATGTGGTGTTTGCTTAGAATCATGTCCAAACGTAAACAGTAAGTCTGACTTTATTGGACCAGCGCCGTTATCACAAGCTCGTTTATTCAACTCACATCCAACGGGTGAAATGCATAAAGCAGATCGCTTACGTGCAATTATGGGAGATGGAGGACTAGCAAACTGTGGTAACTCTCAAAACTGTGTGCAATCATGTCCGAAGGGTATTCCTTTAACAACTTCAATTGCGGCATTAAACCGTGATACAACAATTCAATCGTTCAAAGATTTCTTTGGTAGCGATAATAACTATTAATAAATATTGCCTCTTCATCTTGAAGGGGCAATATTTATAACTTCATTTTTCAGTTTATTCTGTTTTTTTTTGGTAGGAAGGGGAGATAGCGTTGAAGAGAATTTCTTATATTGAAGACTTCGAGAAATGGGAAAGTGGTTTTTCATTTTACAATCCTGTAAAGGTTCGTTTTGGTGAAGTAGATATGTTTGGACATGTAAATAATGTCGTTGCTTTTACTTATTTTGAAGAAGCTCGTATCGGGTTGTTTAAAGAACTTGGATTTATGCAAGAGTGGACACATGCATCATCAGAAACGATGATCGTTGTTGCGGATTTACAATGTAATTTTATTAAGCAAATATATTTTGATGAACAGTTGAAGGTGTATGTAAAGGCAGGATCGGTTGGGAACTCTTCTTTAGATCTACATTATATGGTGAAGAATGCAGAAGGAGAGGTTTGTTTAGTAGGTCGTGGAATGATGGTTCAAGCGTCGAAAAAAACAGGAAGAGGCGAACCATGGCCTGAAGAATGGAAGAAGAAATTACTACAATGATAGAGTGAAAGAAAAATAAGAGAGCAATTTGCTCTCTTATTTTTTGTCTTCCATCGCTTCTTCTAATGTTAAGTGATGTTTATATAGGTATGTAGCGTATGGATTACCAACGTAGCGTAAGTGCCATGGTTCATATGCATATTCTGTTGTATCTGTTTTATCTTCTAAGTAACGAATGACAAAGCCGAATTCATGAGCGTGTTCCGCGACCCATTTTCCTTCTGCTGTCTCCCCGAAAATAGGCTCTAATTGAAATTTAGCTGTTTTTGAACTAATATCCATTGCTAAACCCGTTTGGTGTTCACTCGTACCAGGAATTGCGCTTACTGAATTAGCCTCAGCTTTTCCTTGACGTCTAACGTATGTATCATGCAACGATTTTTGGCGTTTGTATGAACGATAACCAGATACAGCTGTAAGATCAAGCCCTTCTTTTTTCGCAGCTTTGAACATGTTTTCAAGTGCCTCCGCAGCATCTTTACGTAGCAATGTTTTTTCTTTATCTTTTGGACTAGAAAATGGTACGTTTGGTCTCGTTAAGTCTTCAGGAATGTATCCATCTGGTAGTTTTCGATGTTTATTAATTAAGACAAGATTAGATTTTGGATTTGTTACAACTGAAAAGTCATTGTCTATTTTCTTTGCATTATGATCAGCTTTTGGAAAAGCAGGAATCTCTTCTTTTGGGTGGTTAGTATGTTTTTGACTTTCGACAGCTTTCGCTTCATTATGTAGTGGTGATTTAGAACCAAAGTAAGTGAAAGATGTGATACCGATTACAATAGTAGTGGCAGAAATAATTATTATCTTTTTCATAATGCCTTGTAATCACAGTCCCTTCTTAATAAAATGTGTATCGTTTTTTTATTATAAGTCTAGTTTGTTGGAAAAGGAATATAAGAGTCATAACGTAATAGAAATGCAAAGAAAATGTCAGAAAATGTGTGAATTTGTAGTATTTTTTTATATAATTCATTTCTTATCTTTCATGAATTGCATTTTTTATGTAATATATATACATAAGAAGATGTAGCGATTATCGAGAATAAAGAACTTCTTGTATAGACTAGGAGTGAATGGGAATGGATTTTGCAACAATTATTGGACTTGTTTTAGGATTTTTAGCAGTGGTAGTAGGGATGGTCGTCAAGGGCGCTGACGTAACAGCCTTATTAAATCCTGCCGCAGCATTAATTATTTTTATCGGTACATTTGCTGCAGTATGTATTGCATTTCCGATGAATCAACTAAAAAGGGTTCCAAAACTATTTAAAGTTCTTTTTGGTTCAAATAAAAAGGATTTAAGTTATGAACAGTTGCTAGAATTATTTGTTCATTGGACATCTGAAAGTAGAAAATACGGTATTTTGTCTTTAGAGCAACAATTAGACAAAATTCAAGATGAATTTCTTTTGCGCGGTATGAAATTTGTGATTGATGGCGTATCCGCAGAAGATTTAGAGCAGATTTTGGAATCTGAATTAGAGGCAATTGAAGAAAGACATGCAAAGGGAGCTGCTATTTTTTCACAAGCTGGTACGTATGCACCGACATTAGGAGTTTTAGGTGCTGTTATCGGTCTTGTAGCTGCGCTTGGTAACTTAACTGATATTGAAAAGTTAGGTCATGCTATTTCGGGTGCGTTTATTGCAACGATTTTTGGTATTTTTTCAGGTTATGTATTATGGCATCCATTTGCAAATAAGTTAAAGCAAAAATCTTCAGCTGAAATTGAGAAAAAACGTTTAATCATTGATTGTTTATTAATGTTACAAGAAGGTACATATCCGTTTATTATGAAGAACCGCATTTTAGGTGCACTTTCTGCAACTGAGCGTAAAAAGCTAGAAAAAGGAGCAGAAAAAAATGCGGAGTAAGAAAAATAGAAGAGGCAAAAAGAAAAAACATGATGAGCATATCGATGAAACGTGGTTAATTCCATATTCTGATATGTTAACGTTGTTATTTGCATTGTTTATCGTTTTATTCGCAATGAGTAGTATAGATGCTGCGAAGTTTAAACAGATGGCAGTTGCTTTTCGAAGTGAATTAGCTGGGGGAACAGGTAACAAAGAATTTTTAAGTGATCAAAAGCCAAATGAGGAAAAAGAATTATCAGCAAGTAGCCTTGAGGCAGAACAAGCAAAAAAACAAGAAGAAGCTAGAGCTAAAGAAAAAAAAGAGATGGATGAATTGAAAGCATTACAAAAAAAGATTGATCAATATATTAATGAAAAACAATTATCCTCTTCTTTTCAAACTAAATTAACTGAAAAGGGATTAATGGTGACAATATTAGAAAATATACTGTTTGATTCGGGGAAAGCAGATGTGAAATTAGAATCTTTAGGGATTGCGAAAGAGATGTCTAGCTTACTTGTTTCAGCGTCACCTCGTGAAATTACAGTATCGGGTCATACGGATAATGTCCCTATTGCCAATGCGCAGTTTGCGTCGAATTGGGAATTAAGTACGCAGCGGGCAGTTAATTTTATGCAAGTATTACTGCAAAATAAAGAATTACAACCAGAAAAATTTAGTGCGATTGGATACGGAGAATACCGTTCAATTGCTCCAAACGATACACAAGAAGGAAAGGCAAAGAATAGACGTGTGGAAGTGTTTATCTTGCCTTTAACAGAGAAAGTAAAATAAAAGAGGATGGCGAATGCCATCCTCTTTTATTTTACTTCAAATGATTTTAAGTTGTCGCGACGGATTTTATCTTTTTCTGCATCTGATTTTTTGAAATCATAATCATATAAAGCGCCTTCCCAATCGCCATACATTGGATTCGGGAAAATAATGAATTTCTCACCAAATTGTGCTTTTGAATCTTCTACTGTTTGGTTACGATCTTTTACAGATTTTCCATCAAAACCTGTGAAATCAGATAAGTTATCACCGAAGAATAAGACAATATCATGGGTTTGAGAAACGAGTTCACGGCGTTTTTCTTTTCCTTTTTCTTTCGGATCTTGTAGTAATATATGTTCTTTCGTTGCTTGAGGAGCACCTACACGCTCAAGATTTTTAATTGTTGCATCTAGTTGGTTCGTTTTACGATTTGAGATGTAGTAAATATCTACACCTTTAGACTCTGTATATTTTAAGAAATCAATTGCGCCTGGAAGGGCTTCAGCCTCAGCTTTATTAATCCAATCATCCCATTTGTAAGGATAGCCTTTGCCTGTTTTTACGCTCATTGCTTGATGAGGACTGTTATCTAAAACAGTTTCGTCTAAATCAAGTACGATAGCAGGTTTTTTCTCTGTCCCTTTTGCAAGAATTGCATCAAGCTTTAATTGACCAATGTTGTACCCTTGGTAGTAAAGTGCTTTCGTTTCACCGGCTGTTTGATACCATAAATCAGCCATTAATTGTTGTTCTGTTAATTTTACT
Source organism: Bacillus sp. CCB-MMP212 (assembly GCF_022748145.1). NCBI lineage: Bacteria > Bacillati > Bacillota > Bacilli > Caryophanales > Bacillaceae > Bacillus > Bacillus sp. CCB-MMP212. Next base: position 35,542 of record NZ_JALDQE010000013.1, read on the forward strand.
TTCTCTTCTTTTGCCACTGTTTTCTCTGGTGTTCCTGAACATGCTACAAGTGATGTAGATAGAACCGCTACAGATAATAAAGTGGTAATGCCCCTCTTCATCTTCATATGTATCCTCCTTGATGTTAGAAAATCATTTTATATTATATATTAAAATATAATATTTTTATATGAACATTTGCATATTGTCTTTTGTATATGTAGTAGTATGTCCTATATTAGAAAGATGAACAAAGTGATGGGATTATTTTGATAGTTTTAACGTATTATCCGAAAGACGACTCCTTCCCAGGGCGTGTGTAAGACGATAGTCTAGTGGTAGGTGGGAGATGAATTTCGGTTTGGCGTAGCCAAACATTTGGTTTTCCTATTTATTTCGCCCCTGATATAATCAGTCTTATAAGAGGTAAAGTTTGGTATAACGATGAAGGTAGATAATAATCATGTAGTGTTCAAGTCGTGGAATCACCGTCATAGCTTATGGGAAATAAAGCGAAAAGTGAGGTGAATGGATATGACAAAGCAGAATAAGGCGTACAAGTTTCGTATGTATCCCACAGAAGAACAAGCACATCTTATACGTAAAACGTTCGGGTGTGTACGCTTTGTATATAATAAAATGCTGGCTGAAAGAAAGGAAGTATATGAAAAACACAAGGCGAATAAGGAAGAACTGAAGAAGCAAAAATTTCCTACGCCTGCAAAATACAAAGTGGAGTATGAATGGTTGAAAGAAGTTGATTCATTGGCATTGGCCAACGCTCAATTAAACTTGCAAGCTGCTTATAAGAATTTTTTTAGTGGTCAAAGTGATTTTCCTACATCCAAAAGTAAAAAGAGTAGAAAATCCTATACAACGAATCGAGTAAACGAAAATATTATGTTATTTCATGGTTATATCAAATTACCAAAATTGAAAATGGTGAAACTGAAGCAACATAGAGAGATACCGCAAAACCATATCATCAAATCGTGCACGATTTCCATGACACCAACTGGTAAGTATTACGTGTCTATTTTGACCGAATATGAAAAAGAAATCACTCCAAAAGAAGTAGAACGTGTAGTTGGATTAGACTTCGCAATGGCTGAATTATACGTGAGTAGCGAAGATGAGAAAGCCAATTATCCTCGCTTTTATCGTCAGATGTTAGATAGATTAGCAAAAGCGCAACGAGTATTGGCAAGACGTGTAAAAGATTCAGAGCGCTGGAATAAACAACGCATTCGTGTAGCGAAGTTGCATGAAAAGGTCGCCAATCAACGTAAGAATTTCCTTCATCACAAGTCTAAAGAATTAGCTGCGAATTTTGACGTTGTAGCAATCGAAGACTTACATATGAAAGGGATGTCACGAGCACTACGCTTTGGTAAAAGTGTAGCGGACAACGGTTGGCGGATGTTCACGGCATTTTTAGCATATAAGCTACAAGAACAAGGAAAACAACTTGTAAAGATAGATAAATGGTTTCCTTCTACAAAGATGTGTAGTCGTTGTGGAAATAAAAAGGAAATGCCATTATGTGAACGCACGTATGCATGTTCGTGTGGACTCACAATCGGCCGTGATTATAACGCAGCGATTAATATCAAAAAAGAAGCCATACGCTTATTAGCGCTGGCATAAATCGTAACAAAACAACCTTTGGAACAAGGGAGTTAGCTCGGCTGTCATAGGATAAATTCGTTAGCTATCAAAAGTAGCGATAAACCGAGAAGCCCTCACTTCCGGTAAGCTCGTAAGAGATACTAAGTGGTGGGTAGTTCACCTAAATAGAACAAATGATGGATTAATGACGGTGTTTACATATAAGAGGATGAAGTGTAGTGCTATATTTTTTCTTGAATAAACATAGTCTTTGAAAGAGAGTACGAATGATACTAAAGGGGAGGCTTTATACTTTGAGTTTACAAATTCAAAACTTAACGAAACAATTTGGGGAATCAAAAGCAGTTAACGGTTTGCAAATTTCGTTACCAAAAGGTGAAGTACTAGGATTACTTGGACGAAATGGTGCAGGGAAAACAACAACAATCAAAATGCTTCTCGGATTATTAACGCCTAATGAAGGTACGATTACGTGGGATGGAAAAGCATTTGGGGATAGTGGCGTAACAATTGGGTATTTACCAGAAGAAAGAGGTTTATATACAAAAAGTAGAGTAATAGATCAGTTGCGATATTTTGGTAGATTAGAAGGAATGTCGAAGAAAGAAGTAGATCAAGCTATTGATCATTGGTTAGAGCGTTTAGCGATACCAGAATATAAATTTAAAACGGCTGGAGAGCTTTCAAAAGGGAATCAGCAAAAAATCCAATTAATTGCTGCTCTTCTTCATAATCCGGAACTTCTCATTTTAGATGAACCATTCAGCGGCCTTGATCCAGTTAACGCCGGGATGTTAGCTAGTATTATTGAAGAACAAGTACAGAGCGGAAAGACGATTATTTTATCAAGTCATCGTATGGAACAAGTAGAGGCTTTTTGCCAACATGTATGTATTTTGAAAAAAGGTGAAGCAGTCGTAAAAGGACAGCTAAGTGATATTAAGAAAGAATACGGTTTCCGTAATTTAACGATTGAAGATACAGTAGAGAATGAAAAGGGATTAGAAGCTATACATGTATCGTATGAAAAACAACAAGGCCTTCTTTATGTGAAAGTACAAGACGATGCGGAAGCTCTCAAGATTTTGCAACAGTTGCAAGAGCAAGGTGTTAGCTTACGACAATTTAAAATGTTAGAGCCGACGTTAAATGAAATCTTTGTAGAGAGGGCGAAATAACGATGCGTAAATTTTCTCACGTATTTTCATTTTATTTTAGGGAAGCATTTTTATCTAAAAAATCATTAATTACGAGCGCGATTTTATTTTTAGTTGTGTTTGGGATTTTTGCATTTAATCATTTTACTTCAGGCGATGATAAAAATAAGGATAAAGATAAAATTGCAGTTGTAGTAGAGAGTTCCACATATAAAGTACAAAAAGATGAGCTAAATAAGCTATTGCCATCAGCAAAAATAACACTTGGTTCAAAGGATGATTTTGATAAACTGCATAAGCAAGTAGAAGAAGGCGATTTAGATGGTCTATTCCATGTGACGGAAAAGGGGGGGGCTCCATCGATTACATATATGTATAATGGATTTCCAAGCCAAGCAACTTCTGCAATTATGGCAGGATATTTAAAGCAACAATATACGATGGTGACAATTGCCAAAAATAATGTTTCACCAGAAATTGCACAGCAATTACAAACAGAAATTCAAGTAAAGCAAGAAGCGATAAAAGATCGTACATCTTCTTTCGGAATTGCCTATTTCTTTACATTTGCTTTATATATGTTTATTGTAGCGTTCGGAAATACAATCGCAATGAATATTGCATCTGAGAAGGCGTCACGTGTAATGGAAGTAATGCTTCCGAAAGTGAAACCTCTTACGATGATGTATGCGAAAATTTTAGCGGTTGTTTCAACGGCTTTATTGCAACTTGTCATATTGGCGTGTGGTTATCTTATTCCATATTTGTTAGGTTGGGTCGATTTAGAAAGTGCCTCACTATTTGGTATTCCAATTGACTTTACGAAATTAGATGCAAAGGTTGTAAGCATGTTTCTTGTTTATTTCATTACGGGATATTTACTTTATGCAATGATGTATGCTGCTGCTGGAGCTGTCGTGTCTAAGACGGAGGATTTACAAGCTGTATCTTTCCCGGTAATGATTTTAATTATGGCTGCATTCTTCATTAGTATTAAATCATTAAGTGATCCGAATAGTACTATCGTTGTTGTAAGTTCTTACGTTCCATTTTTTACACCGATGGTTACCTTCTCACGTATTGTAGCTGGTGAAGCAGGTATGCTAGAAATTACGATAACATTAGCAGTCTTATTGGCGACAATTGCGATATTAAATGCTGTTACAAGCCGCATTTACGTAAATGGCGTAATGAATTACTCAGATAAAGTGAAATTTAAAGATTTAGCGAAATTTATAAAGCGTCAATAATGAGAGAAAAGCATGATTTCCTATTGAAATCATGCTTTTTCTTTATGTATAAATTAAAAATAGTATATAATAATAAGAGTCGTCTTTTAATAGAATGAATAAAAAGGAGGGTGTGCAGATGGGGATTAGTAGTCGTTTTACAGTAGGTGTTCATATGCTGACATTACTTGCGATAGATCGAAACTCTCGCTGTACCTCTGAATGGATTGCCGGTAGTGTGAATACAAATCCAGTTGTGATTCGTCGCATTACAGGAATGTTGAAGAGAGCAGGACTTGTTGATGTACAAGCTGGTAAAGGTGGTACGACACTTGCTCGAGATTTAGAAGAAATTACATTACTTGATGTATATAAAGCAGTGGAAGTTGTAGAAGAAGGACAGCTATTTTCCTTCCATGAAAATCCCAACATTGAATGTCCAGTAGGAGCTAATATTCAATCAGTATTAGAAATTATTTTAATGCAAGCGCAAGAAGCGATGGAAAACGTGCTTGCAAATGTAACGGTAGATCAATTAGTTACAAATTTAAAGTCTAAAATGAAAGAATAAAAAAGCGAGCTTCCTCATAATGAGGGCTCGCTTTTTTTATTCAGAAATATTGAAAATTCTATTTTTCGGTATTTAAAATGAATTTACCTACGATAGCTGCGAAGATACCACCAAGAATTGGTGCTACGATGAATACCCATAGTTGAGAAAGTGCTTCTCCACCAACAAATAAAGCTGGTGCGATACTACGAGCTGGGTTAACAGATGTTCCAGTTAACGGAATTCCTAATAAGTGGATTAAAACTAATGTGAAACCAATTACTAGTCCAGCTAAAGAAGAACTTCCTTTTTTACCTGTTACAGCGACGATAACTAAAATAAATACGAAAGTTAAAATGAACTCAACTAAAAATGCTCCAGATAAACCAAGAGTTCCGAAACCATTTTGTCCTAAATTATCTAAAGGTGTTTTAGCAGATTTTAAAATTGTTACTAACGTTGCAGTTCCTAATAAACCACCTAAAATTTGAGCTAATACATAATAACAAAGTTCCATAGCGTTCATGCGTTTGTTGATGAACATAGCTACTGATACTGCTGGGTTAATGTGACATCCAGAAATTGTTCCGATGCTATATGCCATAGCTACAATAGATAAGCCGAAAGCCATAGCGATTCCTAATGTTCCAATTCCTTCGATTCCGCCGCCAGTGACAGCTACTCCAGTTCCGAATAATACAAGTACAAAGGTACCAATAAATTCAGCGATTGCTTTTTTTAACATAATTTACCTCCTATTAATGCGCATGAAACGTATTATAACATACGTTTTAGTATAAACAGCCAATGAAATACTATTCTGATAAGGCAAAATAGGGGGACAATAAAAAAGAGTATGGTTCATCTCTATAGAACCATACTCTTTTTTTATGCTGATTTTTTCTGTTTAACGGCTGGAATAGATCGGTTTAAAATACTATTTGCAACCATTCCTAACATAATAATAATCATTCCAAGTAGGGAAAGCCCGCCAGGAAACGAACCATTCAAGAAAACAATTTCTCCAAGTACGGTAAAGACCATCGTTCCAGCTTGTGTTGCTTCAACAGCTCCAAGTAAAGCCAGGTTATCTTTTGCTAAGTCAGTAGCAAAGAAAAATGTCATCGTTGCAATAACGCCGGAACATAATGCTAACAAAAATCCTTGAAGCATTTGGCTAGATGTTGGAATACCTGTAGTAGAAAATCCGTATACACCAAGCAAAATTGTTATAGGAAGACTTCCAATTGCCATTCCTAATACACGTTGGAACGTATCAAGGCGTCCGCCAACAAGCTCCATCATTTTTCGGTTACCGAACGGATATAAGAAAGCGGCTAATACGACAGGTAAAAAACCTGAAATGAACTGAGTCATTGTAATATGGCCTGCGGCAGTTGCTTGCATACAAATTACACCAAGTAAAATAAATAAAGCAACATATAAGCTACGAAGTGGAATTTTTCCACGTACAAGTTTCGTACCTGATTTTGTTTCTATTTTCACAAAAAATAGTGGTGATAGTAGTAAACCAGCTAAAATCGTAACTTGCCAAGTTCCAGCAACGAGCCAAGCTGGAGAAAAGACAGCTGCGAAACTTAATAAAGAATAAAAACCAATACCGGCAACAGAACCCCATCCGATCCACGCCAATGGATGTTTTTTTAACTCTTTCCATAATCCCCTAAAGTTTTTGCGAAATAAAACGATAAGGAATAAAATAGGGAGAGCAAATAAAAAACGGAAGGAAGCTGTCCAAGCCCAGCTCGTTCCAGATACATTCATTGCTCTATTAATAATAAAGGTTGCAGAAAAAAAGGCCGATGATAAAAGACCTAATAAAATTGCGCGCATGAAGTATAGCACTCCTTTCGAAAATAAATAATTATGTATAGTATGATATACTTTAATTTAATAAAAGTAAACTATTTTATACTTTGAGGTGGTTTTATATATGAAAGAAAATGAAGATATGCAAACGAAAGAAGTCATTCAACAAGTTGGACAATTATTGAGACAAATTCGAAATGAACAGAAATTAAGTTTAGAAGAATTAGCTCATAAAACAGGAGTTAGTAAATTAACATTAGGAAAGATCGAAAGAGGGGAAACAAATCCGACGCTAGCTGTCATTTGGAAAATAACGAAAGGGTTATCAATTCCTTTATCTAGATTAATGGTTTTTGGAGAACCAGTAGCCGTTGCGCGCTGTGGAGAAGGATTTGCAGTAGATGTAGGACAAGCATGGCATTTAGAAACGATGTTCCGTTATACGAAAGAAACAGGGATGGAAATGCACCGTGCTTGTTTACGATCAAATAGTATATATGAACCAGAAGCTCATCATGAAGGTGCGATTGAGCTTGTAACGGTAATGAAAGGGAAAGTGTCTATTCAAGTGGAGAATGATGTATATGAATTAAATGAGTTTGATTCCATTCAATTTGAAGCGAATAAGAAGCATATTTATAAAAATGAAGAAGAAGAAGTGGCGGTATTACATTTAACGATGAAATATTCTTCATGAAAAAATCCCCTATAGAAAAATCTATAGGGGATTTTGTATACACTATGCTCAAATATATGAAAGAATGTTATTAGTAAGAGCGTGGCATAAGTAATAAACAAATAAAATAAACTAAAAACCCCGTCCCAAAACATAAAACTGCAATGACCCAAAGTATGCGAATGAGAGTAGAGCTAATATCAAAATATTCTCCTAAACCACCGCATATACCAAATAGCATTTTATCAGTTTCGGATTTACATAATCTTTTTGACATCTTCCAATACACTCCTTTTTATAGCAAACTCTATACTTCTATTCTATATGGAAATCTATGAGGAGACTATGAGGTTGTATGACATTTTTTTAGGGAACAGTCATATTAATTGTCTTAATTTTCAGTTGATATTAAAATTATAGTAAGAGGTACTTTTAATAAAGGGTGGGGAAATAGAGATGACGGTATATTGGTTGACTAATGTAACGCTTGAATCGGGGTATACATATGAAGAGGGGAGAATTTCAAAAACAGAAACAGAGTTATGTAGTTTACTTATTGAAGAGGGACGAATTAAAAAAATTATAGCAGGGACTGTTCAAGAGGAAGGGGGACTCATTCTTGATGCTAATCGTTTATTAATTTTGCCCGCTTTCGAAGAGATGCATATTCACATTGATAAGACATATTATAGTGGTCCTTGGAAAGCTTGTATGCCAGCAGAAAGTATTTTTACACGTTTTAATGAAGAAGAAAAAATTTTACCAAAGCAATTAGCGACTGCCCAAAATAGAGCGGAAAATATGCTAGAGTTACTACTGCAAAATGGTGCAACGAATATTAGAACGCATTGTAATGTTGATCCAATTATTGGGCTTGGTAATTTGGAGGCGACGTTAGCGGCATTAGAAACATATAAAAATCGAGTGTCTAGTAGAATTGTTGCGTTTCCGCAACATGGATTATTGCGCAGTAATTCTGTACAACTCGTGAAAGATGCGATGCGTATGGGTGCTCATCTAGTCGGAGGCGTAGATCCAGCTACAGTGGATAATGACATTGAAAAATCATTACATACAATTATGGATATCGCAGTAGAATTTAATGCGGATGTTGATATTCATTTGCATGATGCGAATAATCTTGGAACATTTACGATGAAGAGATTGGCAAGTTTAACAGAAGAAGCAGGATGGCAAGGTCGTGTAACAATTAGTCATGCACTTGGACTTGGTGGTGTTACTGATAAAGAGGCTGAAGAAGTGGCAGAAAGACTCGCAAATGTAAATATTGATATTACTTCAACGGTACCAATTGGTAAACAAGTAATCCCAATTCCGTTATTAGATAAAAAAGGTGTTAAGGTTTCATTAGGAAATGATAGTATTACAGATCATTGGTCACCGTTTGGAACAGGTGATATGCTTCAAAAGGCGAATCGATTAGCAGAGCGTTTTGGGTGGAGTGACGAAAGGTCTTTAGGAAAAGCACTTCGCTTTATTACAGGAGGAAAAGAAACGTTAAATAATGAAGGGAAGCGAGTATGGCCGAATGTAGGGGATGAAGCGAGTTTTGTTTTGACAAATGCGACATGCGCTGCTGAAGCAGTAGCGCGTCAAACAGAAAAACGTTTAGTCGTGTATAAAGGAAATATTGTTGTTGGAAGTTTAAATGAGGTGGAATTAAATAATCTTGTGTAGAAGAATCGTTTAAATATTTTGAGGGGGGTTCTAATGGTAAGTCTAGAACTCTTCTTTTTTATTCTTACAGTATATTTTTTATAGGAAAGCTAGAAGGGATGAAAATTTTGGACAATCAACATAACCAAAATCATATTATGGGAACTTTGCAATGGTTTATATTTTTATTAGCAAATTCAATCGCACTACCAATTGTCGTTGGCGGATTATTTCATCTTACGACGGAAGAAATATTTTATTTAATGCAGCGTACGTTTTTTGTAGTTGGTATATCTTCTTTTTTACAAGGCTGGCTTGGGCATAGACTGCCAATTGCGGATGGGCCGGCTGGATCTTGGGTTGGTGTATTTACCGTGCTTGCTTATGCAACGGCCGGACAGGATCAATTACATAGTACACTGCAAATTTTAGAATTAGGAATGATAATCTCCGGTGTTATTTTAATAGGATTAGGAGTAACTGGTTTTATAGGACGTATTTTATTTTTATTTACGCCGCTTGTGACAGGGACGTTTTTACTTTTATTATGTTTACAATTAAGTGGTGTATTTTTAAAAGGAATGTTAGGGATTACAGCTACTATTTCTCAAATTGACGGATTTACAGCAATGATCGCGTTTAGTATATTTTTGTTCGTTATTATACTATCTAATTTCGGAAAAGGCTTTGTCAAAAGTTATGCAGTTTTAATAGGATTAATTAGTGGGTGGATTATTTTTCTCATTGCAGGAAAAGTGACAATCCCATCTCAAGTAACTCATTTTGTGCAACTTCCACATCTATTTGCTTGGGGACTTCCGAAATGGAATACAGGTATGGCTGTGTCAAGTTTCGTTATGGTATGTATTTTAGTTTCGAATACGGTGGCAGCTATTATAGCAATTAATCAAGCAACTATTCATAAAGCGACTATTGAACAAAAACAGTTGAAAGATGGAACATGGGTTGGGGGGATTTCACATATCATCTCTTCTGTATTTTCAACTGTAGGTGTCGTTCCGTTACCAGCAACGGCAGGATTTATACGTTTAACAAAACAAAAGTATATACGATCGTTCTTAATGGCATGTGCGTTACTAGTCGTAATGTCTCTTTTTCCAAGTATTATTCGTTACTTAGCATCTTTACCATCTGCTGTCGCATCGGCTGTTTTAATGGCTTCGTTCGTACAGTTAATTGGAATTGGATTTAATAATATAAAACAAGTGCCGATGAGTGAAAGGAATGTAACGATTTTAGGCGTTGCAGTATTATTTGGCAGCGGCGTTATGTTTTTGCCGTCTGGAGCACTCCAATCCTTGCCGTCTGTTATGCAATATATATTCGGTAATGGTTTATTTGTAGGTACGGTTGTAAGTATATTGCTAGAACAAATATGGCGCGTTGGAAAGTAAGTGGATAAAAAGAGTGTACGCACTGTATAAAAGTCTAAAATAACATAGGAAATAAAGCCCATTTTCATTCACCACCTGCACATTTCGTTCATACAATATCTTGACTAAATAAACACCCAACTTACACATACACAGCTCTGGCTTAAGCAAGGAGGGTTATACCAGTTGAAGGAAAAAGCGTATCAATCTAAACCTTTACTCACAAAGAGAGAAAGAGAAGTATTTGAATTACTGGTTCAAGATAAAACAACGAAGGAAATTGCAGGTGAACTTTTTATAAGTGAAAAGACAGTTCGCAACCACATCTCAAACGCAATGCAAAAGCTAGGGGTTAAAGGACGTTCACAAGCAGTTGTGGAGCTTCTTCGTATGGGAGAGCTCGAACTATAAGAAAGCAGCCGACTTTTATACAAAGAGTCGGCTATTTTTTTGTTTGCTTCACTTGCTATATGAATGATAAGAACACTCCATACATAAATAGGTAATAAGGAGGGGATAAGTTGAAAAGGATACTGTTAGTTTCAACAAGTGCTCATGATATGAATGGACACCCGACTGGTTTGTGGCTTGAAGAGCTCGCAGCTCCTTATCATTTATTTAAAAAGGCTAAGTTTGATGTTGATATTGTGTCAATAAAAGGCGGGAGAGTACCTATAGATAGAGTGTCTATTCCGAATGGTATACCTCGTGAATTCAAGCACGTAGCTTCTTTATTGCAAAATACGAGGCAGATTTCAAATGTTCATTTTTCGGATTATGATGCGGTTTTATTTGGTGGTGGGCACGGGGCGATTGTAGATTTTCCAGGTAATCCATATGTAGCAAATTTGATTGAGAATATGTATAAGAATAACCGGATTGTAGCGGCTGTTTGTCACGGAGTAAGCTCCTTAGTCGGTGTGAAAAATAAGGATGGCTCGTTTTTTGTTGCCGGTAAGCGTATAACAGGTTATACAAACGATGAAGAAAAAGCTGTACATTTAGAAAAGCGCGTTCCGTTTTTGTTAGAAAGTAAGTTGAAAGAAGAAGGAGCTTTGTTTTATGTAGCGCCTAATTTTACGCCGCATGTGGTAGTAGATGGGCATTTAATTACAGGGCAAAATCCACAGTCTAGCGTGGAAATAGGTAAGGCTATAAAAAGGGCTGTAAATAAATTATAGAAAAAGTACCCGCTACTAACAAAGGTAGTGGGTATTTTCATCCTAAAATTCCCCCCTCAAAATTGGTTTGTAACTGTCCAGTTGGTGATAATGGATTCTAGTTCTTTATGTATAGTATATGAAAATGTAATAAACTAAAAAAGCATAATGAGTATAATAACTTCATTTATAATCATTCGTGAATTTGCTATACTATTTTGTATGGACAAAAGGGGAGGCTCTTTTAAATGAGAAAAGTCGCATGTGCAAATACTTATATTAATAAAATAAAGCCCGTTATTAGAAAGACGAGTTTTAGCCAATTGAAAATAGATGAAATTGCGAAATATATGGATATTAGTAAAGCTACTTTATATAAACGTTTTTCTTCGAAAGATGAAATTATTGAGGCGATAGTAGAGGATTTTATGAATTATCTACTCGAAGGTGATGCGGACAATCAAGATGAAAGCATGTCTTTTGCAGAACGTTTCCAAAAGACGTTTATCCACTCTTTAAAATGTGTGACATATATTTCGGATGTTTTTTTGCAAGATTTGAAAGAAGCATATCCGCATTTGTCAGATCAATTAGTCGCTGCACAACAAAATCGTAATCATAATTTGCAAATGTTTTTTGAAGCGGGTATGGAACAAGGTTATTTTAATAAAATGAATGCGCAATTATTTATGGTACAAGATGATGTGATGTTACGACGTATTATAGATCATTCTTTTTGTATTCAGTACGATATTACTTTAAAGAAAGCGATACTTGATTTTTATCAATTAAAGAAGTATCAACTTTTTAAACCAGAGTATATAGAAGCAATTGATGATTCTGAAATTGAAAAAGAAGTTATTGCTATTTTGCAAATGATTTCGTAAAAAAGCAGATCTCCCTTAGTAGAGGGAAATCTGCTTTTTTTAGTACATATTATTTTTGCAACTGTTTTAATACTAATTCGGCTACTGGACCACCTGAAGCTGGGTTTTGACCAGTGATAACACGATTATCTTCTAGAGCAAAAGCTTCCCAAGGCTGTGCAGCTTTTTCGTAAAGTCCTCCATTTTTAATGAGTTCATCTTCTGTTAAAAATGGAACGAATTGATCTAATTCAGCTAATTTTTCTTCTTCATTTGAAAAGCCTGTTATCTTCTTACCGCTAATTAAACGATCCCCATTACTTAATGTAATATGAAATAAACCAGCAGCTCCATGACAAACGGAAGAAACAATACCGCCGTTTTCATAAATATTGCGGCTAATATTTTGAAGTTCTTTATTTTCTGGGAAGTCCCAAATAACCCCGTGACCACCTGCGTAATAAATAACAGCGTAGTCTTCTGGATTCACTTCACTTGGTTTCATTGTAGAACCGAGGCGATTCATAAACTCTTTCTTTTGGTACCATTCCCAATCGATGCTCTCCGCCATTGCTAAACTATGTGGATCAATTGGTGTATAACCGCCTTGTGGACTGACGTAATCAACTTCGTAACCCGCTTCTTCTACTTTTTTTGCGAAATGTACAGCTTCACCGAGCCAAAGTCCGGTAGCCCTATTTAAATTTGGGTATTTTTCTACGCTTGTTAATACAACTAACATTTTTTTCTTCATCATAATCCTCCTATAATGTCTCTTCTATATAAAAGTTCTGTATTCGTTTCATTTTATTAAGTTAAAAAATGCAAATTTGAATAATCATGCCAGTCCTCCTTATATCAGCTTCGAAATTAGTGTATAATAACTTTTGAACAAAGTAAACTAAAAAGACTAAATTAGTTTACTTTGTATGTTTTTCGTTGACAAACTGTAATGCTGAAACTATGATAGTTCCATGAATATCGAACAATATACGTGTTTCGTTTCGAATTCAATTTATCGCACGATAAATTAGCACCATTTATACATTTAATGAAGTTGTTTAGTGGTGATACAACATTTAAATGACTTCATTTTTTTATCAATAGTTTGACAGTTTTAAAATTGTAATCAGGAGAGTGTTACACATGGGGAAAGATATAAGTAACCATTCGAAATGGTTTGTTTTTACATTATGTTTTATTGTTTTGTTAGGACCGATGAACGCTGTGTTATTTAATGTAGCGTTAGAGGATATTGCCAATGATTTATCAATTAGTCAATCGAAAGTAAGTTGGGTTGTAGTAGGGTATTCTTTAGTCGTCGGTATCGGTTCGATGATATATGGAAAACTGGCTGATCGTTACAGTGTAAAAAGGCTATTAATTATTTCTATTATCATATTTGTAGCTGGTTCTATTGTTGGGTTTGTGAATCAATCTTATGAGATTATCATTTTCGCAAGGTTAGTGCAGGCGAGCGGAGGAGCAGCGTTTATTGCGCTTAGTATGATTGCGGTGGCAAAATTAGTTGCTCCAGCTAAAAAACCGGGTGCGTTAGCAATGATTAGTTCTTCTATTGCATTAGCGGTTGGTATTGGACCTTTAGTTGGTGGGGCAATTACAAATACGTTAGGGTGGCCGTATTTATTTTTATTTATGGTTATTTCAATGGTTGGTATTTTCTTGCTCGTAAAATTTATGCCAGAAGAGGTGCAACATACCGATGAAGTGTTCCACTTTGATTTCATTGGAGCAGTTTTATTATTTGTATTGATTACGACCGTTTTATTAGGAGTGAATATTAATAGTTGGCTTTTTGTGTTATCTGTTGCTTTCCTATTTTTATTCAAGGCTCATATGAAGAGAACAGAGTCGCCGTTTATTGATATTGAGTTGTTTACAAATAAACCATTACTGCGTTTAATAGCGGTCGGATTTATCATTAATGTGGCGTTATGTGCTAGTTTATTATTATTACCATTACTGTTAGGGAGAGGGCACGGATTGTCTCCGTTCGTTATTGGAATTGTATTGTTTGTTGCATCTCTCTTTGGTATTGTATCTAGTTTTATTACCGGAAAGATTATTCCTGCGTTTGGGAATGTGAGGATGATGTATGTAGCGTCTGTAGTTATGATCATTGGCTTTTTAATTTTAGGGATTATTCCAGACGGGAACTTACTCTTTATTTTATTTGCGGTTATTTTAACATTTATGAGTTATTCGGCAATTCAAGTATCATTAAACACATTTATTCCGAAAACATTAAATCCAGCTAAAGTTGGAGTCGGCCTTGGTTTATATAATTTAATTAACTTTTTCGGTATGGCATTCGGGCCAGCTGTAGCGAGCAAAATTATGGAATCTACAAATAGTTATCGATTGAATTTTATTTTGATCGTCATTTTAATTTCTGTTCATTTCGTCTTATTAATGGGAATGTCTTCTTTTCAAAAAAAGATGGAGCAATGAATATGCACTTTATATAGAAGAAACCGACTTTCTTATAGAAGGTCGGTTATTTTTCTATCTTGCAAATTATGAAAAAAAGGAGCAAAATAAAAAAGGTCCTAGTCTATACATGGGCAAATGAAAATTTTCATACAGAAGCATTTGAAGTGAGCGAACTTAAAGTGTGTAAAATATAATGATAAACATAAAAGATGATGAATGAGAAAACGGGTGATGAAGTTGAATAGAGCAATCGGTGTTATCGATTCAGGAGTTGGCGGTTTAACAGTAGCGAAGGAATTAATTCGTCAGTTGCCGAAAGAACGTATCATATATTTAGGAGATACAGCACGTTGTCCTTATGGTCCGCGTTCTCGAGAAGAAGTGCGTCAATTTACGTGGGAAATGACGGAGCATTTACTAGATTTAAATATCAAAATGTTAGTTATTGCGTGTAATACAGCAACTGCGGTTGTATTAGAAGAGATGCAAAAACAATTACCAATTCCAGTAGTGGGAGTTATTCACCCAGGATCACGTACAGCTTTAAAGGTGACAAACACGTATCATGTTGGGATTATTGGAACGATTGGAACTGTGAAAAGTGGTGCATACGAAGAGGCGTTAAAGTCTATTAATAACCGTGTTATGGTAGAAAGTTTAGCTTGTCCACCTTTCGTTGAACTTGTAGAGAGTGGGAATTTCGAAAGTGAAATGGCGTATGAAGTTGTAAGAGAAACGCTGCAACCACTGAAAAGTACCGATATTGATACACTTATATTAGGGTGTACACACTATCCAATTTTAGGACCTGTTATTAAAAAAGTAATGGGAGATAAAGTACAACTAATTAGTTCTGGTGATGAAACAGCACGTGAAGTAAGTACAATCTTATATCATAGTAAAATGTTGAATGAAGGAGAAGAACAAAGCGATCATCTCTTCTTAACAACAGGAAAAATAGGCTTGTTTAAAGAAATTGCATCAAAATGGTTCGGTCAACCGATTGAAAATGTGAAGCATATTCATTTAGAAAAAGAATAATAGTAGAATTCATATAAGTGAGCTCCTGAGAAATCAGGAGTTTTTTTGTTTTATCTTGCTATTTGCTGGGCAGTTAGAACCTCCACTGATTAAAGTTTCACTTTATAAGAGGCACAGCTTGTTCTAAAATGTGAAACGGCTCGTATACATAATAGTACAAACTTAGATTTTAGGGGGGAATGGCATGCCTAAATCCACTTTTAAATGGGTTGTTGGTGCTACTGTGAGCGCTGTTTTACTAACAGGGTGTGGCTTTATAAATCAGGAGAAAGCAACTGAACAAATTGATCCGCCAAAACAAGTTACGTATACAGAGGGTGGGAAGAAAGAAGTAGCTAAAAAAGATAAGCAAGGGCAAATGGTAAATAGAGAACTATACCTTGTTGATAAAAATGGTTATGTTGTACCACAAACGTTAGCTATACCTACTCCGAAAGCAAATGAGACTGTGAAGCAAACGTTAGAATACCTTGTGAAAGATGGACCGGTAACGAATTTATTACCGAATGGGTTTCGTGCAGTCATTCCGGCGAATACAACGATGACTTTAGATTTGAAAAAGGACGGGACGGCAGTTATTGATTTCTCTAAAGAAATGAAAAACTATGCGAAAGAAGAAGAGCGTCAAATCATTGAATCTATAGCGTGGACGTTGACGCAATTTACAGAGATAAAACAAGTGCAGTTCCAAATAAATGGTGAGAAATTGGCGAAGATGCCGGTTGCTGGTACACCGCTTGGTGAAGGAGTGAGCCGTGCAAATGGTATTAACTTCGATGATGAACAAGTAGCAGATGTAACGAATACAAAACCAGTCACACTATATTTCATGGCGCAAAATAATAATAAACAGCAATACTACGTACCAGTCACACGCCGCGTTGCGGAAGGAAAAGAAAATGATTATGCAGCAATTATAGATGAACTTGTAAAAGGTCCGATTCATCAATCACTCCTGAATGATTTTAATCCAGGCGTTAAGCTTATTACGAATCCGAAATTACAAGACGGAAATCTTACATTAAACTTTAATGAAAATATATTTGTAAACCCAGATAAAAATATGATCTCAAATTACGTATTGAAGTCGTTAGTTTTATCTTTAACAGAAAAGAAAGGTGTGAAAAATATTTCTATTGAAGTGAATGGAAAAGCAAATCTTATAGATGAAAAGGGCGGAAAGTTAATAAAACCTGTAGATCGTCCAGAAAACGTGAATACAGGTAGTTTTTAATCTTGAATAATTTGATATACTTAAGTAAGAAAGGAGAATTGCTTTTTGGGTTCTCCTTCTTTTATTGTATACATATCATACATTTAAATTTGGCTATACTAACGAGTAGTAATTAAGAGGAGGTTATTTTTATGCGAGTAGATGGTAGAGAGAAAACAGAATTACGCCATATACATATTCACACGAATTATTTAAAACATCCAGAGGGATCTGTATTAATTGAAGTTGGGGATACAAAGGTGATTTGCTCAGCAACAATTGAAGAGCGTGTACCACCGTTTATGCGTGGAGAAGGAAAAGGATGGGTAACAGCTGAATACGCGATGATTCCGCGTGCAACAGAACAACGTACAATTAGGGAGTCAAGCAAAGGGAAAGTAACAGGACGTACAATGGAAATTCAACGTCTAATTGGACGAGCATTACGTGCGGTAGTTGATTTAGAAGCGCTTGGCGAGAGAACAGTTTGGATTGACTGTGATGTTATCCAAGCAGATGGTGGAACGAGAACAGCTTCTATTACAGGTGCATATGTAGCGATGGTATTAGCTTTCGAGAAATTATTACAAGCAGAAAAAGTATCTAAAATTCCAGTAAAAGATTATTTAGCAGCAACGTCAGTAGGAATTGTTGAAGAGCAAGGTGTTGTTTTAGATTTAAACTATGCAGAAGATTCTAAAGCAGACGTTGATATGAACGTAATTATGACTGGAAAAGGCCAATTTGTTGAAGTGCAAGGAACTGGAGAAGAAGCGACGTTTAGTAGAGCGCAGTTAAATGAACTACTTGATGCTGCGGAAAAAGGCATTTTCCAACTGATTGATATACAAAAAGAAGCTTTAGGTGACATCGTATCTCATATAGAGTAGAGGTGGAAAGTATGAAACAAGTTGTTGTAGCGACAAAAAATATGGGAAAAGTACGTGAGTTTGCTGAGTTATTTGAGCGATTTGATTTAGAAGTGAAATCATTACACGATTTTCCTCATATTGAAGAAGTCGAAGAAACTGGTGAAACATTTGAAGAAAATGCGATCTTAAAAGCGGATAGTTTGAGTAGACAGTTGAATTCTATCGTAATTGCGGATGATTCGGGTCTTATTGTAGATGCTTTAAATGGAAAACCAGGAGTGTATTCAGCGCGTTTTGCTGGTGAACCGAAAAATGACCAAGCAAATATCGATAAAGTGTTACAAGAATTAAATGGCGTTGACTTTGAAAAGCGTAAAGCTCGTTTCTATTGTGCATTAGCAGTTGCTTTCCCTGAAGGTGATAAAAAGCCTGTCATTGTAAATGGGACATGTGAAGGATTTATCTTAGAACAACGCCGCGGAGAAAATGGCTTTGGATACGATCCGATTTTTTATGTGGAAGAATACAAAAAAGCAATGGCGGAATTAAGTTCAGATGAAAAAAATGCTATTAGCCACCGTGGCCGTGCTCTTCGTAAGTTAGAAGAAAAAATCCCGGAATGGTTTTTAGGAGAATAAGGGAGAGAGAATGATGAAAGCTTTAATCGTAAGCGATAGTCATAGCTCTGTGAAGGAATTACAGCAGTTGAAAGAGAAATATGAAGGGAAAGTAGATATCATGATTCATTGCGGTGATTCAGAGCTAACGCCTGCTCATGAAGAACTGCAAGGTTTCCATGTTGTAAAAGGAAACTGTGATTATGCTAACTTTCAAGATGAAATTGTAACTGATGTAGATGGAATTCGCTTCTTAGTAGTGCATGGACATCGCCATAATGTGAAAATGACATTACAAACGCTAGCGTACCATGCTGAAGAAGTGGGAGCGCAAGTTGCATGCTTCGGACATTCTCACGTATTAGGTGCGGAATTAATCGAGGGCGTTTTATTTATTAATCCAGGCAGTATTTTATTACCACGTCAGCGTGTAGAAAAGACATTTGCTTTATTAGAAATGGATGAAAATCAAATGGAAGTTCGTTTTGAAACGTTAGACGGACAACTAGTTGAACAAGCAGTTTTTAAAAGAGGATAAGAAAATTTATCCTCTTTTAAAAAAGGTGTTGACTTTATGTGTGGTTATACATATAATAAATATTGTCGATAGGGCAACGGCGCTAACGAAGAAAAGAAAATAACATATGCGGGTGTAGTTTAGTGGTAAAACAAGAGCCTTCCAAGCTCTGGTCGAGAGTTCGATTCTCTTCACCCGCTCCATGTCCCAGTAGCTCAGCCGGATAGAGCATACGCCTTCTAAGCGTACGGTCGGGAGTTCGAATCTCTCCTGGGACGCTAAAAAAACCTTGTTATCTTTTGATAACAAGGTTTTTTGTTTGTCTATAAATTGATGTATGTGCAAGAGGTTTAAAAATATTATAACGGGATATATGATAATGAGTATATGCAACAGATTAAAGTGCATTAAAAAGAGCGCTTAAAAACGCTCTTTGCTAGTCAGTTATATTATTTGTTTGTTCAGGCTCATCAAATGGTTTATGCACGTATTGAAAACCATATCCAGATTCTCTTAATTGTTTACTTAAAATATTATCAAACTCTTTACCATTCTAGTACGATTGAGCAGCAGTTATCGGAACTTATCCCCGGCAGTGTGTTACAATTAATAGAAGCGGAAAACGAGAATCTCCAATTGACTGGACCTGTGATTGGTTAGAGGGTTTAAGAAGGTCGTATAAAAAAGGGAGATGGCGCAAAGATGGCGAGATCAAACGAGAATAATTTAACGGAGAAATTGGCAGAAGGTCACCGAAAATATGGTGACGGCAACTTTACAGTACAGAACATCGGTGATGAAACTAACCCGAATTGGACTGTTGTAAAAAATGTGAGGAAGGGATCGGCAGGCATTCGCGAAGGAGAAGATATATTAAGACTGCGATCAAAATATATAAAATAGTACGGAAATGGGCGGAGCGGGAGTTCGAATCTCTCCTGGGACGCTAAGAAAACCTTGTTATCTTTTGATAACAAGGTTTTTTGTGTATTTTAAATTAGTTGTTAATAAACTTGTCAAAGACAAAACCATAATCTTTCACATTATATTGTTTCTTCGTATCAACAAGCCAGTTAAAGGCAATCTCGTTCATTTCTTTAAATTGCTCTGCTAAATTTACTTGTGCGTTTGAAATACGGCTAAAGGCATTAGATGCCATATCTAAACTTTTATGTGCATATTGTAATGTAATATCGTTGTCGTATGAAATTTCTTCGATTTTAAGTAAAGCCTTATATAAATCTTTTAATTCTTCAATATGTTTTTTATGAACATCAATTGAGTAATGTTCATCGCCCATTTGAAACTTAATTTCTACATCTAAATCAATCGTTCCTGCAGTTTCAAGTGCTACGTTTTTAATTTGATATTTGCTATAACTAAAGCGGCGTAGTGTACGTTTTTTACTTGTTGCGCTTGTACCGTCTAAGTGAATTAACCCTTTGTTTGTGAAGCAATATTCATCTGATTTGGATTTAATTAGAAAGTAAATTTTCTCCCCATCTTCATGCATCACATAATCATCAGCATCAACCTTATCATAGTCTTTAGGTGTAATGACAGAACCTACATCGCTTAGTCCTAATACATCTGCCGCCATTTTTTTAAACATATATAATCCCCCTTGTAAATTAAATTCTTAATTGTACAAAAATATATTAACACGATTTTCACCAGTTGTTTTCTTGTAATACGAAAATATCTGAAAGTAAGTTAAGAAAAGTAACGAATAATTATTTTGATTCTAAATTATTTAGTAAATCTATTAGTTTAAGAGTCGATTCGTTCAAAAATAACTAAAAGAAAAAAGTTGATTTTACAAGTGATTATAGAGAAATTCCGTGAAAGCACCTCAAGCGATATGAGGTGTTTTTCAATCTCTCTTTGAAATCTTACAATTCTGTAAGGTAACTGTAAGGTAGTTCGATGGTAAGAAATTGCTAATCTTTTATAATGAAGATAACAACGATAAAACGAGGAGGAAGAAATGATGAAAGGATTAGTTGTAACGGGCTTAACGGTTGCTTTTGGATTTGTAGCGTATGAGAAATTAACGTATGTAGTTGATGTTGTGAAACATTTGATCGCTTAGAGAAAACAGCCATGAGAGGGAAAGGGAATGAGTGAATGAATGGAATGGTTATTTGGAATTATAGGTACTTGTAGTGTAGTGTTATTGTTCTTTGTCCCAAGTGGTATACTTAGTTCGACAACAAGTTTGTTCTTCTTAAGTTTGTTTGCTTGTACGATGCTTATTATTATGTTTTTAATGAAGCGAAGTAAACCAATCTTCTATTTTAGCATGATTGTTATGGCAATTATTGTTCTCCAAATTATTACCCTTGTAATATACCCCACAATTATAAAAGCTTTCCATTAATGATGAATCCTCTGCGCTTGTTGCTGGGGATTTTTATTTGTACAATTTTAATTTTTAGTAGAAATTTATTCGTATTGGAATGTAAAAATTAAATATTTTTATATTTCAAACAAATAGTTTAGGGATGTTGTGTTCTCATTACGCATTTGATATATTTACTTTGAACATAATTAAAATCAAGAAAAAGAGGCGGACGTATGGATAAAAAAGAAAATACGGTCGTATTGTTTCCACAACTATCAGAGCGCTATATTGATGAAGGTTTTTTAGCGCTGAAAGAGCGGGAATTCGAAGATGCATTGCGTTGCTTTGAAATATTACGTCAGTATAATGCGGAAACGGAACAAACGGAATTAGCTTCAGTTATTTGTTTACTCGAATTAAAACGTATGGAAGAAGCGAAAGACAAATGTGAACAGTTGCTTAAAACAGGAGTTGTCTTATTTGGTGATATTCTTGAAACGTACGTAACTATTTTAGTTCAAACAAATGATTATGAAGGTGTTATTGAAACTGTTGAAAAGGTTTTACAAACGAAAGATATAATGCCTGATCAAAAGGAAAAATTAGCGCAGCTTGCTTTATTTGCAGAAGGTATGCTAAATGAGGGAGACGCATCGCTAGTGGATTCAAATTTTGAATTGGATGAGTTTACTAATGAAATTTTTGGAGAAAACTTTGGACAGAAGCTAAGAGCGATTCAGCGACTTTCGTTAAAAGACTTAGATCTTGCATTACCTGTTTTAAAGAAATTTTTAATAGACGAAGAGCAGCACCCCTATTTGAAAACTTCTATTTTGTATAAAATGATAGAAAGTCAGGTAGAAGAAGAAATAGAGGTAGAAAAGTTTGGAAATACGATTAAGGTGATTCCAGCATTTACAGGTCATAATGAGGAGCAATCCAATAACATTATACATAAATTATCAAGCCGATTAGAGCAAAATTATCCCGATATATTTGAAGCAATGGTTACATATTGGAAAGAGTTGCAAATTAGCGTTTTCCCATTCGCTCTATTAATGGATAAAGAAGAGATTTGGTCAGCTGTTTTAGAGAGAATTGGAAGAAAGCGTTTCGGATTGGCTATAGATGAAGAAGAGCTTATGGCAGCATATAATATCGAATTGGAAGAGTTTCATATTGCCTATCAATGGTTATTACGTGTTGAAAGAGAAGGATATTTGCCCGTATAATTATGAAAAAGAATCGTTCAGTTCTTGAAACGAGCATATTCTATGTTATAATGTAAGGGTTGCAAAAGGCAGAAATCTGCCTGTTTGTAAGAGAAGAGAAGTGTAATTCTCTTACTTAATATGTTTCATATTATTCTCGAACAAAATATACCGTAGTTGTCTTCTGGGCAATTAGTAGATTGGAACATTATATCTGAAAGCTTTTGCTAGAGGATTATTTGTGTATTTGTTATTTCAAAAAAGAGATAATGAAGATCTTAATCTATAGAGGTATGTGCATACATTATTATAGTTGGAGGGAAAGAATAAATGTCTACAAAATGGGAAAAATTAGAAGGTAACGTTGGCGTTTTAACAATCGAAGTTGATGCTAAAGAAGTAAACAACTCTATCGACGCTGCGTTCAAAAAAGTAGTAAAAACAATTAACGTACCAGGTTTCCGTAAAGGAAAAATGCCTCGTCCATTATTCGAACAACGCTTTGGTATTGAATCTTTATACCAAGATGCTTTAGATATCATTTTACCAAAAGCATACGGTGAAGCGATCGAAGAAGCTGGTATCTTCCCAGTTGATCATCCTGAAATCGACATCGAGAAGTTCGAAAAAAATGCTAACCTTATCTTCACTGCAAAAGTTACAGTGAAACCTGAAGTTAAATTAGGTGAGTACAAAGGTTTAGCAGTAGAAAAAGTTGAAACAACTGTAACTGACGAAGATGTAGAGAACGAATTAAAATCTTTACAAGAGCGTCAAGCTGAACTAGTTGTTAAAGAAGAAGGAACTGTTGAAAACGGTGATACAGCTGTAATCGACTTCGAAGGTTTCGTTGATGGCGAAGCATTTGAAGGCGGAAAAGGCGAAAACTACTCTCTAGCAATCGGTTCTGGTACATTCATCCCAGGTTTCGAAGAGCAAGTAATCGGTCTTAAATCTGGTGAGTCTAAAGACGTTGAAGTATCATTCCCAGAAGAGTACCATGCTGCTGAATTAGCTGGCAAACCAGCAACATTCAAAGTAACAATTCACGAAATCAAAACAAAAGAACTTCCTGAGTTAAACGACGAGTTCGCTAAAGAAGCAGACGAAGCGGTTGCAACTCTTGATGAATTAAAAGCAAAACTTCGCACAAACTTAGAAGAAGGCAAAAAGCACGAAGCTGAGCACAAAGTACGTGACGAAGTAGTAGAATTAGCTGCTGCTAACGCTGAAATCGAAATTCCAGAAGCTATGATCAACACTGAGTTAGATCGTATGGTTCGTGAATTCGAGCAACGTTTAAGCCAACAAGGTATGAACCTTGAGCTTTACTACCAATTCACAGGTACTGACGCTGACAAATTAAAAGAGCAAATGAAAGAAGATGCACAAAAACGTGTAAGAATCAATCTTGTTCTTGAAGCTATCATTGAAGCTGAAAACATCGAAGTTACTGAAGAAGAAGTAACTGCAGAAGTTGAAAAAATGGCTGAAATGTACGGTATGCCAGTAGACGCTATCAAGCAAGCTCTTGGAAGCGTAGACGCTTTAGCTGAAGATCTTAAAGTGCGTAAAGCTGTAGACTTCTTAGTAGAAAACGCTGCATAATAAAATAACAAGGCACGATTTTAATCGTGCCTTGTTTTATAAATATAGAAATATATTTATAAAACTTTTCGATGGAGAAGGAAAAGTTCCTTTACAAGTCGAATATACATATTTCAAAAGTTTTAAAATTTTTTTATTTGTACATAACTAGTCATATTATTTGTATTTCTCGCCACGTAGTGACATAATATGTATTTACATACGATACATTTATCGTGTACATACGAAGGCAAGAGGTTAGCACTTTGTAAGGGGTGTGAAAATATGTTTAAATTTAATGATGAAAAAGGGCAATTAAAATGTTCTTTCTGTGGTAAAACACAAACGCAAGTTCGAAAGTTAGTGGCAGGTCCAGGTGTTTACATTTGTGACGAGTGTATCGAACTTTGTACTGAAATTGTACAAGAGGAGCTTGCGAAGGACGAAGAAGTAGAATTCAAAGATGTACCGAAACCGGTAGAAATTCGTGAAATCTTAGATGAGTATGTCATCGGGCAAGATAGCGCGAAAAAAGCACTAGCGGTAGCGGTATATAACCATTACAAACGCATTAATTCTAACAGCAAAATTGATGATGTAGAATTAGCGAAGAGTAATATCGCACTTATCGGGCCAACAGGTAGTGGTAAAACATTACTTGCACAAACGTTAGCGCGTATTCTAAATGTTCCATTTGCAATCGCGGACGCAACATCTTTAACAGAAGCTGGATATGTTGGGGAAGATGTAGAAAATATCTTACTAAAATTAATTCAAGCAGCTGATTATGATGTAGAGAAAGCGGAAAAAGGAATCATTTATATTGATGAGATTGATAAAGTGGCACGTAAGTCCGAAAATCCATCAATTACACGTGATGTATCTGGTGAAGGTGTGCAGCAGGCACTTCTGAAAATTTTAGAAGGTACTGTAGCAAGCGTTCCACCTCAAGGTGGTCGTAAGCATCCGCACCAAGAGTTTATTCAAATTGATACAACGAACATCTTATTCATTTGTGGTGGAGCGTTTGATGGCATTGAGCCGATTATTAAACGTCGCCTTGGTGAGAAAGTAATTGGATTTGGTTCTGAGAAGAAAAATGCTGATGTAAATGAGAAGCATGTTTTATCTCACGTATTACCAGAGGATCTTTTAAGATTTGGTTTAATTCCAGAGTTTATCGGTCGTCTTCCAGTTATTGCGAACCTAGAGCCACTTGATGAAGATGCTCTTGTTGATATTTTAACGAAACCGAAAAATGCACTTGTTAAGCAATTCCAAAAACTATTGGAGCTTGACGATGTTGAGTTAGAGTTTGAAGAAGGTGCACTAATCGAAATTGCGAAAAAAGCAATTGAACGTAAAACGGGTGCTCGTGGACTTCGTTCTATTATTGAAGGCTTAATGCTTGATGTAATGTTCGAACTTCCATCTCGTAAAGATATCGAGAAGTGTATTCTTACAAAAGAAACAGTAGCTGATAATGAACCGCCAAAATTGGTGTTACAAGACGGTACTGTACTTGATACAAAAACATCTGCATAATGCGAAAGGGAAACAGCAATTTTTATAATTGCTGTTTTTCTTTATGTTTAGCTACGTTCCTCCGCGGAAATACTAAGAGATAAAATATTGCGGGAGGAAATAAATAATGAGCTGGACAAATATATTTTTAGTTGTTCAACTTGTTTTTGGTGTAATTGTCGGATTATATTTCTGGCATTTACTTCGAAATCAACGAACACAAAAAGTTTCAATTGATCGAGAATCGAAAAAAGAATTAGAACAGCTTCGTAAAATGCGTGAGATTTCTTTAACAGAGCCGCTAGCAGAAAAGGTGCGTCCTACAACCTTTTTAGATATTGTAGGGCAAGAGGACGGGATTAAGTCCTTAAAAGCGGCTCTTTGTGGTCCGAATCCGCAACATGTAATCATATATGGCCCGCCAGGTGTTGGGAAAACAGCGGCAGCACGTCTTGTATTAGAAGAAGCGAAACGAAATCCTAAATCTCCATTTCGTACGAATGCAACATTTATTGAACTTGATGCGACGACAGCTCGGTTTGATGAACGTGGTATCGCAGACCCTTTAATTGGTTCGGTGCATGATCCGATTTATCAAGGTGCTGGGGCGATGGGGCAAGCAGGTATTCCGCAACCGAAAAAAGGTGCTGTAACAGATGCGCATGGTGGTATTTTGTTTATTGATGAGATTGGCGAACTCCATCCGATTCAAATGAACAAAATGTTAAAGGTGTTAGAAGATCGAAAAGTATTTTTAGAAAGTGCGTACTATAGTGAAGAAAATACGATGATCCCAACATATATACATGATATTTTCCAAAAAGGCTTACCGGCAGATTTTCGCTTAGTTGGAGCAACGACACGTTCGCCAGAGGAAATTCCTCCTGCTATTCGGTCACGTTGCTTAGAAGTATTTTTCCGTGAATTAGATACGGAAGAGATTCAAAAAGTAGCGAAAAACGCCGCGGAAAAAGTGGAAATGCAAATAGGTGAAAATGGTATTGAAATGATTGGGATGTATGCAAGAAATGGACGAGAGGCGATTAATCTCGTACAAATTTCTGCTGGTATGGCGATAAATGAAGAACGTTCTTTCATTAAAGATGAAGATATAGAGTGGGTTGTTCACTCAAGTCAGCTTACGCCGAAATACGAAAAGCACATTTATCCGATTCCAAGGATTGGTCTTGTAAATGGTCTTGCTGTATACGGACCAAATACAGGTGCGTTATTAGAAATTGAAGTAACAGCAATTCCGGCGAAAGATAAAGGGTCGGTAAATGTTACCGGAATTGTAGAAGAAGAAAGTATTGGTAGTCAAACGAAATCGATTCGCCGTAAAAGTATGGCAAAAGGCTCTGTTGATAATGTATTAACAGTACTTCGTTCTTTAGATGTGTTGCCAGAAGGATACGATATACATATTAATTTTCCAGGTGGTATCCCAATTGATGGACCTTCTGCAGGAATCGCTATGGCAACAGGTGTATATTCTGCGGTGCATCGCACATATGTAAATAATGAAGTAGCGATGACAGGTGAAATAAGTATACACGGAGAAGTAAAGCCTATTGGTGGCGTGTACGCAAAAATAAAAGCTGCGAAAAAAGCGGGAGCTAAGAAAGTCATTATTCCTGCTGAAAATATGCAACCATTTTTGTATACGATAAAGGGAATCGAAATTATTCCTGTCCGTAAATTAAAAGAAGTATTTGAGTTAACGTTTATGCAAGAAAATATGCATAGAGAGCTAGATGTACATACTAACGTAGACGAAACAGATGCACAATCTATGTAAAAATAAACAATAATAAAATTTGCCAGACTTCGTTTAAGTTTGTATGCTTAATCGGAGTCTTTTTTCTTTTCGTGAGGTAGAAAAACAAGCTATTTACAATTGCGAGGAATCTCAGCAATTGCATCTAGGTGTATTGTAATATAAAATAGTTGAACAGGAGTTTAATTTATTATGGAGGTGCTATGTCTAGTATGAATACGAACGAAAGAATCGTGCCCCTCCTACCATTAAGAGGCGTTCTCGTATATCCAACGATGGTTTTGCATCTTGATGTAGGACGTGATAAATCGATACAAGCACTAGAGCAGGCGGCAATGGATGAAAATATCATCTTTTTAGCAATGCAAAAAGAAATGAATATCGATGATCCGAAAGAAGATGACATATATAGTGTAGGTACAGTGGCGAAAGTAAAGCAAATGCTAAAATTGCCGAACGGTACGCTTCGTGTCCTTGTGGAAGGTTTACATAGAGCAGAAGTAATAGAGTTTATCGAAGAAGAAAATGTAGTACAAGTGTCTATTAAAACGGTAACTGAAGAAGTAGAAGATGATTTAGAAGAGAAAGCTCTTATGCGTACGTTACTGGAGCATTTCGAACAATATATTAAAGTTTCGAAAAAAGTTTCAAATGAAACATTTGCAACGGTAGCTGATGTAGAGGAACCAGGGAGATTAGCTGATTTAATTGCTTCTCACTTGCCGATTAAAACGAAGCAGAAACAAGAGATTCTAGAGATTGTATCTGTAAAAGAACGATTACATACACTTATTTCAATTATTCAAGATGAACAAGAGTTACTTAGCCTAGAAAAGAAAATTGGGCAACAAGTGAAACGTTCAATGGAGCGCACGCAAAAAGAATATTTCTTACGTGAGCAAATGAAGGCGATTCAAACTGAACTTGGCGACAAAGAAGGTAAGGGCGGAGAAGTAGAAGAACTTCGTGAAAAAATTGAACAGTCAGGAATGCCTGAAGAAACAATGAAGGCTGCGTTGAAAGAATTAGATCGTTATGAAAAGTTACCAGCAAGTTCTGCGGAGAGTGGTGTTATTCGCAATTATATTGATTGGTTATTAGCGCTTCCGTGGACAGAGGCAACAGAAGATATAATTGATCTTGCTCATTCGGAAGAGATTTTAAATAACGATCATTACGGTCTTGAAAAAGTGAAAGAGCGTGTACTTGAATATTTAGCTGTACAGAAGTTAACGAATTCATTAAAAGGACCTATCCTTTGTTTAGTAGGCCCTCCTGGGGTCGGAAAAACGTCGTTAGCGCGTTCAATTGCAACATCATTGAATCGTAACTTTGTCCGTGTATCTCTTGGTGGTGTGCGTGATGAATCTGAAATTCGTGGTCACCGCCGTACATATGTTGGAGCAATGCCAGGACGCATTATTCAAGGTATGAAAAAGGCGAAAACAGTTAATCCAGTCTTCTTATTAGATGAGATTGATAAAATGTCTAACGATTTCCGTGGAGATCCATCAGCAGCATTACTTGAAGTATTAGATCCAGAACAAAACCATAACTTCAGTGATCATTACATTGAAGAACCATATGATCTATCGAAAGTTATGTTTGTAGCAACTGCTAATACACTTTCAAGTATTCCAGGTCCGTTACTTGACCGTATGGAAATCATTTCGATTGCTGGCTATACAGAACTTGAAAAAGTACACATTGCTCGTGAGCATTTATTGCCGAAACAATTAAAAGAGCATGGCTTACGAAAAGGTAATTTACAAGTACGTGATGAAGCGCTTCTTGAAATTATTCGTTATTATACACGTGAGGCTGGTGTTCGTACGCTAGAACGCCAAATTGCAAAAGTTTGCCGTAAAGTAGCGAAAATTATCGTTACAGCAGAACGTAAACGTATCGTTGTGACAGAGAAAAAGATTGTTGATTTACTTGGTAAACACATATTCCGTTATGGGCAAGCTGAAAAAACAGACCAAGTTGGTATGGCAACAGGTCTAGCTTACACAGCAGCAGGCGGCGATACACTTGCAATTGAAGTTTCTGTAGCGCCAGGAAAAGGGAAACTAATTTTAACAGGGAAACTTGGGGATGTTATGAAAGAATCCGCACAAGCTGCGTTTAGTTATATACGTTCTCGTGCAGAAGAGCTTCAGATTGATCCGAATTTCCATGAGAAAAATGATATTCATATTCATGTTCCAGAAGGAGCAGTTCCGAAAGATGGACCGTCAGCAGGTATTACGATGGCAACGGCACTTATTTCTGCACTAACAGGTATTCCTGTAAGTAAAGAAGTAGGTATGACAGGTGAAATTACACTTCGTGGTCGTGTATTACCAATTGGTGGCTTAAAAGAAAAAACATTAAGTGCTCACCGCGCAGGCTTAACAAAAATTATTTTGCCAGCAGAAAACGAGAAAGATTTAGATGATATTCCAGAGAGCGTAAAAGAAAACCTTACGTTTGTGCTTGCATCTCATTTAGATGAAGTATTGGAGCACGCATTAGTAGGAGTGAAACAATGAAAGTAACAAAAGCAGATATTGTAATTAGTGCTGTTAAACCAGAACAATATCCAGACAGTGATTTACCAGAAATTGCATTAGCAGGTCGTTCAAATGTCGGGAAGTCTTCCTTTATTAATAAAATTTTAAATCGTAAAAAGTTAGTGCGTATTTCTTCTAAACCAGGAAAAACGCAAACGCTGAACTTTTTCTTGATCAATGAGATGATGCATTTTGTTGACGTTCCAGGTTATGGATATGCGAAAGTGTCTAAATCGGAGCGCGCGGCATGGGGGAAAATGATTGAAACGTACTTTACAACGCGTAAGCAATTAGACGCAGCTGTATTAGTAGTTGATTTACGTCACCAACCGACAAGTGATGACGTGATGATGTATGATTTCTTAAAGCATTATGAAATCCCAACAATTATTATTGCGACGAAAGCTGATAAAATCCCGAAAGGGAAATGGCAAAAGCATTTAAAAGTTGTAAAAGAAACGCTTGCTGTTGAAATTGGCGATGAAATCGTTCTATTCTCTTCTGAAACAGGACTTGGAAAAGAAGAAGCGTGGAAGGCAATTCATAAAATGACAAAAACAAAAAACGCGTGACGAATGTCGCGCGTTTTTTTCTTTATATAAGCTGTTAACGTACGTTTAATGTAACTTCAATATTACCTCGTGTTGCTTTAGAGTAAGGACATACACCGTGAGCCGCTTCTACAAGTTCTTGTGCTTCGCTATGTGAAACGCCAGCGACATGTACATCAAGCACGGCAGATAGGCCAAAACCACCATCTGTATCTTTTCCGATAGAAACGTGAGCGGTTACTTCTGTACTTTCTACTTTCATACGTTTTGTACGAATGACAAGTTGTAATGCACTATCGAAACAAGCTGCATAACCAGCTGCAAATAGTTGTTCTGGATTTGTTGCTTCTCCACCTGCACCACCTAGTGCTTTCGGCATTTTCACATCAAGATTTAATATGCCATCATCTGAAACTACTTTCCCATTTCTTCCACCTGTTGCTGTTACTGAAGCAGTATATAATTTATCCATATTTATTCCCCTTTTCCATCATTAATTGTTTTCATTGTTTCAATTAGTTTATTTAGTTGAATTAATAAAGAGCGATATTCTTGCTCTGTAATTCCTAAGTTTGTAGCCATTGTTGTCGGTAATGAACAAGCCTTTTCCTTTAAATTTTTACCTTGTTCTGTTAATTCAATACAAACTTTTCGCTCGTCTTCTTTGGAACGAACACGTTTTACAAGTGTTAATGATTCCATTCGTTTTAACATAGGTGTTAACGTACCGGAATCTAAAAATAGACGCTCTCCAATTTCTTTTACTGTTAGTCCATCTTGCTCCCATAGTACGAGTAAAGTAATGTACTGGGGATACGTAATACCCATCTCTTCTAAATAAGGTCGATAAAAACGAGTAACCTCTCTAGAACAGGCATAAATAGAAAAACAAAGTTGGTTATCTAGATGCAAAGAGTCCTCTGTCATACATAACTCCCTTCTTATTAAGTTGTGCACAATTTAATCTTGTAAAATCAATATAACGAAAAAGAAATAAAATGTCAAATACATTGTATTGAGAAAGTGTTTGCTACATTTTGGAACAATCATACATATTTTCCTTCATGATGAAAGAAGATAGGAAAGATGATGTTATAATTTATATGGAATAGTTTCCATCACTTGATTATGAGGACTTTTTTTGGTAACGTACAAATAGAGTTATTAATTTATAATCATTATAAAGTAGAAGTTTTTTTATTAGTTTGCTGAATCTCCTTTATTACATACGGAGAATAATTAAAAAATAATCGGTTGTTCACACGATTGTCAGATTCATAAGAGGAAAGTTGTATTATGATAGTAGATAAAGTGATAAAACGGGTGAAGGGGGACATGCTGCGTGCATATTCTTGTTGTTAGTGTAAATTATCGAACAGCCCCTGTAGAATTTCGTGAGAAACTCACATTTCAGGCAGCAGAGCTAGAGCGAGCGATGACTACATTACAAAATCAAAAGAGCGTGTTAGAGAATGTCATTGTATCAACTTGTAATCGCACTGAGATTTATGCTGTTGTCGATCAATTACACACGGGACGGTATTATATTAAGAAATTTTTAGCTGATTGGTTTCAGCTTGAAATAGAAGAAGTCGCACCATATTTAACTATTTTTGAACAAGATGGTGCAATAGACCATTTATTCCGCGTAACGTGCGGTTTAGATTCTATGGTAGTGGGAGAAACACAGATTTTAGGCCAAATAAAAGATAGCTTTTTAGAAGCACAACAAGTTAAAGCAACAGGCACAATTTTTAATGAATTGTTTAAGCAAGTCATTACATTAGCAAAACGTGCCCACTCAGAAACAACAATTGGTGAAAGTGCGATGTCTGTTAGTTATGCTGCTGTTGAGCTTGGAAAGAAAATATTTGGCGAGTTAACGGATTGTCACGTGCTTATTCTTGGTGCTGGTAAAATGGGCGAACTTGCACTACAAAACTTATATGGAAGTGGTGCTCGTAAAGTAACAGTTATGAATAGGACGCTTTCGAAAGCAGAAGTAATGGCTGAGAAATATATGGGACATGCAAAATCGTTAAGCGAATTACAATGTGCATTATTAGAAGCAGATATTTTAATTAGTTCAACTGGTGCATCTGAGTATGTCATTACGAAAGAGATGATGACAAAGGTGGAGAAAATGCGCTCTGGTCGTCCTTTGTTTATGGTTGACATTGCAGTGCCACGTGATATTGATCCAGCGATTGATGAGCTAGAAGGTTCTTTCTTGTATGACATTGATGATCTGCAAGGAGTAGTGGAGGCAAACCGTGCTGAGCGTTTGAAAGAAGCAGAGAAAATTCAATTTATGATTGAAGAGGAAATTGTTCTATTTAAAACGTGGTTAAGTACACTTGGTGTTGTTCCATTAATATCAGCTCTTCGTGATAAGGCACTTGCAATCCAAAGTGAAACGATGGTAAGCCTAGAGCGAAAAATACCAAACCTTAGTGACCGTGAGAAAAAAGTTATTAGTAAGCATACGAAAAGTATTATTAATCAATTATTAAAAGACCCAATTTTAGTAGCAAAAGAAATAGCTGCTGAAGAGGGAGCGAGCGAAAAACTAGCGTTATTTGCAAAGATTTTTGATTTAGAAACGGAAGAAGTAGAGAGTCGTGCGGAAGAAGTAGAACATAAAAGAGTGTGGACACCATCCGTTCCATCTTTATAATTTGGAAGGATGATCGGATGAGTTTTTTAAATAACAGTATTATTTATCATATTGCAATTATTTTATATGCTTGTAGCATTAGTTTATATTTTATAGATTATTTCCAAAGTAACCGAAAGGCGAACCGATTTGCTTTTTGGTTACTTTCGATTGTATGGGTATTGCAGTCTATTTTTATGTTGCTTAGGGCGACAGATTCAGAAACGAATCCCATTTTAACTTTATTATCAGGGATTTATTTTTATGTTTGGTTATTGATTACGATGTCGTTAGTCATAAATCGATTTATGCGCGTTGACTTTTTAGTCTTCTTTACAAATGTTGTTGCATTTGGCGTAAGCGCTTTTTCTATTTTTACACCGCTCGGAAAGATGTCGCCAGTACTTGCAGAGCAATTAGTTTCAGAACTTGTATACGTGCATGTTGGAATGGCGATTATTTCTTATGCAACGTTTACGGTATCGTTTATTTTTTCTATTATGTATTTACTGCAATATCGCCTATTAAAAAAGAAAAAGTGGAATGCGAGATTAAGAAGGTTAGGGAATTTACCGAAGCTTGAATCTACGTCTTACGGATTAAATTTATTTTCTGTTCCATTTTTCTTACTAGCAATTTTATTGGGGTGTATATGGGGATATACAAAATTGGACAATTTCCATTGGTATGATACGAAAGTAATCGGATCTTTTGTCGTTCTATTTGTGTATTGCACAGGTTTATATTTACGAGCGGCAGATGTGTTGCAAGGTAAGAAAATTGTACAGTGGAATATCGGATCGTTTCTCGTAATGCTAGTAAACATTTTTCTATTAAGCAGTTTATCCAATTTCCACTTTTGGTATTTATAATGAGGAGAGAGAATTATGCGCAAAATTATTGTAGGGTCACGAAAGAGTAAACTAGCATTAACGCAAACAAACTGGTTTATTGATCAGTTAAAAGCGCTAGGTCTACCATATGAATTTGAAGTGAAAGAAATTGTCACAAAAGGTGATGTTATTTTAGATGTTACTCTTTCAAAAGTAGGCGGAAAAGGCTTGTTCGTTAAAGAAATTGAGCATGCGTTACTTACGAAAGAAATCGATATGGCTGTACATAGTATGAAAGATATGCCGGCTGTACTTCCAGAAGGTTTAATGATTGGCTGTACACCAAAGCGTGTTGACCCTCGGGATGCTTTTATCTCAAAAAATGGAGCATCGTTTAAAGAGTTAGCGGAAGGTGCTATTTTAGGTACGAGTAGTTTAAGACGTAGTGCACAGCTACTCGCTGCGAGACCAGATTTACAAGTGAAGTGGATTCGCGGGAATATCGATACACGTTTACGTAAATTAAAAGAAGAAGATTACGATGCGATTATTTTAGCGACAGCTGGATTACAAAGAATGGGCTGGGATGATGAAGTTATTACAGAACATTTAGATGAAACGTTATGTGTACCTGCTGTAGGACAAGGTGCATTAGCGATTGAATGTCGTGAGGATGATAAGGATTTATTGCAATTGTTAGCGCATATTAATGATGCGATAACAGAAAGAACAGTGGCAGCGGAGCGAGTATTTCTTCATAAACTTGAAGGTGGATGCCAAGTTCCAATCGCTGGATATGCAACCCTTATAGAAAACGATGCAATCGAATTAACAGCTCTTGTCGGCTCTATGGATGGCTCTGTTTTATTAAAAGAGACAGTAGTGGGTACTAATCCTGAAGAAGTAGGATTAGAGGCCGCGGACCGTTTAATTAAACAAGGCGCCAAAGAACTCATTCTTGCTGCAAATAAGGAGCAACAATAAATATGAACGCTCTCGCTGGAAAAACGGTATTGATTACACGTGCCCAGCATCAAGCGAAACAAATGAGTGTAGCAGTGAAAGAAAAGAGCGGAATTCCATTGGAAATTCCGCTTTTGCGTATGGAAGGTATGTCTCATAGGCAAATTCAACATATTGAAGAGCAGCTACATTCATACGACTGGGTTATTTTTACGAGCAGAAATGGTGTAGCTTTTTTTCTAGATAGTTTAAAAAAGAAACTACCACTAACCATTAAAATCGCTGCGGTAGGTGTGAAAACAAAATTAGAGTTAGAAAAAAGGGGCTATCAAGTTCATTTTGTCCCGAATTCATTTGTTGCAGAAGCATTTGCCGAAGAGTTTCTAAAAGAATTAAGTGGAAATGAACGTATTTTATTTCCAAAAGGAAATTTAGCAAGAGATGTAATACCAGTTAAACTTCGGGAAATTGGTGTTTCTCTAGATGAGTTGATCGTATACGGTACGAAAGTGAATGTAGAAAAAAAGCAAGAGCTTATAGCAGCGTTGAAGTTAGGAGCAGTAGACATTATTACATTTACGAGTCCTTCAACTGTTACTAGTTTTGTTCGTTTACTTGAGGGTGCAAACTGGAGAGAATGGACAAAAAAATGTACAATTGCTTGTATAGGACCTATTACGGAAAAAGAGGCAAGTCGTTATTTTCCGTCTGTTATTGTGCCGAAAGAGTACACTGTAGAAGCATTACTACAATGTGTTTGTGAATCTATAAAATGAAAGAATGGGGATAGAAATCTATGAACTCTTTACAATTTAATCGTCATCGTCGTTTAAGACAAAGCGGGGGCATGCGTGCGCTTGTGCGTGAAACGTTTTTACATACGGAAGATTTTATTTACCCTATTTTTGTATTAGAAGGTGAAAATGTTCGTAATGAAGTTCCTTCTATGCCAGGCGTATATCAAATTTCTTTAGATTTATTGCAAGCTGAAATGCAAGAAGTTGTTGATTTAGGTATTCGTTCTGTTATTGTATTTGGTTTACCTGCTGAAAAGGATGAAGTTGGATCATCAGCATATTGTGATCATGGAATTGTACAACGTGCTATTCAGCAAATTAAAGGTGATTTCCCTGAGCTAGTAGTAGTCGCAGACACATGTTTATGTCAATTTACAAGCCATGGTCATTGCGGTGTAATTGAAGATGGTATTATTTTAAATGACGAGTCTCTTGCAGTTCTTGCGAAAACAGCTGTAAGTCAAGCGAAAGCAGGAGCGGACATTATTGCGCCATCAAACATGATGGACGGCTTCGTAACAGCAATTCGCCATGCATTAGACGAAAGTGGTTTTGGACACGTGCCAGTTATGTCGTACGCTGTGAAATATTCATCAGCATTTTATGGACCATTCCGTGATGCTGCGCACGGTGCACCGCAATTTGGTGACCGTAAAACATATCAAATGGATCCGGCAAACCGTATGGAAGCATTCCGTGAAGCAGAATCAGATGTAATGGAAGGTGCAGATTTCTTAATCGTAAAACCAGCTCTTTCTTACTTAGATATCGTTCGTGATGTGAAAAATAACTTTAATTTACCAGTTGTCGCTTATAATGTAAGTGGTGAATATTCGATGATTAAAGCGGCAGCGCAAAATGGCTGGATTAATGAAAAAGAAGTTGTTCTTGAAAAATTAATTAGTATGAAACGTGCAGGAGCAGACTTAATTATTACGTATCATGCGAAAGATGCAGCAAAATGGTTACAAGAAGGAGGCGCTAAATAATGAAAAAGTTTGATAAATCGATTGCGGCGTTTGAAGAGGCACAAGACTTAATGCCTGGTGGCGTAAATAGCCCGGTTCGTGCTTTTAAATCTGTTGGGATGAATCCGTTGTTTATGGAGCGTGGAAAAGGCTCTAAAGTATATGATATTGATGGGAATGAATACATCGACTACGTATTATCATGGGGGCCTTTAATTCATGGTCATGCAAATGATCGTGTTGTAGAAGCGTTAAAATCTGTTGCTGAAAGAGGTACAAGCTTCGGTGCACCAACAGAAATTGAAAATAAATTAGCAAAACTTGTTATTGAGCGCGTGCCATCAATTGAGATTGTGCGTATGGTTAACTCTGGAACGGAAGCAACAATGAGTGCACTACGTTTAGCTCGTGGTTATACAGGTCGTAATAAAATCTTGAAATTTATTGGTTGTTACCACGGTCATGGTGATTCGCTATTAATTAAAGCTGGTTCTGGTGTGGCGACTTTAGGTTTACCAGATAGTCCTGGTGTACCAGAAGGTGTAGCGAAAAATACGATTACAGTAGCTTATAACGATTTAGAAAGCGTAAAATACGCGTTTGAACAATTCGGTGATGATATTGCTTGTGTAATTGTAGAACCAGTAGCAGGAAATATGGGGGTTGTTCCTCCGCAGCCTGGATTTTTAGAAGGTCTTCGTGAAGTAACAGAACAAAACGGTGCATTGCTTATTTTTGATGAAGTAATGACAGGGTTCCGAGTAGCTTATAATTGTGGCCAAGGTTATTATGGCGTAACACCTGATTTAACATGCTTAGGTAAAGTAATCGGTGGTGGTTTACCAGTAGGAGCATACGGTGGTAAAGCAGAAATTATGCGCCAAGTTGCACCAAGCGGACCGATTTACCAAGCTGGTACTTTATCAGGTAATCCACTTGCAATGGCAGCAGGTTATGAAACGTTAGTACAGTTAACGCCAGAATCATATGTAGAATTTGAGCGTAAAGCTGAAATGTTAGAAGCTGGATTACGTAAAGCAGCTGAAAAACATGGCATTCCACATCATATTAACCGTGCAGGTTCTATGATTGGTATTTTCTTTACAGATGAGCCCGTTATTAATTACGATGCAGCAAAATCTTCAAACTTAGAATTCTTTGCGGCTTACTATCGTGAAATGGTAGAACAAGGTGTATTCTTACCGCCATCTCAATTCGAAGGTTTATTCTTATCGACAGCACATAGTGACGCAGATATTGAGGCGACGATTGCAGCAGCTGAAATTGCAATGTCAAAATTAAAATAATGTATTAGAGAAAAATCGCTCTCCATAAGGGGGGGCGATTTTTTTTTATTCATAAAGTAAGCTTTCCCTACATAAATCTGTAATGACATATAGTTTGGGAGGGGGAAAAGAAGTGGCTGCAGATCATTCGTTACGATTTTCATTAAAAGAATCTGTTTGGTTCCAAAAGGGACAGGAAGTCGATGAACTTTTGTCAATTTCGTTAGATCCAGACGTTGAGATAGAAGAGCTTGATCATGAAGTAATCGTGAGAGGGCAATTAGATTTAACGGGAGAGTATGTTGCACGAAAAGATGATTCGGCGTATTCATTAAGAGAACTATCGCCAGCAAAGTCAATTGATTATGTAGAAACAAGGGAAGATGGGGTTAATGAACTTGTTCATTCCTTTCCGCTTGAAATATCAATTCCGAGAAATCGAGTGAAAGTAATTGAAGAGCTATATGTATCAATTGAGGAATTTGATTATGAATTAAAGGAAAATGGTTGCTTACAATTATTAGCGGATATATCTATTACCGGTTTGTGTGATGAAGAGAGAAACGAGGATGAAGCTGAAGAGGAAGAAACGGTGTATGCCGAGTTAGAAGAAGATTCAGCGCAAGAGGATGAAAATAGACCGGCGCCGCATGTAGAAGAACCAGCATATAAGGAATCAGATGAGTGGGAAGATTACGCATTTGAACCGTTCCAATTAGAGGAAAGAAAAGAGCAGGAATTAGAAGAAGAGAAGATAGAGGAACATGAGTTTGTGGAGCGTGAAGAGGAGCAAGAAACAACGCCGCAATTTGAATTGTTTGGGCGAAAAGATTTCAAGAAAGAAAAAGCGAAAAAGCAGGAAGAACAAGAAGAAGAGTACTCACAGCGAGATGAAAATGCGCTTTATTTAACAAAACTATTTACGAAAGAACCGGAAGAAGAATTTACAAAGTTAAGAATGTATTTCGTGCAAGAAGGGGATACAATTGAATCTATTGCAGAACGTTATGAAACGTCTGTGCAAAATGTGTGCCGTGTCAATCAAACAGAAGATATATTTTTAAATACGGGGCAAATTATTTATATTCCCGTTTCAAGGGTAAAGGCGAAATAAGGAAGTGAGTGTTTTCACTCGCTTCTTTTCTTAGAGGCTATGTTTTGAATAGAAAGGGTTATTCGTATGGATATTGAATTACGAAATCACTATGAACCTATCGTGAGGCAATATAGATTGGATACGCAGCATATGGAAGAGCACGGAAGCGTAATGAAAATTTATACGAATCAAGGTCCATATGCACTCAAGAAAATAGAAGGCAGAAAGTTAGAGCGGAATAATTTTCTGCATCATATTCAATATTTGAAGGAGAAAGGTTTTTCAAATTATGTACCTATATACCACGCGACGGATGGAAATTATATTTTAAGTGACGGGACGTATAATTATTATTTAATGCCTTGGTTAGAACGTGCAGAAGGAAACGGCGAGGATAATGATCAATACCATAAAATGTTTCAGACACTTGGAACGTTGCATCAAAAAACTGTGAAGGAAGAAACATATACGGAAGAAGATTTAGAAAAACATTATACAACTATATCCGATCGCTGGGAAAATGATGGTGAGATGTTAGAAGAGTTTCTCGTAGAATCTGAATCAAAATGGTATATGTCCCCGTTTGAATTACAATATTGTACGTACTATCATCATGTAATGAGAGCGCGTGAATTTGCAACGAAGCAATTAAATGAGTGGAACGATGCGATGAAAGAAAAAGAGAAAACACGTATTACTTTTGTGCATGGTAACGTGTCACTTAATCATTTTTTATTTGACTATGAGCGAAATGGCTATTTTATTAGTTTGGAAAAATCGAAGTTTGCAACGCCTGTGCAAGATATAGTAGGTTTTTATTCACGGTCTTTAAACACATATCCAATCGCAAGAAGTGATCGGTTTGAATGGTTTCAAATGTATCAAAAAAATTTCCCTTTTACGAAAGAAGAGCAACTACTTATGTTTGCGTATATGACGTATCCATCGCAATTTATTCGGCAAATCCAGTCTTATAAGAAAAGAAGAGATAATCGCAACGAGGAAAATGAACTGCGCGGAGTAAAGAGTTTGCAACAATCGCATTGGCTCGTTAGCAATATAGAATATTTCCTGTCACAATTACAAGCTGCCCAGCAAGGGAACGGGTAAAGTAAAACTTTAATCAGCGGGTGGCTCCAACCTAACTTCTTTGCTTCAGCTGAATTTTGAGGTGGGGTCTTATTGCCCGCAAATAGCGGGATAAAGAAGATAAGTAGAGAATGCTACTTATCTTCTTTATATTCACCCGAAAAGTCATAGTTTTAAATTTATCTTGACGAATAAGGTTTCGTTTTTTACACTATTGTATATAATAATTAACAATCATATAAATGCCTTGAAGGGGAAGAGTATAACATGAAACGTCTTCAGAGAGGAGAATCAGTAGCTGGGAGATTCTCTAGATAGTTATGTTAGAAGGTAGCCCTGGAGCATCTTTTCTGAACAGAATAGTTCTCATTAGGAAAAGACGGATTTGTCCGTTATCAAATTAAGAGTATAAGCAAATTATGAATTTGTTTGTAAATAAAGGTGGTACCGCGATGTCCCTCGTCCTTTTTGGATGAGGGACATTTTTTATTTTAAGGAGGGAAAATAATGTCAAACACGGAAAAGAATTTACCAACTAAATATGATCATATGTCCGTTGAAGAAGGCCTTTATCAATGGTGGCTTGAAGGCAAATATTTTGAAGCAACAGGAGACGAGAAGAAACAACCGTATACAATTGTAATTCCACCTCCGAACGTAACTGGTAAGTTACACTTAGGTCATGCTTGGGATACAACTCTTCAAGATATTTTAACTCGTACGAAGCGTATGCAAGGTTACGATGTGCTATGGCTTCCAGGAATGGACCATGCTGGTATCGCAACACAAGCGAAAGTAGAAGGAAAACTTCGTGAAGAAGGTATTTCACGTTACGATCTTGGCCGTGAGAAATTCCTTGAAAAAGCTTGGGAGTGGAAAGAAGAGTACGCTTCTCACATTCGTCAACAATGGGGGAAAGTCGGTTTAGGACTAGACTATTCTCGCGAACGTTTCACATTAGACGAAGGTTTATCTGATGCGGTTAATAAAGTATTCGTTCAATTATACGAAAAAGGCTTAATTTACCGCGGTGAATATATTATCAACTGGGATCCAGCAACACGCACAGCTCTTTCTGATATTGAAGTAATTCATAAAGAAGTTCAAGGTGCATTCTACCATATGAACTATCCGTTAACAGACGGTTCAGGTCACATTCGCCTTGCTACTACTCGTCCAGAAACGATGCTTGGTGATACAGCGGTAGCAGTTCATCCAGAAGATGATCGTTACAAACATTTAATCGGAAAAACAGTTACACTTCCAATCGTAGGTCGTGAGATTCCGATTATTGCTGATGAGTACGTAGAAAAAGACTTCGGAACAGGCGTTGTAAAAATTACACCAGCTCATGACCCGAACGACTTTGAAGTAGGTAACCGTCATGACTTACCACGCATCTTAGTAATGAACGAAGATGGATCGATGAACGAAAAAGCTGGTAAATATAACGGTATGGATCGTTTCGAATGCCGTAAAGAATTAGTGAAAGACTTACAAGAAGCTGGCGTATTAGTAGAAATCGAGCCACATATGCATTCAGTAGGTCATAGTGAGCGTAGCGGTGCAGTTGTTGAGCCTTACTTATCAACACAATGGTTCGTAAAAATGGCTCCACTTGCTGAAAAAGCAGTAGCGCTTCAACAAAAAGAAGAAGAAAAAGTAACGTTCGTACCAGAGCGTTTTGAAAACACATATTTACGATGGATGGAAAATATTCATGACTGGTGTATTTCTCGTCAATTATGGTGGGGACACCGTATTCCAGCTTGGTACCATAAAGAAACTGGTGAAGTATACGTAGGTACAGAAGCACCAGCAGATATTGAAAACTGGAATCAAGATAACGACGTACTTGATACATGGTTCAGTTCAGCGCTATGGCCATTCTCAACACTTGGTTGGCCAAATGAAGATTCAGCAGACTTCAAACGTTACTATTCAACAGATGCACTAGTAACGGGTTATGACATCATCTTCTTCTGGGTATCTCGTATGATTTTCCAAGGTTTAGAGTTTACAGGCGAGCGTCCATTTAAAGATGTATTAATTCACGGTTTAGTTCGTGATGAGCAAGGTCGTAAGATGAGTAAATCTCTTGGTAACGGTATTGACCCAATGGATGTTATCGAGAAGTACGGTGCAGATGCAATGCGCTATTTCTTATCAACAGGAAGTGCACCAGGTCAAGATTTACGTTTCAGCATGGAAAAAGTAGAATCTACTTGGAACTTCATTAATAAAATTTGGAACGCATCACGTTTCGTATTAATGAACATGGATGATATGAAGTATGAAGAAATCGATTTAACTGGTGAAAAATCAGTTGCAGATAAGTGGATCTTAACTCGCTTAAACGAAACAATCGAGAGTGTAACACGTAACATGGATAAATATGAGTTCGGTGAAGCTGGTCGTTCAT
Source organism: Bacillus sp. CCB-MMP212 (assembly GCF_022748145.1). Classification (NCBI taxonomy): domain Bacteria; kingdom Bacillati; phylum Bacillota; class Bacilli; order Caryophanales; family Bacillaceae; genus Bacillus; species Bacillus sp. CCB-MMP212. Next base: position 78,062 of record NZ_JALDQE010000013.1, read on the forward strand.
TATACAACTTCATTTGGGATGATTTCTGTGACTGGTACATTGAAATGGCGAAACTTCCACTATACGGTGAAGATGAAGCAGCTAAGAAAACGACTCGTTCTATTTTAGCTTACGTATTAGATCAAACAATGCGTCTATTACACCCATTCATGCCATTCGTAACAGAGAAAATTTGGCAACATTTACCGCATGAAGGCGAATCTATTACAGTAGCTGCGTGGCCAACAGTTCGCGAAGATTTACAAGATACGGAAGCTGCGGCAGAAATGCACCTTCTAGTTGATATCATTCGCTCTGTTCGTAATATTCGTGCAGAAGTAAATACGCCAATGAGCAAAAAAGTTCAAATGCAAATTAAAGCAAAAGATGAGGCTGTACTTGCTCAACTTACGAAAAATAGCTCTTACATTGAGCGTTTCTGTAACCCAAGCGAATTAACAATTCAAACGGACTTACAAGCGCCAGAAAAAGCAATGACTGCAATCGTATCAGGTGCAGAGTTATTCTTACCGTTAGCTGATCTTATCAATCTTGATGAAGAGAGAGCTCGTCTTGAGAAAGAACTTGAGAAGTTCGATAAAGAAGTAGAACGTGTACAGAAGAAACTTTCTAACCAAGGTTTCGTAGCGAAAGCTCCTGCAGCGGTTATTGAAGGAGAGCGTGCGAAAGAGCAAGATTACCTAGAAAAACGCGAAGCAGTTCGTCAACGTCTAGCAGATCTTGAAAAGTAAAAATATTTTTAGAGACTCACTATATTGGTGAGTCTCTTTTCTTTGCGTATAATAGAACTATGAAAGTTGTCTTTTGAAAGGGGAAAAGCATACGTGATACATACATACGAAGAAGCGATAGGGTGGATTCATAGCCGATTGAAATTTGGTATTAAACCAGGATTAGAAAGAATGAATTGGATGCTAGAAGAGCTCGGAAATCCAGAGCGTCATATAAAATGTATTCATCTTGCTGGTACAAATGGAAAAGGTTCAACGTTAACATATATGCGTTACATGTTAGAAGGCGCGAAATATAAGGTAGGAACGTTTACCTCTCCTTACATCGAAACATTTAATGAACGCATTAGTGTGAATGGAACACCAATTGCAGATGAAGAGATTACTGAACTCGTAAAGATGGTAAAACCAGTCGTGGAAAAACTAGATGAAACGGATTTAGGGGAAGCGACTGAGTTTGAAATTATTACTGTTATGGCAATTTGCTATTTCGGTAAAGTCAATTTCTGTGATGTTGTTTTATTTGAAACAGGGCTCGGTGGACGTTTTGATTCTACCAATGTTATACACCCTGTTCTCACGATTATTACGAATATCGGTCACGATCATATGCATATTTTAGGGAATACACTAGGAGAAATTGCATATGAAAAGGCGGGGATTATTAAGTCTGGTGTGCCGGTAATTACTGGTGTAAAAGATGAAGAAGCTTTGCAAGTCATTCAAAATGTTGCACAGGAAAACCATGCAAACTTATACGAACTTGGCAAGCATTTTACAGCGTTACATAAACAGTCTAACGAAGATGGGGAACAGTTTGATTTTACTTGTCCTTTTACCGCATTTGAAGATTTGCAAATCTCAATGAAAGGTATTCATCAAGTAGGAAATGCAGCGCTAGCACTTATGGCAGTAATGTATGTAAAAACATATTTATCATTTTTAATTGAGGAAGAGGGAATAAGAACGGGATTACGGGAAGCGTATTGGATTGGGCGCTTTGAAAAGCTACAAAGTAACCCGGATATTATTATAGATGGTGCTCATAATCCAGAAGGTATCGAAAGCCTTGTGAAAACAGTAGAAGCGCATTACAAAGATAAAAATGTAATAGTTTTATTTACTGCCCTTGGTGATAAACAATTGCATAACATGGTAGGCCGATTAGAAACCATTGCAGATGAAATGATTTTTACAACATTCGCCTTTGATCGTGCTATTTCTGCAGACAAGCTTGCATCATATTCACAAAAAGAATCAAAATTAGTTTTTGAAAATTGGAAAGAGGCAATTGATACAAAAGTTGAAATGATAGGGGAAAATGATGTTTTTGTCATAACAGGTTCTCTTTATTTCATTTCTGAAGTTCGAAAATATATTTGCGAGAAAAACTAGATAGTCTTTGCTATCTAGTTTTTTTGTTCTACAAATGAAGTCAAATGCATACATATAAGATAAATATATAGGGTTATTTGGCGAATTCCTCTGACAAATATCTCGTTTTTTTATGAAATGAATATGATATGATGCGGACAACGATAAGAGGTGAGGTGTGAGTGTATGGACAAGCAATCACGAACGATCTCAGTGAAAGTGAATGGAACAGAAGCGAAGTATGAGGAAAAAAAGAAAGATGAATTTGAATGGATGGTAGTAGAAAGTGAACGACCGAAAAATGTTGTTCCGTTTCAAAAAGCGAAATCAATGTCTGTGGAAAAATACCGAAAGAAGTGGAGTAATACATTAATTGTAATCGTTGCAACTGCAATCATTATCGGTACGGCGTTTGGAATGGGGATGCTTCATTTACTTACTGGACAAGGAACGACAGGAGGAAGTGAAGTGACAGCTTCAAGGCCGACTGGAAATGGAGAATCAAAGGTGGGTGGAACGGCAGAACAAACACCAGCACCGAAAGAAGAAAAACAAAAGGCGCAGACAGGAACGTCATTGGATCCGATGAAATTATTCTTTGTTCAAGGGGGGCTTTATTCTTCTGAAGAAAAGGGACAGGCAGCTCTTGAAGAATGGAAAGGCAATGGGGGCATTGGTGCTTTGAGACCGAGCGGGGATAAGTATGCAATAGTTGTTGGTATTGCTAGCGATGAACAGGCTATAAATCAATTAATGACTAAGTATAAAAATGATGGTGTCTCCGTTTTAAAAAAGAACTGGGATATAACAGATAAAGCATTGCTGAAAGATGATAAAGAAGTAGGAACATTTTTAACAAAAGTGCAGCCATTATATACTCATTTAGCAAAATATGCTTCTAGCGTACAAGTTGGTGGAAAAAGCAGCGCAAAAGATATAGAAGTGATTGAAAAAGAATGGAAAGCGATTGAAAAAGAAGGGAAAAGTATGAAGCGAGAAGAAGCAAAGAAACTGTATATGTATACGTCGGTAGCTGTACAAACAGTAAAAGATGGGAAAATGGATAAGGAATCTTTGGCGAAATTAAATCAAGTTATTATTGATGGCTTACTCTCGTATGAAAAAATTGTTTCGTAGAAAGTGAAATGATAGGATAATAAAATGAGTAAGAAAGAAGTACATGTACTTCTTTCTTTTCTTTTGAATTTAGAGCAAAGTGCTTTCTCTATGACAGGAATATAATCGTATGCAATAAAGAAGTGTTATTTTTAGTTAGAGAAATTAATATTTCTTTCATTTGTGGGCAAACTATTCCTTTGATACGATTGATATAAATTGTTCTGCTTCATGTGAGAAAGGAAGGAGAAAATATGAAAAAAATAATTTTAGCTTCAGGGTCACCTCGGAGGAAGGAATTGCTTGAGTTAGCTAGCGTACCATTTGAAATCGTTGTAAGTGAAGTAGAGGAAACAATTGGTGCATATTCATCGCCTTCTGATATTGTAATGTCGCTTGCCTTGCAAAAAGCATCAGCGGTTGCAGAAAATAATAGTGATCACATTGTGTTAGGTGCAGATACAATTGTTACATATGAGTCGCGTATCCTTGGTAAGCCTTCTAATGAGGATGAGGCGAAAGAGATGTTACAATTACTATCTGGGAAAACACATGAAGTGTATACAGGTGTTGCGATTATATCAAAAGAAAAAACGGTTACTTTTTATGAGCGTACAGAAGTTACGTTTTGGGAATTAACAGAAGAGGAAATTGATACATACGTCGCGTCGAAAGAACCTCTTGATAAAGCAGGTAGTTATGGGATTCAAGGTAAAGGGTCTATTTTCGTTCAACATATTCAAGGGGACTACTATAGTGTAGTTGGCTTACCAATTGCACGTCTCGTTCGAGAATTAAAACAATTTGATATTGATGTAACCCATGCGTAAAATTGCATGGGGTTTTCTTTGAGAGAACAAATAAAGGGGTGGAGAGATGAACGGTATTCGTGATGTTGTAAGAGAAGAACAACCACGGGAGCGTTTATTGTTAGAAGGTGCTGGAAGTTTATCAAATCGAGAGCTCCTTGCAGTGTTACTCAGAACAGGTTCTAAAGAAGAAACAGTTTTAAAGTTGTCAGATAAAATTTTACACCAATTTGATGGCTTACGTATGTTGAAAGATGCAACATTAGAAGAGCTAATTAGTATACATGGTATTGGGATTTCAAAGGCATCGCAACTTATGGCAGCCTTTGAGCTAGGCAGAAGAATGGTACGTTTAGAATATCAAAATAGATATAGTATTCGAAGTCCAGAAGATTGTGCGAAATACATGATGGAAGAAATGCGCTTTTTACAACAAGAGCATTTTGTTTGTGTAAATGTAACATAAACACTAATAAAATTCTATATCTAATACTTCTGTAACTCCGTCTTTTTTATCAATTTTGATATTCTCTATGAACATATTCATAAATTGTTTTTTCTCATTGGATGATAAATATGACCAATTACTTTTAATATTATTTATAATTTCTTTTATAGCATTATCATCTATATTTTCGTTTTCATTGGCACTTAAAGATTTCAACTTTTCTTTTATCGATTCTAGCGCTTGTTTCGTTTCTTTCATTCGATTGGCAAACTCTTCATCTGTCATTAGATCGTTTGACCATGCTTTTTGAAACTTTTCTCTTTGTCGTTCTACTTTAGATAATTGTTTCTTTAAGATATCAATTTCATTGTCTTCTGTTTGGAATTTCGGTACCTGTTTGAATCTGTATTTTTCAATGTAATCTAAAAAGGCTACCTCTATTTTTTTCTCACTGGAGGAAAAAGCCTTTTTCTTATTTAGAACACAAGCCTGACAACGATATCGATTATGTTCAATATCTTGATTATCTTTTTTTCTATGATACATTACTCTTTCACAAGTTAAATGATTTCCGCAATTGGGGCAAAGTAATTTCATTTGAAAAATGAAGATAGAAGTGGTTTTACGCTTTTTAAAATTTTGGCGACTAGATAGTAGTTGTTGAACCTTCATAAATCTATCTTTCGTAATGATTCCTTGGTGCGCATTCTCTATTATCTCATTAGACCACCTTATCGCTCCGTACATGGCGTGATTAGAAAGAATATCTAATATGGTGCGTATATGCCATTTGTAACCTCTTATGGGCTTAATATAGCCGTCTAAATGGTCGGCGAGTTGTCTGATAGAGTAACCCTCTTCAATTTTTCTTACCATATCTAAAACTACTTTGCTTTCTTCTGGATTTATAATTAATTTGCTATACTCATTTTTATCAAATCCAAATGGGGCTTTTGCTGAATATTCTCCTTGGCGAGCCTTTTCTAATTGTCCCATTCTTACACGTTCACCTAAATTTTCTCTTTCCCATTGAGCTAATGCAGCTACAATTGTAATAAACATTCTCCCCATAGCCGTGGAAGTATCATAAACTTCTGTTGCTGATTTAAAAGCACAATTGTATTTATCGAATGTATCTAGTAGTTTGTATAGGTCCATAACAGAACGTGTTAGACGATCTAGACGATAAACTAAAACAGTATTAATTAATCCTTTTTTGATATGGTCTAACATTATGCTTAATTGTGGGCGATTCGTATCCTTTGCTGATACGCCTTCATCTACATAAAATTTAAAATTATCCCAGTCTTGTGCCACGCAATATGCTTTTAGCTTCTCACGTTGAGCTGAAATAGAGAAACCATCTCGTACTTGTTCTTCAGTGCTTACTCTTATATAAATTCCAACAGTCACTATTTATCTCTCCTTTTAAAAAGAGGACAGCTGTACGGGCTGTCCATTAAATTCCTAGCGCTAAAGATTTAATTAATATAGGTATTAGTTTAATGTAGCTACGTACATTACTACTTTACCGTGTATTTTTATATTCGCAGCATCTTCATAAGGAACTGTGTAATCAAAGAAACGATTGTCGTATGAATCCGGTCGGAATATTAATCGTTTATTTTGTTTATCATTAAAGAAACGTTTTACAGAATAATCGCAGCCGTTACTAAAAACAACTATGTCATTATCGTAAAGTTCCTCTAAAGCAACTTCTTTTACGGCAATCAAAGAGGTATGTGGTATAACTTTATTCATCGAGTCACCATTAACACGAGTCATAAAGATATCTTCTCTACCTGCCCATTTCCCCATTAATGAATCAGGAATATGTATAGTTTCCAAATCCATTTCTGTCATTCCATCAATTTCTAGAGGTAAACCAGCTGAAATTGCAGTTGGAACATAAGTATATGAAGATTCGCGTACTAAAGAAATAGTTGGAGTATTTGGTTTATACACTTCATTTGTTGGTGGGAACAAATCATTAATTGATATATCCAATGCTTGTGCTATTGCAAATAATACATCTTGTTCAGGTTCGTTTGTCCCATTTTCATAAGATGAAATTGTATTATGTTTTTTTCCTATTCGTAATCCTAATTCTTTTTGGGTCATTTTCTTTAGTTTCCTAAAGTTTTTAATTTGTTGACCTACATATTTAGAAACGTCTTGTTTCATGAAGTTTCACCTCCTTTCTTGATCCATTATATCATATTTCATGAAGTTTTAAACTAAAAATTTCATGAAACAAGAAAAATAATATTAAATTTCATAAAATATGAAAATTATTGTTGAATTATGTCATAACTTCATGTAATATGAAGTTGTCGAAAGTGAGGTGAATTATTTTGCAAGACAAACTGGTGTCTTTACGTATGTATAATAGGTTAACTCAACAGGATATGGCTGATTTAATAGGTGTAGATAAGAGAACTTATGTTAATAAAGAATATGGAGTTACTCAATTTAAAGCTAATGAGATGTTTTTAATTGCTCAGAGATTCGGTAAAGGAATTGAGGAAATTTTTTTGCCAACTAACTTCATGAAACATGAAGTTTATGAGGCGGATGGTGAGATAGATGGAACGAACTATATTGGATAATCCGCCAAGTGAGGAAACGGCGTTAAAAATGGCTGAGTTTTTTATGAAAACTTCAGTTCCTCGTATTTTAGCAGCTCGTCAGGCTGAAAAAAATAAAAAAGAGGTGACCAATGATGAACGGAGTATTATCCGCAAGTAAATTAATGAAAGCATCAGATGTTGTAAAAAGATGTGCAGAAATGAGAATGAGCCCAGCGTTATTACTTATTACTGAATTAGAAGCAAAGTGTCAGCTAAGGGAAATGAACCGTAAGGTTTCAAATCGAAGGGAGGTGAGTTAAGTGGAAAATGAGGTTAAAAAAAGAACTGATTTAATCGGTTTAACAGGATCTGTTACAAGAAAGTTAACTATTATCGATGCACAGGAATATCCAACTGGAGTTTCTGTTCGTGTAAGTGACAACATGGGTGAGGAATACAACATGGATTTAGAAGATGTTGATTTGGATTAAGGAGAAACCGCCAGTTGGGGCTGACGGTTCAATAAAAACACATGTTGAGGTCATTATAGCATGAAATTTGGTGATGTAAATGAAACTATTTCCGCACCAAGATAGAGCGCTGAACGATACATATAAACATAATCGCGTTGCGTACTACCTTGATATGGGGCTAGGAAAGACCTTTGTAGGCTCTGAAAAGATGTGGGAACTGAATACACCGTATAACTTATTAATCTGCCAGAAGTCTAAAATAGACGACTGGAAAGAGCATTTTGAACAACATTATGACTACAAAGTAATTGTGTTCGACAAACAACGTATGGAAGAAATTCCAGAAGAAAGTGTGTTAATCGTCAATTATGAACGAGCTTGGAGACGTGATGCGTTATTGAAGCTAAATAACTTCACACTCATGTTGGACGAGTCTTCAAAAATTAAAAACGATAAGTCTAAACAAACTAAGTTCATTTTGAGATTGAATGCTGAAAACATCATATTGCTATCAGGAACACCGACAGGTGGAAAGTATGAAGAACTATGGTCACAACTTCACTTGTTAGGTTGGAAGATTAATCAAAAGCTGTTCTTAAAGCAATTTGTGGTCCAGGAATGGGACGACAGAAATAGTAAGTACAAGATCACCGGCTATAAAAATGTCGAACGTTTAAAAGCGAAATTAAAGCAATACGGTGCGGTGTTTATGAAGACCGAAGAAGTATTTGATTTACCAGAAACAACAGATGTGAAAGTAAAAATCCCTGGTACCAAATTGTATAAGGAATTTAAAAAGCATCACATTTTAGAGATCGGTGAAGAGTTACTGATTGGTGATACACCTGCAGCAAAGAAATTGTATTTACGACAATTAGCCGGCAGTTATAACGAAAACAAATTGCAGTATGTAAAAGACCTGGTTGAAAGCACGAATGACCGAATTATTATCTTTTACAACTTTAAAAAGGAATATGAAGCATTAGTGGATCTAATTGAAAAACCAATTAGTACAGTTAACGGAGATCTCAAGGATTTAAGCGCATATGAGAAATTCGAAAACAGTGTAACTTTGATTCAATATCAAGCTGGAGCAATGGGATTAAACCTACAGAAAGCCAATAAGATTGTTTATTTCACGCTAACAGATAAGAGTGAGTTATTTGAACAAAGTAAGAAACGAACACATCGTATTGGACAAGAAAGACCTTGTTTCTATTATTACTTGCTTACAGATGGATCAATAGAATGGCGCATGTTAGATGTACTAAAAGAGCGCAAGGATTACACAGATGCGTTATTTGAGAAGGAGGAAGATGTAATTGATAGTAAATAAACCACAATTTGATACGGAAAACATTAGAAGTGGTACTGCATATTGGTTGAACAAATTTAACCATAGAAGATATTCAGAAATTAGTACACCCTGCATTGTTAAATTTGTAAAACCATTAAGTATTGTAGTTGGTTTTTATGATGAAAAGCAAAAGTCATTTAATGAGTTAACTATTGATATAAAAAGTATTGTTGATGAGACATTTGAACTTACTCCAATGATTAGAAGGGCGGACGATGTAAATGAATGAAGTACAAGCTTTTGAAAATAAGTATTTAGCGGTTATGACAGCAATTGCAATTCATACGCAACAAGAAAAGAATCTTGCTGAGCAATCCAAAAAACTAAAAGCTGAACTTGAAAAGGCAATGGATGAACACGGTATCAAGTCTATTGATAATGACTTAATCAAGATTACTAGAGTTGGAGCTACTACTTCAACATCATTAGATATAACGAAATTAAAAGCTGAAGAACCAGATCTGTATGGTGAGCTACTTGGTGATTATCCAAAAGTATCGAACCGAAACGCACACGTGAAATTTACGGTGAAGTAAATGAGAGAGTCAGCGTTTCAAAAACAAGTCATTAAGTTTTTAAAAGAAAAAGATGTTTGGCACGTAAAGTATTGGGCTGGTAGTCAGTACACGAAAGAAGGTATTCCGGACATTCTAGCGTGCATCGATGGAGTGTTTCACGGGATTGAATTAAAAACGGATGTTGGAGTACCTAGCAAATTACAACTCTATAACATTCGTAAAATTAATGATTCAGGCGGTGAAGCTTACATTTTAAGGCCGAAGGACTTTGAGTCTTGGAAAGAGAGGTGGTTCTGATGGATAAACCAAAGGAAAAGCAAGTCTTAATTGAAATTGGTAATGTTCGTGTAAAAGAGTATGACAGTTTAAATGTTGTAGTAGAAAGGCTTGAAAAACCTTCTAGTAAGTCAAACATTAAATCTGTATCGAAGTGGAGATTTAAAGGGTATTCAAAGAGTATTCATAGTGCTTTAAAATTCATCGTTAACAGTGAGTTGTTAATCGATAAGAGCAAAGTGGAAGACTTACAGTCATATGTTGAACAGGTTGAGAGATCTAATGAGGAAGTGCTCAATGCTGTTAAGGAAGTGATTGAATGACCCAGTACTCTTACTCACGAGTATCATTATTCAATGATTGCCCATATCATTTTGGATTGCGATACATCAATAAACTCACAGAGATTCCTGATTTAACAAGGGCTGATAATGCTTTAATCATTGGCCATGCATTACATACAGGAATTGAACATGATGTAGAAACAGCGTTAAACGAATACTATAATTCATTTCCAGTAATGAATGATGCAATTGTAGAAGAATCTATGAAACTTGAAATTTTGATTCCAAAAGTACATGAGTTTCTTGAGAAAAATTTCGTGGATTGCGAGTTGATCCATGAATATAAAATCGATAAACCTAACTACATTGGATTTGTTGATTTAATTGTACAAGCTCCTGATGGTACTTGTATGGTAATTGATTTTAAGTATTCCAATCACATCAAGAACTATATGGACAGTGCTCAATTACACATATATAGGGATTACTTGAAGCAAGATGGATTCAATGTTGAAAGACTAGCATACTTGTTTGTTCCTAAAACGAGTATTAAGCAAAAGCAAGATGAAGATTTACACACGTTTAGAAAACGGTTGGTTCAAGCAGTTGAAGAATCAAACCTTACTTTTGTACCAATTGAGTTCGATGAAATGAAGACAATTTATTTTCTGAATAACATTGATGAAATTGAAAAAACAAAAGACTTTTCTAAGAAAAATAAAAGTAAAAACTGTTTCGCTTGTAACCCACGATTCAGACCAAATTATTTAGAAGCCATTGAAAATACCAAAGGAGAGATTGAAATGATTTTACCTAAAAATGAACGCCGTGAAAGAAAGATTGATACGAAGCCGGACCTATGGATTTATGCGGATAGCTACACTGGGAAAAGTACATTTGTAGATAAAGTTGATAACGTATTGTTCTTAAATACGGATGGTAATACAGATAACACAACTGCACCTGTTATTTCAATTAAAGATGAAGTAACGAAAAAAGGACGTGTTACAAGTCGTAAATTAGCTTGGGATTTATTTCTTGATGTAGTTGCTGAATTAGAAGCTGAGGAAAATGATTTTGAAGCTGTATCAATTGATTTGGTCGAAGACCTTTATGAACATTGCCGTGTGTATGTATTTGATAAAAACGGATGGGAGCATGAATCAGATGGATCTTACGGTAAAGGTTGGTCAATGGTAACAACTGAATTTAATAATGCTATGAAACGTTTGAAAGCATTAGGTTACCAAATTATTTATATCAGTAAAGAAAAGGTTGAAGAGTACACGCTTAGAGGTGGAGCGAAGCGTACAACATTTAAACCAAATATCAATGATAAAGTAGCGAATTTCCTTTCTGGAACTGTTGATTTAACATTACGTGCTTATGTAGATGCTGATGATAAACGATTCTTACAGCTTGCTAAGAAACAAAATGTATTCGGTGGTGGTCGTTATGACTTCCAAGTGGATACAATCCCATTGGATATGGAAGCATTCATTGAAGAGTTAACTGCAGCACAAGGAGATACTGCAGGTGAAACTGAAAAGCCAAAACGTGAGCGTAAGAAAAAAGAAAAGCCACAAGATGAAGAAAATGTGGCCAAAAAAACTATGTACTTCCAACATGAAGGATCTGAAGATTTTGTTGTAGTTAAAAAGGGTGAGTCATTAGATTTCTTAGAGGATGACATTTTTGATGAACGTACTAAAAAAGATTATGAAAAATGGCTTGCTGAAAATGAAGAAGAGCCTGCAGATGATGAACCAGAAGAAAAGCCGAAGCGTGAACGTCGTTCTCGTAAAGCTAAAGAAGAAAGTGAAGAACCTGCAGTAGAAGAAAAACCAAAACGTCAACGTCGACAACGTAAGCCGGTTGAAGATAATACACCGCCAGGTGAAGTCAATGGTAATGTACTGACTGAAGAAGAAGCGCCTAAACGTAGAACTAGAAGAAAGAGAGGAGAATAATCATGGCAGTAAAAGAACTGAATTCAAAAGAAAAACATTATGCAGATACTCGTGAAGAAGCTGAAGAAATCGTTGAGGAAGCGAAAGATGATGTGTATTTAAAATCATTCCAAATCAGTGAAAAGCACAACAAATACGGTACTTACTTCTTGGTGGATTTAGCTTTTAGTTATGATACACCGCGTGAAATTATGGAAAGTGCTGCAGCTAGGAAAGAAGTAGAAGAACATGGTGAACCACATGAAGGTGTGGAGTACAGTGTTAAACCGGATGGGACGACGGAAGTTGTTCCTGGGCAATTAGAAATGGATGAATTAAATGAAAACGAAGGAGACGAAGAATAATGGCTGAGAAAAAATTTGATTGGGGTAAATTTGATAAAAAAGTAGATTTAGAAGCTTTAACTGCCGATGTGCAGGAAGTAGAAGAAAACGGTGGTGGTGATTTCGAACCGCTTCCAGATGGTCAATATGAAGTAGCAGTTGAAAAATTAGAGCTTACCGAGTCTAAAAAAGGCGATCCAATGCTTACGATTTGGTTCAAGATTGTGGAAGGTGATTATGAAGGGCAACGTCTCTTCTATAACAAGGTGATGCAACCGCAAAATGATAAGGCGTTTGGATTCCAGGTCCACCAAAATAACGAAATGTTACGTGCGTTATGGGACTGTGATAAAGATGATGTTAAGTTCACTAGTTTTGGAGAGTATGCGGATCTAGTACTTGATATTCATGAAGACATCGATAGTCAATTTGAATACTTACTAAGTAAAGAAACAGATAAAAATGGCTTTGATCAATTCAAGATTTTAGAAGTGTTTGAAGTTGAATAAATGAATAAGGGGAGCCGATGAGCTCCCTTTTATTTTGGGGTGATAAAGATTAATCCATTAGATGAAATTACTAAAATTGCACCGCAGCTACCATTAAAAGTTTTAGAGGATATTACGAAAAGAATCAGTGATTGGATTGTAAGTGGTGGTAAAAATGATGATCCTTACATTGAAATGCAGTTACGATATGCAAAGCGTTTTATAAAGGAGTGATAGAATGCTTTTCTATGACTTTGAAGTGTTCGCAAATGATTGGTTAGTAGTTATTGCAGATACCGACAATCAGTCGGAAAAAGTATTTGTTAATAATGAACAAGCATTAATTGATTATTATCATGAGCATAAAAATGACATATGGATTGGTTACAATTCAAGACATTATGACCAATTTATTTTAAAAGCAATTATATGTGGATTTACACCACAGGCTATTAATGAATGGATTATTATCGATCATCAACCAGGATGGAAGTTTTATAAAGACTTTTGGAAAATACAGCTGTATAACTTTGATGTTATGACGAATAAGTTTCGCTCTTTGAAACAATTAGAAGGATTTCAAGGTCATGATATTCGTGAAACGTCAGTGTCATTCAATATAAGCCGGGAATTAACAGAAGAAGAAATTGAAGAAGTTATTAAATATTGTCGTCATGATGTACATGAAACAATGCACATTTTCATGGAGACAATTACAGAATTTGAATCACAAGTTGAGCTATTAAAAATGTTTAATCTTCCGTTAAGAAACATTTCGAAAACGAAAGCTCAATTAAGTGCATTTATCCTGGATTCAAAACAACCTGCAGTTCCAAGAGACGATGAATTTGATTTTACATTTCCAGATACATTACAAATTAATAAATACACTGAAGTCCTGGACTTCTATAAAGAAAATAAAGATTACAACAAAGTACTTGAATTAAACGTTGCTGGTGTACCGCACTTGTTTGCTTGGGGTGGTTTGCATGGTGCAAGGAACAATTATTACGGTGAAGGTTACTTTCTTAATATCGATGTAGAGAGTTATTATCCGGCACTTATGATTGAGTATGATTATTTATCCAGGAATGTAAAAGACCCTGCAAAGTTTCGTGAAGTTCGTGATACGAGGTTAAAATATAAAGCTGCTAAAGATAAACGTCAGGCACCATTAAAGATTGTAATCAATGGTACATATGGGGCCATGAAAGATAAATATAATGGGCTTTACGATCCACTTATGGCGAACAATGTTTGTATTGGTGGAATGACATTGCTCCTGGATCTAATAGAAAAGCTTGAACCACATTGTGAGATTATCCAATCAAACACCGATGGTGTCCTGGTTAAATTACGTCATTACGATGATTACGATTTAATTGATGATATTTGTTATGAGTGGGAACAACGTACAAGAATGGGATTAGAGTTCGATGAGTTCGTAAAAGTAATTCAAAAAGACGTTAATAATTACATCTTAGTGGATGCTGACGGTAACTATAAATCAAAAGGTGCGTATGTAAAGAAATTGAATCCACTTGATTATGATTTACCAATCGTGAATGAAGCGGTCGTGAATTACTTCGTAAAGGGCATTGATCCAGAAGAAACCATATTTAATTGTACTGAGTTAGTGAAGTTCCAAAAGATCGTGAAAATTAGTAGTAAGTATAGTCATGCTAGATACGGCACCAGAAGAATGAATGAAAAGGTATTTCGAGTGTTTGCTAGTGTAGACGAAAACGACAAACAGTTATTCAAAGTAAAAGATGGTGTTGCTGAGAAAATAGCGTATGTTCCGGAACGATGTTTCATTTTTAATGGTGATATTAAAAATATGAAAGTACCATCCAAGTTAGATTACTGGTGGTACTGGACATTGGCTAATAAACGAATCGATGACTTTTTAGGAGAGGATAAATGATATGAAATTTGATGAAGAGTTTCTTAAAACTAGAATAGAAGTAATGGAAAAGTTTCCTCCAAAGGATGCGGAAAGTTATTTCTATAAAAAAGGCTGGTTAGATGCGTTAAATGAGTTACTAAAAATGATTCAGGATGGAACATTACAAAGTAAGTAGGTGCAACAGTTATTGTATTGCGAAAGTAGGTGATGAACATGTACAAGGGTTATTTAAAAGGTAATGGGAAACATGCTGCAAGTAAGTTTAAAGATGGGGCAAAACTATTATCCTATCATACAGCAAGAAAAGAAGATTCATTTGTTGGCATTCTGGATGATGAATATATCATGGTCGATGTCGATGATATAGCTGAAGCTGAAACATTATTAGACATTATCGAAGATAAGAACATTAATTGTTCCGTATTGGAAACGACAAACGGCATGCATTTTTATTTCAAAGGATATGATATAACGGCCAATAAAATAAAATGGTTCTCCAATATTGGTATTCTTTGTGATTATAAATTAGGTATTAAGAACACCGCTGATCCACTCAAGATTGATGGTAAAACTCGTAAATGGTTAAGAAAATGTACGGAGCATGATTCATTACCAAGTTGGTTATATCCATACAACAAGAAAAATCCGAACCTTACCAAAATGGGTGAAGGTGATGGACGTAATGATAAATTATTCACTTACATTTTAAAACTGCAGTCACAAGGAATGGCTAAAAATGATATTAAAGAGACCATTTCTATTATAAATAACTACATTTTAGAAGAACCAGTTACACAAGGTGAACTAAATGTAATCTTACGTGATGAAGCATTCATGAAGGAGTCCTTTTATATAAAGGGTTCCTTCCAACATGAAAAGTTCGGTGATTTCTTGATCAATGAACATCACATTTGCAAAGTCACTAATGTTCTTCACATCTATAAAGATGGTGTGTATTCGGACAAGCAAGAAGACATTGAAGAAGCGATGATTCGTCACATTCCAGCGTTGAAGAGAATGCAACGACAAGAAACAATTGCTTATCTACAGTTAAAGGCAAAAAATAAAAATTTCGCCTCTACCAAATATGTAGTTGTTAAAAATGGCGTATTTAATTTAGAAACGTGGCAACTAGAAGATTTTACACCTGAAATTATCACACGTAATAAAATACCTGTTGCATATATTCCGGGTGCTTATTATGAGGTAACTGATAAAACATTTAATAAAATAGCTGTGAATGACAAAAAGATTCGGGCCATTTTAGAAGAGATTCTTGGATATATTTTATTCCGGAGGAATGAGTTTGCGGCAACGTTTATTCTTACTGGTGATGGTAGTAATGGTAAATCATCGTATTTGAAAATCATTCGTAAATTAATAGGTTCAGATAATGCATCGTCATTAGATTTGAACGAGTTGGACCAGCGTTTTAAAACTGCTGAGTTATTTGGGAAGTTAGCAAACATTGGTGATGATATTGGTAAAGGGTATATCAAAGAATCTTCGATATTTAAAAAGCTTTCTACTGGTGAAACATTAAACGTAGAAAGAAAGGGTAAGGATCCATTCGACTTTACGAATTACGCAAAACTAATCTTTAGTGCAAATGAAATGCCGCGGATTAACGATTTTAGTGATGGGTTAGGGAGAAGGCTTCAGATCGTTCCGTTTAAAGCGAAGTTTACACCGAACGATGATGATTATGATCCTTTTATTACTGATAAGCTACTTAGTGATGAATCAATGCAATATGTATTGAATCTAGCGTTAAAAAGTTTGAAACGATTACTTGTTGAAAAGAAATTTACGAAATCAAAAGCGGTTGAAGCTGAATTGATTAAATATCAAGAGGAAAACAATCCGATTATTAGTTTTGTAAATAATGAGGACGTTGAATTGGAACGTGCTGTAGTGGGTGATGTTTATCTACAGTATAAAGTGTATTGTGCGGAAAATGGTTTTCAATCAGTTAGTAACGTGAACTTTAGTAAGCAAGTAACACAATTATTTGGTTATAAATCACATGTTCAAAAAGTAGACGGCAAAAGTAAAAGAATCTTTATTAGTGAATAATTTTTACGTCCGTGACTTTTTTCGGTCAAAAACATAGGGTATTTGACCGTTTTTGGTCACGAAAAACACTATACTTTCACTAATATATGGTAAAAGTGAACCTCGGTTACAGTGAAATGCGTAACCAGTTACAGATACCTGTAACCGTTCAAACCTAGTCATATCAAGGGTTTAAGAGGTGCGGTTACAGGGTTACAGTGAAAATCACTTTCTTTTAAAATATATAGTTGAAAAATAAAAAGATAAATATATAAAAGAAATTTAGGGGGTAAATGCGTAACCGTGATGTTTTAAAAACACTATGAATCCAATTGTATCAAGGGTTCAAGGCGGTTACAGGGGGTTACAGTAGGTTACGCATTTTACTCTAAAAAGGTAGGTGAATCATCATTTTTGACTGGCTGAAAGACTATCAGAAATTAGAAGAAGATATTGAGTACTTAAATTACAACTTAGATAAAACAAAAGCTGAATTAAAACGCTGGATCAGTGGTGATTTGCGAGAGGTGCGTTTAACTGCTGAATCAGAAGGTGCAAAGGTAGAGGAACGTATTGAAGCAATTGAATATGAATTAGCACATAAGATGAATGATATGTATAAACTCAAAAAGTTAATTAGCAAGTTCAGAGGTTTAGATAATAAAATCCTTAAAATGAAATATGTAGACGGTATGACATTGGAACAAATAGCTGAAGAAATTAGTTATAGTTCTAGTCATATAAAAAAGAAACATGCTGAAATAATTCGGTTGATTAAATTCGTAGAACGAGAAGGTATCATTTAGGTTCACTCCTAAAGTGAATCGAAACTCTTGAAAATATCGATTATAGTAATAACATAAGAAATTGACGAAAGGGCAACTGGTGCACGGTTGCTCTTTTATTATGTAAAAATTATATAGGTGGTGTTAAGTAAATGATTACTGAAATTAGAAAAACAATATCTGGTACAGAGTATTGGGATAACAAAGAAAAGCGAAGTCTATTTGTTCCAACTGGTGAAGAACCAGGATTCGAAGTGACTAAAAATCCTGAAAGTATGATTGCTAAGTTTGCTGATGATAAAGTAGTTGACGTTAAAGTAGATGAACTATCTTTAGATGATATGACAGTAAAAGAATTACGTGATCATGCTGCATCGATTGATGTTGAGATCCCAGCCGATGTTAAAAAGAAAGAAGATATTATTAAGTTACTATCATGAAGTACTGTGCTGAGCAAGGCTGTAAGACATTAATCGATAAAGGACGATACTGTCTCAATCATAAACGTAAACAGAAGAAGACAGTTGTCTATTCAAAGAACAGATCATTCTATCGTACAAAAGCATGGCAAGATTTGAAGTCATTCTGTTATCAAAGAGATAAAGGATTGTGTCAACGATGTGGAAGGTTCGTGTTTGGTAAGCAAGCACATCATCATCATATTGTTCCGATTAAAATCAATCCTTCATTAAGATTAGATCCGGATAATATCGATACACTTTGTTCTAAGTGTCATCCGATTGTAGAAAGAGAAACAAATGAAAAATACCAGGAAAAGAAAAAGTTCGACTGGAAACTATAAGCCCCCCTATCGAAAAAAGAAACTCTGGCCTTATGGGGGGATAGGGAGTGGGGGTGCAAACGCGCACCTCAAAATGGTTTTTTGAAAAAAATTCGTTTTTTTTAGGTGGTGATTTAAGGAATGGCCAGAAAATCGAAGGTCGTAATTGAAGCTGAAAAGAAAAAAGAATTAGAAGCGCAGCGTATTATGGATGTTTTGGTTGAAGCCGGAACTTATTCGCCAGCGCTTGATCCATTGATTGAAGTTTATCTTGATGCAGTTGAGATATACAGTGTCAAATATGGACTTTGGAAGAATTTAAACTTCCCAACTGTCCAAAAAACAAAGAATGTAAATGGTGATGTGAAAGAATCAAAGCATCCATTGGCTCAACAAGTTGAAGTTTGGTCCAAACAAAAAGCGAAGTATTTGGGGCAATTAGGACTGGATGGGAAGAACAAAGATTTACTTAAAAAAAGTGGGGTTCTTCTCGAAAAAGGAAAAGCTGAAAAAGAATCCACGGAGCTTAACGATAACAACAAATTATTGCAGTTTAGAAAGATGAAAAGTCGATGATTGATTTTGAAACAAATTACGCTGATATATTCGTTTCGGAAGTAGATGCAGCCCCACACTTATATCCTGATTCTATTAAATTGGCAATCAAACGATATAAGAAATGGAAGAAACGAAAAGATATTTGGTTTGATGTTGAAAAAGCAAATGCGATGATTTATTTCACAGAAACATTCTTAAAACACGCAAAAGGAAAATGGGCAGGACAGCCATTAATTTTAGAGTCGTGGCAAAAATTTTACTTTGCTAACATTTATGGATGGCAAAAATATAATGAAGATGGTAAAGCGGTGCGAGTAATTCGTACGGCTTATTTGCAGGTTCCAAAGAAAAACGGAAAAACAATTATGGGCGGCTCACCAGTCATTTATGCGATGTACGGAGAAGGTGTAAAAGGCGCTGATTGTTATATTTCCGCTAATACTTTTGAACAATGTCAAAATGCAGCCGGGCCAATTGCTTTAACGATTGAAAATAGTCCTGATTTACGTCCGGATACGCGTATCTACAAAGGTAAAGAAGATACGATTAAGTCAATTAAGTACACATTTGTGGAAGATGACATTAAATATGCAAATGTAATCAAGGTTCTTACAAAAGATAACGCAGGTAACGAAGGTAAAAACCCGTATATCAATTATTTTGATGAAGTTCATGCTCAAATGGACCGTGAACAATACGATAATTTACGTTCAGCCCAAATTGCCCAGGAAGAACCACTCAACATCATCACTTCCACAGCAGGGAAGAATACCGGCTCACTTGGAACTCAAATTTATACTTATGCAAAAGAAGTTATGGATAAAGATAAAGACGATTCTTGGTTCATGATGATCTATGAGCCGAATAAAAAGTTTGATTGGGAAGATCGTGATGTTTGGCGAATGGTTAACCCGAACATGGATGTATCAGTTAACATGGAGTTTCTTGAAAATGCATTTAAAGAAGCTCAAAACAACAGCTTTAATAAGGCAGAATTCTTATCAAAGCATTTAGATGTATTTGTTAACTATGCTGAAACATACTTCGATAAAGACCAATTGGATAAAATGCTTGTTGATGATTTAGGAGATATTGAAGGGTTAACTTGTGTTATCGGTGTGGATTTATCAAGACGTACCGATTTAACTTGCGTATCGTTAAATATTCCAACATACGATGATGAAGGTCTTTCATTGTTAAAAGTAAAACAAATGTATTTTATTCCGGAGTTTGGAATTGAAGATAAAGAACAGCAAAGAAATGTTCCATATCGGGAATTAGCTAAAAAAGGATTTGTTACAATTTGTCCTGGTAAAACGGTGGATGAAGAAATGGTCAATCAGTACGTTGAATGGGTATTTGAGAACTTTGATTTACGTCAAATTAATTATGATCCAGCGCTTGCTGAAAAGCTTGTTGAGAAGTGGGAAATGCTTGGTATTCAATGTGTTGAAGTTCCGCAGTATCCAACCCATATGAATGAACCATTTGATGATTTTGAAATTTTATTGCTTCAGGACCGAATTAAAACTGATAATCAATTATTAATTTATTGTGCAAGCAATGCAAAAGTAATAACTAATATTAATAATTTAAAGACACCATCTAAACGTAAATCACCGGAGCATATCGATGGTTTTGTGGCGATGTTAATTGGCCATAAAGAAACATTAAATATGATGGAAGACGCTGTTCCAGATGAAGATTACGATGAATATTTAGATGATATTTATAGATAAGGAGTGAATGAGAAATGAAAAATAAAAAGCAAGTAGAAAATATAAGAAATCAATTAATTAAATTAGGAAGAGAGGTCGCCGTTCAGCACACGACGACGCAATTTCCTGATTGGTGTTTATTGAAGATAGGACTTCATAAAGTTCAAGGCCTACCATATGAACACTATTATTATGAAGGACTACTTGAGCCTAAATCAAGTGACGAACAGAGTAATTAAAATGATCTATTATCGTGTCTTAACCAATTTACCATACCGTCAGCAAGATTAAGTCCAGCCCAATGTTTTTTTACTTCAATAACAAAAACTGTATCATTTTCATCAACAACCTTCTTTAAATCATCTCTAATTTCTGAGGCTGATTGAGAAGCATCGATTAGCCAAAATGATTCAAATCGTTTGGAATAATTTCGATAAGACTTTAATTGTTCATGAAGCTTTTCGTAATCTTGACCTGGTTTATGTAAATCATAAGTTACCGCATAAACAGCCATACTATCACCTCCTTATTAGGGTGATTTTACCATATTATTAATTTAAAAGAAAAATATAAGCATATATAAATAGAAAGGCGGTGAGAAAGTGGGTTTAAGGAATAGGTTTTCAAATTTTTTAATTAGACAGGCTGAAAAGCGCGGTTTGTTTGAAGATATTTTCAATAACGTTGTTCGTTATGGTGGTAGATATGCAGGCGATGATCATATCTTGGAATCTAGCGATGTTTATGAATTGCTACAAGATATAAGTAATCAAATGATGTTGGCTGAGATTGTTGTGGAAGACAAAGACGGTAAGGAAATTAAAAATGATTCAGCTCTTAAAGTTTTAAAGAATCCAAACAATTATCTTACACAGTCTGAGTTCATTAAATTAATGACTAATACTTATTTGCTTCAAGGTGAGGTCTTCCCAGTTTTGGATGGTGACCGATTACATTTAGCATCTAATGTTTATACAGAATTGGATGATAAATTGATAGAACATTTTAAAGTAAACGGAGAAGAAATTCCATCATTCATGATTCGTCATGTGAAAAATATTGGTGCTGATCATCTAAAAGGAAAAGGTATTCTTGATTTGGGCAAAGATACGCTTGAAGGTGTGATGTCGGCTGAGAAAACTTTAACTGACAAGTATAAAAAAGGTGGATTACTAGCATTTTTACTTAAGTTAGATGCTCATATTAATCCACAGAACGGTGCACAGTCCAAATTAATTAAAAAGATTTTAGATCAACTGGAATCCATCGATGATGCAAGGTCAGTTAAAATGATTCCACTAGGAAAAGGGTACTCAATAGAAACGCTTAAAAGCCCGCTAGACGATGAAAAGACACTGGCCTATCTAAATGTATATAAAAAGGATTTAGGTAAGTTTTTAGGCGTAAATGTGGACACTTATACGGCCTTGATTAAGGAAGACCTCGAGCAAGCAATGATGTATTTGCATAACAAGGCAGTTAGACCAATAATGAAAAATTTTGAAGACCATTTGAGTCTTCTTTTTTTCGGGAAAAATTCGGACAAACGTATCAAATTCAAGATTAATATTCTTGATTTCGTTACTTATAGCATGAAAACAAACATTGCTTACAACATTGTTCGAACTGGTATTACATCGCCAGATAATGTTGCAGATATGCTTGGGTTCCCCATGCAAAATACACCTGAATCACAAGCAATTTATATTTCGAATGACTTATCAAAAATTGGTGAGAAACAAGCTACAGATAATTCACTGAAGGGGGGTGATGGAAATGGCAAAGACAAAGGAAACACGGACATTTGACATCACCAAATTAAGTACCAGGGATGCTACGGAAGAACAACCTTCCAAGATAACTGGTTATGCAGCTGTATTTAATTCAAAAACAACTATTGGTGGATGGTTTGATGAAGTTATTGAGCATGGAGCGTTTGCTCGTTCTCTCTCTGAGAATGGTGATATCAGAGCGTTATTCAATCACAACTGGGATAATGTCCTGGGTAGAACAAAAAGCGGTACATTGAGACTAGAGGAGGATGAAAAAGGGCTTAAATTCGAAATTGAATTACCTAATACATCTGTTGGTCGAGATTTAGCAGAAAGTATGTCCAGGGGTGATATTAACCAGTGCTCATTTGGTTTTTGGATAACAGAAGAGAACTGGGATTACAATGTTGAACCAGCATTAAGGACCATTAAAGAAGTAGAATTGTATGAAATATCGGTTGTTTCAATACCAGCTTATGACGATACGGAAGTATCTTTAGTCCGCAGCAAAGAGATTGGTAAAGAAATAGAGCAACGAATGAAAATGATCAAACAAATAAATCAAATCCTGGGGGAAAAGTAAAATGAACAGACAATTATTATTAGCATTACAAAAACGAAGCAATGAAAGATTAGTAGAATTACGTACACAAGTTGAAAATCCTGAATTACGTGCAGAAGATTTACCGGCAATTCAAGAAGAAATCGATGAAATTAACAAGCAATTACAAGAAGTTGCAGATGCTTTAGCAAACCTTGAAGATGATGGTGGAGGTGAAGAAGGAAACGAAGATAATGAAGAAGGTACTGGGGAATCTGGTACTGAAGGTTCTGGTGAAGGTGGAGAAGGTCGTACTGGAAATCCTGAGGGCGGAGAAAATAGAACTGGTTTAACAGCAGAACAACGTCAATCAGCAATGGCAGCTATTGCAACAGGTCTTTCTACTCGAGGTCATAAAACTACTAAAAAGAAAGAAAAAGAAATTCGTTCAGCGTTTGCTAATTTTGTAGTTGGTCGAATTAGTGAAGCTGAAGCTCGTTCACTTGGTATTGAAGCTGGGAATGGATCAGTAACTATTCCGGAAGTAATTGCTTCTGAAATTATCACGTATGCTCAAGAAGAGAACTTACTACGTAAATATGGTTCAGTTCATAAAACAGCAGGTGATATGAAATATCCTGTTCTTGTTAAGAAAGCAGATGCAAATGTACGTAAGAAGGAACGTAAAGATAATGATGAAATCGTAGCAACAGATATTGAATTCGATGAAGTTTTACTTGATCCAGCTGAATTTGATGCACTTGCTACTGTTACTAAAAAGTTATTAAAAATGACAGGTGCTCCAATTGAGCAAATCGTTGTGGACGAGCTGAAAAAGGCTTATGTTCGTAAAGAAATTAATTACATGTTCAATGGTGATGATGTAGGTAATGAAAATCCAGGTGCGTTAGCAAAAAAAGCGGTAGCGTTTAAGCCTTCTAATCCAGTTGATTTAAAAGCAAAAGATGCAGGGCAATTAATGTATGATGCATTAGTTGAAATGAAAAATACACCTGTTACAGAAGTAATGAAAAAAGGACGTTGGATTATTAACCGTGCAGCATTAACAGCAATTGAAAAAATGAAAACAACTGATGGATTCCCATTACTACGTCCAATGACACAAGTAGAAGGTGGTATTGGAAATACGCTTATTGGCTATCCTGTGGACTTTACTGATGCGGCAGACGTAAAAGGAAAACCAGATGTTCCAGTTTTATATTTTGGTGATATTTCAGCGTTCCATATTCAAGATGTAATTGGCGCTATGGAATTACAAAAATTGATTGAAAAATTTGCTGGTACAAACAAAGTTGGATTCCAAATTTACAACTTATTAGATGGCCAATTAGTTTATTCTCCATTTGAGCCAGCTGTGTATCGTTTTGAAGTGCAAGCTACAACTGAAGGTAAATAGGTTATGAATGACTTAATTGAGAAATTAAAATCTCATATTCATTGGGAAGAGGGCATGGATGATTCTTTGCTCTCTTTTTATATTGATCAAGCAAAGACTTATGTAAAGAATGCGACAGGCAAACAGACCGAGTATTTAATTATTATTGTCGCTGGTCTTATCTATGATTACAGAGTCTCTGAAAAAGAATTAGAACAGGCACTTGATGCTTTAACACCGTTCTTTGTCCAGGAGGTTTATGCCGATGAAGAGAAAGACGAATAAACTCAAATGGATGGGCGAGCTACTTAAATTAGGAGAGACCATTGATCCGGAAAATGACCGAGTTGTTATGGGCTATCCTTTAGAACGGACACTTCGTTATAACAACATTGGAGTTACGGCCACTGATAAATTTACAACGAAAGATACGAATGAAATTGTAAAGAAAATTGAAGTTCGTATTGATCGTGATATTGAAAACAACCAAAAGGATTACCGTGTAAAAGTTGGTGGCCGTATCTATGATATTGAGCGTATTTATGTACGTGAAGAAGACCGATTGATGGAGGTGTCATTGTCCTATGCAAATTAGCTTTCAAGAGTTACGAGACATCATGAAGAAATCTGGTATACCAGTTTATCGTGATAGTGCACCTACAACAGCAAGTTATCCTTACATTGTGTATGAATTTGTGAATGAGCAACATAAAAGAGCTTCTAATAAGGTCCTAAAAGATATGTCGCTTTATCAAATTGCAGTCATTACAAATGGAACTGAAAAAGATTACGAGCCATTAAAGGCTGTTTTTAATGAAGCAGGCGTGTCTTATTCTCAATTTGATGGAATGGGTTATGACGAGAATGACGACACTATCACGCAGTTTATAACGTATGTGAGGTGTATCCAGTAATGGCTTCAAATAACAATGGTTTTGCTGAAGCTTTAGAAGATATTAATACGCTATTACGTGTGAATAAAAAGGTCGAACTGGATGTATTGGACGAAGCAGCGAAGTATTTTGCGAGTAAATTAAAACCAAAAATTAAAGCATCTAGTAAAAACAAGCGGACACATTTAAGAGATAGTCTAAAGGTTGTTGTAAAAGATGATCGTGTATCTGTGGAGTTTAAAGATGAGGCCTGGTATTGGTACTTAGTTGAACATGGCCATAAAAAAGCAAATGGTAAGGGACGTGTGAAAGGAAAACACTTTGTTCAGAATACCTTTGATGCAGAAGGTGACAAAATTGCTGATATTATGGCACAAAAAATAATTGATAGAATGTGAGGATGATATACATGACAGTTGAAAATAAAGAAATTCAATATTCGGTAGGGATTGAAGATTTATATCTGTGCTTGATGAAGGGAAATGAAACTTCTAGTGCACTGCCAACTTATGAGGATATCGTTTATAGACAAACGAATATTTCTGATTTAACGATTTCCACTACTTCTACTAATTTTACAAAGTGGGCATCTAACAAAAAAATTATTAACATTGTCAAAAATACAGCGTTTGGATTAGCTTTTAATCTTGCTGGTCTAAATCGTGAAGTAAAAGATAAAATCTTTGCTAAAACACGTAAAAAAGGTGTGTCTTTTGAAACAGCGAAGGCGAAGGCATATCCAAAGTTCGCAGTAGGTGTTGTATTTCCTTTAAATGATGGAACAAAAATATTACGTTGGTATCCAAAATGTACGGTTGCTCCAGTAGAAGAATCTTGGAAAACACAAGGTGATGAAATGACGGTGGATGATATTGCTTACACAATTACAGCAGATCCATTGTTATTTAATGATGTAACACAAGCTGAATTAGATACTGGTGATCCAGAGGCAAAAGGAATTAAAGCTGAAGATTTCTTAAAACAAGTCATTTGTGATGAATCTCAATTAACACAACTTGGTGGAACATCGACGCCAGGGAAATAAGGAGTGATAGTATGGCACGTTTAAGTGATTTAGTTAACGTTAATATAACTAGAAATAGTATTAAAATACAGGGTGTTACAATCCCTGTTGTTTTTACTTTTGAATCTTTTCCTTATGTGGAAGAGGCGTATGGAACACCTTATCATGAATTTGAAAAAGAAATGAATGATATGTTAGGAAAAGGTCAATTTAGCCTGGGAGAAAATGAAGCGAAATTGATGCGTGCATTAATTTATGCGATGGTACGTAGCGGCGGTACAGAATGTACATTAGCTGAATTGAAAGGTGCCATTCCTATGAATGATTTACCTGATATCTTCATCGTTGTATACGAAATTTTCAGTGGCCAAACTTTCCAAACTTCTGATATGGAGAAGCTGAAGCAAGAAAAAAAGTAAAAAACATACTGACTAAAAACGAGGAATCTCAGTCCGAATTGGACTGGGATTTTTATTTTTATGTCGGTAATACATTGCTTGGTTTGAGTATGGGTGACTTCTGGAAAATCACACCTGCACATTTTTTAAAACAATTCATTATGCATCTCAGATACAACAATCCGGATGCATTACATGAGCAGAAAACGAAACAGATCTACACGCTAGATCAAACGCCATTCCTATAAGAAATGAGGTGAGAAAATGCCTGGGAATAGTAAAGAAAGAAACGTTGTTCTTAATTTTAAAATGGATGGCCAAGTTCAGTATGCAAATACATTGAAACAAATCAATATGGTTATGAATAATGCAGCGAAAGAATATAAAAATCATATTGCAGCAATGGGCCAAGATGCGACAATGACTGATAAACTTCTTGCTGAAAAGAAGAAGCTTGAAATTCAAATGGAAGCAGCCAAGAAACGTACAGCTATGTTACGTGCTGAATATCAAGCTATGTCCAAGGACACAAGTACAACCGCCGAACAACTCAATAAAATGTACGGGAAGTTGCTTGATGCAGAACGTGCTGAAACTTCTCTTGATAATGCAATGAAAAGAGTGAATGAAGGTCTTTCTGAGCAAGCAATTGAAGCGAGGGAAGCACGCGGAACTTTACTGGATTTACAAGAGAATTCTAAGAAACTTGAAGCAGAACAAAAGAAACTAACAAGCTCTTTTAAACTTCAGAATGCTGAATTAGGAGCAAACGCTAGTGAAGCTGATAAGTTGGAATTAGCGCAGAAACAACTACGCCAGCAAATGGAAATGACTGATAGGGTCGTCCACAACTTAGAACAACAATTAAGTGCAGCAAAGCGTGTGTATGGTGAGAATTCTACCGAAGTGCAGCAACTTGAGGCTAAATTAAACCAAGCAAAAACGACATTAAAGCAATTTGAAAACTCCTTACAGAGTGTTGGGCGGAGTGGTTCACAAGCGGCGGATGGTATGGCGGAAATTAATAAGAAACTTGATATGAACAATTTAATGGAAGCCGCTGAAGTTCTACAAGGAATATCCGAAAAAATGATTGAAATGGGAAAGTCAATTGTAAATACAGCAATAGAGTTTGATGGATCGCAGAGGAAAATTCAAGCTTCATTAGGGTTGACCGGAAAAGGTGCCGAAAATCTTCAAAAGATTGCTGTTGATACATGGAAAAAAGGTTTTGGTGAAAATCTTGAAGAGGTAGATAATGCGCTTATAAAAGTTTATCAAAATATGCGCGATGTTCCACATGAAGAATTACAAGGTGCATCGGAAAACGTTTTAACCTTAGCTAAGGTTTATGATGTTGATTTAAACGAAGCGACTCGTGGTGCAGGGCAGTTGATGAGTCAATTTGGTTTATCTACACAAGAAACATTTGATTTACTTGCTGCCGGTGCTCAAGAAGGTTTAAATTATTCGGATGAGTTATTTGATAACCTCTCTGAATATGCACCTTTATTCAAACAAGGTGGTTTTAGTGCTCAAGAAATGTTTACGATTTTAGCAAATGGAACAAAAAGCGGTTCGTATAACTTAGACTATATCAATGACTTGGTGAAGGAATTCGGTATTCGTGTACAAGATGGTTCGAAAGGTGTATCAGAAGGATTCGGCGATTTATCTGAAGAGACACAAAAAGTATGGAAGTCATTCAATGAAGGTAAGGGAACCGCAGCGGATGTATTTAATGCTGTGTTAGGCGATCTTCAAAAGATGGATGATAAAGTAAAGGCAAACCAGATTGGTGTTGCTTTATTTGGTACCAAATGGGAAGACATGGGTGCTGAAGCGGTGCTAAGCCTAAACGATGTACATGGTGGTCTTGGTGATGTAACTGGACGTATGGATGAAATGAAGAAACTTCAGGAAGAATCTTTGGGGCAGCAATTTCAAAAAGCATTAAGAGAAACGCAGGCTGCGTTAGAACCACTTGGAAAGAAATTTGCAGAATTAGCTAAAGATATTTTGCCCCCAATTGTTGATGGAGTTAAAGCTGTAATGGATTGGTTTAGCAAATTGTCCGAAGCCGATCAAACGCTTTTAATCGTGATGGGTGCACTGAGTACGGCGTTTATTATTTTAACCCCAATTGTAGCAGCTCTAGCTGTTTCATTTGGTGCGTTGAATCTGGCGTTTTTACCTGTGATAGCTACCATTGCAGCAGTTTCCTTAGTGATAACTGGTATTATCATGTTAATAAAAAACTGGGGTGCCATAACGGATTGGCTTTCTGAAAAATGGTCCCAATTTAAAGATTGGTTTGGTGAATTGTGGGATAGCATAGTTCAAACCTGTGAAGATGCTTGGTCATCCACAGTTGATTTCTTTTCTGGAGCCTGGTCGGATTTTTTAAATATGGTCAATGAGTTCTTTGAACCTATCGGTCAATTTTTTACTGATCTATGGACTGGAATTTCTGATACGGCATCGGAAATATGGACAGGTATTACTGATTATTTTTCAGAATCGTGGTCTTCATTCATTGAATTAGCAGATAGTATATTGTCTCCTTTAGGTGAATTTTTCAGTGGATTGTGGACGGGTATTGTTGAAACGGCAACTTCTATTTGGGATCAATTAACGACAGCTTGGCAAGAAACATGGGATACAATACTCACAGTTTTAGATCCGATTATTTCAGCAGTCTCCACAGTTTTAGAAGCAGGTTGGCTACTCATTCAAGCAGGGGCACAAATTGCTTGGGCGGCAATATCTCAATATATTATACAGCCGATCCAGGAAGCGTATGATTGGATAAGTGCGAAAATTGGTGAATTAGTCACATGGCTTAGTACGCAGTGGGAACTTATAAAGGCTGCTGCACAAGTTGCTTGGGGCTTATTTAAACAATATATTACTCAACCTGTTCAAGAAGCATGGGATTGGGTTAAAGAAAAGTTTGGCGATTTAGTCTCTTGGCTAAATTCGCAATGGGAAACAGTTAAATCATATACTTCTGCAGCATGGAATCTAGTAAAACAATATGTCATTCAGCCTGTTCAGGAATTGTGGAATGCAACGAAAGAAAAATTGAATGATTTAGCGAATTGGATACTAGGTAATTGGGCCAAAATCCAATCTTATACACTTACGGCATGGAATCTAGTTTATAAATATATTATTGATCCAGTGATTTCAGCTTATAATTCTGCAAAAGAGAAGTTCAATGATATGTACAATACGGCACGGGAAAAATTTGATTCTGTAAAGAATGCAGCGCAAGAAAAATTTGATGCAGCAAAGAGATTTATCGTTGATCCGATAAAAGATGCGGTAGATAAAGTAAAGGGATTCATTGATAAAATCAAAGGGTTTTTCAGTGATTTGAAATTAAAGATTCCGAAACCGGAAATGCCTAAAATGCCACACTTTAGTCTGCAGACTAGTACGAAAAATATTTTGGGTAAAGACATTACTTTCCCATCTGGGATCGATGTGCAATGGCGTGCAAAAGGAGGTATCTTTACTAGACCTACCATTTTCGGTATGAGTAATGGTCAGTTGCAAGGTGCAGGAGAAGCGGGGCGAGAAGCAGTTTTACCGTTGAATAAAAAGACATTAGGTGAGATTGGTGAAGGGATTGCAGCAACAATGTCTACTGAACCAACTGTAATTAATATTTATAATCCTTCAGTAAGGGATGATCGTGACATCGACCGCATGGTCGGAAAAATAGATGATGCACTTGCTCAAAAAGGGCGTAATTCAAAAATAGGAATAGGGAGGACTTAAATTGCTAGACATAGGTATCGATAATCAGTTGGCAAGTGACTACGGAATATGTATAGTAGGACGCCCTGTTATTCCCACAGCAGAACAAGAAGTAGAACATATTGAAGTGTCTGGTAGACATGGTTCACTTACAAAAAAAGGGGCGTTTAAAGACGTCCCTTTAAAAATAAAGTTCAATATGCTTGAAGAAGAAAATATTAAGCCGTTAGTGCGACGTATGAAGGCTTGGTTGATGAATGGAAAGACATTATATTTTACTGATGATGATGTGTATCGAAAAATTAAACATGTTGTAGTAGGTGATATTGTAAATGAAATTGAAGAACATGGTGAATTTGAAGTGGATTTTAAGTTAGATCCCTTTGAATATACAGAGGATGTAAATCTAAAGCTTACCAAACCTGGTGTAATTTATAATCCAGGTACAATTGAATCTGATCCTAAGTTTTGGATTGTGGGAAATGGTACTTTCCGTATAACAATTAATGACGTCTCTTTTCAAATAAAAGATGTGAATGGTTCTGTTGTCATAGACTCAGAAGTACTTGAAGCATATACAGATACCATATCAATGAATAATAAAATGGTTGGGCAGTTCCCTATATTCAACGTAGGAGAAAATACAATAGAGTGGTCAGGAGCAATTCAATTCATGGAAATTCGACCTAGGTGGAGATATAAATGATTATTTTATATAAACCAAATGAGACTGATTTTACACACAATGGTATAGGAGCTTTAGATAAAAATATTTATAACGCAACTGTTGAGGAAGAACTCAATGGTTTATTTTTATTTTCATTTAGTTATCCATTGTTTGCACCACGTGGTCTGGAAATAGAGGGAATGAGCATCATTAAAGTTCCAACTCCTGATGGTGAACAACTATTTCGAGTGGCAGCTCCTAAAGTCAGCATGGGTGAGATTACAGCACAATGTTATCACATTTTTTATGACTTAACAGAAAATCTAATTGAAGACATTTTTGCTGAAACAACAAATGGTAATGGAGCTATGAATCGTATGTCAGCAGGATGCCAATACAAGCATCCTTTTCAGTTTTATTCAGATGTACCAAAGATAGCCAGTGCACGTATTGTCCGTAAAAATCCTGTGGAAGCATTATTGGATTCTAGTCAAGATAATTCATTTGTTAATCGTTGGGGAGGCGAATTAAAACGAGATAATTTTGATGTAAAAATGCTACAAAATCGTGGTATGGATCGTGGGGTAGTGATTCGTCATAAGAAAGATTTACTAGGGTATGAAGGTAATGTGGATTGGAAAAGTCCCATAACTAGAATCATGCCACAAGGTTTTGATGGGTTATTTCTTCCTGAAAAATATGTGGATAGCCCACTTATAAATAAGTATCCTCATCCTAAAATTAAAGTGATTGAATTTAAACATATTAAAGCTGCTATTGGTGAAAATGCTGACGATGAAGATGCAGTTCCGTTAGAAGAAGCGTATAGATTATTACGACAGGCCGCCAAAGATATGTTTACGATTCAAAAGGTTGATCAGCCTAAAGCAAATTATAACGTTAAATTTCAGGAATTATCACAAATGGAAGAGTATAAGGATTATAAGCATTTACAAAGTGTTTATATGGCAGATACTGTTACGGTTGAACATCAAGAAGATGGTATTGATATAAAAGCGAAGGTAATTGCTTATAAATATGATCCAATAAAAAAAGAGTATCTGGATATAACCATTGGTAACTTCAAAGAATCCTTTACGGACGTTTCCGGTAGGGTTGACCTGGTACAAGAAGAGTTATCCAATATGCCAAGCTCTATTTTAGATGCAGCAAAAGCAAATGCTACAAGTCTTATTAATTCAGGATTTGGAGGACATGTCCGCGTTTATCCAGATCGTATTTTAATTATGGATACGAAAGATGAAAAGAGTGCTAAAAAGGTTTGGCAATGGAACTTGAATGGATTAGGGTATTCTTCCACAGGTGTGAATGGCCCATATGGAACTGCCATTACAAGTGACGGAAGAATTGTTGCTGATTTTATTACTGCAGGTACGTTGAGTGGAAATCTTGTACAAGGTGGAGAAATAACAGGTGCGACATTACGAACTTCAGATAGTGTCAACTATGTAAATATTTCAAAGCAATTTATACGCTTGTATGAGTCATCTAAAACAAGGGTGTTTGTAGGGTATTACAAAAATAGTAGAAATGAAATACAACCAACTCTTATTTTAGGCGGAGATTCAGATTCCACAGGGGCAAATGGTGCTATTATGGTGTACCAATTCTCAGATACGAGCGTTAAGTCTGGTGGAATCGGAATTACAAAAGGACTCGAGGGTAATGGATACTTGAATGCAGCTTCTTTATACTTTTCGCAAACAGGGAATGCAATGCTTGATGCTGATAAAACGATTGTCCTAAATGCTCAAAGTGATATGAGGTTTAAAGTCAAAGACCAGTTTCGCTTTTATCGTAATGACAATTGGATTGCGAGTATTGGGGTTTCATCTGGAGGGGATACAGATATCGTACTTCCAAATGCGATGATACGAAATTCGAGTTACGAAAATGGTTATATTCAAATAAAAACAGCACTTGGATCGTATTATCATGGAATAATTGCTTCAGACTTCAAAGTTTCTTCAAAAGAAACATATAAAACCAATATCCGGCCTATTGCATTCAGTGCACTTGAAAAAGTAATGGAATGGGAAATTAAACAGTACAATTTGAAAAATGATATTCCAAAACTGTATGAGATGCGTATGAATCGTAAAGAAGGAGAGCCAACGATTACTACAGATGCAATTCCTACGCATTATGGTTTAGTTATTCCAAAAGAAGCAGAGGAAAATGGTGTAGGCCTATATGGAATGCTTTCACAATTGACGAGCGCATTTCAAGAGCATGTGATAAAAACGGATGCTAGATTGGAAGAATTAGAGCCATTAAAACCTAAAGGAAACATAAAGCATAGGAACAGAATAAAACGTCAGAGAAGACCGTCTAGACACGTAAAAAGGAGTAGCTAGAAAGAGGTGTAGTCATGCGAAATGAGGAAATTATGATAGATTTAGCAGATCCTGTGTTTACAAAAACAATTCGTTCTCGGCAGAATGACAAGAATGGATTGAAGCTTACTGTGTACGTAAGAGAAAAAGGGGAGAAGGTGGATTTAACAGGATATGTGGTTAAATATGAAGCGACAAATCACACAGGAGTATTCATTCGAGATGATGCTCAAATAGTTGATGCAAAGAATGGTGTGTTTTCATATACGTTTACAGCTCAAGCTGTTTCCACATCGGATGATTGGACAGCTTATTTTGTTATGGAAAAAAATACAGAACGAATGAGTACACCAGACATTCGTATTACATTAAGGCGTGATGTGAAAGAAGGAAATATTAAAATCGAAAACTATATTTCTGAGTTTGAGATTATTAAGAAAACGTTAGACGAGCTGCAGAAGAAATTAAATGCTATGGATGTTGTTAAGAAAAGCGGAGACACCATGACAGGTGACCTAGGGATGGACCCAGGTAAATCAGTTCAGTTTAAATCAAGTGGAAGTACTAATAATAATTATGTTCTTAGAGGTCAAGCGGGACAGAATAAGCTAGTACTCTCAGATATCACGTCAAATAAGTTTATTTGGGATTACTTCAGTGACACGGATACTTTCACAGTTGTATCTAACACGAACCTCTTAAAGAAAACAGGAGATATTATAACAGGGCTTTTAAAGTTCCATTCTCTGGGTCAAATGTTGATGACTCAACCTGATTCAGCGACAGGTCCTTCTGCTCGTGGGTTACACTACGCGGATAAAGACACAGACGGAAGCGTTAATCGTGGCGGAATTGGACGTTTCAAAGGGGCTAACAACGGTGATGAATATCTGTACATGGGGTTCGGTACGAATCCTTGGGATTCTCAAAGTGGTTTAATAGTTCGTCCTGATGGATCAGCAACCTTGAAAGGTAAAAAAATAGCAACCGCTGATAATGATACAGGATGGATTAACCTTCCTACAACTGGGGTAGAGAATGTTACTGATAGAATTTTGAAGTGTAAAAGAAGTGGAGAACACGTTAATGTAATTGGTTCTATTCGAAATGCGCAAAACGCAACAGTATTTGCTACACTTCCAGTTGGATGTAGACCTGTTCAAGACATTGCGGTTCCAGCTATTATGATAACTGGAGGAGTGAATACAAACTTTTGTGAAGTTACAGTAAAAAAAGATGGTGGGATTTTCGTGAATGGTGTTCAAAGTGGAAGTACTTTTCATATTGCAATGAACTTTTTAATTTAGATATTACAGATTAAGCGTGCATAAGCAGGCTTTTTTATTTTGCTAAAAAGGAGATGAGAACAGTGGAGGAACAGATTTTCAATTCAATGATTCAACAAGGAGCATTCGCAGCGTTATTTGTGTGGATGCTTTTTACTACGCAAAAAAAGAATGAACAGCGTGAAGAACAGTATCAAAAGGTAATCGAAAAAAACCAGGCAGTCATCGAAGAACAGGCAAAAGCATTTGGTTCACTTTCAAAGGATGTATCAGATATTAAACAAAAAATTATGGGGAATGGTGACGGAAAATGAAAAAATCTATCAAATTATTAGCCTCAATTTCTACTGCAGCTATCATTGCATTTACTTCAACAGGTAGTGTCTTTGCTGATCGAGAAATGATTATTCCGGGGTTACCTAAAGTCGAATATCGCAATGGGTATGGAGCGTATGAAGGTGTAGTAGCACATTCTACAGCAACTCCTGAAGCGCCTGCTATTAATATCCGAAACTATGAAGCAAGAACATGGCGTTCTGCATTTGTGCATTATGCAACAGATTGGGATGAAACAATTCAAATTGCTTCTACTAAGTATCAAGCATGGGGAGCAGGTCCGGCAGCTAATAAACGATTTGTTCATGTAGAGCTCTCTGAAACTAGTGACTCTATTAAATTTAAAAAATCATATGAAAGATATGTAAAGTTACTTGCTAAAATTTTAAAAGATAGAAATATCCATCCATCCATTGGATTGTGGACGCATAAAGACATTACGTATAAGCTTGGTGGCACAGATCACGAAGATCCGATTGACTATCTTCGCAGTCATGGTGTATCAGAATCACAATTTAGAGCAGACGTACAAAAGGCGTATGAAGGCGAAACAGTTACGGTTAAACCAAAGCCACAGCAACCAAATGAAGTACCTGGTGTTATTAATGAAGTGGGAGTAGCGTATATTGATGGGTATAATGTAAACCTTCGTTCTGGTCCATCCACAACAAATAGTGTTATTCGTAAATTACAAAAAGGTGAAGCATATAAAGTTTGGGGTAAAGTAGGAAACTGGTTGAATCTTGGAGGAAATCAGTGGGTTTATAATGATTCATCATACATTCGCTATAAAGAAGAATCTTCATCTGTGGAAGGTAAACGTGTAGTTTCTAAAGTGAATGACTTACGATTCTATTCAAAAGCTTCCTGGGCTGATAGAGATGTTGCAGGAACTGTCGATGAAGGATTAGGATTTACAATCCTTGATAAAGTATCTGTAAATGGCTCTTCACAATATAAAGTAAAGAATAGTAGAGGTAGCGTATTCTATATTACAGCTAGTTCTTATTATGTAGAAATTAAACAGTAAACATAAAAAGTGCCGGCTCTTAATTGAGTCGGCTTTTTTGTTTATTAACTTGCAAATAATTTTAGATAGGTGAATATTAAACTAACTACTGCAATTCCTGTTCCTATAATCCAACGTACTGATTCGTTCTTGTTCTTTCTGTGATATTCACGTTCGTCACGAAACATTAATTGTATGTTTTTTTCGGTAAGTTGCAGGCTATTATTTAATTGTTCTTTTAGATCATCAAGATCTTTATGAGTAACATAATTGTCCATTCCGCCGCCACCTCCGCTATTATTTTGTTCAGTAAGTTTTTTATTTCTATACTGTGGTAATTCTACAACTTTTCTTGCATCTCCCATAATTATAGCACCTCTTTAATTACAAATGGAATTTTGGTATTAAATATTGGATTAGTACGAATAGACTCTGTTATTCCCATTTCATCAGGTTTTTTGTAGGTAAAGCTTATTTGCAAATAATAATAATTACTTACGAAATCTATTTCAGTAAAATCATCATCAATTGGAATTTCTAGCTCTATACGGTCAATATCGGATTCAATGGTTCTTTGTTCTGAATCATATTCAACCATATAACTTCTAACAATTATCGTATCCTCTCCGCCAAATTGATGATATAAAGTTATGTATAGTGCTGTATAATCAAGCGTTTCATGTATATATGGAATTGTTCTTCGAGTAAGTCCATCAATTGTGCATGAGATGTTAAGGGTATTATTTTTTTCTTTATATAATACTAATTCGGATGAATCTTTTTCGGTAAAGAGGTTAATAGAAGTTATTGCGGGTTTGAAGTTATAAGAACTCATTTGTTATGCCCTCTCTGTTATTAGATTTGAAGTTAGATATTTTTCTAGAGAAAAAATTATAAATCAGAAATTCTTCTAACTTGTTTTTCTTTCTTCTTAAAATTCTTCTTATACTGTTTAAAGTCTTGTTTATCCACTCTGAATTTCTCTCCAGTAGCAACGTTTTTAACCAGGTAAGTTGTGCGTTTGAATTCCCTAATGTAATAGATAATTAATCCCACTAAAAGGGATATACACAATGTAAACGGAATGGCAATGAGACAGAGAACGATAATGATAGCTGAAATTTTATCTGACTCATAAACTCTTTTTAATACTATACGTTTCCCATTTGCAGCTTGAGCTTGCTCTAATTGTTGCATACGTTGTAGCGATGCAATCGTGTCATAACTCATGGAATAACCTCCTTAAAATAATACCTAAATCATACCAATTTCATGTAACAACTGTAAATATTACATTCCCATAAATTCCTTATCGAAATAGAACTTGTCCATTAATTTATTTACAATCCCGTTGAAATAAGCGAATTTACCTTTCTTCATTTTTACTCCGGATTTAATTTTCATAACAAACTCTTTAATAGCTTTTAAGCCAATAGTAAGTTCCTGGTCTTTAGTAAATGCTTTATTACCTGTAGAGAAGTTTGTAACTTTATTGCACTGCCTTACGACCTTCCACAGTTCTTGAATTGTTTTAGATTCACTGTAAAAAGAGTTAACTAAAGAAACAAAACGTTCTGGTACCCAGTGAGCAACGAAATCAGCTTGTTCAATATTCTCTTCTGAAGTATTGCTATTATCATTACTATTACGTTTGTTTATATCTTTTATATTTTGTTTTAAGGAAACAGGTTTTGTTTTAATGGTAGGACACTTTGTAGGACTTTTTGCATCTACCTTGTTGGACACTTCTTTCACAATTGGTTGAATGATAATAGCATTAGAAGTTTGAAGCATGTCCTTTTTACGTTTCATTGCTACTTGTTTAATCATCTCTAAATCCACAAGTTTCTTCATTAAGCGTTGTACAGTTTTATATGAAACTTCCATCATGTCAGCGATAGAATTTTTGCATAGGAAACTAACACCTACATATTTGCAGCTGTGGCGTTTTAAAATTTCAAGTAGTGTAATGAGTTTAGATTGTACATCCGTACGTTTAATAGACATACGGATATTATCTCTGTATGTACGTATAGTTTTGTTTAGTTCTTCCAATTCTATAAATGGTGATAGGTCACGAAATGCTTCTTCGCTTGCTATTACATCTATGCATCTCTTTTCCATATTATATGTCTCCCTTTATGGAAACAAAAAAGCAACGTCACCAATTAAGTAAACGTTGCTTAAGAGACTCTGCATGATGTACAATGACTCATGAGAGTATGGCAAGTGTTTACCTGGCTCAATCAGGTGAACGGTATAAGAGTGCTACCAACACTGCTTATACACGCTGTGCTCTTTTGTTTTGTCGATTTTTTGTATATACGTGAACTTTATATGTTTATATTTAAATACAAAAAATCAAGTTATACATAGGCAAACGATCTTTATTGGAAGTTTAAACACGTCAATTGTACACCCAAGGGAAGTTTTTAAAGAAGCCTTCCGTCGTGCAGCAGCCTCTATCATATGTCTTCATAACCATCCCTCAGGAGATCCCACGCCGAGCCGTGAAGATATTGAAGTAACAAAACGCTTAGTAGAATGCGGTCAGATTATCGGAATTGAAGTGCTTGATCATATTATAATAGGTGACCATAAATTCGTGAGTTTAAAGGAAAAAGGTCATATTTAAGACTATGCTTTTTACTTATTTTGTTTTATAATGTGATTTATGAGTTTTTTGTAGAAATTTATCTACAAAAAGGATAAAGATATAAAAAACGTACTGTTTTTATAATATAAAGTAAGAAAAAATGAGTCCGTGAAAACAAGAAAGGAAGATAAATAATATGTTTGGATTTGGTGGATTTACTCGCGATCTTGGAATAGACTTAGGAACTGCGAACACGCTTGTATATGTAAAAGGAAAAGGTGTAGTTTTACGTGAACCTTCAGTAGTTGCGTTACAAACTGATACGAAACAAATCGTTGCTGTAGGTAGCGATGCAAAACAAATGATTGGTCGTACACCAGGGAACGTTGTGGCACTTCGCCCGATGAAAGACGGTGTAATTGCTGATTATGAAACAACTGCAACAATGATGAAATATTACATTCAACAAGCTCAAAAATCAAACGGTTTCTTCTCACGTAAGCCGTATGTAATGGTATGTGTACCATCTGGTATTACAGCTGTAGAAAGACGTGCAGTAATCGATGCGACTCGTCAAGCGGGTGCTCGTGATGCTTATCCTATCGAAGAGCCATTTGCAGCAGCAATTGGTGCAAACTTACCTGTTTGGGAACCAACTGGTAGTATGGTTGTTGATATCGGTGGTGGTACAACAGAAGTTGCAATTATTTCTTTAGGTGGTATTGTAACAAGCCAGTCAGTTCGTGTTGCTGGTGATGATATGGATGATTCAATCATTCAGTACATTAAGAAAAGCTATAACTTAATGATTGGTGAAAGAACAGCTGAAGCATTAAAATTAGAAATTGGTTCTGCAGGCGAGCCAGAAGGTATCGAGCCTATGGAAATTCGCGGTCGTGATTTAGTAAGTGGTTTACCAAAAACAGTACTAATTCAGCCAGAAGAAATTGCAGATGCATTAAAAGATACAGTAGATGCGATTGTAGAATCAGTTAAAAATACGTTAGAAAAAACGCCACCTGAATTAGCGGCTGATATTATGGACCGCGGTATCGTATTAACAGGCGGCGGGGCATTACTACGTAATTTAGATAAAGTAATTAGTGAAGAAACGAAAATGCCAGTTCTTGTTGCAGAAGATCCATTAGATTGCGTAGCAATTGGAACAGGTAAAGCATTAGACAATATCGATCTTTTCAAAACTGCTGCTCGATAATATTGCAAAATAAAAATCAGTGAAATTAAGAGGGTGTGAACGTGCCACAGTTTTTCTTAAACAAAAGATTAATTGTTTTGTTGGTTAGTATTATTCTTCTCGTGGCATTGATTGGAATCTCATTGAAAGAACGGAACAGTTTAACATGGCCAGAGCAGTTTGTTAAAGACACTGTCGGTGTTGTAGAACGTGTATTCCAAAAGCCAGCGAAATACGTAGCTGGATTCTTCGAAAATGTAGAAGATGTAAAGCGCACGTATGAAGAGAATAAAGAATTAAAAGCAAAATTAGATAATTATGCAGGTCTATCAGGGAAAGTAAAACAACTAGAAGATGATAACAAGAAGCTACAAGAGCTAACTGGTAAAAAAGAGTTAAATAGCGGGTATACTGAAATTCCAGCTACTGTTGTTTCTCGTAATCCAGATAAATGGTACGATTTAATTGGAATTGATAAAGGGGCACAGCAAGGAATTAAAAAAGATATGGCTGTAGTAACTTCACAAGGGTTAGTTGGAAGAGTGAAAAGTGTATCTCAGTTTACATCATCAGTAGAATTACTAAGTTCTATGAGCCGAACAAATCGCGTTTCTGCTATTGTACAAGGGCAAGAGAAAATCTTTGGTTTGATTGAAGGTTATGACAAAGAAAAACAATTACTTCTTTTCACAAAGATTGGCTCTGATGCACCGGTAGAAAAAGATCAACTAGTTGTAACATCTGGACTTGGTGATATTTTCCCGAAAGGTCTTGTAATTGGAAAAATCGTTGATGTTCAGCCGGATGCATATGGCTTAACAAAAACAGCTTATGTAAAACCTGCCGCTGATTTAAATGACGTAGAGCATATTACGGTTGCTAAACGTGCAACACCTTCAGCGCCATTAGAATAGGAGGAGAAGAAGAGATGATGAAGATATTAAAAAGAGCAGCTCTTCCTCTTTTGCTCCTTTTTGTGTTTCTATTTGAAAATATGTTTGCTACTGTTGTTCCAACGGATGTGTTTTGGAAAGACAGTATAGCAGCACCGCATTTCTTTATAATCGTCTTATGTTTTATTACAGTGTATTATAGTCCGGTCCAAGGGATTTATTACGGACTATTATTTGGCTTCTTATTTGATACCGTATACACAGAACTTGTCGGGATATATATTTTTGCTTATCCGATTTTAGCTTATTTAGTTTATAGTGTGATGAAAGTATTACAATTGAATTTATTTATTGTTGTTTCTATCATATTAGCTAGCATTGTAGCACTAGAGTATTATGTGTATGGATTCTTAACTTTGTTAGGACGTACTCATATGCCAGCGCATGTCTTTTTCACAGATCGTCTCCTTTCTACTTTATTGTTAAATGCTATTTTCTTATTGATAGTTTGTTTCCCACTGAGACGATATATAGTGCGTCTT
The DNA here is from genome assembly GCF_022748145.1 of Bacillus sp. CCB-MMP212. NCBI lineage: Bacteria > Bacillati > Bacillota > Bacilli > Caryophanales > Bacillaceae > Bacillus > Bacillus sp. CCB-MMP212. Next base: position 119,275 of record NZ_JALDQE010000013.1, read on the forward strand.
TCAAAAGCGATGGAAGAAAAAGAAAAAAGGATTTTCTAATTTTATGTCGAATTGAATCGGTGGGGTGAACTTTAGTGGAAGAAAAAAAGCAACAAAATGTAACGATAAAAGGGACAAAAGATGGGATAACGCTTCATTTAGATGATTGTTGTTCATTCTCAGAATTATTGATGGAATTAGACGAAAAACTTTCTACACATTACTACGATGGTGATGGGCGCTCTTTAATTGAAGTGCATGTGAAAGTAGGAAATCGTTATTTAACAGAAGTCCAACAAGAAGAGATTCGTACGTTAATTCGTAATAAAAAGAATCTTGTTGTGGATTCAATTGAAAGTGATGTTATCACTAAAGCAGAAGCAATAGCTTGGAAAGAAGAAACAGAAATTGTCCCTATTTCCAAAATTGTTCGCTCTGGACAAGTTTTACATGTAAAAGGAAATTTGTTGTTAATTGGAGATGTTAATCCAGGCGGAACGGTTATCGCTGGGGGGAATATTTTTGTCGTAGGATCATTAAGAGGAATTGCACATGCTGGGTATTATGGGGATTCAGATGCTGTAATCGCTGCATCTGTTATGAACCCGATGCAACTTCGAATTAGTGATGTGGCAATGCGGGCTCCGGAAGAGAAAGAAGACGGAGCGGAGGCGGCAGAATGTGCGTATATTAATGAGAACAATCACATTGTTGTCGATCGCCTGCAACTTCTCACTCATCTTAGACCTAATTTAACAAAGTTAGAAAGGGGAATTGTATAGCTGTGGGAGAGGCAATAGTAATTACATCTGGAAAAGGCGGAGTAGGTAAAACTACTACATCTGCGAACATTGGTACGGCCCTAGCGTTATCTGGAAAGAAAGTGTGCTTAATTGACACAGATATCGGTCTTCGAAATTTAGACGTAGTAATGGGGCTGGAAAATCGTATTGTATTTGATCTTGTTGATGTCGTTGAAGGGCGTTGCCGTTTACCTCAGGCTCTTATTAAAGACAAACGTTTTGATGATCTTTATTTATTACCTGCAGCACAAACGAGTGATAAATCAGCGGTAACACCTGAACAAATGGATGAATTAATACAAGTATTACGTCAAGATTATGATTACATATTAATCGATTGTCCTGCGGGGATTGAGCAGGGATTTAAAAATGCGGTAGCTGGTGCGGATAAAGCAATCGTTGTTACGACTCCAGAAGTATCCTCAATGCGCGATGCGGATCGTATTATTGGGCTTTTAGAAAAAGAGGATATTGAACCACCGAAACTTGTTATTAACCGTGTACGTAGTCATATGCTTCATGAACAGGATATGTTAGATGTTGATGAAATTGTACGTACATTGTCAATTGAGCTTCTTGGTGTTGTCGAAGATGACGATGAAGTTATTCGAGCTACAAATACAGGTGAACCTGTGGCGTTGCAACCAAGCGGAAAAGCAGCGTTGGCTTATCGTAATATTGCAAGACGCTTGTTAGGTGAGAATGTACCATTACAAGCATTTGAACAAGAAAAGGTATCGGTATTTGCAAAGGTGAAAAACTTCTTTGGAATCCGTTAAGAGCACTTCGCACATATGCGAGGTGCTTTCTTTTTTCTTCACACGAATATCTTTCTTTCTTAGCTCATACATATGTACAAACTGTATACAACTGTTTCTATTGAAATTAGCTTAACGAAAGAAAGGAGACAGTATGAAGAATAGACGCGTAGAAGAAATTAAAAAGCGGATTGCAAAAAGGAAGGCCGAGCAAGAAAGGATGGAGGAAGAACAGTATTTTACCGGAGGGAATTTTGATAGCGAAACAGTAGTTATTGAAGATGGAGAAAAGGAAATGCATCCTTTATTTCGAAAGGAAGTCTTTTTCTTCAAAGTTTTATTATCGGCAATATTAGTTCTTTCGGTTGCTATTTTATATAAGAATGCTCCTTCTTCATTCAATGGAGCTAAAGCTGTTACAGAAAAAGTGATGAAAGAGGAATTTCAGTTTGCTACTGTAGCGAAATGGTACGAAAAGCAATTTGGAAAACCGCTCGTATTCTATTCGCCAAACGAGAAAAAAGAAGGAAGTATTCAGCAAAAAGATTATGCAATTCCCGCTTCTGGAAAGGTAATGCAAGGGTTTCAAAAAAATGGCCAAGGTGTATTTGTCCAAACAGCTACAAATGCAACGGTTGAGTCAGTGAATGAAGGATTAGTTGTTTTTGCGGGTAAGAAAGAGGAACTTGGAAATACAGTTCAAATTCAACATGCAGATGGTACGGAGTCATGGTATGCAAACTTAAACGATATGTCAGTGAAATTATATGATTACGTTTCAAAGAAACAAAAAATTGGAACGGTGAGTAATGATACAAATGATAAAAATGGAAAGTTTTATTTCGCGATAAAAAAGAATGAAAAATTTATTGATCCGATCCAGGTGATATCATTTGATTAAATATAGAGACGTTTTGACGAAAATTTCCGTGCATCCATTATTTTGGGTTATTATTGTCATTGGTATTTTCACTGCACGTTTTAAAGAGTTACTACTGTTATTTTGTATCGTTCTTATTCATGAACTTGGGCATGCTATTGCAGCAGCACACTATAATTGGCGTATAAAAAGAATTCAGCTTTTGCCGTTTGGTGGCGTGGCCGAGCTTGAGGAACATGGTAATAAGTCGTTGAAAGAGGAACTTGTTGTCGTAATTGCAGGGCCGATTCAACATGTTTGGATGATGCTGGTAGGTTATATGTTGTTTGAAGCCGGTTGGTTGAATGCAGATTTATATTATTTCTTTATGTGGAATAATATAATTATTTTAGCGTTTAATTTACTCCCTATTTGGCCGTTAGATGGCGGGAAAGTATTGTTTAATATACTATCATATCGTTTTCCTTATTTACAAGCACATGAAAAGATGATGAAATTGTCATGTGTTTTTTTTGGTGTAATATTAGGATGGCAGTTGCTCTGGAATAGTAACAATATTATGATGTGGGTACTACTCATATTTTTGGCAGTGTCGTTATATCAAGAGTGGAAACAAAGACGGTATGCATTTATGCGTTTTTTATTAGAACGTTATTATGGAAATAAAAGAGGGATTGAAAAGATTGCACCTATTGAAGTGCAATCAGAAGATCATTTATATAAGATATTCACAAAATTTCGTAGAGGATATAAGCATTCTATTATCGTCCGTGGAAAATATAAAGAGCATTACACATTGGATGAAAATGAATTGCTCTATGCATATTTTACTGAAAAACGAACAACCTCATCAGTTGAAGAATTAATCGGTTAGTGTTGACGATAGCACTAACCTTTTATTATTGTAAAAGCAAAGAAGATTATAAAGTGAGGAAATAATTTTGAAAACGTTATATGTGAATTACGCTGGTTCGGAAAAGCGCGTTGCAATTGAAGAGAAGAAAAAGATTGTTGAGTTTTTATGGAAACGTAATGAAGAGCAAGAGATTGTTGGGCATATTTATGTTGGACGTATCGTAAGAACAATTGCTGGAATGAACGCAGCTTTTGTAAATATAGGTTTAGAAAAACATGCGTATCTTTCATACGATGATGTACCACCTTCTTATCGTATACATGAAGGGCAAGCGATACTCGTACAGGTTGTGAAAGAGGCAATTGATACGAAAGGGCCTAAATTGACAGCGAATATAGAATTTACCGGGAAATATGTCGTTTATATGCCGTTTGATGAGATGCGAGCTGTTTCTCGGAAAATAAAAAATAATAAAAGAAGACAACAGTTACTTGAAATTGAAGTAGAAGGAACGGGAGGTTACATTTTCCGCTCTGCTTCTGAAAAAGGGGAAATTGAAGAAATACAAGCTGAAATGCAAGGGTTACAACAGTTGTATGAAGAGTTAAAAAGAAAAGAGGATCAAGGAAAGGCGCCGTTATTACTTCATCGACCGGCGACCTTTTTAGATCGTGTATTTCAAGAGAATCCAATTGAAACAATTGAAAAAGTAGTTGTAGATACAAGAAGTATAGTAAAAGAGTTAGAAGACAAAGTTGGAAAAGAAAAAGTATCTTTTTATAATGAAAAGTCTTCGATGTTTAACCATTTTGGAATAGAGCGTGAAATTGAGAAAGCACTCCAAAAAATTGTGTGGCTTCCAAATGGTGCTTATTTAATTGTAGAGCAAATGGAGACGATGACTGTAATTGATGTGAATACGGGCAAGTTTACTGGAAAACAAAATTTACAAGATACAGTACTTCGCACAAATGAGATGGCAGCTGAAGAAATTGCACGCCAATTAAGACTTCGTGATATTGGTGGTATGATATTAATTGATTTTATTAATATGAAAAAAAGAGAAGATAAAGAAAAGGTAAGAAAATGTCTCATAGCTGCTATGAAAGATGATCGTACTTATACAAGAGTACTTGGATTTACTGAGTTAGGAATTTTGGAGATGACACGAAAACGTAAAAAACATTCTTTACGTGACGTATTACTAGAAGAGTGTGTATCTTGCAAAGCGACGGGTTATGTAATGTCGTATGAAACAATTGCGTATGAGCTAGAGAGAGAATTAATCACATATGGCAACATAGAGGATGAGGCAGTATTAATCGCTGCGCCTAAAGAACTGCAAAAACAATTTTTGCAAAAAGAATTACAAAAAAATATTCCATTTGAAATTTATTTCAAAGATGATATTATCGAAAAGTACGCTATTATCCGTTTTGGAAGTAAAAAAGAAATTGTAGAACGGAAAAAATAGTTAGTAGAAGATTCATTGACAATACTCAATGAATTATGGTAACATCTTTATGTTATAGTTTATAGCACCTAAACGGCTATATGCTACAACCGCACAAGACAGGTTCCCTAAAGGCATTTATGTCTACCTCGTTTTTGGCGAGTCTTAGTAATTAAGAGGAGGTGCAAGTATGTACGCAATTATCGAAACAGGTGGAAAACAAATTAAAGTTGAAGCTGGTCAAGCAATCTACATTGAAAAATTAGATGTTGAAGCTGGTGAAACTGTTACTTTTGACAAAGTTCTTTTCGTTGGTGGCGAAAACGTTAAAGTTGGTAGCCCAGTTGTAGAAGGTGCAACAGTTACTGCGAAAGTTGAAAAACAAGGTCGCGCTAAGAAAATCATCGTTTTCAAATACAAAGCGAAAAAGAACAATCGTAAGAAACAAGGTCATCGTCAACCTTACACTAAGCTAGTTGTTGAAGCTATCAACGCTTAATTCTGGTTAACATGATTAAAATTACGATAAGTCGCACGAAATTAGGAAGTATCCAATCATTTAAAATGACTGGACATGCCGATTATGCGCCACATGGACAAGACCTTGTCTGTGCTGGAACTACAGCGGTTGTGTTTGGTTCTATAAATGCAGTGGAAGAACTTTGTAATGTGCAGGCAACTATTGAACTCGGAAGTGATGGCGGATTCTTAACGTATGAATTGCCTAATGATTTAGACGTTCATACAGCAGAAAAAGCACAGATACTTTTAGAAGGATTGGTTGTTTCGCTTAAGACGATCGAACTTGATTACGGAAAGTATATCCGTTTAATAGAAAAAGTGCAGGAGGTGTAACGTATGTTAAGATTAGATCTTCAGTTTTTCGCATCTAAGAAAGGTGTAGGTAGTACAAAGAACGGTCGTGACTCTCAGTCAAAACGTCTTGGTGCTAAACGCGCAGATGGTCAAACGGTTTCAGGTGGTTCAATTCTTTACCGTCAACGCGGTACAAAAATTTATCCAGGTGTTAACGTTGGTCGTGGTGGCGATGACACTTTATACGCGAAAGTTGACGGCGTAGTACGCTTTGAGCGTCTTGGCCGTGACCGCAAACAAGTGAGCGTATATCCTGTTGCTCAAGAAGCATAAGAACTCACGGAAAACTCTAACCTGAGTGCAGGTTAGAGTTTTTCTATATTAAGGGGTATCTAAATGAATGAAAAATGGACAATTATAGATGCATTGCGCCATTCAAGACATGATTGGCTCAATCGTATGCAGATGGTGAAAGGAAACCTTTCACTTGGAAAAGTGGAAGAAATTCATAGTCTCATCGATCGTTTTGTCCAAGAAGCGAGACAAGAATCCAATCTGATGGGGCTATCAATGCCTTTATTTTCAGAGTGGATTTTAACATATAATTGGAAACAGCAGCCGTGCTTATTGGAGTACGAAGTATTAGGGAAATTACATAACTTATCTCACTTAGATGAGACTGTATGTACATGGACGAATCAATTTTTCTCAATGCTTCAGCATAGTTTAGACGTATATGTTGAAAATTATGTTTGTATCACAATTGAATGTGACGCGGAGAATGCTCGTTTCTTTTTTGATTTTCGTGGTAAGCTAACGAGTGTAGAAGAACTACAGAATTGGCTTGCGACCCAAAACAATAAATGGTATTCCATTTCTTATACAGTGCGAGACGAAGAAGTCTCAGTTATATTACAACCAATTGAAAAAAGTGTGGTGAAATAATGTTTGTAGATCAGGTCAAGATATATGTAAAAGGCGGCGACGGTGGTAACGGTATGGTTGCGTATCGTCGTGAGAAGTATGTTCCTAAAGGTGGCCCAGCAGGTGGCGACGGCGGTAAAGGTGCAGATGTTGTTTTCGTAGTTGAGGAAGGCTTACGTACATTAATGGACTTCCGCTACCAACGTCATTTCAAAGCTGATCGCGGTCAGCACGGAATGAGTAAAGGTCAGCACGGGCGTAAATCTGAAGATTTACTTGTAAAGGTTCCGCCAGGAACAGTAGTAAAAGATGAAAAAACTGGTCAAATTCTTGCCGATTTAGTAACGCATGGACAAACTGCTGTAATTGCAAAAGGTGGCCGTGGTGGCCGTGGTAACTCACGTTTTGCAACAGCTACGAACCCAGCGCCAGAAATCGCTGAGAACGGGGAACCAGGTCAAGAGCGTGATGTCATTCTAGAACTTAAAGTACTAGCAGACGTTGGACTTGTTGGATTCCCAAGTGTAGGTAAATCTACATTATTATCTGTTGTATCATCAGCGCGTCCGAAAATTGCAGAGTATCACTTCACAACAATCGTTCCGAATCTTGGTGTTGTTGAAACTGGTGATAACCGCAGCTTCGTTATGGCTGACCTTCCAGGACTAATTGAAGGCGCACATGCTGGCGTCGGACTTGGACACCAATTCTTACGTCATATTGAGCGTACACGTGTAATCGTGCATGTTATTGATATGTCTGGTTTAGAAGGCCGTGATCCATATGAAGATTACGTAACGATTAATAATGAATTAAAAGAATACAATCTTCGCTTAACTGAGCGTCCACAAGTTGTTGTTGCAAACAAAATGGATATGCCAGATGCAGAAGAAAACTTACAAGCATTTAAAGAGAAAGTGGGAGACGAAGTAAAAATTTTCCCAATCTCAGCTGTAACAAGACAAGGTGTTCGTGACTTACTGTTTGAAGTAGCAAACTTAATAGAAACAACACCAGAATTCCCAATACATGAAGTTGCGGATGAGTCTGATACAAGTGTAATGTACAAATTTGATACTGAAGGTGTTAAATTTGAAATTACACGTGAAAGTGATGGCACGTTTGTTATCTCTGGTTACGATATCGAGAAAACATTCAAGATGACAGACTTCTCACGTGATGAATCTATACGTCGTTTCGCTCGTCAAATGCGCGGAATGGGTATTGATGAAGCGCTTCGTGCACGTGGTGCAAAAGACGGAGATATTGTGAAAATTCTTGAATATGAATTTGAATTTATCGATTAAGACTGCCGAAATACGGCAGTCTTTTTTTATATCGTAAAAATCGGATTTATATAGGAAAAAATCCCCACTAATTAAATTTTCAATTTATAATGGAAAAAGGAGTAAATGTAGAAGAATTCTTTTATGGGGAGAAAAAGAACATGTATAAAATATTAATTGTAGAAGACGATGAGAAAATTGCGGGAATATTAGAGGAGCATTTAGAAAGGTATGGCTATCAATCATTTAGAGCAAGTGATTTACGTCATATAAAAGATGAGTTTGTAAAAATAAATCCTCATCTTGTGTTACTTGATATTAATTTACCGTACTTTGACGGTTTTTATTGGTGTCGTCAAATTCGTACTGTATCGAATGCGCCGATTATTTTTGTTTCTGCAAGAACAGGGGAAATGGATCAAGTAATGGCGATTGAAAATGGCGGCGATGATTATATTACGAAGCCATTCCATTTAGATATCGTAATGGCAAAGGTGAAGAGTGCGCTTCGCCGTGGCTATGGAGAGTATGCCTCTGCTGCTGAGAGTGATTGTTTAGGTGTAAATGGACTGTTGTTATTCCCGTCCCAGCATATCGTTGAGTGGCAGGGACAACAAACTGAACTGACAAAAAATGAGTTTTACTTATTAGAGTGTTTAATGAAACAGGTGAATCAATATGTAACGCGTGAAGAACTGTTAGAAGCTCTATGGGATGAAGTAGCATTTGTGGATGATAATACATTAACCGTAAATGTAAAACGTGTAAGGAAGAAACTAGAAGAGCTAGGCATTAAAAATGCAATTGTAACGAAACGTGGATATGGTTATGCGCTTCTTACAGAGTGGGGCGAAGGGCATGAAGGTTAAAAATTACCTCATGGACCGCTTTTCTTTAATACTTTCTTATATTGTTAGCCTTTGTTTATTTGGGCTTGTTTTGCAGTTGCAAAGTCTTTTAGAAAAGAAATCCATTGATTGGAGTACGTGGTTATATGGACTTTTATTAGGAACAGTTGTGTTTACTGTATACCTCATTTACGATTACCGAAAACGGAGTGTGTTTTTAAAGAGGATCGAAAAGTATGTTACTGGTGGAAATACATTACATGACTCTTTACTTATTGATGAATCTTATACATCAGAGCAAGAAATGGTCGTTGAATCTTTTACGTTATTAAGACAGCAATATATGAATGAAGTTCATAAACAGCATGCGAAAGAGCAACAGCAAATGATATTTATGAACCAATGGATTCACCAAATGAAAACACCAGTATCTGTTATTGAATTATTGCTGCAAAAGTTTGGCAAAGAGCATCGTGAGGCAAGAGCAACAGTTGAAAGTATTCGTGAAGAAAATAACCGTATACTAAATGGTTTAGATTTAGCGTTACATATGGCAAGACTAGAGCAGTTTGCGAAAGATTATAAGGTAGAAGTAGTAAATGTTATAGATGTCGTGCGAGGTATTATTAATGAAAATCGAAAATCCTTCATTCAATCGTCTGTATTTCCGAAAGTGATGTTTGAAGAAGATACTTGTATGGTTGCATCTGATAGAAAATGGCTGAGTATTGCTATAGGTCAAATTGTTGTAAACGCAATTAAGTATACAAAAATTTCAGCGGCAGAGAAAAAAGAAATTCAATTTCAAATTGAAGAGAAAAATCAAAAGGTGTTATTACATATTAAGGACAATGGAATTGGTATTCCAGAGCAAGACGTAAAGCGCATATTTGATCCATTCTTTACGGGAATAAATGGACGTAAAACGAGAGAAGCGACTGGGATGGGCTTATATATTACGAAGGAAATTTGCGATAATTTACATCATGGAATATATGTTCAATCGGCTGAAGGAGAAGGAACAACATTCACGTTCCAATTTGCAAAAGATGAAGAGTATCATACATTAATGAGAAAAATGACAAAACTGTAAGATAACAAAACGTTTTGTAAGGGAAATCACTCGTTTCTTTTTCTTATTTTTCTTATAGTAAATGTAAGAAGAAAACACATAGGGGGATTAGAAATGAGTGTTCTTGAAGTAAAAGGATTAACGAAGGTGTACCAATCAAAAGGTTCAGTAGCGACGACTGCTTTAAACGATATAAATTTTAAAATAGAAGAAGGCGAATTTGTAGGGATTATGGGTCCTTCAGGAAGCGGGAAAACGACGCTTTTAAATTTATTAGCAACAATTGATAAGCAAACTTCAGGTCATGTGCTTGTAAATGGTGAAGAAATTAATCAAATGCGTGCTGCAAAATTAGCGGAGTTTCGCCGTACACATTTAGGTTTCATCTTTCAAGATTTTAATTTACTTGATACGTTATCCATTAAAGAAAATATTATTTTACCACTTGTAATGGCGAAGAAATCTGTAAATGAAATCGATGCGAAAGTACTGGAAATTGCGAAGTTTTTAAACATCGAAGAAATTTTAAATAAAAAAGTATACGAAGTATCTGGGGGACAACAACAACGTGCAGCAGCAGCGAGAGCAATCATTCATGAACCGACGTTAATTTTAGCAGATGAGCCAACTGGAAACTTAGACTCGAAGTCAGCGAAATCGCTAATGGGCGCTCTGCAAGATTTACACGAGCAAAAGAAAGTAACGATTGCAATGGTTACGCACGATCCAGTAGCGGCTAGTTATTGTGAACGTATCCTTTTCATACGCGATGGGGAAATTTTCTCGGAAATACATAAAGGAAGAACGAAACAAGCCTTTTTCCAAGAAATTCTGGACGTACTTGCGATGCTAGGAGGAGAATATCATGAACTTTCGCCAGCTCGCGCTTAATAACGTAAAAGGAAATTGGCGTAACTATAAAGCGTTTCTTATAAGTAGTTGTTTATCGATTGTCGTATTTTTCATGTATGCTTCTTTTATTTATCATCCAGATGTCGTAAGCGGTAATATTAGTATGAGAAAGATGATCACAAAAGGATTAGAATCGATGAATTATATTGTGGTCATCTTCTCGGCACTCTTTATTTTATATGCAAATTCAACGTTTTTACGAGCAAGAAAAAAAGAGATTGGTCTACTAACATTAATAGGCGGAACGAAATCGCAGCTCGGCCGAATGATTATATTAGAGCAACTGATGTTAGGTAGTATTGCAATTGTAGTTGGTATTGGGGCTGGAATGCTTTGTTCAAAATTATTTTTCCAAGCGTTAAGCGTATTATTGAAAATAGATAAGACACTTCCACTCGTTTGGAATAGTAAAGCAATTCTTATTACAGCTGGTGTATACTTTATTCTATTTTTAATCCTATCATTGTTTAGTGTTTGGACAGTCGGGCGCTTGCAAATTATTGATTTATTAAGAGAAGCAAGAAAGCAAAAAGTAGAGCCGTTTGCATTTACATGGTTATGTGTAGTTGGTATAGGATGTATTATTGCTGCGTATGTACTTAGCTTCCAAGTAACGTTTCTGAATTTCCTCATCCTCTTTTTACCGGTTGTAGGACTGACAATTGGCGGAACGTATTTACTATTTACACAAGGTAGTACAGTCGTATTAAAAGCATTGCAAAAACGAAAACAATCTTTTTATACGTACCCAAATATGTTCGTCCTTAGTAACCTTATTTATAAAATGAAAGATAATGCTCGTTTTCTATTTGTAATTTCTATTATTACGGCGGTTGTATCCTCGGCAGTTGGCACGCTTTACGTATATTTTGAGGATATGAGTTATAAAACGGTAGTCAAAACTCCACATGCTATTTCATATGAGGAAAAGGGGTTAAATACGCATAACCTTATTAATGAAGAAAAGGTACAGCAGCTTGTGAAGAGACACGGGTTTGAAGATGCGCGAAAAGTAACCTACGTTAAACTACCGGCAACACAGAAAATAACGTTGTTTAATAGTGAACATGAAGTACCGATGACGATTATTTCAGAAAAAGAATATAATGCAGAAGTGCGTGAACAAAAGAGAGAGCAAGTTACAGAAGTTCATAATGCATCAGGCAGTGCAACGATGGTTATGGTCGATATGGCAAATGAACTGATGAAGATAGACCGTACGAAACCGTATGAATTTACAATTAACGGACAAAAGCAGTCTGTTCAGTTAAATAGCCCAACTTCATTTTCTGTTTTTAATGATAGTGAATATCTCGTTGTAAATGATCAAGATTTTGAGAAGTATGCAAAACTCGTACCAGATGAAGAAAAGACGAAATATTACGGTTATTATATTGAGGATTGGAAAAGTACAGAAGATCTTGTATTAGATTTGAAAAATGAAATTGCACCAGAAAAGCAAGGAGAATTGAGAAATTCAGTGTTTGCGTATAAGGATATAAGAGAAGGTGGAGCGATTACAATGTTCATCGGTTTCTTCGTGGCGGTACTATTCTTCTTCTTCGCTTGTAGTATGACATACTTTAAATGGTTTAACGATAAAGAACAAGATCGTATTCAATTTAAATCGTTAAAGAGAATCGGTATGACAGATAAAGAAATTCGCAAAATTGCGATTCGACAAATGGGAGTTATCTTCTTTATCCCAATTTTAATCGGTTCCATTCATAGTGGATTTGCTCTTCATACGTTAGGGAAAATGCTTTATATTAATTTATGGAAATCAGGTGCGCTTGTAATTGGAGCATACATTTTAGCTTCTGCCATTTACTTTATGATCGCGCAAAGAGGATATTTAAAACACGTAAAAAGCTAGGGGAACCTCTAGCTTTTTGCCTATGTAGTAAGTTACAGGAGGACGATAGATGAACATTCGGCAACTAGCGCTGCAAAATATAAAAGGAAATTGGCGTAATTATAAAGTGTTTTTCTTAAGTAGTTGTTTTGCAATATTTGCATCTTTTGCATATATGTCTGTTATTGTACATCCGTATATGCAAGAGACGATGTGGTATCAAAACGTACGCTGGGGACTTATCATATGTAATGTTATAATTATTTCTTTTTTCGTCATATTTATTTTGTACTCTACTTCTATTTTCATAGAAGCACGTAAGAAAGAATTAGGGTTATATATGTTAATGGGAGCAACGAAGTCTAACGTAATAGGAGTAATTATGACCGAGCAAATATTAATTGGAATTTTTGCTAATATTTTCGGTATAGGGCTGGGCTTGATCTTTTTAAAGCTCTTCTTCATGGTGTTTAGTATGTTACTGGGGCTTCCGAAAGAACTCCCTGTTATATTTGACGTAAGTGCGATTGGTGTAACATTTATTACATATATGGTCGTTTTTATTCTGTTATCTTTTATAAGTGCTTTACGTATATGGAATATAAAAATCATTCGGTTATTGAAAGAATTTCGAACAGATAAAAAAGAGAAGAAAACATCAAAGTGGCTTTGTATATTCGGCTTTATTTGTTTAGGTATAGGATATGCGTTAGCGCTACAAGTGACGATGGCTACGATAGCAATATACTTTTTCCCTGTGTCTATACTTGTCTTTTTGGGAACGTATTTTTCTTTCGCGCATGGTGCTACCCAAGTGTTAGAAATGATAAAGCGAAATAAAAAGATTATGTATACATATCCATATTTGTTTATAGTGAATCAATTGTCACATCGAATGAAGGAAAATGGTCGCTTTTTCTTTCTGATGTCTATGGCAACGACGTTTGTAGTTACGGCAACAGGTACGGTGTTCTTGTATTTTTCTAGCATGCAAGATATGTGGCGAACTGGAGGGGTACACTCGTTTTCGTACATAGAAAAAGGTATTTCTACTTATGAAGTCTTTGAAGAAGGTGCGGTTGAAAAATTACTGAATCAATATGGGTATGATGATTTTCAATATATGAGTTTTGTTGGAGTGTATGCATCCTTTCAGTCTAATAAAGGAGAAACAACAATAGCACCGCTTATAAAAGAAAGTGATTATAACCAAGAAGCGAGGAAACAAAAACAGAAAACATATCATCCTAAAAAAGGTACAGTGACACTCGTTTATTATAATAAATACAATAATTCGAATGTATATAATCAAAAAGAGATTCAATTGCAAGTAATGAATCAACCATATCAATTCGTATTTAACGGTCAGAAAGAAGGGGTTCAATTTAACTATCACCCTTCGTACATTAATGGTCTGTTCTTCGTTATGAATGATGAAGACTTTGACAATATAGCAAATAAGGTTCCTGATTCTGAAAAGATGATATATAGAGGCTACACATTATCAAATATCGAAAAGACGAAGAAATTGAACGAAGATTTACGGAAACATATGAAACAAGATAATAATAATGCATTTCGAAGTAATATGGAGTTATATGTAAGTATGAAAGAAGGCGGCGATATTACTCTATTTGTGGGCTCGTTTATTAGTATATTATTCTTTCTTACTTCATGTAGTATCGTGTATTTTAAATGGTTCCATAATATTGCATCGGACCGAAAGCAGTATGGTGCACTCTCTAAACTTGGAATGACGAAGGAAGAAGTATGGAAAATTTCTCGTTGGCAATTATGTATGCTATTTTTTGCGCCAATTATAGTAGGGAGTATGCATAGTGCAGTTGCGTTATATACGTTTCATAATACTTTTTTTATGGATGGATCATTAAAAAAAGTAGGTTTGTTCATTCTGTTTTATATCGTAGCATGTATCATTTATTTCTTCTTCGCTCAAAGAGAATATAAGAAACATTTAGACTAGCAAATGCTAGTCTTTTTTTAATATTCGAAATTTACATAGAAGAATATAAAAAAGTATGGTATAACAGTAAGAAAACGAAAAAGAGGGGAAAAGACGATGATTCGAGTAGGATATTTAGGACCAGAGGCAACATTTACAAATATGGCGGTGAGTCGTTTTTTTCCGGAGGCAGATCATGTACCGTATCGAACGATTCCAGATTGTATAGATGCAGCTGCAAATGAAAATGTAGACTTCGCAGTCGTACCGTTAGAAAATGCAATAGAAGGTTCAGTGAATATAACGGTTGATTATCTTGTACATGAGCAGCCGCTTTCTATTGTAGGAGAAATTACAGTACCAATTCAGCAGCATTTACTTGTACATCCGCAGTATGCAGAAGTGTGGGATGAAGTATATGCGGTGCATTCTCATCCGCATGCCATTGCACAGTGCCATAAGTTTTTAAATGAAGAATTAAAAGGAGTAACTGTTCGAGATATGACATCCACAAGTGCCGCTGCGCAATATGTGAAAGAACATCCTGAAGAAAAAATTGCCGCTATTGCAAATGAAGCAGCTGCAGAAAAATACGGATTAACAATTGTAAGACGTAGTATTCATACGCATAAAAATAACCATACACGCTTCCTAGTACTCCATAAGAAAAAGAAAGCAATACTCCCGAATAACGGAGAAAACCGCGGAGAGAAAACGACGCTTATGATAACGTTACCTGCAGATTATGCAGGTGCCCTATATCAAGTGCTATCAGCTTTCGCATGGAGAAAATTAAACTTATCAAAAATCGAATCGCGTCCGATGAAAACAGGTCTTGGAAATTACTTTTTCTTAATCGATGTCGATAAAGCATACGATGACGTATTGTTACCAGGTGTAACGATGGAACTTGAAGCGCTCGGTTTTTCTGTTACTGTGCTGGGGAGTTATTCTTCTTATTGGTTGTAAGATGTAGATGGAATATTTGTATTTGTCTAATCGTCCATATCATTTCATTGCCTAGTATATTTTTTGATAGATTAATAAAATCCCACCTGCAAAAGGTGGGATTCTTTATCCTGCTATTTGCCGGGCAGCCTGATTGGTGAGGGCTGATTAAAGTTTCACTTTATTTTAACTTCGCAAGACGATCTTCTAACTGACCACGCCAAATATCAGCTAGTTCTGGAACAGCAAGAATTTTTTCAATGCCATCTTTATCTTTTCTATTATGAAAATAAATTTCGTTAGAGAACAAAACAGAAACATTGCTCGGCTGACGTTCTAGTAATGTAATTTTAGAATCTTTACGTACAGTACCTTCTTGAAGAACACGGCATAGGTAACCAGTAAATCCAGTTGCTACAATACGCGGCAGTATGCCAGGGATGCCAAGACGTTTTGAAATTGTGCTACAAGGTACGCGAGCTTGCGTTACTTGAATGATTGCTTCGCCTAGTTGATATGTATCTCCGATGCATACGTCATGCTCTAACATATTTGTTACGGTAATGTTTTCACCAAATGTGGAAGCGGGAAGTGTTGTTTGAAATTCTTTTTCCCATAGTGCGTAATGCTCGTGTGAGTACACACAAACTGCGCGATCAGGTCCACCGTGGTGTTTTAAATCTGCTACATCATCACCAAGGAAGCCATCTTTTGATAGGAAAGCTTCTTCGGTAAGTTCTTTACATATACCGGTAATCATTTCTTTATCTTCGCCATATTTCATTTGTTTCGGTTTGCCAATGCTAAAGTGAACGAGTTCAATTCCCATATTTGATCTCCTTTACGATTGATTACAATATTATAGCATTAAAAAAGCACAGAGAATGATAAAAACTCTGTGCTTTACATTAATAAACGAGAAATCCTGCTTTATCTAACGCCTCACAAGCAGCATCTAATTTTTCTTTAGAATCTGCCTCGATTGTATGTAAGTGAATACCATCTGTTAGTTGTGAAAGATAGGAAGCATTTGTGTTTTCGATTTTTTGTAAATATTGCTCTACATCAAAGCGATTGCTTACCATAATGGATGCTGTTAAGTCGCCGTATACAGGATGCTCAACTTTTACGTCTTTAATCGTAACACCATGGTCAACAAGCGTTGTAAGTTCCTGACGTACTTCTGCTGGTTTATGTTGGCATACAATTACGCGTTCGAAAGTTTGTTGCTTCTCTTGTGGCTTTAAATATAAATAACCTTGAGCAGTCGCAATAATTGGTTCGTTTCGTGCTTTAAGCAAGGAAATATCTTGCACGATAACTTGTCTACTTACGTTCGTCTTTTTCGATAGTTCATTCCCCGATAACGGTTCATTTGCAGCAAGAAGCCACTGGAGGATAAGCTGTCGTCTTTCTTCACCTAAAATCTTTTTTTGTTCATTTTGTTTCATTATGATTTAACACCTCTATAAAATTGATTTCCAATTGTGTGTAGTGCATGAATAGTAGTATCAATTTGATCTTTCGTTGTTTGTTGTCCGAAAGAGAAGCGGACATATTGTTTGGCCTCTTCATACGTTTTTCCAATTGCAAGCATAGTTTTCGAAGGTTCTTGTTTACCGACTTGGCAAGCACTTCCGGTGGAAATGGCAATACCATGACGATTACATTCTAGCATAGTATATTGACCTTCTATTCCTTTTATTGTAACCCCAACAATATGTGGTAAACAAGAAGTAGAATGACCTTCTACTTCAATTTCTAGCGGAAGTGTTTGTATTTGCTCTAAAAAGTAGGATCGTAACTCTTTAAAACGTAAACTTTCTTCCCATTGAGTTTTTAATATATTTTCAGCAGCTGTTAAAAAAGATGCGATGCCGGGAACGTTCACTGTACCTGGGCGAAATCCTTTTTCGTGAGAAGTTCCTGGAAATACTTGTTCCCAGCGAGATTGCGGATTTATGTAGCAAGCGCCGACACCTTTTGGGCCGTATATTTTATGTGCTGAAACAGAAAGACTATCAATCCCCATCTCAAAAACATGGATAGGCAGTTTACCAAATGTTTGCACACAATCCGTATGAAATAAAACATTATATGTTTTTAAAAGTGCACCGATTTCTGTAATGTTTTGAACGGTTCCGATTTCAGAGTTTCCATGCTGTATACTTGCTAGCACAGTATCCTCTGTAATAGCTGCCTCTAAATCTACTAAACAAATGAGTCCGCTTTTATCAACAGGAATTTCAGTGATCGTATAGCCTTTTGATTTTAGAGATTGAAAATAACTTCGAATGGATGCATGTTCCATAGGTGTCGTAATAATATGCTTCTTATTTCGGGCATTTAGAAGTGATTGAATCGCAAGATAGTTCGATTCCGATCCACCGCTTGTGAAAAATACTCCTTGTTCTTTGCCTCCAATCATTTCCGCAAATGTTTTTCGGCAAACTTGTAATAAAGAAGAAGCTGTTCCTCCAATATCATGTAAACTTTGTTCATTTCCGAAGTATTGCGAAGCTGCTTTCATATATGTTTGTAACGCTTCCTCGCTCATAGGTGTAGTAGCTGCATAGTCAAGATATATCATCATGTAAGTTCCTCTCTCTAGTAAGAGTTACATTTCTTTTACTTTTTAAATGGTAGTGAAAATAAGAATTATAAAAAAACTCTTGTCATTATTTTAAAACTATGTAAATATAGGTGTCAAGACAGTTGAAAAGTGTAAAGTAGGAGGCAACAATTATGCCAAGTGCAGATGTCTTAATTATTGGAAGTGGCGTTGCGGCACTTCGTGTTGCAAAAGAGATTTGTCACGAAAAGAATGTGATTATTATCACAAAGGAGACGAAACGTAATAATAATACACATTTAGCTCAAGGTGGAATTGCCGCAGCGGTAGCTACATATGACAATCCTAATGATCATTTTGAAGATACGTTAGTAGCAGGGTGTCGTTATAACAATGAAGAAGTGGTCCGTTATTTAGTCGAGGAAGGACCGAAAGAAATTAATAACCTTATTGAAAGAGGAATGAAATTTGATGGAGATGAAACAGGTCCTCATCTTGGAAAAGAAGGAGCGCATCGAAAACGTCGTATTTTACATGCAGGTGGCGATGCAACAGGAAAGAATTTATTAGAGCATCTTATTCAAGAAGTAGCTCCATACGTTATGGTAGTGGAACAGGAAATGGTGCTTGATTTTATTATAGAAAAAGATAAATGTGTTGGGGCTTTAACTCGCAACAATAAAGGAGAACTGAAACGTTACAATGCAGATTATACGGTGTTAGCTTCAGGCGGTATTGGCGGTTTATACGCCTTTACTTCTAATGATGAGACAATTACAGGCGATGGACTTGCAATGGTGTACCGTGCAGGCGGAGAGCTTGTAGATTTAGAGTTTATACAATTTCATCCGACGATGTTATACGCGGGTGGGCGTTGTTCCGGCCTCGTGTCCGAAGCCGTTCGCGGAGAAGGAGCTGTCCTTATAAATGGCAAAGGACAGCGTTTTATGATGGATATACATTCCGAACAGGATTTAGCGCCTCGTGATGTAGTCGCAAGGGCTATTCATGAACAGCTACTTGCGGGTGAAAAAGTGTACTTAAACATTGAAATGATTCAAAACTTTGAACAACGCTTTCCGACCGTGTCATCGATATGTAAAACAAATGGAGTCGATATAAATAAAAACCTTATTCCAGTCGTGCCCGGTACTCATTTTCACATGGGTGGCGTGAAAACGAACTGTGATGGAGAGACGTCTATTCCGAACCTATACGCAGTCGGAGAAGTAGCTTGTAATGGGGTTCATGGTGCAAATAGATTAGCGAGTAATTCATTATTAGAAGGTCTTGTGTTTGGAGGAAGAATCGGAAGGCACATTTTATCTAGAGAGACAAAAGAAAAGGTGAACATGCTAGCCGACAAAGAAGCAAAGTTTATCGTTCTGAATCATTTACCGACGAAAGAAGAAATACAAAAATGTATGATGAAATATGTTGGGATTGTGCGAACAGAGCAAAGCTTATTTTATGCGAAGAGATGGCTTAGTAAGTACGGTGTTCGAAATATGATATTACAACATGATGTTCTTACGAATGAAGAGATAACGCTTATTAATATGTTAACAGTTTGTGAGCTTATAGTTGTTTCAGCCCTGCAAAGAGAAGAAAGTATTGGCGGGCATTACCGAAGTGATTATCCAGATAGAAATATAGGAAAGAAAGAGATTGTTCGAGTAAAGAGAAAACTACAACTTGTGTGATGAGGGGAAGAGGGGCTTTATGAACACGATAAAAGTTAAAGAAGCATTAAATCGATTTTTTTTAGAAGATATAGGAGAAAGAGATGTAACATCTCAGCTTATTTTTCCAGATAACTTACTTTCGAAAGGAACGTTTCTTGCGAAGGATACAGGGGTCTTTGCAGGACGTTTAGTAATTGAATCAGGATTTAAATTAATTGATGAGAGAATTGAAGTAGAGCTTCATAAAAAAGATGGGGATCTTGTAGAAAAAGGCGAAATCATTGCAACTGTGCAAGGGCCAATTGCATCGTTATTAACAGCAGAGCGCGTTATATTAAACGTTATTCAGCGTATGAGCGGAATAGCGACGATGACGCGTAAAGCGGTTCTTGCTTTAGATAGTAGCCATACTCGCATTTGTGATACGCGAAAAACGATGCCAGGACTACGTATGTTTGATAAGTATGCAGTCGTGTGTGGTGGTGGATTTAATCATCGCTTCGGTTTATATGATGGTGTCATGATTAAAGACAATCATATTTTGTTTGCTGGTTCTATTACAAAAGCTGTTACATCAGTGAAAGAAAAGTTAGGACATATGGTGAAAGTAGAAGTAGAAACAGAAACTGAGGAACAGGTGAGAGAGGCTGTTGCTGCTGGTGCGGATATTATTATGTTCGATAATCGTACGCCAGATGAAATCCGGGAGTTTTCGAAAATTGTACCAAGCGCTATCGTTACAGAAGCTTCAGGGGGCATCACAATTGAAGATTTATCGAAATACGGAAAAACAGGGGTAGATTATATTTCACTTGGAGCGTTAACACATTCAGTGAAAGCACTTGATATTAGTTTCAATATTGAAGGGTAAGGAAAGTGGCTTAGAGGGGGAGAAACGTATATGAGTATTTTAGAACAAGTACAGCCAATTGAAACGATGTTACCAGAGCGTTATTACACGATGTCAACGGAAGATATGGAAAAGCGTGTTCGTGAAATTAAAGAGAAGATGGGGAAAATGTTATTCATTCCAGGGCATCATTATCAAAAAGATGAAGTGGTACAATTTTCAGATGCAGCAGGGGATTCACTTCAGCTTGCGCAAGTTGCAGCGAGCAATAAAGACGCAAAATATATTGTGTTTTGCGGGGTGCACTTTATGGCGGAAACAGCAGATATGTTAACGACAGATGATCAAGTTGTCATCTTACCAGATATGCGTGCAGGTTGTTCGATGGCGGATATGGCAGATATTGAACAAACAGAAAGAGCGTGGAAAGAGTTAAAGAAATTATTTGGAGATACGATGATTCCGTTAACATATGTGAACTCTACAGCTGCAATTAAAGCGTTTTGTGGTCGTAACGGAGGAGCAACAGTAACTTCTTCTAATGCAAAGCAAATGGTATCTTGGGCGTTTACTCAAAAAGAGCGTCTCGTCTTTTTACCAGACCAACATTTAGGGAGAAATACAGCGTACGATTTAGGTATCCCGTTAGATAAAATGGCAGTATGGGACCCACACACAGATTCATTAGAGTACGATGGGGATATAGAAGAAATTCAAGTGATTTTATGGAAAGGGCATTGTTCTGTTCATCAAAATTTTACAGTGAAGAACATTGAGAGCGTACGAAAAAATCATCCTGATATGAATATTATTGTACATCCAGAATGTTGCTATGAAGTTGTAGCTGCTTCAGATTATGCAGGCTCAACGAAATATATTATTGATATGATTGAATCGGCGCCATCTGGTAGCAAATGGGCGATTGGTACAGAAATGAATTTAGTGAACCGAATTATTCAGCAACATCCAGATAAAGAAATTGTTTCACTTAATCCATTTATGTGCCCGTGCTTAACGATGAACCGAATTGATCTGCCTCACTTATTATGGGTACTTGAAACGATAGAAAGAGGAGAAG
This sequence comes from Bacillus sp. CCB-MMP212, assembly GCF_022748145.1. Classification (NCBI taxonomy): domain Bacteria; kingdom Bacillati; phylum Bacillota; class Bacilli; order Caryophanales; family Bacillaceae; genus Bacillus; species Bacillus sp. CCB-MMP212. Next base: position 140,813 of record NZ_JALDQE010000013.1, read on the forward strand.
AAATTAACGTTATTAGCGTAGATAAACAAGTAACGACAGAAGCGGTTCTTGCATTAAATCGTATGTTAGAGCGTGTGTAAAGCAACGGTATTCCCGTTGCTTTTTTTCATACATATAATCATAACAAGAACAAAATGGGCATACATTGTTTTGAAGAAATCATTGTGGTTCTTTATGCTTATTCCACTTCGAATGATATTGAAAATCGAAGAAGTGATAAAAGTGAAAAGAAGTTAATGTTATTTAGAAAGAGTTACTTCATGAGATTTGTTACTTATAGATAAGTTATACAGGAGGGGGAAAATTTGAAAATTCATATCGTGCAAAAAGGGGATACCCTTTGGAAAATTGCGAAAAAGTACGGAGTGGATTTTGATACGTTGAAAAAAACAAATACACAACTTAGTAATCCAGATTTAATCATGCCAGGTATGAAAATTAAAGTGCCATCAAAGAGTATTCACATGAAACAACAGGCTGGGGCAGGCTCAGCGCCTCCAAAGCAATACGTAAAAGAAGTGCAGCAAAAAGAATTTGCAGCAACACCAACTCCGCTTGGAATAGAAGATGAAGAAGAAGTTACGTATCAATCAGCACCAATTACACAGCAGCCAGCTATGCAACAAACACAAAAAGAAGTGCAAGTAAAACCGCAGAAGGAGATGCAAGTAAAGCCGCAAAAAGAAGTACAGGTGAAACCGCAAAAAGAGGTGCAAAAAGAACAGCCAATTCAAAAAGAGAAACCAGTTGAAAAACCGTCTGTTATTCAAAAACCACCTGTGATAGAAAAACAAAAACCGGCGGAAAAAGAAAACACGAAGTTTTCGGTAAATGTATTGCCACAGCCGCCACAACCACCAATAAAACCGAAAAAAGAATATAAAATTTCAGATGTAATAAAAAAAGGAAGCGAGTTAATTGCTCCTCAAATTAGTAAAATGAAACCTAACAATATCATTTCTCCGCAAACGAAAAAAAATAATATAGTATCGCCGCAAGTGAAGAAAGAGAATGTAGGGAATATAATATCGCCACAAGTGAAGAAAGAAAATGTAGGAAATATAGTATCGCCGCAAGTGAAGAAAGAAAATGTAGGAAATATAGTATCGCCGCAAGTGAAGAAAGAAAATGTAGGGAATATAGTGTCACCGCAAGTGAAAAAAGAAAATGTAGGGAATATAGTGTCACCGCAAGTGAAGAAAGAAAATGTAGGGAATATAATATCGCCACAAGTGAAGAAAGAAAACGTAGGGAATATAGTGTCACCACAAGTAAAGAAAGAAAACGTAGGGAATATAGTATCACCAAATGTATCGAAAGAAAATGTAGTTATTCCACAAGTCATACCGCCAAATATTCAAATGCCAAATATAATGCCAATCATGGATAACAACCAACCACCGAATATGATGCCGATTATGGATAACAACCAACCACCGAATATGATGCCGATTATGGATAACAACCAACCACCGAATATGATGCCGATTATGGA
>NZ_JALDQE010000014.1:0-104149 GCF_022748145.1 Bacillus sp. CCB-MMP212
TCCGCAGTAGCTCAGTGGTAGAGCTATCGGCTGTTAACCGATCGGTCGTAGGTTCGAGTCCTACCTGCGGAGCCATATTTATAGAGAAGTACCCAAGTGGCTCAAGGGGCTCCCCTGCTAAGGGAGTAGATCGCGAACGCGGTGCGAGGGTTCGAATCCCTTCTTCTCTGCCAGTAATTGGCCCGTTGGTCAAGTGGTTAAGACACCGCCCTTTCACGGCGGTAACACGGGTTCGAATCCCGTACGGGTCATACTAAAAGAGATAGCATAAACTGCTATCTCTTTTTTGTTGTGTATAGATATAGAAGAAGCTATGACAGATTATAAATAATAAGTTTAAAATAGGATTACCTTTTCTCATGCATAAGAAGAGATAATCCTATTTTTTGAACATGTTTTAACTCTCTATTGAATGTCCATCTTGTTTAATAACAGCATGATTATATGCGAAGTGAAGAGTTTTGTATCCTAAAAGTGCAATAGTGAAGGCAAGGCCTCCTGCTATAATAGCCACACTAAATCCTGCTCGAGCTCCAAAATTATCAATAACTAAACCAGCTATCGCTGATCCTAGGGAGACTCCAATTCCAAGTCCTGTAATTGCCCAAGTCATTCCTTCTGTTATTTTTGATTCAGGTACAATTCTTTCCACAAGCCCCATAGTAATAATCATAGTAGGAGCGACAGATAGTCCTGCAAAGAAGACAATAACTATTAGCCAAGCAATAGTATTTACGAAAAATAGTGGCAGCATTGTTATCATGGAAAGTGTGACTGCTATTAAAAATTGATTATAGGGTGGAGCATTGAGTTTAAGAGTACCGAAAATAAGGCCTGCCAGGCATGAACCGATTGCATAGACAGAAAGTACAAAGCTAGCAGCTACTGCGTTTCCTTGATGTTCAGCAAAAGCTACACTAACGACATCTATTGTGCCAAAGATAGTACCTATAGCAATGAGTGTGAATACTAGTACTCGCAAAGAACCAATTTTAAATACTGTTCCTTTGTTTGTAATGTCGCCAGGGTGTACAGGTGGTTCTGTGCTTTTTTGTAGGATGAATAGGCATACCCCAATTGTAAGAAAAACAGATGATAAAAGTGGCCCTGCTTCTGGGAAGAACATAACACTTAAACTGACAGATAATACAGGACCAATTATGAAGCAAATTTCGTCGACGACCGATTCAAAGGAAAATGCTGTATGCAATTTATGGGATCCACGGTATAGTTTAGTCCAACGTGCACGTACCATAGCTGACATATTTGGCATACAACCTGCACATAAGGCGGATAGAAATAGCGTCCAATAAGGAGCTTCATATTTCGTACATAGAAGTAAGAGGATCGTAAAGAAAACACTGATACCTGTAGTCGGAAGAAGTATGCGAGATTGCCCTAATTGATCGGCCATCCGAGAAATATGAGGAGCTAGTAAAGCAGATGATAATGTAAAGGTGGCTGCAACAGCTCCAGCAAGCCAATAGTCACCACGTAACTGAGATAACATTGTAACAATACCAATGCCCATCATTGATATGGGCATCCGAGCTATAAACCCTGCTAAAGAGAATCCTTTTGTACCAGGAGCACTGAAAATCTCACGGTAGGAATTAAACATAATAATCACCAAAGTATTTGACGTTTGCATATACATTCTTCATTCTTTTAAATCCTCCTCTGTTTCATTAATACCTTCTATAAAAAGGGACAGTGAGTCAATGTAGGATATAGGTAAGAAGTTATATTATCTTGTAAGCTAGAAATAATTTACATACGCACCGTATGTAAATATCATATTAACATACGGTGCGTATGTCAATTGAAATGTTTTATCTCTGGATAGAGAGCCGATGTTTAAAGGAGTTATTCTTTTATATAGAGAACGATACTATAGTGCAATTCATTTTGAATAAAGAGAATGAATAGAAGTAGGAGGAAAAGATGATTAAAAAAACGAGAGCAGAAATGATTACTGAAACACGTGCTAAATTGCTGAGTGCAGCAAGAGAGGCCTTTGGTACAGTTGGATATGTAAATACGTCTATGGATGATTTTACAGCATCTGTCGGTTTAACACGTGGTGCAATTTATCATCATTTTGGTGATAAAAAAGGATTGTTAGAAGCAGTTGTAAAAGAAATTGATATCGAAATGGATAATAAATTAGGGAAAGTATCAGATGAAGCGGAAGGAAAATGGGAAGGGTTTGTTGGACGTTGTCGTGCGTATTTAACGATGGCACTTAATCCAGAAATTCAGCGAATTGTACTTCGTGATGCACCAGCAGTATTAGGAAATAGTTATTATCAATCATCGCATTCGCAATGTTTAACGACGATGGCGGAGATGCTTCAGCAATTAATGAAAGACTGTATTATTGAAAAGACGGACTGCGAAGCTTTAGCAAGATTCATAAATGGTGGACTAGTGGACCTTGCTTGTTGGATTGCGAATTCTGAAGATGCAGAAGCACATTTGTCTAAAGCTTTGCATAGCCTATCACTTATATTGAATGGTTTATTATTAGAAAAGAATGCATGATTTTGAATAATATCTTTTTATTAATATACGGTAATAGTTAAAAGGGAGGTGGTAAAGTATATGCTAATTCATTTATGTCACCGTAGTCTATATAGGCCAACTGACGTCCAGCGTATAAGGAGATAATGTGTTAGTTTGATTATAGAAATTGAATTTAGCTATAGGGAATAATCAAATCACATTCTTTTTATTCACAATCTAAAGAAAACGCCTCCATTGAAATTGATTCCACACCTATTCTAATAACTTTACACTCTATGTGAAAAAGTTCACAAATAGGTCATAATTTGTGAAGTAATTCACAATAATACGTGCTACAATATGAATGTAAAGAAGTTAAACAACATTAAATTAGTATTTTAATTAATTACTTAAACAATCATAAAAAATAGATGTGAACAATAGAGAGGGGAAATTACCATGAAAAAAGGTATCAATCGTGTAGTATTAGTAGGAACAGGAGCTGTAGGTTGTAGTTACGCTTACTCAATGATCAACCAAGGTGTAGCTGAAGAGTTCGTATTAGTAGATGTTAATGAAGCAAAAGCAGAAGGGGAAGCAATGGACTTAAGCCATGCGGTACCATTCTCTCCATCACCAACAAAAGTTTGGAGCGGTAGCTATGCAGATTGTAAAGATGCAGATTTAGTAGTTATCACTGCTGGATTACCACAAAAGCCAGGTGAAACTCGTTTAGACTTAGTTGAGAAAAATACAAAGATCTTTAAACAAATCGTTCGCGGTATTATGGATAGTGGATTCGATGGAATCTTCTTAATCGCAACTAACCCAGTTGACATTTTAACTTACGTAACTTGGAAAGAATCTGGTTTACCAAAAGAGCGCGTAATCGGTTCTGGTACTACTTTAGACTCTGCTCGTTTCCGTTACATGTTAGGTGACTACTTAGATGTAGATCCACGTAACGTTCATGCTTACATCGTTGGTGAACACGGTGACACTGAACTTCCAGTATGGAGCCACGCTACTATCGGTGTACAAAAACTAGAAACAATCTTAGCTAACAACGAACAGTACAATCAAGAAGACTTAGATAAAATCTTCGAAAACGTACGTGATGCAGCTTACCATATTATCGAGCGTAAAGGTGCAACTTACTACGGAATCGGTATGTCACTACTTCGTGTAACTAAAGCAATCTTAAACAACGAGAACAGCGTATTAACTGTATCTGCATACCTTGAAGGTCAATACGGAGAGAAAGATGCTTACGTAGGTGTTCCAGCTGTAATTAACCGCGAAGGTGTACGTGAAATCGTAGAACTTGAGCTAAATGAAGATGAAAAAGCGAAATTCGCTCATTCTGTAAAAGTATTAAAAGAAACAATGGCACCAGTACTATAATAATTGCTAAATAATTCAGAGGTGGGAAACTGCTTCTTACCTCTGAACTTATATAATTTAATATAAATTCCTTTTCCGGTTTCCCTTGTATATCCCCAATATACCCCTTTTGCTGGATAAGGGTCGTTTATAGAAAAGAGCACTCTACTTTACGTAGAGTGCTCTTTATTATCCCGCATTAACGGGCAGTAAGATCCCCACCTCAAAATGCAGCGAAAGCAAAGAAGTTAGTTTGGTGATCAACTGCCCGTAAAAGCCCGATTGGTGAGGGCTGATAATCAGTGAGGGATGAACACCCCCCACTGATTAAAGTTTCACTTTATCATTTTTTAGGCGTTAATCCCAATTTCTTTAAAATATCTGTCAGTGTACCGCTTTTTGATTTTTCTACAGGTGTTTGTGATTTAGATGCATCTGGCCCTTTTTTCAAGAAGTTCTTTTCAACGAAGCGAATATCTTTTTCGTCGACAATCCCATCTTTATTAAGGTCTCCGTCTTTTACAGTTAGTCCTTTTTTACCATAGTTGCTAGCGATAATTTCAGCATCTTTAATATCGATTACTTTATCAGCATTTACATCGCCGGCAAGGTTTTCGTCAGGTCTTGCATAATAATATTGGCCAAGCAGCTTACCGTCTTTTTCAGTACCAAGTTTCGTTGTTAGGCGGCTTGTTAAATGTCCTGGCACTTCTACATATAGGTTATAGTCGCGTTTATTAACTGGAAGTCCATTTAGTTTGAAGTACCCATATTTATCTAGTGAACCTTCAAACTTATGACGGTAAGAATCAGTTGCGTATACTTTTACGCCAAGCTTTGCATAATCAAACTTTTCATCTAAATATCCACGTTCATTTAAGAATGCACCAGGTTTAATATTTCCTTCTACTAGTGAATTTAAGGACATAACTGAGAATGTTTGATCTTGAAGTACACGCATTCTATTTGGTTCTGATTCACCTTGTTTCCAGTAAACAAAAATTGGTGACTCTAATTGAGCGTTTGCTTCATAAAATTCATCATTTTCTACTTTGAAAGTTACATCAATGAACGGGAAATCACCATCTAATCCAGCAAAGTTTTTGTCATCGATAGTGCCGCCAACTGTAACCGAACCTGCCTCTAGTTTCGGTTCATTTACTTTTGCGGTTACTCCTTTTTCGGAAAGTAGCTTTTCAAAAGCAGGATTAAATTTTGCATTTGCAAATTTGAAGTTCTTCTCTAGGAAGTTTACATTAAATTGCCCAGCAACAAATTGTTTTACGTGTTTTGCGTTTAGTGTTACTGTGAACTCGTCATTTTTATATAATTCTTTTTTATCGTAACTAGCTTTCGCATATTGAGCATCTTGTGGGATAAACCAGTAGTTATTTACACCGCTTGGATAGTCAGCTCCTGCAGTTGCATAATCGAAAATATATACGCCTGTGTTCATTGGACCTTCCGTTCTGAAGGAGTCAGGTGTAATGCCAACTTTAAAGTCGCCATTTGCATTAATCGGTAAAAACTTATGCAAGTATGGAGAATAGTCATAGTACATAACGCCATTCGCTTCTTGCGTAATGTTTAATCCTTTTCCTTTTAAGTAGTCAACGTTTGAATCGTATACATTTCCTTTAATCCATAGTGCTTTTTTGCCATCTTCTACTGTATAATTTTCTTCATTTAACTCGTAAATACCAGGTTTTAATCCAGTTAGTTTCACTTCTGGTGGGGTATTATCAATTACAACATAATCACCTTTTACACGTGCTTTCCCAGCCTTATCATAACCGACAAACTCAATTGTGTAGTCTCCTTCTGGTAAGTTGATTTTCTCATCACCAATTGGTTTTGCAGGATCATTTGTAAAAGGATACACTTTTCCATTAAAGAATGAGTCTAAGTAGTAATACACATCAGTTTTTAGTCCACTTGTGTTTAATGTCCCAATGAAGCCCAGAGCTTTATCTGTTTTGGAATCTTTTACGATAAGATCTAACGTTTCAAGTTCGCTGTTTAATTGGAATGCCCCGTGAACATACGATTCACCGTATGGATTAAATTTAGATGTATCAGTTGAAATTGCTTTTCTTGATAGTATTGCATTTTCAATACCAGGCTCTGATACACGAATAGAGAATGGGATTTGATATATTTCTTCTTTATTTTTCGTGTTCGTAATATGAATATATCCTTCATATCGGCCTTGTTTTACACCGGCTGGAACATTAATTTTTGCTTCAATTTCACCTGCTTTGCCAGCATCAAGAGTAATTGTTTCTGGAGCAGAGATTTTTACACCGTTTGCGACAGCATCGTTAATAGTAGACGAAGCTGGTGTATAAGAAATTTCTGTTTTAAATTCTTTTTTCTCTTGTTTATTATGATTAGTTACTTTTATATTTCGTTTTTGTTCAAGAGCTTCACCGTCTTTTTGATAAAACTTACCGAATGCAATAGATCCAGTTTCTTCGGGCACTTCAATTACTTCATCATTTACAACAGTTTGTGTCGTATCTAATACTTTAAAGCTTGTTTCTGTACGAACGGCGTTGTAAGCATCTACTCGCCCAGCTCCAACTTCATACACCGAATATTTTTCTTTTAAATCATCAGCTGTGTTCATAAGAGACGCTTTTACATCGAACGGAGAGTAGTCTGGGTGTTCTTGTAAAATTAGAGCAGCAACGCCAGCAATATGAGGGGAAGCCATAGATGTTCCTTGCATACGCTCATAGGAAACAGCGTAGTTTTCACCCTCTTGCGGGTCGTTAATATATTCAGGAACTGTTGAAAGGACAGCGACACCAGGCGCTGTAATATCAGGCTTAATATCATCATTTGCTGTAACAGGACCGCGTGAGCTAAAGTCTGCAAGATGATCGCCTTCTGTTTGAATGTAATTAATTTCATCGAAAGTTAAGGATGTGCTACCTTGTTCAATTTGAGTTTTTAGTTTTTCACCGTCTTCTTTCGTTAGGCGGAATGTTGGAATGTATTTTGTGCTTTCACCAACGTAGAAAGGAATTTCTCCATCCACGTTGTTATAAATAATAACGGCCTTTGCACCTGCTTGTTTTGCGTTAGCAATTTTTTCATCAAATGAGGTTGTACCACGTGCAACGAGAGCGATTTTTCCTTTCACATCTTTTTTACTAAACTCGTCAGGCGTACCGATTCCTACAGATTCAATAGGTAAAGTTTGTCCCTTGAAATCTTCTATTTTATCAGTGAAGTTTTTGCCGAACAAAATTAGGTTAGGGAATTGTAATTGTCCAGCATGACCTGATAGTTTCGGTAAGGAAATAGAGCTATCACTGGCTCCAACCGTAATAGCAAATGGCGAAGCACCTGGTGATCCGAGTGTTGATGGAGTCGGTCCAGAGTTACCAGCAGCAACGACTGTAACAACGCCTGAAAGCATCGCGTTATTAACAGCGATAGATGTTGGATCAAGAGGATTGTTGCTATCATCACCTAACGATAAGTTAATAACGTTCATACCGTCAGAAATAGATTTATCAATTGCAGCGATAATACCTGAACTATCTCCACTTCCGTATGGACCGAGTACACGATAGTTATACAGTTCAATGTCAGGTGCAACACCTTTTACTGCTGAATCAGATTGGTTCTTCTTTTGAGCAGAAACGATACCTGCTACGTGAGTGCCGTGGGCTGTGTAGAAGGCAGAACCACGGTTATCAAATTCAGGAGCACCAGATTGTTGCCATTCTGAATAAGTAGTTTCCATTGGATCTGCATCATTATTAATAAAGTCCCAACCCTTTACTGAATTTGGATCTACTTTGCTAGAGTCCTCGCCAGGTTTTGCGCGATAGCCTTTATATACGTCTTTTAAGTCAGGATGATTGTAATCAATACCTGTATCTAATACGCCAACTTTAATTCCTTTTCCAGTAATGCCCTCACTATGTAACTTATCTACTCCAATTTGCGGGATGCTATCTGTTAGTTTTTGAGGTGCTTTTTGCTCAGCTTGTTTTGGTAAATTTAATTTCACTTCGTAATCTTTCCAAATGCGTTTTACAACACCAATTCGTAACAACTCTTCAACTGTATTTGCTGGTAATGTCATCGCAACACCATTTATCGCATGCTTATAAGAACGTTTAATTTGTACAGACTGGAAGTTTCCTGATTTTACTGATGGGCTGAATTGATAAAGACGTTTTAGTCCTTTTTCGAATTCTTCATGTTCTTGATCAATACGTGCTTTTATATTTTCTGGAGCAGCTTGTAATCCTTTTTCTTTTTGTTTTAATTCATTAATCTTTACTGGAGCAGTTTGAAATTCTACAATGATATTTACAGGCTCAGAACTACTCGTATTAATATCTGGTGAAATTGTAAAACCAGGGTTGGCATCTACCGTTTGTAATGCTAGGCGTTGTTCTTTAGAAAGCTTCGATAATATAGAATGAGCATTTGAAGATTCAATTTGGTTAATAGGACTTTCAGCAAGTACATTGAACGGAATGGCAGTTGAAAACAGAACGCCAGCCGTTACAATTCCAGTAACAAAACGGTTTTTCTTTTTCATTTATAGGCCTCCGGTAATATATATTTTTAAAAATTATTTCTCCACACCTGCTGTTTGCTCAGCATGGAATGTCCAGTTTAGCTGCAGGGAATCACCTTGAAATTTATTTTGATCTTGGTCGTTATCTTCAAATGAGAAGAGGACATGTAAGTAATCTGTTTCACCAGATTTAATACCATCTATTAAGTTATGACGTTCTAAAGACGTAGCGACATCTTCAGGTTTCATAGTTTTTAATTGTGATAGTTTTGTTTCCCACAAAATCTCATGATCATCGTTTGGATTAGATGGCTGTCCATCATTCACTAGAAACTTGACGATAATGTGATCACCTAAATCTTCACCGACATTATTTTGCGTTGCATCTGTAACTTCATATGATGTTTCAAGTGCTACTTTTGCGATATCCAATGTACCTTTATTTTCAAGCTTGAAGTTCCTTTCAATAAAATCACCTGGTTTTAAATCTTTCACATTAACGATTACACTTGGATTAATAGAAAGATCTAGTGTTCCAGCTTGAAATGAATTACTCGATGTTTCTGAATCACTGAAATAGGCGAATACACCTCCGAATGTAAGGGATAAACCAAGTGAAGCGGTGACAACTCCCATTCCTACTTTTTGTTTTAATGACATAAGAAAGCCCCCTAGTTAAATTTTTATAGCAATCGTTCGCAACAAGGATAAATAAGTAAACATAGTAGTCCGCTATGAATTATAGTTACGAAAGATTTCTGTTCTTTATTGAGAACAAGTATATGCTTATGAATTTCGCGTTTCAATAAAAATATGATAAAAAATGTTGAGAAACATTTTTTATGACAGATTATTTTATGGTTATTTTTAGTGGAAAATAGCATGAAAAATAGAATAAACCTAATAAAATAAAGGTTGAGAAAAAAATAATAGGCGTAAATATAGAAGTAGAATGAAGCGTTTACAATGAATATTCGTCAAAATTCGATATTTTACACAGAAATGTGAAGAAAAACTAACATTTTTAAGAAAAAAACGAATGTTTTTTATAAATTAACAAGGATATTGCAGTTTTTCGCAGAAATAGTTAAAGTATAAAAAATTCTGTCATCTAAGTGAGGTGAGCATATTGAGTGTAATAAATTGTGAAGAAGTGAAACGAGATGAGTTTCATACAGAAAAGTACTATGAAAGTTATAACATCTTTGGCGCGCATGTTGTGACGGAAGATGAGATTCAAGGGGTACGATTTACAGTGTGGGCTCCTCATGCGAAAGCAATGAGTGTTGTTGGGGATTTTAATGAGTGGGATTATGAGCAACATAAGATGCTACAAGTGACAGAAGAAGGCATTTGGTCCTTATTTATACCGCATATTGAAGAAGGAGAAATATATAAATATGCGATCGAAACGTTGGCTGGTGACGTCATTTTAAAGGCAGATCCGTATGCTGTATATGCAGAAGTAAGACCGAATACGGCATCTGTAGTTTTTGATATAAAAGGATATGAATGGAATGATAAAAACTGGAATCGTAAGAAAAAGAAAAAATCGATTTATAAAGAAGCGATGACAGTTTATGAATTACATTTTGGTTCTTGGAAAAAGAAAGAAGATGGAACGCTGTACTCTTACAGGGAAATGGTTGAAGAGCTCATCCCGTATGTGGTGGAACATCAATTTACACATATTGAAATTATGCCGCTTGTTGAGCATCCATATGATCGTTCTTGGGGATACCAAGGAACGGGATATTATGCAGCGACGAGTAGATTTGGTACGCCGCATGATTTAATGCATTTTGTCGACGAATGTCATAAATATGGAATCGGTGTCATTTTAGATTGGGTGCCGGGGCATTTTTGTAAAGATGCTCACGGTTTATATTTGTTTGATGGTACACCGACCTATGAATATAAAGATAAAGATGTACAAGAAAATCCAGTATGGGGAACTGTCAATTTTGATTTAGGAAAGAGAGAGGTACGTAATTTCTTAATTTCAAATGCGTTATTTTGGATGAGATATTTCCATATTGATGGTTTCAGAGTTGATGCAGTTGCGAACATGTTGTACTGGAATAAAGAAGGACAAGAGCAAAGTAATGAGCATGCTGTTTCATTTTTAAGGGAGTTAAATGAAGCAGTGTTTGCAGAGGATGAAGATTTTCTTATGACGGCAGAAGATTCAACAGCTTGGCCACTTGTAACAACTCCAACGTATGAAGGTGGGCTTGGATTCAATTACAAATGGAACATGGGCTGGATGAATGACGTGCTGAAATATATGGAGTGTGCGCCTGAATATAGGAAACACATTCATGAGAAAATGACGTTTTCTTTACTATATGCGTACTCTGAAAACTTCATATTACCGCTTTCTCATGATGAAGTCGTTCATGGGAAAAAGTCGTTATTAAATAAAATGCCAGGTGATTACTGGGATAAGTTTGCTCAACTTCGTTTATTATATGGATATTTCTTTACTCACCCAGGAAAGAAGTTACTTTTCATGGGAGGAGAATTCGGACAGTTTGATGAGTGGAAAGACCTTGAAGATTTAGATTGGAATTTACATGATTTTGAAATGCATCGTTATATGCATGATTACTTTAATGAGCTCATAGCATTGTATAAGCGCTCAAAACCACTTTGGCAGCTTGACCATTCACCTGAAGGTTTTCAGTGGATTGATGCTAATAATAATGAGCAAAGTATTTTCTCTTTTATCCGCCAAGGGGATAAACAAGAAGATGCGTTAGTTGTCGTATGTAATTTTACGAAAGCTACATATGAAAACTATAAAGTAGGTGTACCAGATTTCGAGTATTATAACGAGATTTTAAACAGTGATGCACAGCAATATGGCGGTTCGGGGCAAGTGAATAAGAAACGTCTTAAGACAATTCTAGAACCGTACCATAATCAAGCGGCACATGTAGAGATTACAATTCCACCATTCGGCGTATCCATATTACGACCAGTGAAGACGAGAAAGGGGAGCAAAAAACAAGATGGCTCAAAAACAAAAGTGCGTAGCAATGTTACTAGCAGGGGGAAAAGGTAGTCGTTTAAGTGCATTAACAAAAAATTTAGCCAAGCCAGCTGTTCCATTTGGTGGTAAATATCGCATTATTGATTTTACGCTAAGTAACTGTGCGAATTCTGGTATTGAAACGGTTGGGATTTTAACACAATATCAACCACTTGAACTTCATAATTATATCGGAATCGGAAATGCGTGGGATTTAGACCGAGTAAACGGTGGGGTCACAGTATTACCTCCTTATGCGGAGTCTTCAGGGGTTAAGTGGTATACAGGTACGGCAAGTGCCATTTATCAAAATTTAAACTATTTAAGTCAGTATGAACCGGAGTATGTTCTTATTTTATCAGGCGACCATATTTATAAAATGGATTACAGTAAGATGCTAGATTACCATATTGAGAAAGAATCGGATGTATCCATTTCTGTTATTGAAGTACCTTGGGATGAAGCGAGTCGCTTTGGCATTATGAATACAAATGAAGAGATGGAGATTGTTGAGTTTGAGGAGAAACCACAATTTCCAAGAAGTAATCTTGCATCGATGGGAATCTATATTTTTAATTGGTCAATTTTGAAAGAGTATTTAGAGATGGATGCAAGAAATCCTGAATCTAGTAATGATTTTGGAAAAGACGTCCTTCCGCTTTTATTAGATGAAGGGAAGAAGCTAATGGCGTACCCGTTTGAAGGATATTGGAAAGATGTTGGAACGGTGAAGAGCTTATGGGAAGCGAATATGGATTTGCTTCGCGATGAAACATCACTGAATTTAAACGATCGTAATTGGCGTATTTACTCTGTCAATCCAAACGAACCGCCTCAATATATTGCTGAAAAGGCGAAAGTAGAAGAATCGCTTATTAACGAAGGGTGCGTCATTGAAGGGGACGTGAAGCATTCTGTGTTATTCCAAGGAGTGACGGTGGAAGAAGGTAGTATGGTGATTGATTCTGTCGTTATGCCAGGGGCTAAGATTGGTAAAAATGTTGTGATTGAAAGAGCGATTGTTGGATCAGAAATGGTTATCGAAGATGGAACAATCATTCGTCCAGAAAAGAATGTTGACGATGTAGTATTAATTGCTGAAGGGAAATAGAAAAGGGGGATGAAATGAATGGGAGAAAAAATGTTAGGAATTATTAATGCAACGGGAAGTTTTCCTTCCTTAAAGAAAGTAACAGGGCATCGTTCACTAGCGGCGTTACCGTTTGGGGGCCGTTATCGACTCATTGATTTCATGCTTTCAAATATGGTGAATTCTAGTATTCATAGTGTGGCAGTTTTTACAAGCCATAAAAACCGTTCGTTAATGGACCATGTTGGTTCAGGAAAACAGTGGGATTTAGATAGAAAACGAGACGGACTATTTTTATTCCCGCCAAACTGCCAATGTGACCAAGATGAGTTTGGGTCTTTTGCACACTTTAGAAGACATATTGATTATTTTCTAAGAAGCAGAGAAGAGTACGTTGTTATTACGAATAGCCATCTCGTAACAGCATTAAATTTTCAAGCGGTGTTAGAGCGACATATACATACGGCAGCTGATATTACGGAAGTTTGCCATGAAGGGGTTTCGCTTCAAACATACGTGTTAAAGAAACAATTATTATTAGATTTATTTGAGACATATAAAGATGTGGAGCAATACAGTTTATTTGATGTAGTGAGAGAGAAACGCGGGAAATCATTACACATTGCTACATATGAACATACTGGATATGTAGCAATTATTGACTCGATCGAAAGTTACTATAAACATAGCTTAGAAATTTTGCAACCTGCTATTTGGAAGCAATTATTTAAGAAAGAAGCGCCGATCTTTACGAAAGTAAAAGATGAGCCACCAACTCGTTATCTAAAGGGTGCAGTCGTGAAAAATACAATGATTGCAAATGGCAGTATTATTGAGGGGGAGGTAGAAAACAGTGTTATTTCCCGTTCAGTTAAAATTGGAAAAGGATCAATTATTCGTAACAGCATTATTATGCAAAAGAGCCAAATTGGAGATAACTGTATAATAGACGGTGTTATTATTGATAAAGACGTGAAAATTGGCGACGGTGTCGTATTAAAAGGAAACATCGATGAGCCGTATGTTGTAGAAAAAGGAAGCGTACAAAACAGTACGATTAATAGTTATTCCTAAAGAATCAGTGGGGGCTTTTTCCTCCACTGATTAAAGTTTTAATTTAAATGAAAACTCGAAGGGAGGAAGCTGCAAGAGGAGTAATAAAAACTTTTCGCGCAGTGGGACAACAAGTGAATATTTTATTTGCAGTATCAGAATGTGTACCGTTTGTGAAATCGGGAGGATTAGCTGATGTAGCGGGTGCGCTCCCAAAAGAGCTGAAAAAATTAGGAGTGGACGTTCGTATTATACTTCCGAATTATAGCCTCATTCCGAAAAAGTTAAGAGATGGGTGTACGTTACATAAAGTAATTAACGTCCCGCTCGGGTGGAGAAATCAATATTGTGGAATTTTAAAAGGTGAGCAAGACGGAATTACGTATTACTTAATAGATAATGAATATTATTTTAAGAGAGATTCTCTGTATGGTCATTATGATGACGGGGAGCGTTTTTCTTATTTCTCAAAAGCAGTGTTAGAGTGTATTCCACACCTTGACTTTGAAGTGGATGTTCTTCATAGCCACGATTGGCATACGGCTATGGTTAATTTCTTACTTCGTGAAAAGTATCAAGATAACCCGTTATATGAGCGTATTAAAACGGTATATACGATTCACAACTTGCAGTTCCAAGGAGTATTTCCTCCTGAAGTGATGTACGACTTGTTAGAGCTTGGTGATGAATATTTTCATAGTGAGCAGCTAGAGTTTTATGGAAACATAAACTTTATGAAAGGCGGTATTATCGCTTCGGATCAAATTACAGCGGTGAGCCCGACGTATAAAGAAGAAATTCAATATGAATTTTTCGGTGAGAAGCTAGATGGATTACTGCGAAAATATAATGATAAGCTTAGCGGCATTGTAAATGGTATTGATACGAGCGTATATAATCCAGAAACGGATTCGTATATTAAGGCTCAGTATGATGCAGAGTCATTATATGAAAAGAGTGAAAATAAACGCGCCTTGCAGCGTTATTTTGGTTTGCCAGAAAAAGAGGATACACCAATTATTTCAATGGTAACGAGATTAACGAAGCAAAAAGGTCTTGATTTAGTACGCACTGTATTCCGCGAAATAATGGAAGAAGATGTACAATGTATTATTTTAGGTTCAGGTGATTCGGAATATGAGCAATTCTTTGAGTGGATGGCATATGAGTATCCGGAGAAGGTAAAAGTTTATATCGGATTTAATGAAGAATTAGCGCACCAAGTGTATGCGGGAAGCGATTTGTTTTTAATGCCATCGCTGTTTGAACCGTGTGGACTTGGACAACTTATCGCATTAGCGTACGGTACGATTCCAATTGTAAGAGAAACAGGTGGATTAAACGATACGGTACATTCTTATGATGAAGAAACTGGAGAAGGAAATGGTTTCAGTTTCACGAATTTTAATGCACATGACATGCTGCATACGGTTCACCGTGCAATTGAATTTTATCACGATAAACCAGTGTGGGAGCAGCTTGTAAAACAAGCGATGACTGAAGATTATAGCTGGGAGCAATCGGCTCTTGCTTATAAGGAATTGTATAAAAGTCTCATGGAATAACATGTAGGTGGTGAAAAAATGTTTACTCATGTTGAAAGTTTTAAATCAACTTTTCTAGAAAAGTTAGAGACGATGTATGGGAAAAGTTTCAAAGATTCTACAACTCGTGATCAATATAATACGCTCGGCCATATGGTACGTGAGTATATGAATAGTCAATGGATTGCAACGAATGAGAGTTATCGATCCGGAGAGCAAAAGCAAATGTATTACTTGTCTATTGAATTTTTGCTTGGACGTTTGCTTGGAAGTAACATCTTGAATTTAGGTATTAGAGATGTATGCGAGCAGGGGTTATCTGAACTAGGGATTTCGTTACAAGAGTTAGAAGAAGTGGAAGCAGATGCAGGCCTTGGTAATGGTGGGCTTGGACGCTTAGCAGCCTGTTTTCTCGATTCACTTGCATCTTTAAACTTGCCAGGACACGGCTGTGGAATTCGTTATAAACATGGTTTGTTTGATCAGAAAATTGTTGATGGTTATCAAGTTGAATTTCCAGAACAGTGGCTTCTTCATGAAAATGTATGGGAAGTAAGAAGGCATGATCAAGCTGTGGAAGTAAGTTATTTCGGCAGTGTTGAACCGCTAGAAATTGACGGGCGTTTAGAATTTAGGCATACAAATGCAGAAGTCATTATGGCAGTGCCATATGATGTGCCGGTAGTAGGCTATGAGACGAGTACTGTAAACACACTTAGACTTTGGAATGCTGAACCAGTTCCTTTCCCGCAAAACTGCAAAGATATTTTGAAATATAAGCGCGAAACAGAGGCTGTATCGGAGTTTTTATATCCAGATGATACGCATGATGAGGGGAAAATACTTCGTTTAAAACAACAGTATTTCCTCGTATCAGCAAGTTTACAAAATATTGTTCGAATGCATAGAGAAAGATATGGTGACCTTCGTCAACTACATGAAAAAATTGCGATTCATATTAACGATACACATCCGGTTTTAGCAATTCCAGAACTGATGCGTATTTTACTAGACGAAGAAAAGTTAACATGGGAAGAAGCTTGGCACATAACGACGCAGACGATTTCTTATACGAATCATACGACGTTATCAGAAGCGCTCGAAAAGTGGCCAATTCACATTTTTAAACCGTTATTACCGAGAATTTATATGATTATTGAAGAGATTAATGAACGTTTCTGTCATGAACTTTGGGAACGTTATCCTTATGAATGGCATCGCATTGAAGACATGGCAATTATTGCGCATGATCTTGTGAAAATGGCTCATTTAGCAATTGTCGGTAGCCATAGCGTAAACGGTGTAGCAAAAATTCATACGGAAATATTAAAACAGCGGGAAATGCGATTGTTTTATGAATTTTATCCAGATAAGTTTAATAATAAGACGAATGGAATTGCTCATAGGCGCTGGCTTATGAAAGCAAATCCACAGCTAACAAATCTCATTTCAGAGGCGATTGGAACAGAGTGGAAGAAAGAACCGATTAAGCTTCAATCGTTGCAAACAGTTCAATATGATGCTAGTTTCCAAGAGAAATTTGCAGAAGTAAAACAAGAACGTAAAGAGATTTTAGCAGAGCGCATTCATAATACAATGGGGATTACGATTGATCCAAATTCTATTTTTGATGTGCAAGTGAAAAGATTACATGCTTACAAACGACAATTATTAAATGTTCTTCATATTTTATATTTGTATAACCGTTTGAAAGAGGATGCTAGTTTTACATTTTATCCGCGTACTTTTATTTTTGGAGCGAAAGCATCACCTGGATATTATTACGCGAAAAAAATTATTAAATTAATAAATGAACTCGCAAGAAAAGTAAATAATGACCCGTATGTCAGTCAATATATGAAAGTTATCTTTCTAGAAAACTATCGAGTTTCTTTAGCGGAAGATATATTCCCGGCAGCGGATGTAAGTGAACAAATTTCAACGGCGAGTAAAGAAGCATCGGGAACAGGTAATATGAAATTTATGATGAATGGTGCGATTACACTCGGAACGCTAGACGGAGCTAACATTGAAATAAAAGACCGGGTTGGTGATGATAACTGTTTCATTTTCGGCTTAACAGCGGAAGAGGTTCTTCATTACTATCAAAATGGTGGATATCGTGCAAGTGATTATTATCACCACAATAGGCACATTAAAAAAGTAGTTGATCAATTAACAAATGGTTTCTTTGCACAATCGGGAGCAGAATTTGAAGCGATTTACGATTCTCTCGTTATTCAAAATGATGAATATTTCGTTCTGCGAGATTTTGGCCCATATGCTGAAAAACAAGAAGCTGTCGGTAGAGCTTATGAGAACCGAACAAAGTGGCTAGAAATGTCGATTTTAAATATTGCACAGTCTGGTCATTTTGCGAGTGATCGAACGATTTTGCAGTACAGCAATGAAATTTGGGGTATTGGTAATGCAGTTAAACAGTTTTAAAGAAGTTGCTATATTGGGAGATATATTATCGATTTACCAATAAAAATGGATATTAATAAATAAAACGGGCTTAATAAAATTAAGCTCGTTTTATTTATTTTGCTTAAGAAAGAAATGGAACAGTGGTATATATGATACCTGCCCCATCATACTCTCCTGTCGCAAAGTATGAAAATGTAAAGAAACCTGTGACCGTAAAAATTACAATAAGAAAAAGTGTGAAGATAAATTTTAACATGTAAGGTCCCCTCATCCAAAAATAACTTCATAGAGTATTATAGTATACGAATATTTTATTTCCAATTGTTTACTGGTTAAAAATGAGAAGTCAGACATGTTTTGTATGTTGTAATGGAATGATTATTTGTAATGGATTTTGTATTTTTTGTAAATGTCATATTGTGATGGACGTGTGCATACTCCCAATCATGATCATTAAAATTTATGTTTCGGGGAGGGAGAAGTGGAACGACATCGAACAAGTTGACGAAACGAAAGCTACTAGCTACTTGTAGTTTATAATAATTTCGAAAAGCGATATCTCCTACTTTTGGAGAAGCGAATGTATAAAGTCCATACTGTGCGAAGGCAGTATTTATACGTGCATCTAATATGTGTAATGTGGCAAGCGCACCACCTAGACTATGCCCAGTAGCTAGCAGTTTTTTATGTGCTGGCAATGATACGAGCATATCCATAATAGAATCACGACAAGACTCATAAATAGAGAGAAAGCCGTTATGGACATTTCCGCTATTTAAAGCATAAGGATAAGGTTTTTGATTGACGAGAGAGTCAATAATCCAATCAGGGTCTGTTTGAGTGCCCCTGAAGGCAACGATAATTGTATCCTCAGATTCTAATATAAACCCGAACCATTCTGTTGTTTGAATGGCTTTTCCTTGAAACCCTTGTACATATTGAAAACCATCTGGTATTTCGAAAATACCATTTTGTTTATATTGTTCATACGTTAACTCACAACAAGAAGCTAACAGTATGGCAGTGTCTTTATCAAAGGATAAAGGAGTACGCATTAAGGAAGCCCTCCTTAAGAAAAGGTATAGTTTAATATATGCGGTGAGGAACTTGATTCATGCTTTTGGAAAAAAGACTTGAACCTACAGTTACGTGAGGGAGTATGATTTTTGTAAACATATTGTTAGGAGGAGTGTAAGATGAGCAAAAGAGAAGGCTGTTCAATTGGTGAGTTTTCAAAGAGGACAGGCACATCAATACGGACACTACAATATTACGATGAAATTGGACTACTTAAACCTGGAAAGAATGTTAGCTCTGGTCACCGTTTGTACAAAGGAAAAGATATATTAGAGCTACAGAAAATAGTGAGTCTTAAAGTATTAGGATATAGTTTAGAAGAAATACGCGTTATGCTGAAAATGCCAAGTTTGAATGTAAATTTAAAAGAAACGTTGGAACAACAAAGAAAAGCCTTTGAAGAAAAGAGAAGACACATTGAAGTTTCGATAAAGGCGCTTGAACGAACAATGGTATGTCTTGAGGAAGATGAAGAGTTGGATAGTGACATATTAATGAGTCTAATTAACAGCATTCAAAAAGAAAACGAACAACGTTTATGGCTTGAAGGATATGTATCAAAAGACTTTGCTGATGGATTATATAATAAGTCGGAAGAAGAGGGCATAGCACTTGATAAAGAGTTTGTGCGTTTAGCAAAAGAAGTGAAAAGGTTATTTGGAAGACAAATTGAGGATTCAGAAGTGCAAAAATTGGCTGATGAACATATGAAGGCGACTCTTAAGTATGTTGGTGAAGAGACAATGTATTCTTTAGGTAAATTAGAGAATGTAGAAGAACAATATAATAATATGATGCCATCTCCTTACACGGAAGAAGAAGAGGCATGGCTTAATGAAGCGATGGAGTATTATATGATTCGAAATGGTATGTATAGCCCTCCGCAGTAAAAATAAAGTGCCATAGTCATAAACTTTAGAGAAATGCCTCCGATGTTTTTTCGCATTGGAGGCATTTTTTACTCTTTTCCATCTAAAAGGTGAACAAGGCCACCTAATATACTACTTTCACCAGTACTTTATAATGCTGGTCTTGTAAGAGGTTTGAAAAAATAGCCTGTATATATTTGAACGATGATTACCTATTTACTTGTGTTTGTTCGCACTATATACCGAAAATTTCGGGAAACAAAACATATTATTTATCTGTTTGTTTTTGCTTTTTTTTCAAATACTCCGCACGTAATTGTTCAAGTTTTTGCTTTTTATCAAATTTGGCAGGCTTCTGTTTTTCATGAAACTTTGCCACAGCTACCTGACTTTTGGAATCCAATTGATATTTTCCCACTTTGTTCACCTACTTTTCTTGTCTTGAAAGAGAATCTATTCAACAAATATAATATACCTTATTTTACTGAAGTAAACCTTATTACTTTATTTCATCTGCTTTTTCCCGTTTGTAGACTTAAATTAAAACACCCTTTCACTGCATTACTGCAAGCAAGGGTGTTTAATTTTAGTATTATATTAGTCGATGGACAAGCCTGCATAAGGGCCCTTTTTACTCTTTCCCATCCAATAAACGACCAAGGCCACCTAATACACTACCTTCGCCAGTACTTTGCGCTGCTGGGCTTGTAAGGCGTGCTGCTAATCGGCTAAGTGTTAAGGACTGAATCCAAACTGTTCCAGGACCTTCTAATGTTGCGAAGAATAAACCCTCGCCGCCAAATAGAGCTGTTTTTACTTTACCAACGAATTCGATATCATAGTTAATATCTTTTGTCATGGCAACGAGACAACCTGTATCAATGCGAAGTTTCTCACCAGGTTTTAATTCACGTTTATATACAGTTCCACCTGCGTGCATGAAAGCAAGGCCGTCACCTTCAAGTTTCTGCATGATAAACCCTTCACCACCGAAGAAACCAGTTCCTATTTTTTTCGTAAATTCAATTCCGATAGAAACACCTTTTGCGGCACAAAGAAAGGCATCTTTTTGACAAACTACTTTTCCTTGATATTCTGTTAAATCTACAGGAATAATTTTACCAGGATAAGGAGCAGCAAATGAGACGTGGCGTTTGCCGTGACCTGTATTTGTAAATACAGTCATAAACATACTTTCGCCTGTAACGAGACGTTTACCAGCGCCCATTAATTTGCCGAATAAACCGTTAGATGGGCCAGAACCGTCACCAAAGATTGTTTCCATTTCAATGTAATCTTCCATCATCATCATTGCGCCAGCTTCTGCGATAACGCTTTCTTTTGGATCTAATTCAATTTCAACAAACTGCATATCATCGCCATATAACTTATACTCGATTTCATGTGCTTGCATTTTTTCACCTCATAAATATGTAGTAATTATATTGTACAGAAGTTAAAAGAATTAGAGTACTGTATTTTTGTTAATTTTTGAATAAAAATAGAATAAAAATTTAAGGTTATACTAGGATTATAAAAAATGATGGAATGAAAGTGTTCTCATTTGACGTTTTCGATATAGCATGATATAGTGAAAGCACTATTGAGCTACATAATGTGGTACGGAAATAAAGCACGTTGTATTAAAGGCTGTAAGCTTGTTATACATTCATGTCCTTTATATCCACCTTTTCATGTGGATTCATAGTTTCATTTTTATTTAGGAGGTACATGACATGCAAACAGGTAAAGTTAAATGGTTTAACGGCGAAAAAGGTTTTGGCTTCATCGAAGTTGAAGGCGGAGAAGACGTATTCGTACATTTCTCAGCTATCCAAGGCGACGGCTTCAAAACTTTAGAAGAAGGTCAAGAAGTTTCTTTCGAAATCGTTGAAGGAAACCGCGGACCACAAGCAGCTAACGTTACAAAAAACTAATTAGCTAGCGATAAAAAGCATTCCGATTTTCGGAATGCTTTTTTTTATTCTTTGGAACTAGATTCATTTGAAGATAATTCGCCCTTAAAGGTACGCTCTTCAAAGTCATCAAGCATTTGTTCATATTCTTCATGCTCTTCTGTAGCGAAAACTTGTGGGTTTTTCCCGTACATATCCGTACCGATAAAGTTTTCAAAATCCTCCACGTAGCCTACGTTTTCTTCACTATTTACATACATGCCATTATAGTTTTTTGAATCTTGTCTTTCTAAATCAGACGGCGTTTCAGATGTTCCGTAATTTGCGACATCTTGCCACGCATCTTCCGCATCGTACTCAACAGAATGGTCCTCATCATGCTTGTGGAAAGAAGGAGACAACACTTCTTCTTCAACTGGTCGCGTATTCATATTTAACTTATTTGTCGCGTGCTGTATGCATGTTGTAGCAGTCGGCATTGCTTCCAATCTGTCAAATGGAATTTCTTCGCCAGACACTTCGCAAATGCCGTACGTACCTGCTTCTATTTTTTGTAGGGCATGTTTCGTCTCCTCAAGCTGTTTATGCCAAAGTTCAATAAGCCCGAAGTCTTTTTCCCGTTCATATAGCTCTGTAGCCATATCACCTGGATGGTTGTCATAGCTAGACAGTTCTCCTACTGAATCGCGTTCAGAAGCACGATCTGTATTTTCATGAGTTTGTATCGTTTGTTCCAGTTCTTGTTTTTGTTTTTCTAAAATGGATTTAAATTGACCTACTTGTTGTGGAGTTAACATAGTCGTCCACCTTCCTACAATTCAGTTTCTTTACATAGTATGAGCGTTGAGAGTAGGAATTATGAGATGAATTTCAGATATGAAAAAGGAGCCGCATAAGCAGCTCCTTTTATAGAAAGTATCCAAGTAATAATCCGATTCCCATTAGGAAACCGAAGATTGTATTTGTTTTTGCTGTTGCAATCATCGCAGGTACCATTTCCATTGGAATGCTTTTGCCGATAAAGCCTTTCGTCGCTTTAAATGCTTTCGGTGCACTTAAAAATACGATAAGCATCCATGGTGATACGATGCCTACGATAATTAAAGCAATTGTCCAAATGTAGGAAACGATGAACATCGAAGCAAGTACACCAACCGCTCGCTCGCGTCCAACAAGAATTGCTAACGTTTTACGACCGTTTTCTTTATCGCCATCCAAGTCACGAATATTATTAGCTAGTAAAATGGCACCAATTAAAATGGAGCTTGGAATAGATAGTAAAATGACTTCTGATGTTACAGTGCCAGTTTGAATAAAGAATGAAATCCCAATAATAATGACACCCATAAATAATCCGGCTGTCAACTCTCCAAATGGTGTATATGCAATTGGAAGTGGGCCACCTGTATAAAGGTAAGCAACGGCCATACAAACAAGACCGATTGCAGCAAGCCACCAACTAGAATTTATACAAATATAAACACCTAATAGTATTGCGATGCCGAAAAATCCAAATGCTAAGTTAAGCACTGTTTTTGGCTGAATGCCATCGCGAACGATAGCGCCGCCGATACCAACTGAACCTTCGTGATCAAGTCCTCTTTTATAATCAAAGTATTCATTAAACATGTTTGTTGCTGCTTGAATGAGAAGACAAGCAAGAAGCATCATAAGGAAAAGAGGAAGATGTATTTGATTTATACCTCCGACCTGCATCGAATATGCTGTTCCGATGAAAACAGGTACGAAAGCGGCTGTTAATGTATGGGGACGTAGTAAACTCCACCAGATGCGCCAGCCTGTTTGCTTACTTGGCTTTGGCGCTGTAGGAGAGGAATTCGTTTTGACGTTCATTTCCATGTTGAATCCTCCTTTGGTCACATATTGTACACAACTAAGTGTAGAAAAAGCATCATTTAGTGTCAACGTTTATTTTCTAGGAAGAGAAGGTGAATTTCTCAGAAATGCTAAACGTTGACAGGCCTTTCGTTTGAGGTGTATCTTAAAATCAAGCGTAATTATGACTATTTTTCGCCCATAGGGGGGAGACAATTGTGATTCAAACGAAACAAAAAGGCTTGCAAGAAGTTCTTATTGCAGCTATCAAGCGTGCAACTAACGAAAAAACATTGGTTAGTTTTGTAAAACAAATAGACTGGGTGGATCCGCTTCTGTTCTATGCAGCAGGAAAAAGGATTTCATTCGAAAATAGATGTTATTTTGCAGACCCGGCTCAGCATGTAATATTTGCAGGAATTGGCTCTGTTTTCACTATAGCAAATTCTTCTCATAAGCGCTTTCAAACCGCTCGTGACGAGTGGGAGAAAGTAAAAGAGAATGCATTTGTCCAAAGAGATGAATATGAATTTGGAACGGGTCCGCTTTTATTTGGTGGTTTTTCATTTGATCCAGAAAAAGAGAAAACGGACCTATGGAAAGAATTTAAAGATACGACATTTTCACTACCAGCATTTTTATTAACTGTAAAAAATGAAAAAGCATGGTTAACGATGAATACATTTGTTGCAGCAACAGATTGTGAAGAAACTCTTTATAATGAAATGATTTCTTTAGAAGAGAAAATTTTTGAGGAGAGTAAATGTGCGCTAAACGGATCGAAATTAACTGTTATTTCTAAAGTAGAAGTGGATCCGAAAGGCTGGATGAAAGCAATTGAAAAAGTACAAGATGAGATGAAGCAGGGTAACGTGCAGAAGGTTGTATTGGCGAGGGAACTAAAAGTAGAGATGAACCATTCGATTGATTCTGCTCTTGTTTTAGAAGCACTTCGCATTGGTCAACCGGATTGTTACGTATTTTCTTTTGATTATAAAGGAGCATGCTTCTTAGGAGCGACGCCTGAGAGATTAATTCGCAAAGAAGATGAGAAATTTACATCGATGTGTCTTGCTGGTTCAATCGGTCATGGTCATTCTATAGAAGAAAGTGAACGAAATAGTAATGCGCTTCTTCATGATGAAAAGAATTTAGCTGAACATGGTTATGTCGTTAACATGATTCGCTCGGTACTAAATGAACATTGCGAATACGTTAATATTCCGGAAAGCCCAGGTTTATTAACAACGAAAAACTTAATTCACTTATATACGCCTGTAGAAGCAAAAGGCGATGCGAGTCTTTTAACAATGGTAGAAGAATTACATCCAACACCAGCTCTTGGCGGGACACCTCGTTTGGAAGCGATGAAACTGATCCGTGATGTTGAATTGTTAGACAGAGGGTTGTATGGTGCACCGATTGGCTGGATAGATGATGAAGGAAATGGTGAATTTGCGGTTGCGCTGCGCTGCGGATTATTAAACGGCGAGAAAGCATCCTTATTTGCCGGTTGTGGTATTGTAATTGATTCAATCCCGCAGCTTGAATATGAAGAAACAAGTTTGAAGTTTAGACCGATGCTTGGTGCTTTGGAGGAATTAATGAAATGAACAATCATATAGAAGCATTATCATATTATTTAGGCGCGTTCGTGGATGAACTGACGCGTCTAGATGTATGTGATGTTGTCATTAGTCCAGGCTCACGGTCAACGCCGATTGCTTTACTAATGGAACAACACGAAGGAATGAACACATATTTACATGTAGATGAAAGATCAGCTGGATTTTTCGCGCTCGGTATTGCGAAAGCGAAAAAACGCCCAGTAGCATTATTATGTACGTCAGGAACAGCAGCAGCTAATTACTATCCAGCTGTATGTGAAGCTTTTCATTCAAGGGTACCGCTTATCGTCTTAACAGCGGATAGACCGCATGAATTAAGAGATGTGGGTGCACCACAAGCAATGAATCAATTTAATTTATACGGTACTTTTGTGAAACAATTTACAGAGATGGCACTGCCAGAAGCGAGTGAAGCGATGTATCATTACGCTCGTATGACGACGCAGCGCATAGTAGCAAATGCTTGTTTAGCGCCGCAGGGTCCTGTTCATCTTAATTTTCCAGTTCGCGAGCCACTTATCCCTGATTTCTCACTAGAAAGCTTATGGGATAAAGGACGTAGTGAATATACAAGAGTAGTTCAGCAAGGAAACGTGACGATGCCGAGTGAATATGTAGATTCTCTTGTAGGGCGCCTTTCACATATGGAAAAGGGGCTTATTATTTGTGGAGATGATAGTCATTCAGAAATTGCAATGTTTGCAACGCAACTAGCTGAAAAAACTGGCTATCCTATATTAGCAGACCCACTTTCTAATATTCGTAGCGGACACCACGATAAAACGATGGTAATTGACTGTTATGATACATTTTTACGAAATGAGCAGTTAAAAGAAAAATGGAAACCGGACGTGTTAATTCGCTTTGGTGGTATGCCTGTTTCTAAATCATTAACGCAGTTCATAAAAAAACAAACGATAGCAGTTCATATCGTTGTCGATGAATCAGGACAATGGAGAGATCCAGCTCTTGTTGCGACAGAAGTTGTGCAAGCAAGTGACATTGAATTCTGCAAGGCAGTAATAGAAAAAATGCCAGTTATGAAGAAGAATGATTGGTTCGTAATGTGGCAACATATAAACGAAAAAACGAAGGAAACGCTTCGTGAAATGGAAACATATGAAACTGCATTTGAAGGAAAGGTTATTACAGATATTGTGCGCGTATTACCAGAAGACGCAACGTTATTTGCGAGCAATAGTATGCCAATTCGTGATACAGACTCATTCTTCTTCACATCGGATAAAAACATCCATGTGATGGCAAACCGTGGCGTAAATGGTATTGATGGAATCATTTCGACAGCTTTAGGAGCGAGCATTATTTGCGATCCACTTGTATTAGTGATTGGTGATTTATCATTTTATCACGATTTAAATGGGCTATTAGCAGCGAAATTACATGAATTAAACATAACAATTGTCGTTGTAAATAATGATGGCGGGGGTATTTTCTCATTCTTACCACAATATGAGAAAAAGGAACATTTTGAATCATTATTTGGAACACCAATTGGACTTGATTATGAGCACGTTGTCAAAATGTACGGTGGTTCATTTAGCCGTGTAAATGGTTGGGAGCAATTCCGTGAAGAAGTACAAAAGGGAGCAACGACAAAAGGTTTACACGTTGTGGAAATTTGTACGAACCGTGATGAAAACTTAACATTGCACCGTACGTTATGGGCAAAAACACAAGACGTAATTACTACATCGTTGCAAGGTGAAGCAAAATGAACGTAACACTGCAAGGTGTATCGTATGAATATGAAGTAGTTGGAAGCGGAGAACCACTTCTACTTCTTCATGGTTTTACGGGAAGTATGGAAACGTGGCGTTCTTTCGTTCCTTCTTGGAGCGAGCAGTTTCAAGTCATTTTAGTAGATATTGTTGGGCACGGAAAAACGGAAAGCCCTGAAGATGTGACGCATTATGACATCCGAAATGTGGCATTGCAAATGAAAGAACTATTAGATTACCTTCATATTGAAAAAGTACATATACTTGGCTATTCAATGGGCGGTAGATTGGCGATTACGATGGCATGTCTATATCCAGATTATGTACAATCTCTTTTATTAGAAAACTGTACAGCTGGGCTCGAAAACGAAGAGGATAGAAAAGAACGTCGTGAAAAAGATGATCGACTTGCCGATAAAATTGAGCGAGAAGGCATAGAAAGTTTTGTATCCATATGGGAAGATATTCCACTTTTTGAAACGCAAAAACGTTTAGCAAAAAACGTACAAGAAGCGGTACAAAAAGAGAGGCTTGCTAACAACCCAAAAGGGCTCGCAAATAGCTTGCGCGGCATGGGAACTGGGGCTCAGCCTTCATGGTGGGATGAGCTGAAAAACTTAAAAATACCTGTTCTTTTAATGAACGGAGAATATGATGAAAAGTTCTTCCGCATATTAAAAAACATCGAAAAATGCGTGTCTGATGCGAAATTTGTCAAAATTCATGGCGCTGGCCATGCAATTCATGTGGAACAACCGGAAAAGTTTGATACAATAGTAAAGGGATTTCTAAAAACTATGCAGTGATACTTTTTTCAGCAAGAAGGAAGCCACACTTATAGGTGAAATCAGAAATATACAAGGAGGTAGTTGTAATGGCTATTGAATGGGTAAAAGAAGGCAATTACGAAGATATTATTTATTCAACATACAATGGTATCGCAAAGATTTCGATTAACCGTCCTGAAGTACATAACGCATTCCGTCCAAAAACGGTAATGGAGTTAATCGATGCTTTTGCACAAGCTCGTGATGATGCAAATGTTGGCGTTATCATTTTAACAGGTGAAGGTGGACGTGCATTCTGTTCTGGCGGCGACCAAAAAGTTCGCGGTCATGGTGGATATGTAGGTGACGACCAAATCCCTCGTTTAAACGTATTAGACTTACAACGTCTAATTCGCGCAATTCCTAAACCAGTTATCGCAATGGTAGCAGGTTATGCAATCGGCGGTGGACACGTACTTCATATCGTATGTGACTTAACAATCGCTGCAGACAACGCTGTATTCGGACAAACAGGTCCTAAAGTAGGAAGCTTTGACGGTGGATACGGAGCTGGTTACCTAGCTCGTATGGTAGGCCACAAGAAAGCTCGTGAAATTTGGTACCTATGCCGTCAATACAATGCACAAGAAGCGCTTGATATGGGCTTAGTAAACACAGTAGTACCATTAGAAGAGCTTGAAGCAGAAACAGTACAATGGGCACAAGAAATTTTAGCAAACAGCCCAATGGCACTTCGTTTCCTAAAAGCTGCATTCAACGCAGACACAGACGGTCTAGCTGGTATTCAACAACTAGCTGGAGATGCAACGTTATTGTACTACACAACTGACGAAGCAAAAGAAGGGCGCGACGCATTCAAAGAAAAACGCAGTCCGGACTTCGGTCAATTCCCTCGTTTCCCGTGATGAAAGCGGAGCC
This sequence comes from Bacillus sp. CCB-MMP212, assembly GCF_022748145.1. Taxonomy (NCBI): domain Bacteria; kingdom Bacillati; phylum Bacillota; class Bacilli; order Caryophanales; family Bacillaceae; genus Bacillus; species Bacillus sp. CCB-MMP212. Next base: position 28,357 of record NZ_JALDQE010000014.1, read on the forward strand.
GACTGTTTAGCCCCGTTGGCTAAGGTTCTTTCGCACAGAAAGTGTTTTTTACGTTCTCCTCGTGCGGAAGGTTCTTAGACGGAAGGGTCTAGGAGGCGTAGCTAGATGAGATTAAACCGGAAACAAAACAACTAAGAGACTTGATATCATATCAAGTCTCTTTCTTTCATGAAAGGAGAATGAATGATGGAGACGATGCCAAATTGGTTAATGCAACGTGCATTTTTAACACCAGATCGCACTGCAATTGAAATAGAGGAAGAGAAAGTTACTTTTATGGAGCTACATGAAAAAGTAGTATCTGTTTGTGAACACCTCACGTATGTTGGAGTGGAGCGAGGGCAAAAGGTGGCTGTTCTGATGAAAAATGGTATGGAGATGATTACAGTTATTCACGCCCTATCTTATGTAGGTGCAGTAGCTGTGCTTTTAAATACGCGTCTTTCAAGAGAAGAGCTACTTTGGCAAATGGATGATGCTGAAGTTGTTTGTTTAGTAACGGATCAAGATTTTGATGCTAAAGATGTTCCTGTTTATTCATTCGCCGAAGTGATGAATGGACCAAAAGAGGAAGCCTCTATACAAGAAGAGTTTTCTTTAGAAGAAGCGATGACAATTATTTATACGTCTGGGACGACAGGCAAACCGAAAGGCGTTATTTTAACGTACGGCAATCATTGGGCAAGCGCAGTCGGTTCGTCGCTTAATTTAGGACTTCGTGATGATGATTGTTGGTTAGCCTGCATGCCGATGTTCCATGTTGGCGGGCTATCTCTTTTAATGAAAAACATTATGTACGGCATGCGTATTTTACTTGTTCCGAAATATGATGCTGATTTTATTCATAAAGCACTTCAAACGAGAGGAGTAACAATTATTTCTGTCGTTTCTAAAATGTTAACTGATTTATTAGAGCGACTTGGAGAAGGGACATATCCATCTTCTTTACGATGCATGTTACTTGGCGGAGGACCAGCGCCGAAACCGTTATTAGAAACATGTGTGGAAAAAGGAATCCCAGTGTATCAAACGTACGGTATGACAGAAACATCTTCGCAAATTTGTACGTTATCCGCAGATTACATGTTAACGAAAGTAGGATCAGCTGGAAAACCACTATTTCAGTGCCAACTTCGTATTGAAAAAGATGGCGTAGTAGTGCCACCATTTGCGGAAGGTGAGATTGTAGTAAAAGGACCGAACGTAACAGGCGGTTACTTTAACCGTGAAGATGCGACGCGAGAGACTATTCAAAACGGATGGCTTCATACTGGCGACCTCGGTTATTTAGACGAAGAAGGGTTTTTATACGTATTAGATCGCCGCAGTGATTTAATTATTTCTGGCGGAGAGAATATATATCCAGCTCAAATTGAAGAAGTGTTGCTTTCTCATCCGGCAGTAGCGGAAGCTGGCGTTGTCGGCATGGCTGACGATAAATGGGGACAAGTACCAGCTGCTTTTGTTGTGAAAAGTGGGGCGGTAACAGAAGAAGAAATTCTTCATTTTTGCGAGGAGAAATTAGCGAAATATAAAGTGCCGAAGAAAGCATGTTTCTTAGAGGAATTACCACGTAACGCTTCGAAAAAATTGTTAAGACGAGAGTTAAGACAATTAGTGGAGGAGATGTAGGTGGAGATAAAAAAAGCGACACTTCATATAACGGAAATGCCACTCGTCATCCCGTTTGCTGCAAGCTACGGGACTTACGAAAAGCGTGAGAGTATCGTTATTGAATTAGAGGATACGGACGGGTACATCGGATTTGGGGAAGTCGTTGCATTCTCTGAACCGTGGTATACGGAAGAAACGGTGAAGACAGCGCTGCATGTACTGCAAGACTTTTTAATACCTGATTTATTAAAGGCTGAAATTTCTCATCCGAATGAGGTACCGGGTCTATTTCAACATATAAAAAGAAACCGAATGGCAAAAGCCGGAATAGAGGGGGCTGTTTGGGGTTTATATGCGAAGCGTCAAAAGAAATCGCTAGCGACAGTACTTGGCGGAACTAGTCATGAAATTGAAGTCGGCGTTGTAATTGGCCTTAATACGATTCCAGTTATGTTAAAACAAATCGAGAAGTACGCGGAAGAAGGATACGAGCGTTTTAAAGTGAAAATAAAGCCAGAGCATGATTATGAGTTATTAAAAGAAATTCGAAAAGAGTTTCCGCATATCCCGCTAATGGCTGATGCAAATTCAGCATATACATTAGCGGATACAGAGAGGCTGAAACGACTAGATGAATTCCAATTAATGATGATTGAACAACCGTTAGCGGATTACGATTTTCTTGATCACGCGGAGTTGCAAAAGAAAATTGAAACGCCGATTTGTTTAGATGAAAGTATTCATGGTTTAGAAGACGCACGCGTTGCGATTACGCTTGGTAGTTGCCGCATCGTTAACATTAAGCCAGGGCGAGTGGGCGGATTAACAGAGTCGGTTCAAATTCATAATTATTGTATGGAACATAACATACCCGTTTGGTGCGGTGGTATGGTGGAGATGGGGATTTCACGAGCGCAAAATGTTGCTCTTGCTTCATTGCCGAACTTTACGATTCCAGGCGATATATCCGCTTCTAGCAGACATTGGGAGAAGGATATTATTTCGCCGGAAGTGATGCTTGAGAGCGGGAAAGTGATTGTACCACAAAGCGTTGATACTGAGTATGAAGTAGACCGCGGAAGGCTGGCGGAAATCACGAAGCAGCGGATTGTTTTTGAACGGTAAATGGAAGTTGCGTTAGGATGCCCGCAAGTAGCGAGAGGATTTTGTCGTTCATTGTCGGTAAGTCAATATAATTGGAAAATCGCTGATATAATTTTATTTACCAAGGTTACTTTAACGAGTAGCCTTTTCGTATTGTACAAATTGGATAGACTAGTTTACAATCGAGCGTATAAAAATGGAATGGAAAAGGGGGAGTAAAATGAAGCGCATTTCAATTTTAATAGCTGATGATGAGGCGGAAATTGCTGACTTAATTGAGATACATTTAGAAAAAGAAGGGTACCATGTTGTGAAAGCAGCGGATGGGGAAGAGGCGGTTCATATTATTGAAACGCAGCCAATCGATTTGGTAGTTTTAGATATTATGATGCCGAAAATGGATGGTTATGAGGTGACGCGTCAAATTCGCGCGAAACATCATATGCCAATTATTTTTTTAAGCGCGAAAACTTCGGACTTTGATAAGGTGACAGGTCTTGTACTAGGTGCGGATGATTATATGACGAAGCCTTTCACACCGATAGAATTAGTTGCACGTGTAAATGCACAACTGCGTAGGTTTTTTACGTTAAATCAACCGAAAGTAGCGGAGAGTAAATCTGCTTTAGAAATAGGCGGAGTCGTAATTAATCCTGAGCGCAGGACGGTTGATGTGTATGGTGAGCAAATTGAATTAACGCCGAAAGAGTTCGATATTTTATATTTATTAGCGAGTCATCCGAAGAAAGTATACAATGTGGAAAATATTTTTCAGCACGTATGGGCGGATGATTATTATGAAGGTGGAAATACAGTAATGGTACATATTCGTACTTTGCGGAAGAAACTTGGAGAAGATAAAAGAAAGGATAAATTAATAAAAACAGTGTGGGGAGTAGGTTATACTTTCAATGGCTAATATGATGAAAAGTTTTCGATTTAAAATGATTGCCTTATTTGCGTTAAGTATGGTGCTTGCAGCAACTGTAACTTATATAATTTATAAAGGATTGCAGTTGTATTATAAAACGATGGTTCGCTACGAAGAGCCTTTAGCGCAATTTAGGTCAATGGTAAGGGAATTTGGAGACATTAACTTCTTTTTAATTTTCTTTATTCCGTTATCTATTATCTTTTTCTTCTTTTTGACAAAACCGTATTTAAAATACTTTGATGAAATTTCTAATGGGATTCATCATCTTGCGAACGGTAACTTTACGAATAAAGTTCAAGTTTCATCAAATGATGAGTTTGGAAATATCGCGCGTGAAATAAATGTTGCAAGTGAAAAGTTAAAAGAAGCTGTTGAAAGAGGAGATTTTGCAGAAAGTAGTAAAGATCAGCTTGTTGTGAATTTAGCTCATGATTTAAGAACACCGTTAACATCCGTGTTAGGATATTTAGATTTAATTCTTAAAGATGAAAATTTAACAAAAGAACAAATTAAACATTTCTCCACAATTGCATATACAAAATCGCAAAGACTGGAAAGTTTAATTGATGAGCTATTTGAAATTACACGTATGAATTATGGCATGCTAAAGCTGGATAAAAAGCCGATTGATATAAGTGAGTTGCTTATACAGTTAGAGGAGGAATTGTATCCGTTATTAGAAAAACATCATTTAGAAGCTAGATTGAACGTGGCTCCTCATTTACCGATGCACGGTGATGGAAAATTGTTAGCTAGAGTATTTGAAAACTTATTAACAAATGCCGTTCGTTACGGGTATGATGGGCAATTTGTTGATATGAATGGATATGTTGATAATGGAGAAGTTGTCGTACAAATTATGAATTACGGAGATAGCATTCCGGAAGAAGATTTACCGTATCTTTTTGATATGTTCTATACAGGTGATAAAGCAAGAACTGAGAACCGTGGCGGGACTGGCCTAGGACTATTTATTGCGAAAAATATTGTCGAGCAACATAACGGTACGATTTCTGCTGAGAGCAATGTAGTTAGAACGCTATTTGAAGTACGATTGCCAAAAGACGAGAATGTAACAATTTAATAAAAATTTAAACTTTACCCCACTTTTTATTTTAATAGTTTTTTCTATTCTATACGTAAGTTACGTTAAGGAGGAACTAGAAATGAAAAAGTGGGTATTTATTTCTTTTTTTATAGCATGCACAGTATGTGTAGGCGTTTATATATCACCGTTATTTCAAAAGGAAATCGATGTTAAAATTGTCGGGAAAGATGAGCTAGTAAAGGCGGCAAACACCGAGAGGAAAGAGATTACGAAGGAACAAATTTATAAGGGTGATTTATTATTAGTTAACAGGGATTATCCAGTAAAAAAAGATAGTATTAGGTCTGATATTATAAATGTAAATCATAATAGTGAATTAGTGAGAGGTTATGTAATATTTGATAGAAATCTTCGTTTATCAAAGGATGTTGTGAAAAAGTTTTTGAACGTAGTCGATGCGGCTGGAAAAGAAAGTGTTAACCATTTTTTGATTAGTAGTGGTTATAGAGATTTCCAAGAGCAAAAACAGCTATATGAAAAAATGGGATCTGATTATGCACTTCCAGCAGGATACAGTGAACATAATTTAGGATTATCACTGGACATTGGGTCTACTCAAAAGAAAATGGAGAAAGCGCCTGAAGGAAAATGGATTGAAGAGAACGTATGGAAGCATGGCTTTGTATTACGTTATCCGAAAAATAAAAGTAACATTACTGGAATTCAATATGAGCCATGGCATATCCGTTATGTCGGCCTACCTCATAGCGCAATTATGCAAAAAAAGAATTTTACACTAGAGGAATATTTAGAGTTTTTAAAAGCGGAAAAAGAGGTTTCAACTGAAGTAGAAGGTAAGAAATATACTGTTTCTTATTATAAAGTTTCTGAGAATACGAAAGTGAACGTTCCAGCAAACAAGCAGTATGAAATTTCCGGGAACAATATGGATGGGGTTATTGTGACGATTCAGGAATAGAGAAAAAGGCTGTGCCATTTGGGACAGCCTTTTCTTATATAAGAAAGGAAGTGACGTTTTTTGTCGGTAAATCGATATTCTTTGTCGAATCGTTAATATATTATAAGTTATGATAGATATAATTGAAAAATCGTTGATATATTGTAAGTTATGATAGATATATTCAAAAAATCGTTGATATAATTTCCTATACTATTAGCATTTTGGAGGAGCATCTTTTTATGTATTTTTAAACATTATAACGTTATATTTACTTTTCGTTTTTTTCATGTTACTCTAAATATGTGAAAGAGATATAAAATGAAACTTAAATGTAAGCGTATTCTTATGGCTTCTTATAGAAAAGGGTGGAAGTACAATGACAGAACGATTCGTACTACGTAATGTAAAACGTGTGAACGGGGAAGAGATTGACATTGTAATTGAAAATAATAAAATCGCACAGGTGACGAAAGCTGGTGCTGGCGAAGGTGGAAAGGTTCTTGATTACTCTGGTACTTACGTATCGAGTGGTTGGATTGATTTACACGTTCATGCTTTTCCAGAGTTTGATCCGTATGGCGATGAGGTGGATGAAATTGGCGTTAAGCAAGGGGTAACGACAATTGTTGATGCGGGTAGTTGCGGTGCTGATCGCATTGCAGATTTAGTAAAAAGTAGAGAGCAGGCAAAGACAAATTTATTTGCCTTTTTAAATATTTCTCGCATCGGTTTGAAACGAATTGATGAATTATCCAATATGGAATGGATAGATAAAGAGAAAGCGGTAGAAGCAGTAGAAAAGTATAAAGATGTAATCGTTGGGTTAAAGGCGAGAATGAGTAAAAGTGTCGTTTGTGATAGTGGAATTGAACCGCTGCATGTAGCGCGCGCTTTATCCCATGAAACATCATTACCGATTATGGTACATATCGGCTCAGCGCCTCCTCGCATTGAGGAAGTTGTACCTCTTTTAGAAAAAGATGATGTTATTACACATTACTTAAACGGGAAAGAAAATAATTTATTTGATGAAGAAGGCAAACCGCTACCTGTGTTACTAGATGCAGTGAATCGCGGCGTGCATTTAGATGTTGGTCACGGTAATGCTAGCTTTTCTTTTAAAGTAGCAGAAGCGGCGAAGCGTCACGATATTGCCTTTAATACAATTAGTACGGATATTTACCGGAAGAATCGTATACATGGTCCAGTGTATAGTATGGCTCACGTTCTTTCGAAATTCCTTTACTTAGGTTATCCGCTAGAAGAAGTGATTGATGCGGTTACGAAAAATGCGGCAGAGTGGCTTAAGAAACCAGAGCTTGGCCGTATTCAAGAAGGGGATATTGCAAACTTAACTTTATTTACGGTTAAAGATGAGAAGGTTACGTTAATTGATTCAGAAGGGGATCAGCGCATTGCTGAAAAAAGAATTGATACGAAAGGGGTTGTAATTAATGGGTCATTCATTGAATGCTAAGTACGGATTAAAAAGAGTAATTAATGCGAGCGGTAGAATGAGTATTTTAGGTGTATCTGCTCCTACAGATACGGTAATGGATGCGATGAAACATGGTGGACAAAATTATGTGGAAATTGCAGATTTAGTAGATAAAGCAGGAGACCATATTGCGAGAATTCTAGATTCAGAGGCAGCGGTCGTTGTGAATTCAGCCTCGAGCGGAATTGCGCTTTCTATCGCTGGTATCGTTACAGAAGGAAATCGCCGTAAAAGTGAAAGACTTCATCAAGAAGTAATCGCGAAAAACGAAGTGATTATGTTAAAAGGTCATAACGTTCAATACGGTGCTCCTGTTGAAACGATGATTTACTTAGGTGGAGGAAAACTCGTTGAAGTTGGCTACGCAAATGAAGGGAAAGCAGAACATATTGAAGATGCGATTGGCGAAAATACAGCAGCAATTCTTTATGTGAAATCACATCATGCAGTGCAAAAAAATATGATTTCTGTTGAAGAAGCGTGGGAAGTAGCACAGCGAAATAATATCCCGCTTATCGTCGATGCGGCGGCTGAAGAGGATATTCAAAAATACGTGAAGTATGCAGACCTTGCCATTTATAGCGGTTCAAAGGCAATTGAAGGACCTACTTCTGGTATTGTCGGCGGGAAACGAAAATATATTGAATGGCTGAAAGTGCAATTACATTGTATCGGAAGAAGTATGAAAGTGGGGAAAGAAACAACTTTCGGTTTACTTCAAGCGCTTGATGAGTACGGAGTAAAAGAAGATAAAAGTGAGCAAGAAAAAGAGTTATTACAAGTACTTATGCCGCTGAAAGAATTAAACGGTATAAATGTAACGATCGTTCAAGATGAAGCAGGAAGAGCAATCTTTAGAGCACGTATTCATATTAACGAGAAAGAGTTAAATAAATCGGCAAAAGACGTTGTGACTGCATTACGCGACGGGGAAATCGCAATTTACACACGTGATTACGGAGTAAGACAAGGATTCTTTGATATCGATCCACGTCCACTTCAAGGTGATGACATACATGTAATTGAAGAAAAATTGAGAGAAATTGTAGGGGGAAACTAAAATGACAAATATTCAAAAACGTTTTTATAAAGGCCGCGTAGCATTAAATGTATTAGCGAACAATATCCAAAATGCGAAAGATATTTTTGAAGCAGCAGAAGGTTATGTAGTAGTAGGAGTGTTATCAAAAGACTACCCAACAGTAGAAGAAGCAGTTACAGCGATGAAAGCATACGGAAAAGAAATTGATGACGCTGTATCAATCGGACTAGGCGCAGGAGATAATCGCCAAGCAGCAGTTGTAGCTGAAATTGCGAAGCATTATCCTGGTAGCCATATTAACCAAGTGTTTCCTTCAGTTGGAGCGACACGTGCAAATCTTGGCGAAAAAGATAGCTGGATTAATAGTTTAGTATCGCCAACAGGAAAAGTAGGTTACGTAAATATTTCTACTGGCCCAATTAGTGCGGCTGGAGAAGAAAAAGCAATCGTTCCAATTAAAACAGCGATCGCACTTGTACGTGATATGGGCGGAAATTCATTGAAATACTTCCCGATGAAAGGGCTAGCTCACGAAGAAGAATATCGCGCAGTTGCGAAAGCTTGTGCAGAAGAAGGATTCGCATTAGAGCCAACAGGTGGAATTGATAAAGAAAACTTTGAAACAATTGTACGTATTGCGCTTGAGGCAAATGTAGAGCAAGTTATCCCGCACGTATACTCTTCTATTATTGATAAAGAAACTGGTAATACGAAAGTAGAAGATGTTCGTGAATTATTAGCAGTCGTGAAAAAGCTAGTTGATCAATATGCGTAAGAAAATTGCAGCGTTCGGCGAAGTAATGATGCGCCTGCAAGTACCTGGATATGAATTGTTGTCGCAAGCTAACACGTTAAATTACTCATTTTCAGGTACAGGTGTGAATGTTGCAGCGGCACTTTCTCACTTAGGGCATGAAGGGCTTCTTATTTCAACTTTACCGGAAAATTCGGTTGGAGATGCAGCTGTATCTTACATTCAAAAGTTAGGGATTCAAACTTCTCTTGTTTCAAGAGGCGGTAAATATGTAGGTATGTATTTTTTAGAAAATGGATTCGGTGCACGTGCAAGCCGCGTTACATATTCGAATCGATTAGAAAGTAGCTTCAATACGGCATGTGAAGAAATGTATCAATTTGAAGAAATCGCAAAGGAAATTGATATCGTTCATTTTTGCGGTATTACACTTGCGATGAATGATATGGTGCGTCATCATATGAAATCTTTAGCGAGAGCAGTTAAAGAAAACGGAGGAACCGTCGTTTTTGATTGTAATTATCGTCCCTCACTTTGGGGAGAAGACGGATATGAACAGGCAAAACCGCATTATGAAGAAATGCTAGGACTTGCTGATATCGTTATGATGAATGAAAAAGATGCAATGTTTGTTCTTGGAATGAAAACAGAAGAGACAGAGCGAGAGGCGCAACTTGTTGATCTTATTCCAAAGGTAGCTGAAACGTATCATATCGCTACAATTGCTGGTACTCATCGCTCTATTAACAGTGATAATACACATTCGCTTCGCGGGTTTATATGTAAAGATGGAACGTTCACTTTTGCAAAAACACTTACGTTTTCTGTATATGATAGAATAGGTGCTGGAGATGCTTATACGAGCGGAATTATTCATGGCGAGATAAAAGAGTTCGCATCAGAGAAAGCTGTTTCATTTGCGTCAGCAGCTGGAATGCTAGCACATACAATCGTCGGTGATACGCCAATGTCATCAGAGAAGGATATACTTCGGGCGATGACGGCATCAGTAGGTGATGTAGAAAGGTAGTGGGTGTAACAGTGAACGTAACGAGAAAAAAAGGACCATTATATTTGCAAATAAAAAATATTATTCGTGATCGAATATTGCATGGTGTATATGCGATTCATACGAATATTCCTTCAGAACCGCAATTAGAAGAAGAGTTCAAAGTTAGTAAGATTACAGTGCGTAATGCGATTAAAGAACTCGCTCAAGAAGGATATTTGGAAAAGAAGAGCGGCAAAGGAACGAAAGTGATTCGTAATACTTCTGCGACAAAACTGTCAAAGGGTAAGAAATTTACAGAAGTGTTAGTGGAAGAAGGATATAAAGTACAAAAGAAATTATTAAAAGCAGAAATCGTTCATAATGAGGAAGGAACAGTGCCGTTTCGATTATTCGGTAAAGAGAGTTTTCGTATCGAGCGCCTATATATGTTAAATGATACGCCGTACATTCATTATACGCACTATTTCTCAGCTCAAATGGCAAGTACAGATTTATCGGACTTTGATTTACAATCGCTTTACGATTTAGTTGAGGACCGAGGTATACATTTAGAAAACTTCAGAGATGAATTCGCAGTTGGACTTGCGCCTAATTTCGTTGCAGAAGCGCTAGGTGAAAAAGAGGGAACAGCGCTATTAAAACGCATGCGCTATTCTTACGATGAAGTTGGCGAAGTAATTGAATATAGCGAAGGCTACTACAATACAGAAATGCAGCATTATGTAGTGAATTATGACGTATAAAAAAGAGGGGATGTTCCCTCTTTTTTTATAAAGTAAGGGGTAACTAACTGTTACGATTTATTTAACCAATTATAACGAAAGTTAATTAAATATATCAGTAAGCCCTGCTAGTCAAGTGATTGGCTAGTAGTGAGGGTTTAACTGCGGGCAATCCCTAAAGCTGATTGAACTACAACGTGGCTAGAAATGGCGAGCGTGAATGTTGCGAAAGCAGAAAAAATCAATCAGATGATGCAAGGTTAAATCCTAAACACTAGAACAATGGGTCTTCCGCCTCGAATCATCTAAGTCAAAATAGATAAGATGAACGTTCAACGACTATCTCGTATAACTGACGAGAGTACATCACAAGCCTATGGTGCTGGAAAAATTAAAGAGATAAACATATAGTCTGCGCTCATGTGAAAATATGAGAAGTTCATAAGAGAACTGGCTAAGGAATTGAGCCCTTAGTTGAACGAGATAAACTTAATTAAATCTATCAAACTTCCTTGAAAATACAGAACATACGTGCTATGTTAGGTTCAATGAGGTAAGAATAATAATGGAATTTTTACGAGTTAGTCAAGTATCAGAATTAACAGGTTTGCATCCGAGTAGTCTCAGGAGAATGCTGGTGGAACACGCTACGATTCAGAAGAACAAATCTTTCATTAAAGGAGTTACATTCTGATGATATTGGCGAAGAAAGTTAGACTGATTCCAACGCCTGAACAAGAAAAAGTACTTAGAAACCATGCTGGTGCTGCAAGATTCGCTTATAACTATTGTAAAAGAATGAGTGATAGATACTATAAGCTATTTGGAAAATCTGTTTCACAGTTAGCTTTACAGAAACGATTTACAAAGATCAAGAAGCGAAAGAGGTATGAGTGGTTAAAAGACATTAACGCACAAGTTCCCAAACAGGCTTCAAAAGATTTTGATAAGGCAAGGAAGCATTCGTTCAAAAAGTACAAAAATGGTTATCACACTTCTTATAAATCTAAAAAAGATGTAATCCAAGGATTTTATGCCAATTATGAAAGACTGATTATAGGAAAAAAAGTCGTTCATATTCAGTCTATTGGAGAAGTGAAAACAAGCCAACAACTACCAAGAAACAAAAAACCATCCAATCCAAGAGTTACCTTTGATGGTCGTCACTGGTGGATGAGTGCAGGATTCCAAGAAGACTTTGAATCACAAGAACTAACGAATGAATCGATTGGTGTGGATGTTGGTTTAAAAGAACTTTTTGTAGCTTCTAATGGTATGAAAGAACGAAATATAAACAAAGATGCCAAGGTTAAAAAACTTTTGAAAAGGAAAAAGTCAGCGCAAAGAGATATGTCTAGGAGATTTAAAAAAGGTGTGAAAATTCAATCTGCCGGGTATGAAAAAGCGAAAGCTGAGCACCTGCGGTTATCTAGGAAAATTACGAATATCCGAAATAACCATATCCATCAAGCAACAGCTAAATTGGTGAAAACCAAACCAATGAGGATTGTTGTGGAAGACTTACCTATCTCAAACCTGTTAAAAAACAAAAAACTATCGAAAGCATTTTCATTTCAAAAATTACACTTCTTCTTTCAATGTTTATCATACAAGTGCGAGAAGTATGGCATTGCGTATGTAAAAGCTGATAAATGGTTCGCTTCAAGCAAGATTTGTTCATGTTGCGGAGTAAAATACGACCATTCAGTTCAACCAGAAGGACAGTGGAGTTTAAAAATTCGTGAGTGGCGTTGTGCTTCATGCAATAGCCATCACGATAGGGATGTAAATGCGTCGATAAATTTATCAAGATGGGTAAAATAAATGCTTGATAATAGGAGGTAACGATACTGCCTCGTGTGGAGTGTTATACCCCTCGTCCCTTTGGGGCTGCGAGAACACGATGAAGCACTAACTTGTGTAAATTTGATTGAATTGTATAGATTTAGTTAAGTTTATCGTATCGGTTATACCTGAAAATGAACCAGAGCTTATTCGAGTTACGACTGTCTCAACCGATTTACCGAGTCGGAAAGTTTCATTCTTTATTATTTTATTACCAGTTGTATTGATGATTTTATCGGTCGTTGCACCATATATTTCATTACCGAAAAAGATGACTGAATTTTTTGCATTTATTGGAAGTCCAGTAATTGCTTTACTTATTTCATGTTTCGCAGCATTTTATTTACTTGGAATAAGACAAGGAATTAATAAAAAGATGATTAAAAAATTAACAGACGAAAGTTTATTACCGGTCGGTTCCATTATTTTAATTATCGGTGCAGGCGGTGGATTTAAACAAATATTAATTGAAAGTGGCGTTGGAACGGCCATTGCGCAAATGGCAGAACATATATCGTTATCACCAATTGTATTAGCTTTCATGGTAGCTGGATTAATTCGAATTGCAACAGGTTCAGCGACAGTAGCATTAACGACAGCAGCAGGGATTGTTTCACCAGTTATTCAGCACATGTCTGGTGTGAATTTAGAGTTGCTTGTTATTGCAACCGGTGCAGGTTCATTAATGTTTTCTCACGTAAATGATGCAGGGTTCTGGCTTGTAAAAGAGTATTTAGGTTTGACGGTGAAGGAAACATTTAAAACTTGGACGGTGCTGGAAACATTGTTATCATTTATTGCATTTGGTTTTGCTCTTTTGTTGAATATGTTTCTTTAAAGGATACCTGAATAGGTATCTTTTTTTGATTAAGCCCAATTCCTAAAACAAGCCCGTTTTTAGGTAAGCCAAGCTTCCTATTCGCCCTGAAAACATAATATAAATGGAATCCCCTCATTTAGAGCAAGGTGAACTTGTTATGAATGATACTAAAGGAGGAATAGGGTAATGAGCGAAAAGTGTGAACACAGACATGATGATTGTAACCGCAGACATGGTTGCGGAGGCGGTTTTGCGCTTCTAATCGTATTGTTTATTTTATTAATTATCATCGGTGCTAGCTGCTTCGGCGGAGGCGGCGGTTGTGGCTATGGTGGTTACGGCGGTTATGCTGGCGGCTACGGCGGATATTGCTGCTAATTATTAAAAACTATTGAAAATAGCCTTGTGCATATTGCACAAGGCTATTTTATTCATATTTTTATATGCTGTGATAATTTATTAATGTACAGAGAACGGATTAAGAAGAAGAAAATAATCTCGATAATCCCGAAAAAGGTGAGTACGATACATGTCTCTTTTAGTAAGGAGAAAGAAAACATACTTTGTAAAAACTTAACCGCAAATAATGTGTGAACACCAGCAACGATGTAAGGAACGAAAAATAAAATTCCTAATTGAATCGTTGCAGAGCGAAACATTTCTGATTCAGTTAAGCCAAGCTTTGTAATCGTAATATACTTTTGTCTTTCAGTTGTTAAGTCATTATACATACGGAAATATAAAACACTAGCTGCTCCGATAAAGAAAATAAAGCCAAGAAATGCCCAAATAAAGAATTGAGCGACTGCATTTCCTTTACTATGAACGAGTTCATCCGTAGCTGTATAAATATAAAATGGTTTAATGAAATCTTCTTCATTTTTATGTGCTTCATACAAGGTTTCTGCATCATGATCTAAGCTTTTTAATATATTTTTTGTTGGGACAATTGCATTTTCCCAATTTTCCACGAAGTAGTTATAGACTGTAATTGTTTCAATATGAGGAATCATATTTTCAATTACTTCATCTTGCATCACAATTAAGTGGGGTAATGCAAAGGGAGGCTCAATTCCTCTATTAATAAAACCTTTAATTTGAAATTCCTTTTTATTAGAGCCAAGTGTAATTGTGTTCTGCTTCGCAAATGGGTTAGACACGAGATTTAATAACGCTGGTGAATAGCGAGAAATATTATAAACTTGTGAAGAATCGAGAGTGATTTTTGGTCTGTTTAATTGCTGTGCTATTGCGTTATAATCACTCATTTTCATAATGGCAATTGATTCTTTTAAAGCTGTATCTTTTAAAACGGTAAACTTATATTTGTCATATTGAAAATTAGCATTTGTAAGTTCAGTTTCAATCGTAGTAATATGCTTTTGTTCAAATGCATTAACACCTTCTGATGTATAGGTGAATGGTATTGGATATCGTTCTAGTATGGGTGCTTTCGTATTATTGTTTGCAGCAAATAACCCGATAATAATTGTAAATGCAAGTGCAGATAGCATAGAAACAATAAAGAGTACATTAATATTACTGCGTGTACGAGAAACTAAATCTGAAATCCATAACATATTTATTTGTTTTAAGTAAAACTTTCTTCGTTTCTTTAAAATATAGATAAAGAGAAGAAATGTTTGTGAAAAAAATAAATACGTCCCAATCACTACAAGCGGTAAAATAGATAACATAATTAAGAATACAGATCCATTTTGTGCATTTTTTTCCGTTATGTAGCCTTGCGGATAACCGGCAATATAATAACATAGTCCTAAACAAGTTAAAGCAAATAGTGAAATGAGTATAGAGGGTTTTTTCTCGCTCTTCTCTTTGTTAACGCACTTAATAAGCTTCGTTGTTTTTCGAGTACGAATAAACATTGGTGTAAATGTAGAAACGATTAAAAATAAAATGATAAACGTTACGGTTGTAACGATAATCGCTTCTGTTGGCCAATATAAATATAGACCTTTCGAACTGGTTAATTTCGAAGTGACTAATAAGAAAAAGTTAGAAAATACAAGGCCACCTTGTATCCCGATAAAGATAGATAATATCCCGATTATCATGTTTTCAGTAAATAACAATTTTTTTAATTGTCTCTGTGAGATACCGAGAATCGTAAGTATCCCGAATTGCTGCTTCCGCACATTTAAAAATGTTCCAATTGAATATAAGAGAAAGAAGAACGAGAACATAACAATCACAAGCTGTGCTGTACTAGCTAAATTCATTAGAGGATCACGTTCTTGAAAGCTTTGTACACTCTGTAAGCGTGGATGATACGCGTATACAGTAAATGAAAAGAAAACCATGATAGAAAACGCACTACTTATAAAGTAGGCGAAATATGCTTTTGAATTACGTGAGACATTTTTAAATGCGAATTGCCAAAACGTCATCCACGTCTTCCTCCTAATAAGGCTAGAACATCTAATATTTCTTGATAAAACTTCTCGCGATATAATCCGCGGTGCAGTTCATTGTAAAGCTCTCCATCTTTAATGAAAATAACACGGTTACAATAACTTGCTGCAAACGGATCGTGCGTAACCATTAAAATCGTTGCATCTTCTTCTTTGTTTAATTTCGTAAATAACTCCATTACATCAATAGCGGCTTTTGAATCCAGGTTCCCTGTCGGTTCATCGGCTAGTAAGAGAGAAGGGTGATGAATAACAGCGCGTGCTACTGCAGTACGCTGTGCTTGTCCTCCAGAAACTTCAAAAATACGTTTGTCCAAAATATGATCAATTCCAAGCTTTTTTGAAATGTTATCAAGCTTTTCATCCATTTCTTTTAATGGAACATTATCTAATGTTAAAGGTAGTACGATATTTTCACCGATTGTTAGTGTATCTAGTAGGTTAAAGTTTTGGAAAACAAATCCTAACTCTTGGCGGCGGAAAATAGCTAACTTCTCTCTACGAAATGTGTGTGGTTTTTTTCCGTTAATAACGACGTCACCAGAAGTAGGAGAATCAATTGTAGAAATAACGTTTAAAAATGTAGATTTCCCGCTACCAGATGGCCCCATAATGGCAACGAATTCCCCTTTATCTACGTGTAAATTTATATTTTTTAAAGCAGTATGAGGGACTTTTCCCTCATATACTTTTGAGACGTTTTTTATGTGTAATACTTCTTCCATAGTAATCACCTTTCTACTTTTAAAACTTAATATGTTGTGATAATTTTTGCATATAAAAGGAACGAATTAAAAGGAAAAATAAAATTTCAACTGTTCCAAAAATCAACAGTACGACTGTAATCTCAGCGAAGAACGAGAGATGTAAAACTTCTTGTAGCATCTTTGTCGCAAACATCGTATGGATTGATGCCATAATGTAAGGCACGAAGAAAAGAATCGCAAGCTGAATTGTCGCTGAACGTTTCATTTCAGTTTCAGTTAAGCCAATTTTCGTAATCGTTATATATTTTTCTTGCTCATTTGTTAAATCTGTATACATTCGGAAGTAAAGAACACTACCAGCACCGATAAAGAAAATAACACCTAAGAAAGTACCAATTAAGAAGAACGAAGCGACATTTAGTTTTGTTGTGTATAGAGAATCGCTCGCTTCACTTGCATGGAACGGTGGATGCTCTGCTTGAATTGCTGCATTGTCGTTATTGATTTTTGTGATAAACGATGAACCGATATTATGTGCTTTTTCCCAATCTGTAACTTTGAAGTTATATACACTCATTTGTTTGGAAACTGTGGATAAGGATTCTACAGTTTCATCAGATAGTATGAGTAATTGGTATATTAAGCTGTTTGGGAATGGGCTATAACTTTTATATTCTTTCACTTGTAGTTGTAAATTGTTTTGAGTAAGTGTAAGAGTATTTTTCTTTTCTTCATTGTGAAGTGTTCCAATAACTTGATCATCTAAGTCTTTCATAAGAATATAAGATTCATTCTTATTTACCGTGAGTTTTTCCCAATTTAATGCTTTAGCAAGTACATTATAGTCACTTTGTTTAATTGCGTAATAGAGCTGCGTGTTATCTTCAGCTGAAGATACTTCATATATATCCGTTTTAAATTTCGTATAAGTAAAATGCTCTTCATTAAATTTCTGCTCTAACCAGTTTAAATGTTCATCAGCTAATGTATTTTCAGTATGTGATAAATACGTAAACGGGAAAGGGTTTTGTCTAATTGCATCAAACTTTGTAAATTTCCCAAAACCGTATAAGAATGTAATCATTGTAAAAGCGAGTGTTGATAGCATCGCTACAATAAAGAGCATGTTAATGTTTGTCCGAATGCGCGCTGCTAAATCCGAAATCCAAAGCATATTAATTCGTTTCATATAAAACGTTCTTCGCATTTTTAAAATACGAATAAGTAAAAAACTAATTTGTGAAAAGAAAAAGTATGTTCCAGCTGCAATAAGCGATGGAATAACAAATATACTAGAGACGGCATATAAAAGCCCAATGGTATCGCCTAACGACATAAAATATAATGGATTGGATTCTAATACATATCCAGTTATTAAACATGCCGCACCAAATAGAGAGATGAGCACGGATGCTTTTCTTTCTTTTTGTTGTTTTCCTTCTTTTAAAAGACGTACGGCTTTTCTCGTGCGAATGAGCATCGGTGTAAAAGATGATACGAGAATGAAGAGCCCGAGAAAGATGATGATAGTTAAAACGATAGCACTTGTAGGCGGATATAAATATAAACCAGGTACGTGTGTAATTTTGGCGGTAACTAATAAAAAGAACTGTGAAAAGACAACTCCAAGTTGAATGCCAAAAAATATAGAAAGAGCACCAATTAACATATTTTCTATAAATATGAGTCGCTTTAATTGTTTTTGAGATATGCCAAGTACTGTTAAAATCCCGAACTGTTTTTTTCGTACTTTTAAAAACGTCCCGATTGAATACAGTAAAAAGAAAAATGAAAAGAACACAATGACAACTTCTGAAATTGTCATTAATATGTTCAGAGAATAATTCACGTCTGTCATATGCAATTTAGGATGAAATAAATAAACTGCAAATGAGAAAAAGATTGCGATGGAGAACGCACTGCTTACAAAATAGGCGAAATAAGCTCTGGCGTTCCGCGTCACGTTTTTAAATGCAAACTGCCAAAATGTCATTCACCTGAACCTCCTGATAGGGTGAAGATGAGAAGAGCATAAGAAATACTCTTTTCATCAAGTTTGTTTTAAATATTTTGTCCACTTGTGTATTGTGATAATTTTTGCATATAAAGTGAACGAATGAATACGAAAAATACGATTTCAACGAATCCAAAAATAATAAGAACAGCTGAAACTTCTTTGAACAGAGATAAACCAATTACATCTTGTAGCATTTTTGTTGCGAACATTGTATGAATGGATGCCATAATGTACGGAATGAAAAATAAAATACTAAGTTGAATGGTTGCAGATCGTTTCATCTCTGTATCTGTTACACCGATTTTAGAAATTGTTATATATTTCTCTTGTTCGTTCGTCAAATCCGTATACATTCTGAAGTAAAGAACGCTACTAGCTCCAATGAAGAAGATAACTCCTAAAAATGTCCCGATTAGGAAGAATGCAGCACTGCCTGATGTTATTCTATATAAAGAGTTTGCCGATTCAAAGTAGCGAATGAGAGGCCCTTCATATTGGAAATTATCTCGATCTTTTTGTACTTTTTTCATAAAATTATCAGCAATTTTATATGTCTGTTCCCAGTTTTGAATTTTGTAATTGTATGCTGATATATGCTTTACGGTGCTAGGTAAGTTATTTACGATAACATCAGGCAAAACTATCGTTTGATATGAAAAGCCAGATGGAATTGCATTCACATGCTCATAGCCTTTTACTCGTAATTTCGTATTTGTACTAGAGAGTGTAATGTAATCTCTTTTGTAGCTTTGCTCAAATTCGTTGAATATAGTGAAATAAGATGTCCCTGTTAACACATATACTTCGTTATCATCCATAAATAGTTGTTTCATTCGTAAAGAATCTGCAAGTTTGTTATAGTCACTTTGCTTAATTGCGTATACGTCATTATAAATAGCTATATCTTTATCTTCTTTTAGTGGTGTTTCATATATATCAGCTTTTATTTTTTGATAAGGGAAATGCTCTTTTTGTAATTGTTGCTCAAGCCAATTTAAATGCTCTGTAACAAAAGGGTTCGCCTCATAAGAAAAATAAGAAATTGGGAAAGGAGAAGTTCTATTAACTTCTAGCTTAATAAATTTCCCGAATCCATATAGAAACGTAATCATTGTGAAAGCGATAGTAGATAGCATCGCTACAATAAAAAGCATATTAATATTCGTTCGAATACGGCTCGCTAAATCCGAAATCCAAAGCATATTAATCCGTTTCATATAAAACTTCCTTCTTTTCTTTAAAATATAAATAAGTAAGAAACTAATTTGTGAAAAGAAGAAATATGTTCCAATTGTAACAAGCGTTGGGATAACGAAAATACTTGAAACCATATATATAACACCGATTTGCGGGTTTACTGATACGAAATATTTAGGATTTCCAGCTAACGCATAACCACCAAATAAACAAATCGCACCAAATAATGAAACAAGTATGGATGGTTTTCTTTCTTTTTGTTTTCCACCATTTGTTTTTAAAAGGTGTACTGCTTTTTTTGTACGAATAAGCATTGGTGTGAATGCGGATACAATGATAAAAAGACTAAGGAAAACAATGGTTGTTAAAATAAACGCGTTAGTAGGACCGTATAAATATATTCCTGGAACATGCGTAAGTTTGGCTGTTACTAATAAGAAAAATTGCGAAAAAACAACTCCAAACTGCATGCCGAAAAAGATAGATAAAATCCCGATTAACATATTCTCCATAAAAACAAGACGATGTAATTGTTTTCTCGATATTCCTAAAATGGTCAAAATACCAAATTGTTTTTTTCTAACTTTTAAAAAAGTACCAATGGAATATAGTAAAAAGAAGAAAGAGAAAAATACAATTACTACTTCTGAAAATATCATTAATCCTGAAATTTCAGAGGTCATGTCAAAGTTTTGTAATTTCGGATGGAATAAGTAAACAGCAAACGAAAAGAACACAGCAATGGAAAAGGAACTACTTACAAAGTAAGCAAAATAAGCTCTCGAGTTGCGCGTGACGTTTTTAAATGCAAATTGCCAAAATGTCATAGATTATACCTCCGGCTAGAAGATATAGAAGTAGTTGTATTGCAAAAAATGTATGAGAGTGAGTTCTCATACATTTTGCTTGCATATGTTACGATCATACTTCGGTCACCTTCTCCGTATGTTCTGCTTGATTATTTGCAGCGTTGTGGAAGATGATTTTAATCGTCGTTCCTTTACCAACTTCAGAATCTAGTTTGACCGAGTGACCTAAATAATCACAAATTTTACTTACAATATAAAGGCCCATACCAGTAGATTCTCCGAATGCGCGACCGTTTTTCCCAGTGTAAAACGGTTCAAATACTCTTCGAATATCTTCTTGCGGAATACCAACACCTTCATCACGAACTTCTAAAATAATATCTTTTCCGTTTCGGTAAGCAGATAAGAAAACTTTCTTTCCGCGCTCACCAGAGTAACGAACAGCATTTGTCATTAACTGATAGATGATAAATTTTAGCCATTTCGCATCAGAAGTAACTTTTAAATCAGAATGGACTTCTAAAACAGGGAAGACACCATTACGAATGAATAGTTCTTTTAAGCCATTAATATTTTTTGTTACCGTATCTTTTAATGAAATCGTCTCGACATGGAAATCTTCATGGAAGTTATTTAACCTAGCCATGTATAAGGCCATATCAAGCCCTTGGTTTAGACGCTCTAATTCTTTTTTAAACTTTGGAATTAAATGCTCGTCTTCCATTTCTAGCACCATAAGCTGCATAACAGAAACAGGTGTTTTCATTTGATGTACCCAATGGTTAATGAATAGTTGATGTTCTTGTTGTTTTACTTCATACGATTGTAGTTCTTTTTGGAAGAGGCGGTACTGCGTACGCACGAGTTCATTGACACCGTGAGGCATCGGAGCAGTCGCTCTTTCAATAAACGCATCTTCCATTTTTTCTGGTTGCTCACTTAATCTATGGTACATTCTACGATTGCGAACGTAACGATAAGCGAGGAAACAAATGAATAAATATAAACTTAAAACGACGAAGTAGAATTTATTGTTTTGAAATCCATCTACTGCATCATAAAGAACGAAAATGATACCGAAGTTTAATACGTACAGTAGGAAAAATGCAAAATGATCACGTAAAAATAGCTTCATGCTTATTCACTCCAAGTTGCGTTAAAGCGATATCCAAGTCCACGTACTGTTTCAATAGAGTTCTCAATGCCAAGCTCATTAAACTTTTTACGAAGACGCGTAATGTTTACGTTTAATGTATTTTCTTCAACGAAGCTCTCGTCATCCCAAAGCGCAGCTAATAAATCTTCACGGCTCGCTGTACGAGGGAATTTAGATAATAACATTTCAGCTAAAATAGCTTCTTTCTTCGTTAAAAGAACTTGTTCAGATCCGAAGTG
This sequence comes from Bacillus sp. CCB-MMP212, assembly GCF_022748145.1. Classification (NCBI taxonomy): domain Bacteria; kingdom Bacillati; phylum Bacillota; class Bacilli; order Caryophanales; family Bacillaceae; genus Bacillus; species Bacillus sp. CCB-MMP212. The sequence continues at coordinate 50,268 of NZ_JALDQE010000014.1, forward strand.
AATTTCAGGACGTTCTGGGAATAGTTTTAAACCTTCTACTTCAACGATACGTTCAGAAATATTCGGTGCATAATCACCGTAAATACGACGTAATTGTCCTTTAATTTTCGCCATTACAACATCGTAGTGGAACGGTTTTGTAATGTAATCATCCGCACCGCTTTCAATTGCCATAATTTGTTCCATCTCACCAGCACGAGCTGAAATGAAAATAATTGGACAAGTAGATTCATGACGAATTTGACGGCACCAGTAGAAACCATCGAATTTCGGTAAGTTTACATCAAGTAAAACAAGATGTGGTTTCACGGCGTTAAACGATTCCATAATATCATCGAAATTCTCCGCTACCACAGCCTCATAACCGTACTTCTGAATGTGAGATTGCAGTAATGATGAAATATTTGGATCGTCTTCAACGATTAAAATTTTATACATATGTATATTCCTCCTCAAAAAAACAATTGTAGCTATAGTGTATCATGTGTTTCAAGTCTTTTCATTATGTTGAAAGATAAGCTAGTAAACAGTATAGGTTAAAAGTGAGAAAAGTAAAAAGGGCGCTGGATGAAATTGACAAATAACGGTAATCGGTTTAATATTTAGATAAATATCTAAATGTCTAATTATCGAAAGGAAGAAAGACATTGAATCAAGCATTCAAAGCATTAGCAGATCCAACAAGGCGAAAAATTTTAGACTTATTAAAAGAAGGTGATCTAACCGCTGGTGAGATTGCTGAACATTTCAATATGACAAAACCAAGTATTTCACACCACTTAAGCGCACTTAAAAATGCTGAACTTATTCAAGATGAAAAGAAAGGGCAATTCATTGTGTACTCTTTAAACACAACGGTCTTTCAAGATTTGTTGACTTGGGTGTTTACATTTACGAATAAGGGGGAAGAGGGGAAATGAAAAAGCATCTTTTTGCAATCTTATTAATTGTTATAACTTGTTTAGCTTGGGCGTTTGCTTGGCCACATTTACCGGATACAATTGCAACGCATTGGAGCGGAGGTAAAGTAGATGGATATTCTTCTAAATTGTATGGAATGCTTTCTATGATTGGAATTATGATTGTTTTATATATTTTTCTAAACGTGTTACCAAAGATTGATCCAAAGAAAGCGAACTACGAGAAGTTTTCTAAAGCTTTTATGATGATGAATAACGGGATATTACTGCTACTATTTGTAGGGAATATAGATATTATTACAAGTGGATTAGGATACAATTTATTCATTAATCGCGTGCCGGAATTATTAGTGGGTATTTTATTTATAGTCATCGGAAACTATTTACCACAATGTAAACCAAATTATTTTGTAGGTATAAAAACGCCGTGGACGTTAAGTAGCGAAGAAGTATGGAGAAAGACACACCGTTTTAGCGGAAAGGTGTTTGTTGCATTGGGGATCATTATGATTTTAAGTGTTTTTGCACCAGTAACGTGGAAATCTTTCGTAATGGTTGGAATTATTATTGGTGCAGTAGGATTAACGATGGGATATTCATATATTGCTTATAAAAAAGAAATAGGGGCCTAATAAAAAATTATGGGGGAGAGAGGATGAAAAGACACGTATTACCATGGAGTTTAATTATTGGCATTGCAATTGGATGGTATATTGTATGGCCATATTTACCAGAACAAATTCCACGCCATTATAATGCAGCAGGAGTAGTAGATGGATATTTTTCTAAAATAGAAGCAAGTTCATTCTCGATAGGTAGTATGGTAGTGCTCTATATGATATGGCTAGTTTTTGGATTCATAAAAGATAAGTCTACACAGCAATCCAAAGTTCTTTCAGCGATTAATTATGCCATTCTCTTTATCGGATTTGGATGTAACATATTTGCACTATTAGCAGCGTCTAATTATATTGCATCGGGCTCAATTGCATTTAATTTTGGACTTGGAACATTGTTTCTTGTACTAGGTAATTACATGCAACAAACGAAGCCGAACGGGTTAGTAGGCATTCGAATGGACTGGACATTAGAAAATCCTGTAGTTTGGAGAAAAACACATAGATTTGCTTCGAGGGTATTTGTAATAGGTTCACTTTGTATATATGCCGGGGCTTTGCTTCCAGATCCATTTAATATTTTTATGGGGATTGGAATCATATTAATATGTATTATCGTATCAACAATAAAGTCATATAGTATTTATAAAGAAGAGTTGAAAATGTAAATAAAGCTGCTTTTCCTTTTAGGGAAGAGCAGCTTTGTTTTTTTATCACTTCTTCAAAACCGGTATCCAAATTTCACTTTTAAAGTTTGGAGAAGATATGTCTTTCTGTTCATTCCACAATACTTCCGGTCCTTCCGCTAGTTCATAGTTCGAAGAAGGGAACCATTCAGAATAAATACGCCCCCATACATTTTGTAGTGCATCAGGAAATGGACCGACAGCTTCAAATATAGCCCATGTTGAAGCTGCGACTTCGAGTTGTTTAAACTGCTCTGGACAATCCTTTGTTGTGGCTACTCCAATATAGTGATCAAGTTCTCCTTTTTCCGCCATTCTTCCTTCAGAAAAATTAGTAGAAGCACTAATAATTCCAGTAGGTGCAATGTTTGAAAGGGACTTTAATGTTTGAATAGACTCTGGGTTTAAACTTTTCCACATAGAAGCAATTTCTTCATTTACACCGTTAAAAACGATTGGTACTCGTTTTGCAATACCTATAATTCGAAAGGGCTCTTTTTCTTCAATTCGATAGTTCATTTCATTTCCTCCTTGAATGGATAATTGGAAGGTCATTGGTGAATAAGCCTTCAAAGAATGGCTACTATTTCGGGCCTCTGAAGGTGTTATACCGTGCAAGTTTTGAAATGCACGAGCGAATGAATCTGGTGAGTTGTATCCATATTTTATAGCGATATCAATGACTTTTACATTGTTGTTTTTTAGTTCAAAGGCAGCGAGAGTAAGACGTCTACAGCGAATATATTCTGATAGTGATATGCCAGCTAAAAAAGAAAACATTCTCTTGAAATGATATTCGGAGCAGTAAGCTATTTTTGCGACTTCTTTAAAATCAATTTCATGTGTAAGGTTGTTTTCGATATACTGCATTGCAGCATTCATATTTTTAAGTGAATCCATATTATGACCTCCTCTGTACATAGAATAGCAGGAACGAAATAGCTCCATCCGACATTTCGTGCACAACTTTGTAGGTGCATTTTTTACCTTACAAAATTGTAATGTTCCTGTAAGGAGAATGAATGGATGGTATGATATCCCAATGTTATAGTAACAAAGTACTTTAATTCATTACGTTAACTTTTTGATTTCTTTACTTATGTGCCTTACATAACTGTCATGTTTGTGTAAGAAACATCGATAGTGGCAAGAGTAGAGAGTGTATATAGTTGAAAATAGAGAATAGAAGAAATGAGGGATGTCGAGATGAAAACAGTATTAGAAGCAAAAAATATTGAAAAAGTATATGACACGGGTGGTAATAAATTTTCAGCGTTAAAAGGTATTAACTTACAAGTAAAAGAAGGTGAGTTCGTTGGAATTATGGGACCTTCTGGTTCTGGTAAGACGACTTTACTAAACGTTCTTTCTACAATTGATAATGCGACGAACGGTGAAATTTTAATTGATGGAAAAGATATTGTGAAAATGAATGATGATAAGTTAGCGTTATTCCGCCGCGATCATTTAGGTTTCATTTTCCAAGATTATAACTTATTAGATACGTTAACAGTGAAAGAGAATATCGCTTTACCACTTGCGTTATCAAAGGTGAAAGCGAGTGAGATTGATCGCCGCGTTCTTGAAATCTCAAAGAAATTTGGTATTGATCATATTTTAAGTCAGTTCCCATATCAAGTATCTGGTGGACAGAAGCAGCGCTGCGCAGCATCACGTGCAATCGTTACGAATCCAAGTATGATTTTCGGGGACGAGCCAACTGGAGCGCTTGATTCTAAATCTGCAACAGATTTACTTGAAAGTATGAAGTCATTAAATGAATATGATAACTCAACAATTTTAATGGTAACGCATGATGCATTTGCAGCAAGTTATTGTAAACGAGTTATTTTCATTAAAGATGGTGAACTATATAAAGAATTGCACCGTGGTGAATCAACGCGTAAACAGTTCTTCCAAAAAGTCGTTGACGTAATGTCTTCTATTTCTGGAGGTATGGCTGATGACCTTATCTAGCATTGCCCTCCGCAACATACAGCGGAACTTTAAAGACTACTTTGTATATTTCGCATCTATGATTTTTAGTATTGTTATTTATTTTACATTTAAAGCACTGCAATATAATTCACAAATGGAAAAAGCAGCAGAAGCTTCAAAAAAAATTAGCGGAGCGTTCCAAGTTTCCAGTGTGATGCTTATCATTTTCGTAGCAGTGTTCATTATATATTCGAACGGATTCTTTACACGTAAACGTAAAAAAGAAGTTGGCTTATATTCGTTATTAGGTATTCGTAAAAGACAAATTGGTAAAATGCTCTTTTATGAAAATATGTTAATGGGATTAATGTCATTAGTAATCGGGATTGCGATCGGTAGTGTCCTTTCGAAATTATTCCTTGAGTTATTAGTAAATATGATGGGATTAAATTTAAACGTTCATTTTGAAGTACCGATGGCTGCCATTATTGATACAGCAATTATTTTCTTTGTGATTATTTTATATACATCACTTCAAGGATATCGTTTAATTTATCGCTTTAAGTTAATTGAACTTTTCCGTGCAGAACGTGAAGGAGAAGCAATGCCAAAAGGATCTGTCATCATGGCATTAATTTCAGTTTTCTTAATCGGTTCAGGTTATTTTTTAGCGCTAATGTACATGAAAGCAGTTATGTATGCAGACTTTATGGTCGTTGCATTATATATTTTATTAGCGACAGTAGCAGGGACTTATTTACTGTTCATGTTCTTCACAGTATTTGTATTGAAACGTGCAAGAAATAATAAGTCAGCATTTTATAATGGTATGAATATGGTAACGACATCGCAGTTACTATATCGTATTAAAGGAAATGCGAAATCATTGGCGACAATCGCTATTTTAAGTGCAGTTACATTAACAGCGGTTGGTACGTCAGTTACGATGTATTACAACACATTTACGCAATCAAAAGTTGCTGCGCCGTATAGTTATTCCTATGAGAAAAAAGATGCAGCATTAGATAAAAAAGTAAATGAAATACTTGCTGGAGAGAAGAATAATCACCCAGTCACATATGAATCAGAAGTTGAAATGATTCCTGTGAAAGGAACATTTAAAGGTGAAAGAGCTGATCAAGTTCTGAACACACACTATAATGTTACGAATCAGTACCAGCTTATTTCTCAATCAAGCTTTAATAAACATGTGAAACATTTAGATGTAGAACCTGTAAATTTAAGTGCGAATGAAGCTTTCGTATATGATAGCTTATATATTGAGAAACTTGATTTTGGTCCTCTTTATACAGGAAATACAGCTGTATTCCCTGTTGGAAATGAGTCAAAAGAATTAAAAATTAAAGGTGTAAATAATAGAAGCCTTACAAATTTAAATGAACTATTTGTAATCGTTCCTGATAAAACATATGAGCAAGTGAAACAAGTAAACGAAACGCGTACTGTAAAAAATATTGATGTAAAAGGTGAGCGAAATAGTAAAGAGTTAACAGCAAAATTAGCAAGCATTATGCCAGCTGGAGAATCAGAAGTTTTAAAACCATTTAACGATTTCTATACAGGATTCCAAATGGGGCTTGAAACGACAGGCTTAATGATGTTTATTGGGTTATTCTTAGGATTAGTATTCCTATTAGCAACAGGCTCAATTATTTACTTTAAACAATTAACAGAAGCAAGTGCTGACCGTGATCGTTACATTGTCCTTCATAAAGTTGGTGTAACGAAGCAAGAAATGAAGAAAGCTATCGCAAAACAAGTAAGCTTTATCTTCGCTATTCCGTTAGTAATCGGTATTTTACACAGCTTATTTGCACTAAAAGGTTTATCAAATATATTACCATTTGAAATTATGATTCCGCTTCTCATTAGTATTGGAGTATACGGTGTCATCTATATTGGATATTACTTCTTAACGGTTCGTTCTTATTATAAGATCGTGAGTGCGAAGTAATAAGGGGCAGCTATCGCTACACGCGATAGCTGTTTTTTTATTCTTCATAAAATCTTAAGAAACTTCCTCAATTTTTATTAAGAAACGATAGTTATACTTAGACACAAGTTAAAAACTATCGAAAGAATGAGGAGAGGTTTACATGCAGCTCATTACATTTTTACATGAATTTATAAAGCATCCAAAACATACTGGTGCAATTGCGCCAAGTTCAAAAATATTAGCAAAGAAAATGGTCGATGTAATTGATTTTAATAAAGCGAAATGTATTGTAGAGTTAGGGCCTGGCACAGGGGTTTTTACGAAAGAGATTATGAAGAGAAAAAAGAAGGAAACAATATTTCTTCTTATTGAAATTAATGAAGTATTTTTCAAAGAATTAAAAAGAAAGTTTAAAGATGAGCAGAATGTCATTGTTGTACACGGTTCAGCTGAAAATATAAAGAAGTATATGGAGGAGCTCAATATAGAATGCATTGATTACGTTTTATCAGGGTTGCCTTTCACTTCTTTACCAGAAGAAGTTTCAAAGCGCATTTTAAATAATGCGATGGAAGCGATACATGAGAATGGTGAATTCATTACATTTCAATATTCACTTGTGAAAAAAGGGTTTATACAGCATTTCTTCCCTGAAATTACACTAGAAAAAGTATGGCTCAATTTCCCGCCAGCCTACGTCTTTAGTTGCAAAAAAGAACTAAGGAGAGCGTATGCATAATGGAATTACATGAATTATTATCCTATATCGAGCAATACGGTTATTGGGCATTATTTTTCTGTTTATGGTTAGGTATTATCGGTATGCCAATTCCAGATGAAATGATTGTTATGAGTGGTGGTTTCGTATCTTCAGTAGGTATATTAAGTGTTGTTCCTTCATTTGTATTAACATATTTAGGTGTTGTATCAGGGCTTTCTTTAGGATATATATTAGGGAAGGTATTTGGCACGAAGGTACTCCATAAATTGATGAAAAAGAAAAAAGCGAAGTATTTAATAAAATCACAAGAAATGGTTGATAAATACGGAAAGTACGCGTTAGTGACAAGCTATTTCATACCAGTTGTAAGACATATCGTGCCGTATTTAGTTGGAATGAATAATATGTCATTTAAGACGTATGCTTTGTATTCTTATACGACAGGATTTGTTTGGACACTCGTTTATTTCGTACTAGGTTCTTTATTTGGACAACATATTGAAAGAATTGTAGCAGTTGCGATAGAGTATGGTTTGTATTTTGGCGGAAGTATTGCATTGATTGTGAGTGTGTTTTATTTATACAGACAAAAAAGAAATACAGTGATGAGTAAATAAAGGAGGCGGCAGCCTCCTTTTATTATTAATATGGCTTTATTTATCGAAGCGCTGATGCAAAGCCCTGTTACATTAAGAAAAAGTTAAGAAACCGCACGAGTTTTTATTAAGAAATGCTCTCTATACTTAGAAAGGTCTTATAGAAAAACATAATGAAAGGCGGAATATAGATGAAAAGATTTATTTTAGGATCATTACTTGTCATCATAGCAGGAGCGGCATATTTGTTAAATGGGAGTGCTACAGTAGATTCCATGAATCCGTTTCTTAAATTAGAATATCGTTATGCGGTAATTGATAACGATGGAAAAGATTTAGGTGGAAATAAAGGCCGTGCATACACAGTGAACACATATGATAAGGATGGAAACAAAAAAGAGATAACAATTGATGGAGTGGATACACTGCAAAAAGGTTCCTACTGGCATGTAATTACGAGAGGAAAGTCTGTGCACGATAAAGTGCAAATAGAAGAAGAAATAATTCCTGATGGCGCGAAGGTGAAGTTAGGATTGTAAGTATAAACCCGGTTCTAGATGAGAGAATCGGGTTTGTTATTTTATGGTAAAATGATAAAGGGGGAGGGCGAGAGGTATGCTACTCATTGTTAGCCTTATATTAATTGGGATTATGTGCAGTATGAGAATAGTATCCTTACATATGATAGAGCGACAAATGATAGAAGAGCGATATGTATATTGCCCAAAATGTGATGCGAGAATTAGAAAAGGGAATGCTGCGCCTTTTTGTTCAAAATGTAATTTAATATTTTAGAGAAGGTAAAAAGGCAACAACGAACATATTTCATTTCGTTGTTGCCTTTTTTTATGAAGAATAATAACAACTTTCTATGTTCCACTGATAATTTCTATAGTTACCTCCGCAAGAATAGTGGTTTTTTTTAAATAAAATCATTTTTAATAATTTTATTTTGGAGCTACAGACGTTGAAACATAAAATTGTTACTTATTAGTATCTATAACACTTTAAAGTGCGTACTTTTTATTGCGTTGTAGATAAGACATAATTACATACGTGAGAGGGAAATGAGTAGTGTAGAACTAAAAAGCATATACGTTATTTTTCATAACTATCGTGTTTTGATCGGTCATCCCTTTTCACATTATTTACATCCATTAATCATTTTTATATAAATTTTAGGAGGAGATTTTAAATGAAAGATTTATTAAAAGGTACACTTGGTTTTGGTACGGCACCACTAGGTAATATGTACCGTAATATTCCGGAAGAAGAAGCAATTGCAACAGTGGATGCTGCTTGGGATAATGGTGTTCGTTACTTTGATACAGCTCCACTTTATGGATCTGGTTTAGCAGAGATTCGTCTTGGTGAAGCACTATCGAAAAGAAATCGTGACGAGTACTTCTTAAGTACAAAAGTAGGTCGAATTATTTCAGATGAATTGGAAGATCCATCTACACGTGATTTAGGTGAAAAAGGCGGACTATTCGAATTTGGTCGTAAAAATAAAATTATCAACGACTACAGTGCGGACGCAACTCTTCGTTCTATTGAAGACAGTTTAAAACGTTTAAAAACAGATCGTCTAGATTTTGTTTATATTCATGACGTAGCACAAGATTTTTATGGAGATGAGTGGATTTCACAATTTGAAATTGCTCGAACAGGAGCATTCCGTGCACTTACGCAATTACGTGATGAAGGTGTAATTAAAGGCTGGGGACTTGGAGTGAATAAAGTAGAATCAATTGAACTTATGCTGGACTTAGAAGAAGCAAAACCAAATGTATCTTTACTAGCTGGTCGCTATTCATTATTAGACCATGAGCGTGCATTAGAACGTGTAATGCCTGCAGCTGTAAAAAATAATATGGACATTGTTGTTGGTGGACCATATAGCTCAGGTGTTCTTGCTGGAGGAGCTCACTTCGAATACCAAAAAGCGTCACCAGAAATCATTGCAAAAGTTAATAAAATGAAAAACCTTGCAGATCGTCATGGAATCAGTATTAAAGCTGCTGCTTTACAATTTGCATTGGCTAATCCAGCAGTTGCTGCTGTTATTCCTGGTGCAAGTAAACCGGAACGAATTGCAGAAGACCAAGCTGCATTAAAAACAGTGATTCCGGCAGCATTCTGGGAAGAAATGCGCGAACAAAAATTGGTTGCAGCTAATGCACCACTACCAATCAACGTTAAATAAAAAGGAGAGTAATTAACATGGCAAACACTATTACATCTATTGAAATTCCAGCTTCACCTGAACAAGTATGGAAATTAATTGGAGGTTTTGATGCACTTCCAGATTGGTTACCGTATATTCCTAGCAGTAAAGTAACTGAAGGCGGACGTGTACGTCATTTAGCTAATCCTGATGGCGATGCGATTGTAGAACGTTTAGAAGCATTTAATGAGAAAGAGCGCTACTACACATATTCAATTATGCAAGCACCATTCCCTGTAACTAATTATTTATCTACAATCCGTGTTAAAGAAGGTAAAGATGCTAACACATCATTAGTTGAATGGTCTGGTAGCTTCACTCCTGTAGAGGTTACTGATGAAGAGGCAATTAATCTATTCCATGGAATTTATAAAGATGGTTTAGAGGCATTACAACAAGCATATTTAGCTTAACCAATTTATTAAACATTTGAAAGTCTGCAGTGTAACAACTGCAGGCTTTTTTATGATTAGTGCATTTCTTTTTAAGAAAATATCTCTATACTCAATACTGTTACTTAAAGAGGACAGAAGCACATGCAGATCGTGAGCGTTACATCGTTCTTCGAAAACTCGGTGTCACGAAAAAAGAAATGAAAAAGGCAATTGCAAAACAAATGAGATTTATCTTCTTCATTCCTTTAGGAGTTGGTATATTACACACTTTATTTGCGCTAAAAGGATTAGCGACAGTTATTCCATATGAAATTGCAGTTCCGTTACTAATTAGCATCGGTGTGTATAGTGTTATTTATATTGGTTATTATTACTTAACAGTTCGTTCTTATTTCAGGATTGTTAGTAAATGAAAATAAGGTATACAGTTTTTGAAAAAGCGAAAGAGAGCATAGTGAAAATTATGTTCTCTTTCGCTTTTTTTAGTTAAAATGAGGTGTAAATGAAGATGGTATTTAAATGGAGTGTTACATTTGGAAATTCTTATCATAGCAGGATGTTTATTAATTGGTATCACTTTAATCAGTTTCAGTATTTATCGATTTGTAAAAGAATTAAAAGAAAAAAATTCAAAGAGAGAGAAATGGAAAGTAGTAGCTGGAAATTTGATAGAGTTATTTAGTGATCCATTGCACGGAGCGCCATTCTATTTTTTAACTGGGGGTCTCTTTTTGGTAATCGGACTGTTATTTCTTTCTATGGGAATGGGCTGGCTTGAAATTGATTAAGGCGTATTAACAAAGATATTTCATAGTTGTATTGCGAAGAGGAGAGAGCAAATGCCGGTTATAAGAGATATACAATTGAGTTTTCTAAAAGTAAAAGAGCATACCAGAAACATAGAAGCATTACAGTTAACATCTACAAGCAACTACGATGAAGATATCTCTTTTGGTAAAGAGACGAGCAGTATTACTTCTTTATATTGTCGACATATGCCAAAGTTAAGAATGGATTATGAGAAAGGGAATTTGATTCATTGTGTGGATGATATTTCATTACTCGATGAGTGGGAGAAGAAATATAGAATTTTCCCTGAATATATGAATGTTTTTGTGGAGTATGAGAGTGTGAAGGCTTTTCCATATTTATCAGATAGAGAGAAAAAAGAATAAGCCCTTCAAATCGTTCATGTTGAAATGAAACGTTTAGCTGTGAAATATGATTGGGATATAGAAGAGTTAGAAAAAGTGAAGAATAAGATACTAGAATTGAATTATAGAAACGAGTTCGTATATATAAAAAAGAGTAGTCCGAATAAAAAATACGTATGTAGTATAACATGTCAGCATGAAGTGGCTTATGCTGACGTGTACTTAGAAATAAGAGAGTATAGAACGAGGCGGTTAATCAAAAAGGAAAAGCTTATTAGAGAAGAAGATATGTATAAGATGTTTCATCATGTTAGTGAAGTGGCTTGGAAGTTAAACCATAAAGTGCTACTGATGAACGATAAAGGAAAAACTGTATGGATGTTAACCTTTTTAGAGAAAGATATCCCAGCTAATTTAGTTTGGAAGATTGAAAGAATTGATTGAAAATAGATGAGAAGTGGAGTGCATATGATGGAGACACAAATCGTTATTGGAGTACCTGGTTTATGGAAAGATAGAACAGAATTAATACAAGAAGTTGTGAGTAAAAGTAACTATATATTAGCGGGAAATGTTATGCACCATAAGGAGAAAGAGATTGGCTTTGAAATTGATATATATGAACAAGACCCTTCTTTGAGAGAGGCTTTCTTCTATGCAGGTGGTGAGCGTTTTGATGAAGAATTGCTTCAGGAGTTGGAGAAGCATACTTATACAGTGTATGTTATTGCAAAAGTTGACGATACAGAGAGATTACAAGAAGTAATTGATGTAGGAATGGAACTTTTAAATGCAGGTGGACTTGCTTTAAAAGTTGAAACAGCAGGTGTGGCTTATTCGAAAGAAGAATGGCAAGAGCTTGCAGAGAATAAGGAAATATTCCCGATGTATTCGCACCTTGTAACTTTAGTTGGAGATGAAGAGGACGGTTACTATTCATGTGGAATGCAAGCATTTAATCTACCAGACGTTGTTTTAGACGGAGGGATAGATCCGGAAGTAGCTGTAGATTTATTAAATGATTTTAACCTACATAATATATTGGAAAAACCTAATTTGAAAGATGGAGATACAATTAGTTTCACAGAAGATGCTCCAGTGTATCTTTTATCTCATTATATAGATAATCGTTATGAACAAGAGGATCCATTTTATAACCAGTGTGGGGTATGGAAGTTAGAGAGTGCTTCGGCAAAGAAATCTATCTTTCAAAAATTGGGGAGTGTGCTAAAAGGATGGAAAAATACATAAAAGAACAGAGGGGTATATGTGATAAATATAAAGCGGAGTATGTAGAATCTCCGAATGACTTGAAATTAGGAATAGCGCAAAATGTGAAAGATGGTATCGCTCCGATTAATGGGTTACGAATGCCTATAGAAAATGGAACGACAGGTTGGTACATTTGGGCTGGTGAAGAAATGGGGACAGAAGAAGATTTCTTTCTTCCTTTACACGTTCAACATATTGATGAATGGGCACCTGAAATAAAGAAGTATTTAGGGTTACCACCTGGTTGGAGATTTTTAATTGCTGGAGATTACGAGGACGTGTGGTATGATCCGAATTTGTTTGATGAAGATTTAGAAGAGGATGCAGATGAATGGGAAGAAAATATGCTACAAGAGTATGGATGGTACATGCATAGCATATTAGCAGAAGATATTGATGGCATCCATGCTAATTATCATACGCATGGTCTAAGAGATAACTTTAATCATCAAGATTTACAAATAGCATTAAATATGGATCCTGAAGTCGCGCATAGTGTTTTTTGTACCATAATAGAAGAAATAAAGAGCGGAAAAAAGTTTGAACAAGGGATTGAGTATACGAATATTATTGAAGGATATCCCATTATTATGAAGTCTTTCGTAGAGATGGATCGAGAAGTTTTGAGGGTTTTATTACCTGATGAAAGAGGGATTCTTCCTACGAGTCCAGAGTGTGATGAATGTTATAAGACTCAATTGGATGATATTGAGGAGAGTTGATAAAAAAGAGCTTGAAACTATTCAAGCTCTTTTTTTATCACTATTTATGTCCTAAAATATGCTCAATCTCATGCAAACTTAATTTACTTGCCTTAGCAATCGTTTCAAGTGGTATACCAAGATCATACATATTTTTAATCATTTGAATTTTCCCCTGTTGAACTCCTTCTTTTCGACCTTGTTCAATGCCTTGTTCAATGCCTTGTTCAATGCCCTGTTCAATGCCCTGTTCAATGCCTTTTTCAAGCCCTTTTTTAATTCCTTGTTCCATTCCTCTTTTTATTCCTTCTGTCTCTGCATGGGCGAATTTTGCTGCTTCATCCATTAAAACTTTCTCCCTTGCGTCATAGGCTTGCCGGAAAGAAGAATCTTGACTCATACGTTCCCATTTATTTATCGCTTTTTGTAAAATAGGATCTTCGTTCATAGCAATATCCTCCAATAGTTTAGTTAAGTGCTCATCCTCATTTGCTGAAAGCAATAAAAGCCAACGAACAAATGGATCTTTCCACGGATTTACTTTTTCTTCATGCCATTGTTCAGTTAACTTTGGAATTTCTATAATGTGGATTTCTATGTCGTCACTTAGGAGCTTTTTTTGTTGTGTATTCCATAATATGCTCGTTGTATGGAAGGCTGGGTGTTCCGAAAACATTACGAAGTTTAGTAAGTTTATGGTGATGGTTTTGTGAAGTGCACTGTAAGGCATCCCTTTTTGTAGTTGAGATGTGTATAGTCTTCCCCAATAATATAAACTGCGTTTAACCATATCGTGATTATTATTGAGTTGTATTTCTACATTGACTTTTGTTCCTGTGTCTAATGTCGCTGAAATGTCTAAAATAGATAACTTATCCTCTTCATATTCCCTGTGTAAATGTGGATCTTCTAGTTGTAGAGAAGCAATGGGCGACTCTAAAGACTCTTGTAACATAGCATTTAAAAATGCAATTAGAATATCTTCGCTACCATTCGTACCAAACAATTGTTTAAATGCAAAATCAATGCGTAAATTAACTAACTGTTGGTTGAACAAAGTTTGTCCTCTCCCTTATATGAAGATGCTTCTTTCCTTCATTGTACATAAAAAGAACTAGAGTATGCAAACAAGCCATTCTTCTATTTTTTAGTAGTGTTATTAGAATGTCACAGTTAAGTATGGTTATGTTATACTCTAGTGAAATTAAAAAAATATTTTTGTTTATATCGAGGTGAAGATGCTACATATGCAAAAAGATATTTTAAAACTATTAGATAAAAAGCAAAGTAACTATGAATTTCCTGCATTTGATAATGAATATATGGATATTTCGCAAGTGAAATTCTCTCTTTTCTTTAACGATACTAAGGATTGGTTAATGGTGTTTCAACTTGTTGGTGTAGGTTCATTAGGTGTATGTAATGATATTCAAGTATATGGAGATAGAATTACTCATTCAATGGGTGATGATTGCATTTTACAATTAAATGATGGCAATTATGAGTTGTTTGATGATGAAGGTGAATTTATGCCGAATATTTATAACGGCAGTCTAAAAATTCGTGAGCATCATTTTGAATATGAATTTACAGAAGAGGATTATATAAATAATGGAATAGAAGTACAAACGACAGAGCATTTATCCAACATACTTTATGCGTATGCTTGCTACTAATGAGGAAGCTCAAAAATTATTGTGGTGGGATAAAGGAGAAATTTTAGAAGAGTTCGGTTTAGAAGGCGACTGGGAAGTAGCGTATGAAACGGAAGAATGGAAACATGTTGAAGACGAAAAAGTAAGTGAAAATGAATTCTTCCAATCAGTAGCCTCTGCAATAGAGAAGAAAGATCCAAGTGTTATTGTGAATGAAAATGCTAATACGCATTGGAGAAATTGGGTAGAGTTTGATTGTGACTGAAAAGGATAGGAGAAAGAATAACAAATGAAAAGAAGAAGAAAATCCGGAGAAAAAGTACAAATGCATCGTTTTGCACTACCTCTATGCTACGGAAGTGAAGCACCATATTATTATTACGAGGTAGCGCCCCATGAAAGAGAGGGACGCTTCCATTTAACATCAGAACTTTGCGTAATGGACGATGAACATTACTTTATTAGAGGATGTTTAGAGATTCCTATCATTGACTACCACGAAAACTTCATATGGACTGTTTGGGTATCACTTAGTAAAGAAAGTTATGATGAAGTATTAGAAAAGTGGGATGAGAGAGGCCGAGAAAATAGTGATCCTTATTTTGGGTGGTTATCTGTAGAAATACCAGTTTATCCAGAAACATTAAATTTAAAAACAAATGTACATATAAGAGAAGTTGGAACGGCACCGTATGTTGAATTAGAGCCAACCGAGCATCCTTTAGCAATCGAACAAAGAAATGGAATTACTTTAGAGAGAGTTAAAGAAATACAAGAAATGATTCAACGACATAGCTAGATTAGAAGAGAAAAAACGAGTGCTAGCACTCGTTTTTTTCTTTACACAACCGCAGGATTATAAATCATCGTAAAGTGTCCTGGTAATAATTCAATGTGACAAGGTGTATGAAGCGAACTTTCTCCATCTGTATCTACTTCTTTTTCTTCTTTCGTTTCAATATGAATGGATTTCGCTTTTACGTGGAAGATGTCATTTTCATTTGAGTCTTCAAACAGTTTCTTTCCGATGTAATCTTTAAATGCTTGAATACCTGTTGATTTGACTACGAAAATATCAAGTGTTCCGTCATCACATTTTACGTTCGGAATAAAGGATGGAATACCACCAAGATATTCACCATTTCCAACCATGACAAGGACAGCTTCGTCTTCATATACTTGTCCGTCATAAGTAATTTTTACTGGGAATGTTTCAGCATTTTTTACAGTTCGAATTGTGCTTAAATAGTAACCGATTTTACCAAGCTTTGCTTTTTCTTCTGCATCGATATTGTTTGATACTTCAGATACGAGACCAATCCCCCAGAAGTTTAAGAAATGTTGTCCATTTGCTTTTGCAACGTCAACTGGTTTTATATGTTCTTTTGTAATAAGTTTTGCCGCTTCTGCAATGTTTTGCGGAACACCAAGTGTGCGAGAGAAGTCGTTGCAAGTTCCACCTGGAATAATTGCAAGTGTAGGTCTAGTTTCGAGAGGTGCTAAGCCATTTGTGCATTCAAATACTGTTCCATCCCCACCAAAGACGATAATTAAATCTACTTTACTAGCAAACTCTTGGCAATATTTTGTTGCATCACCTTGTTTTTTCGTATGAAGGATATGTAGATCAGGAAAAGCTGCGGCAAGAGGTGGTACGATTTTTGTTAAATTTGTATGTAAGTCACCTTGACCAGCTTTCGGATTTACGATGAGGAGTACTTTTTCAAATTTTGTCTTTGTCATTTTTATTCTCTCCCTTTGTCTTTTACGAATCGTGATAGAAAATAAACTTCCATCAGTAATTGATGGAAGCTTATTTTATTATATTACTCCGTTACAACTGAAGCGATAAATGGTAAGTTACGATATTTCTCAGCACAGTCGATACCGTAGCCAACGATAAATTCGTCTGGAATTTGGAAGCCAACATATTCAGCTTTTAAGTCCACTTTACGGCGTTCTGGTTTATCAAGTAATGTACAGAACTTGAGTGCCTTTGGTTTATGCATAAAGAAGTGGTCTTTTAAGAAATGAAGTGTTAAACCAGAATCGATAATATCTTCTACAACAATTACGTTTTTTCCAGTAATGTTTACGTCGATATCTTTTAGTAGTTTCACTTTTCCTGTCGTTTCTGTTTGATTTCCGTAACTAGATGCAGAAATGAAGTCAATTGTTACATCGTTTTTAATGTGACGAATTAAATCAGCAGCAAATACGAATGAACCTTTTAATACGGCGATAACTACGATTTCTTCTCCTTCAAAGTCACGTTCGATTTGAAGTGCTAATTCTTTCACTTTTGCTTGTAATTGTTCTTCAGAAATTAAAGTGTCTTTTATTTCAATATTCATTGTAATCCTCCTACAGTGTAAAACTTGCGAACATTTCGACTGTAAAGGATAGAATAGAAAAAGTCAAAGAAGATAGTAATTTTTTACAAAGACAACGACAAAATCATCTGATGATATGATATACTAAGTATATTAAGAAAACGCTTCCATAAAGGGTGAATATGATGAAGAAGAAACAGTACACAAGTGTAACATTTATAAAAGCATTACTTTTAACAATTGTTCTTGGCCTGTTGGCTTACGTAATTGATGTACCTGCGATTCGTATTTCATTAATTGGAATGACTTTAGTGTTAGGAGCAATTTCGCACGGTATGATGTCGCAGCTAAAAGAAGCTGGACTTGATGATATGAGAGATCATATAGATAACAAGTAAGAAACCTTCATTATATAGAGTGAAGGTTTTTTTGTTTCTTACAAAAATGTAAGGTAGTTGTAAGGCAAATCGATAGTTGCATAATAGCATTTTGGATAAACTATGGGTGTAAGGTAAAAGGCAAGCATATTTTAGGTAAATTAAGTTTTAGGCACTCTATATGTGAAAAAGGAGTAGGAGGGCATGGAGAAACGTTGGACGACCTTTTCTTTTTTAGCGACTAGTAACACCGTAATGCTAGATGGAAAAATGGATTTTTTGCACTTGTTTGATCGTGAAGATGATCATTCTTCTTCTAAATTTACAATGAAATGGAATAAATGGAGCGAAAGTTGTAGGTTTGAAGAAGAGGCCCCTAACGAAGAGCAAAAGATTATTTTAACAAACCCTATTAAAGCGTGGGTTGTTCAACGTCGTAAGTGTAACGTCAAAAATCACTTCAAGAAAACTGAGCCGAGACAATTAGTTATCGCTCCGGCCCGTTCTACTTCCAAATCACGCGAAAGTAACATGTAAATATTGAGACACACACCCGAAAAAACATCGTACATATTGCGATGTTTTTTCTTTTTCTACAATGAAATCTTTAAATGAAATATATTTCATCTGCATCTTATATTTATATCGCTTGCTTATTCTAGTAATACATCCGATGCGAGTTGATGTGAATAAAATATAAGGAGAGAATGAAAATGAAAAAGAGACTATTACCAATTTGTGCAATGGCACTTTTAACAGTAGGATATTCTTCAGTAGCGAGTGCGGATACTGGAACAGTAACAAAGGAAGAAGAAGCGCAAGTGCAACAAGATAAAGCTAAAAAAGAAGAAGCAATTAAGGAACAGCAAAAAAATGAAGTAGAGAAAAAACAAGCGGCCCAAGTACAAGAAAAAAATGATATGGCTAAAAAAGAGGAAGCAATAAAAGCTGAGAAAAAGAGTGAAGAAGAGAAAAAGAGAATAGCGCAAGAACAGTTAAAAAATGATATGGCAAAAAAAGAAGCAGCGATAAAAGTCGAGCAAAAGAATGAAGTAGCTAAAAAAGAAGTAGTAAAGCCAGTTGTACAAGGTGAAAAATTACCAAATACAGCATCAAATAATGTAGCAATGATGGGATTAAGTGCATGTCTGGTAGCGATAGGTACATTATTTGGTTTGAATCGTCGCAATAAGGTTAAAGCGTAAATAAAATATTTTCCTATAAAGAATGGGATAATTTCATATATTAAAAATGGTAGGTTACTCCTACCATTTTTTGCATGGAGGGATGAAGAATGAAGTTACTCAATTATATCGGTATCATATTGATGGCTATAGGGCTATTCATGGGATCCTATTACGCTGTGGAATGGTATAAAGGAAAAAGCTCTGCCGGGCAATTAACGGCAGAAGAAATAAAGAGCCTTCAAAATATACAAGATACTCAACTTTCTCATGAAACACCTGTAACTTCTCAAGTGCCTTCTTCTCAAACAGAACATAAAGAAGGAGAAAAGGTAGCGATGTTAAACATACCGAAAATAAAGAAGAAGTTTTCTATATATTGGGGAGCGGATGATACGACTTTGAAAAAAGGAGTTGGTATGTTTGTTAGTGATTTAACGACAACCCCATCTGGAGGAGGACATACTGTACTGAGTGGACATCGAGATACTGTATTTACAGATTTAGGAGAGTTGAAAGAAAAGGATACTCTTGTTTTAGAGTATGATAATAAAACGTACACATATGAAATTCAAAAGACATGGATTACTCATGCGGATGATCGTACTGTTATTCTAAAAAAAGAAGAACCGATATTAACACTGACAACTTGTTACCCATTTAATTATATAGGGGATGCACCAGATAGATATATTATCGAGGCGAAGTTAACTGGAAGTTATTCGAAGTGAAATTATAGTTTCTGAAAGCGGGAGGGGGATATAAGTTATGTCAAAAAACATTTTAATTGTTGAAGATGAAGACATATTACGTGAAATATTAAAAGATTATTTTTTAAGTGAGCAATATGTAGTGTTTGAAGCGAGGGACGGGAAAGAGGCTTTAGTTGTATTTGAAGAAGAAGAGGTTGATTTAGTTATTTTAGATATTATGTTGCCAGAACTCGATGGATGGTCTGTTTGCCGAAGAATTCGAAAGACGTCCGAGGTGCCTATTATTATGCTGACGGCGCGCGTAGATGAAGACGATACGTTACTTGGTTTTGAACTTGGGGCAAATGATTATGTGACGAAGCCGTATAGTCCGCCAATTTTATTAGCAAGAGCGAAAAGGTTGTTAGAAAGCAGAAAAGTGACAAAGCAACTTTTAGAGAATGAAGATGATACATTATCAATCCATGATATTCACGTTCATTTTCCGTCACGCACTGTTACGGTAAATCGAACTGATATTAATTTAACGCATACAGAATTTGAAATATTAGCGTATTTCATGAAAAATCAAGGAATCGTTTTAACGCGAGAGCAACTCATTTCAAGAATTTGGGGATATGAATTTGCTGGCGATGATCGAACGGTGAATAGCCATATTCGTAATTTAAGAAATAAATTAGGAGAGAAAGCAAAGTATATTACAACTGTAGTACGAACTGGTTATAAATTTGAGGGGAATATATGAGAAAAGGGATTGTACTAAAATTATTTACTCTTACAACAGCATTATGCATGTTAATTTTAGCGACGATATTTATTGGACAAACGATATTTTTCAAACAATATTATGCGAATCGAAAAGTGGAAGATATTAAAGTGAATTTAAATTCCTTTGAGAAGAACTATTTAAATCATGCAGGAAATGCAGAAGAAATTCAGAAACTAGAGCAAGACTTTTTAAGAGAAAATAATACGTGGATTACGACATTAGATAAGAACGGGAATTTAAAACATGCAGATGATTTTTATTTTGAAGTAACGATAGATCGTAGGCAACAAAAGAGCTTTGGACAACAAATATTCAAAATTCCCTTAGGTAATCTCGTCAATATAGAGGAGATTGATAATAAATTATCAGAGCATTTTTTAGGGCAAGAAATTTATTTTTCTGGAGTGAGAAAAGAAGATAGTTTTATTCCATTCTCTTTTTCTTTATCTAAACAGAATTTAAGCGGATCTAATAAACCGCTAGAAAAAGCATTTAATGAGAAAATGAGAAAATTATATGAGGAGAAAAAGAAAGCAACCGGGGAACAAGTTGTTAAGGAGAAGAGGCCAGCCGTTCAGGAGCAAGCTGCCCAAGAACCAGATGTTTACATAGGAGGGCGTGTTACGAAAGTACAGTTTCCAGATGTAAAAGGCCCCGTAAATCCAATTTATAAAAACTCTTTATTTTTGGATAGTATAAAAGAATTTCAAACGGATGTATTACTAAAAGAGAGTAATCAAATAGAGTATTCAACAAAGACAATGGACCATGAAAAGAATGATATAAAATATAAATTATTAATGAAACCAATAAAAGAAAAAGATGGATCAGTAACATATATTTATGCGATGGCTTCTTTACAGCCCGTAGATGAAGCTGTACAAATGGTGCAAGATTATTACATCTATATCATTGCATTTGTAGTCGTTCTTATTTTTTTAGCTTCGTTTTATTATTCAAAACAAATTGCAAAACCGTTATTAAAAATAAATGATACGACGAAGAAAATAGCACAATTAGATTTTACAGAAAAAATACCGATTACTTCAAAAGATGAAATTGGAGATTTATCGAAAAATATTAATGTGCTATCAAATAAACTCCATTCGCATATTGGACAGTTAGAAGAAGATATTGAAAAGGAAAGAAAGTTAGAAAAGACGCGAAAAGAATTCATTTCTGGTGTTTCACATGAATTAAAAACACCGCTAAGTATTATGAAAAGCTGTATTTCTATTTTAAAAGACGGGGTAGCTGAACATAAAAAAGAGTATTATTTTCAGGCGATGGAGAGAGAAGTAGACAAAATGGATACGTTAATTTTGGATATGCTTGAATTAGCTAAATTTGAATCTGGTACATATAAAATGAAAAAGGATTCGTTTTATATTGATACAGTAATTGAAGACATATGTGAACATCTATCTGTGGAAATAGAGAAAAAAGAGCTTCGTGTTCATAAAAATATATGTTCATTTGAAGTGATTGCAAATCAAGGCCGGATTGAACAAGTCATCGTGAATTTCATTACGAATGCCATACGTTATACACCAAATAAAGAAGATATTATTATTTCTACAATAGATGAGAAGGATCGTATAAAAGTGTGCATTGAAAATAAAGGTACTCACATTGAAGAAGAACAATTAGATAAAATTTGGGATCGTTTTTATCGAGTGGATACAGCTCGTCAGCGTTCACAAGGTGGGACGGGGCTTGGGCTTGCCATTTCAAAGAATATTTTAGAACTACATGATACTGAATATGGGGCAGGAAATACAGAAGATGGTGTGTTATTTTATTTCTATTTACCGAAAAAAGCGTAGAAAATATAATCTACGTTTTTTTAAATTATTTTCATATTATCTTTACCTAATCTTTATTTTTAATCAGTATAATTTGTTTAGAATATGAGGTTATGTAAGGAGTCGATGAACCGTGCATAGCAATTGGCTAAGTATAATGGTATTTATTTTCTTTTGCGCATTTATTGTATTTTTAATTAATATTACGATATGAAAAAAGAGCGCTCATTAAGCGCCCTTTTTTTGTGTATTCATTTGATAAGCACTGATGCTTTTGAATAAGCGTGGTGAAGTGATAAATAAAAATATAAGTAAAACGGTACATAGAATATAGGAACCAATCATTGTACTACCGTTAAATATTAAAGAATATAGGAAAGCCGATTGGCCTTTTGGTGCATATTGTCCCCAGAAAATGATACCAGCGATAAAGTGACAGAAGTAACGAGCTAGACTACCGATAAAAGTAGCGACGATAATGTATCCAATTACTTTCTTTCCTTGGTTTGGTTTTGATGAAGGTTTGTCTTTACGGCTACCTAAATTTGATTGTTCTTCGCTATTTTCATTTGACGCTAAAAGCGCCTTTTGAATTGGACGATAGAATAAACCAGCAAATCCAATGAATGCGAAAGCAACAAAGTATTCAATTAATACTTGAATTGGTGTGACGATAATGGCATCGCCTACGACAATTTGTAATAATCCCCAAATTAAGCCTCCTAAGAAAGCCATTTTGAAGCCCCAGCGGTATGCGATAATAAAAATAGGAATCATAGCAAATGAAATGGAACCGCCTGTTGCTGATATTTTGATTGAAAGTGGTAAAATGTCGATGACCAAGGCGAAGGCTGCAAGAATAGCAGATTCGATCATCGCTTGTAAATTGGTGTTACGCATGTTGTCTCCCCCTAAATCCAAGTTGTACAAAAAAGAATAGATATCATAGGAGGATACGAAATACGTAAATAAAAATGAGGTATGTATTTCGGACGTTTGCACAATCCCTGCGTTAGCATTAACTAACAGGTTCGAAGGGTCGGAACGAAGTGTTCCCTCTCAGCGGCATGGCTCCCCCAGTGATAACGAGATTCTTTATTTGCTATTGTTTATTGTAAGCGAAATGGATGAGAATGGCAAACAAATGCTGTATGACAATAATTGAAATAGAATTGTAGCGAAATGTTAATAAATATGAAGCAAAAGGGTATAGTACAAGAGAAATTGGGTGTGGTATAATTTTTTTGAAAATAATTATCATTCTCTTCTGAGGGGGAAGGTTATGAGCTTAGTAGATATTAAAATTGGAGAGAAAGTGTTAGTAAAAAGTATTCAGTCTTTAGATCAGCTATTAAAGCGTAGACTAGCTGCTTTCGGTCTTGCGGAAGGAAGCGAACTTCGCTTGAAACAGAAAGCGATGTTCAAAGGTCCTTGTACATTGGAGTGTCGTGGACAGTTAATTAGTATTCGTCATTGTGACGCGAAAATGATAAAGGTGGAATTAGCGTGAATAAGGTAGCTTTGCTAGGGAATCCGAATACAGGGAAGACATCATTATTTAATGCACTTACTGGTTCTTATGAATACGTAGGAAACTGGAGCGGTGTAACAGTAGAAAAAAAGGTTGGTAAATTAAAAGATAGACAAGGAACATTAATTGATTTACCAGGTGTGTATGATTTAAATCCAGTTTCACGTGATGAAGGTGTTGTAACAAACTTTCTATTAACAGAAGAATTTAATCATATGTTAAATATCGTAGATTCTTCGCAGTTTGAGAGAAATATGCATTTAACGTTGCAATTACTTGAATTTGGTAAGCCGGTCTCAATTGGTTTAAATATGGTTGATGTGGCGAAGCAAAGAGGAATTGTTATTGATGTAAAACGATTATCAGAACTATTAGGTGTAACAGTCGTTCCTGTCGTTGCAAGAAGTGGAAAAGGTTGTGAAGAACTACTTGCGACTCTTAAAGAAAATGACAAAAAGGAGAAAAAGCCATTCCTTATTTCATATGGTGTACAAATGGATGAAGGAATTGGAGAAGTAATTGCTCTTTTAGAGACAGCGAATTATGAGCATCCGAGATGGTTAGCACTTCAATTTTTAAGCAATAACGAAGTAGTAGAAAAAGAAATGAAAGCATTACCAATTTATAAGGAACTCATAGCCATTCGATCTCGCTTAGAAGGAAAACTTGATTGTACGTTAGAAGAGCACATTTACAAAACTCGTGAAGCGTATATTGAAAAGTTAAAAACAAATGTTATGAAGCATGAGAAAGAAGGAAAAATTCCTTTTTCAGAAAAAATTGATAGATTAATTACACATAAAATTTTAGGACTTCCAATCTTTTTAGCAGTTATGTTTTTTATTTTTCAGGTTACGTTTACGTGGATTGGTACACCTTTATCGGATATGTTAGATGAGTTTTTTGGTGGTCAGCTTACGGATTGGGTGACGGCTGGACTTACAAGTATTGGAGCTTCTGATTTTATTCAAGCACTTGTTACAGAAGGTATTATTGCCGGTGTTGGTGCTGTATTAGTATTCGTACCACAAATCTTTGCACTATTCTTTTTCATTTCATTATTAGAAGACTCAGGATATATGGCGCGAATTGCAGTTGTTATGGATAGAATTATGGAGTTTTTCGGCTTAAACGGTAAAGCTTTTATTCCGATGATTATCGGTTTTGGATGTAACGTTCCAGGTATTATGGCAGCGAGAACGATTGAACAGGAGAAAGAGCGCTTACTTACAATTTTAGTAACACCGTTTATGTCTTGTTCAGCACGATTACCTGTATATGCATTATTTGCGGGCGTATTCTTCCCTAATAGTCAGGCGACTGTTGTATTTTCTTTATATGTCGCAGGTATTGTTCTGGCATTACTCGTTACAAAAATTATGTCTCTTACGATTTTGAAAGCAGAAAAATCTATTTTCGTAATTGAATTACCGCCTTACCGTGTGCCACAAGCGAAAACGTTATGGCTGAGCACGTGGGAGAAAGGAAAGGGATTTGTTCGTAAAGCTGGTACATTCATCTTTGGTGGTTCGGTTGTTATTTGGTTA
This sequence comes from Bacillus sp. CCB-MMP212, assembly GCF_022748145.1. NCBI lineage: Bacteria > Bacillati > Bacillota > Bacilli > Caryophanales > Bacillaceae > Bacillus > Bacillus sp. CCB-MMP212. The sequence goes on from NZ_JALDQE010000014.1 coordinate 75,366, forward strand.
TTAAATTATGCAGGTCCATCAGGATTTGGCGTTGATATGGGAGATAGCTACTTAGCGATGATTGGTGGATTTATCGCACCATTATTTGCACCGCTCGGCTTTGGAACGTGGCAAGCTGCGGCATCCCTTTTAACAGGATTTTTAGCGAAAGAAGTTGTCGTTTCTACAATGGCAATTATTTATGCGGTTAAAGAAGATGTGCTTGGAAATGTAATGGGAGCACATTATACAGCATTATCAGCTTATGCATTTATGTTCTTTATTTTATTATATGTTCCGTGTTTAGCGACTGTAGCTGTTATTAAACGTGAAACAGGATCAGCGAAATGGACGATTTTCTCAGTCGTGTATCCACTCGTAGTTGCTTATGTATTAACGCTCATTATATACCAAGTTGGATCCCTACTCGGATTCTAGAAGGAGATGTATTGTGATGATGGTCAATATTATAATTGGAGCTATCATTTTTGGTTATGCAGCATATACGTTAGTTAATTTTGTAAAGAGAAGTAAAAAAGGGAAATGCGCGGCATGTTCTTTAAATAAGTCATGTCAGTCGCAAACTTGTAGCCCGGATATGGAGCAAATTGCTCATAATAAATAGAAAAAAGCTTTGCGAAATTTCGCAAAGCTTTTTTGTTTTACTTTTTAATTTTTACAAGTTGAGAAGCTTCTACGCCTTTGTAACCAGGGAATTCTTTACTCGGGTCTTTATCAAATTTTAATACACCTACAGATTTTTCATCACCTTTTACATTGCTGTAAGTTGCGTCATCAACAATCGCATACATATCTGTATATGCACGGCCACTTCCGATAATTGTGTTGCCTTCATATTTTAATTTCGCTCCATCAAGTGTAGCATTTTCTACTTTCTCTTTTGCGAATAATACACCTTGTTCTGTTGTTACAGCTGGTAATTTATCAAGTGGTTTCGTGTTGTCTTTTTCATCAACTTTGCTAAGTAACTCTTTTTTCACTAGTTCTTCACCAGTTTTCTTATCCATTACAAGAACTTTTTTACCATCTAATGTTGTCATTTTCATTTTATAGAAGTCTTTTTCTTTCACTTCTTTTTTGTTTTTATCTGTAATTTGTTGAACTTGTTCTTCTGAGCCGTACAGTACAAAACCGTTCGCTTTCTCTCCTAATAAAGAACAACCTGATAATGCTCCAAATGAAATTGCTGCTGCTAATCCGATTCCTACTAATTTTTTCATGATGATTTCTCCTTTTATATGTTTTATAGTAAATACAATTTTTGTATTAGTGCTTACATGTGAAGAAGCTTGTTTGTTGCTTCTGGTATTAGTGTATAAGAAATATCGGAATGCAACTATCGAGTTAGCTTACAGTAACATTACACTTATGTAATTTAGTGAAATTGCACAAAAGTAAGTTAATTTCAAAGAGGGATAATGAGAATATATTAGAAATGCAATATTGTATATAGAATGTCATATTATAATGGATGTATTTTGGAAATAACATGTAAGGACATATTAGTTTTGTTATAATAAACACATAGGCTGTAAAAATGAATATTCTTTACTGTAAAGGGAGATTTTTCAGTTTTCCAAGTAGTGAATTTGAAATATGAGGTATATCATAGGAGGAATTTAGATGTCTGTATTTAAACGATTAAGAGATTTAACAATGTCGAATGTGTACTCGTTAATTGAAAAAGCGGAAGATCCAGTTAAGATGACGGATCAATATTTACGCGATATGCAAGCGGATGTACAAGAAGCTGAGAAAAGTGTAGCAGCTCAAATCGCACTTGAGAAGAAATTCAAAATATTATTTGAAGAGCAAGAAGCACTTGTGAAAAAACGTGAAGAGCAAGCTCATATGGCTGTTCAAGCTAATAACTTAGATCTTGCGCGTCGTGCATTAGAAGAAAAACAAAATGCAGAGCAAAAGATGAATGAGTATAAAGCAAGCTACGAGCAAAATAAAGCTGCTGCTGATAATCTTCGTCTTAAGTTAGAAGAAATGCGCAAGCAATTAACAGAGCTGAAAAATAAACGTGAAACACTTGTAGCACGTGTAAATGCAGCGAAAGCACAGAAGAATATTAATCAGGCGATGTCTGGATTTGATTCAAATTCAGCAAAGGCTGGTTTAAGCCGTATGGAGGAGAAAGCTCTTCAATTAGAGGCTGAAGCGGAAGCAAGCGGTGAAGTTTATAAGAAAGAAAAGTCATTAGATGATGAATTCGCAAGCTTAAACAAAAATTCTGCTGTTGACGATGAATTAGCTCGTATTATGAAGCAGTATGAGAAATAATATAGAATAGAGACAAATGAACCGACATGTCTAAACAAATTCATGTCGGTTTTCTATTATATTTTTGAGGAGGTTTTGCAATGACATGGATGAATGTAGTTGCCATGCTTGTATGGACTGGAGCGAGTGCAGTACTTTTATTTGCAATTATGTGGGTTGATTCGATTTTTACAAAATACAATGATTTAAAAGAAATCAAAAATGGAAATACAGCTGTAACAACTCGTTTTATTATGAAATTATTTGCACAAGGGTACATTTTATCTCAATCGATAACGAAAGCAAATGATTTATGGCAAGCACTTCTTGCATCAGCAGTTTCTTTCGTTATTTTATTAGTGGTAGAAATGTTTATCGAATTCGTATTAAAGAAAATGTCTGGTCTTGATTTAGAAGAAGGTACGAAAGAAGGTAGCGTTGCACATGCGATGTTAGCCGGATCATTACATATTGTTGGTGCACTTATTTTAGGTGCTTGTTTATAAAGAGAAAAGGAGGGGTAGATCATGAGTTTATTTAAACGAATTAAAAATATAATGAAAAGCCCAGAGCCACCGAAGCCGGAAAAAAGTCTTTTAACGTTAGCTCCTGGTGATATGATTGAAGTTTCATTAGTCATGTACGAATTAACTGGGAAAACGAGTATGCATTCTCGCAAGGAAATTGTTTTAACACTGCAAGACGGGAAAGACATTCGTTATTTAAAAATTGAAGATCGTGAAAATACGTATTACAAATTATATACACCAATTGATGGTCGCTTAGATTCAATTGAGGAAATTCCGACGACAATTGAAATGGATGATACAGAGTACCATATGGAAGAACAATATAACGGACGTGTTGTTGTGATGGGGAAAACACCATTCTCAGCTTCAGAGGAACAGTACGTCTGGGAATTCCAATCAGATAATCGAAAATTATTGCGTATTGAATGGCAAAATGGTCGTACAATGATGTATGAGGGAGAAGCAATCATTCCTGCTGATGTACAAATTATAAGAGCAACGTAAGGGGGCGTAATCATGTCAAACCGATTGTTTACCATGATTAAATCGTTTGTGATCCCTATACTTGCTATCGTTACATTACTTGTTATTGCTGGTTATGCCTTATCAGGTTGTCAAGGCGGGCAGACAAAATCGATTCAAGACCGTTATCCGCTTGAGTCTGTCGCAAAGGAAGGTAAACAAGAATCTTACGTGTATAGGGCCGCCAATCGGTCAGTTCCTGAAGTCGCGAAGGAACTTATAGCCGAAAGGAAACCGAAACAAGCATCTAAAGAAGACGAAAATCAAATGTTTCTCGTTTATTCGGATAAAATGTATAACCTTCAAAAGGATAAAGAGAAACCATCTGATACGTTAATTGAAGTAAGTAATGAAGAATTTGTCCGTCAAAACTACCAACCGTCCTTCTTGCAAGGATATATTATGGGTAGCATATTAAACGATATATTCGGTTCACGAAAATCATCATATGGTGATTATCGAGGATATAATGACAGACAAAATCATAAACCAGTTATTCTAGAGAGACCACCTACGAAAGAAGAAAAGAAAACCCCACCTCCAATTACGAAGGAAGGGAAAGGGTCTATCATTAAGCGAGGCGATAATGTAGATTCGAAACCATCAGTAGGTGATAAGGGAAGTATTACTGAAAAAGGAAGTAATACGACGCCCCCACCTTCTACTGGAAGCAAGGGTAAAATTACAAAAACACCAGGTGGTTCAAGTGGATCAGATGTGAAGCCGAAATCATCTATTAAAACGCCGCCAAGAAATACATCTCCTCCGAAAACGAGGGTCGGTGGTTCAGGGAAAATTACGAAGAGAAGATAGTAGAGAGACCGAAAAGTGTAAGTTGCTTTTTGGTCTTTTTTCTTGTTATAGGAACTAATTCCTTTCGGGTGGTGCAATTTAGGCGTAAGAGGGGAGAGTAAAAATATATCAGCGATTATTAGAATATATCGACCACAACTCAAAATATATCAGCGATTATTGAAATATATCGACTTACCGACAAAAACTGACAACGATAGCAACTTAATAATAAGAAGAGGGTGTGCCAAAATTTTAGCACACCCTCTTTTTTCATAATGATTAATGAATATCACGTTTCTTGAAATTACCGCCTTTTACTTCTGCTACATCATAAACGGTAATAAAGGCATTAGGATCGATTTCATTAATAAGTTCTTTCATTTTACTTTCTTCTAAACGGTTAATTACGCAAGAAATTTCTTTGAATTTCTCTCTTGAATAACCACCGTATACTTCGTTATATGTTGCACTTCGGCCTAAACGATCACGAATTGTTTCTACCATCAATTCAGGCTCTTTTGTAATGATTTTAAATGCTTTCGAACCACTTAAACCAACTTCAACGATATGAATCACTTTCGAAGCGATAAAGTAAGCAATTGCCGAAAGGATAGCTCCTTGAAGACCGAATACGGTTGATACGAAAATAAATACGAACATGTTTAAGAATAAAATAAGGTCACTCGTTCCAAATGGTAACTTACGAGAAAGCAATACAGCAAGCATATCGATTCCATCTAATGCCCCACCGTTACGTAATGCTAGTCCCATACCAAAACCGATGATAATACCACCAACAACTGTAACTAATAATGTATCGCCTTCAATAATAGCTGGTATTCCGTGCATGACAACGGTACCTATTGCTAATGAAGCAATCCCGATAATGGAATAAATCGCAAAGCTTTTACCGATTTGCTTATACCCTAACCAAACGAAAGGAATGTTAATAACTGCGATTAGAGCTCCTAATGGCAATCCAAATAATCTTGAACTAACGATACTTAAACCAGTCACACCACCGTCTGATACGTTATTTGGAATTAATACTGCTTCTAATCCGTACGCTGTGATAAATGCCCCAATAATAATCATCAAAGCTTTCGAAGCAATTTTTAGCTTATTGGGCTTGTTTTTGATAATTTTCTCCATGTAATTTCCTCGTTTCAAACTAGTTTCTTATTTGTTACGTAATTCACACCTAAATTCCATTTTAACATTTAATTTGAAAAATTTCTCCTTTAATGGATGTATGCAGGGAATATTATGACCATATTATCTTTAAAATATTTTTGAAATCAGTATAAGAAATCCCATCCTTTCAAAGGATGGGATGCTATTAAGAAAATATAAAACTAAGTACTGATACGAATAAAGCGAAACCTAAAATAGTTCCACATATTTTCATATGACGCTTACGTCCCATTACGACAATCGCAACATATTCACGGATCATTGCGTTAGGCCAGTAATAAAATGCAGTTTTTGATCCAATACCTTGGCTATTAAGACCGGCTTGTCTTGCATATATACCAGCACGGAAAAGGTGGAAATTATTCGTTGTAAAAATACTTTTATATTTACCTTCTGGTTTTAAAGAATCCATAATTTCTTTAGAGAACAGCATATTTTGATATGTGTTTACAGAGCGATTTTCCTGGACTGTATGTTCAAGAGGAATTCCTTTTTCAACAGCGTAACTTTGCATCGCTTCCGCTTCTGGAAGACCTTCATCTGGACCTTGTCCACCAGAAAAAATAATTGTTGGTGGTGTATTAACAGCGGCTTGTTTCCAATAGAAGTCAATCGCTTTATTAATGCGGCTTGCAAGTAAAGGTGGTACTTTATCATTAATTAAGCCGCTACCAAGAACGATGATGAAATCTTGATTACGTCTTGGTCTGTTGAATTGGTATAAAAAATATGCACTTAAGAAGTTAGATAAGTGTATAAAGAAATATATGCTTATAAGAGAAATAGCTGCAAAAATAGGCTCTAAATGCGATGAAACCAAACTTGCTGGATTTATAATAGGGAGTAACATAAAGAATAACATCCCTAAAGCAGCAAGGAGTGTTAAACAGTTAGTGAACCGTCGTCCTTCTCGCTTCATTAAAATTCTAGCATTAAGAAATAGCCCAAACATTAAAGCAACAATACCGAAAGGAAGCATAATGAGAAGTGCTAAAAAAGGTAAAAATATAATGTAGCGTAGGACATCACTATCTGAGTTCAATGATACAATCACACAAAAAAGAAGGAAAAAACAGATAAAGGCATTAAATAAAAAGCCGTTTATTATTTTTCGCGGATCTTTTAAATAGGAAATAAGAAAAATAATAAATAGTATAAGAGGAATAATTCCGAAATACATCATAAATATAGTACACCTCAATTTGTATAAGAATTTGACATACCTTTTATATTACATGATTTTATAAGTAAAAATGAAAGAAAAAATGATTTTGAATTTTCTCAATAAAATATATAGATACGTATGTTACAATATATTCAAAGCGATATATTAAAAGTAAAATGGTTGAAAAGGCACTCAGTAGAGTGCTTTTTCTTTTTGTATGCAATTGTGCATATTATATTTTTTTTCAAATGAAGAGGATTACAATATAAGTTGTAGACAGACTTTATAAAGCAGAATTTAATACAAACATTTCCCTCTACTTTTTGTATCTAACAATCGTATAACAATAAATAATTCTGTTTTATAGTGTCTGTTTTTGAAAAGTGGCTTCTTTGAAGGCACCTTTTTTTATTAGTATAGATAGTTTTCACTGTTAGCATAGTGTAAACTATCTATACTAAACATTAGCAATCTTCCGTATAAATATTATCAATTTACTATATATTCCAGTGGTGTTAACCTACATATGAAAGGCTTTCTTTTTCAAAATATTACCCCTAATAAAATTTTGAAGAAGTCAACTGTCTCCAAACTTGTCTTTATGCTTAAAGAAAAAGCACTCAATTTGAGTGCTTTTTCTTATTGAAACATGCTATTTTTCTAGGCGATTTTCATAAAATAAAAGTAAAGAAATGAAAGTGGGTGACAAAATGCCGGCAGTTGTGGAAGGTGTTATTATTGAAAACTGCAATGGAACAATTAATGTAGGTGACAAATATAACGTACAGCCGATTGAAAAGACGAAGGCTTATAATGGATCGGGATCATCAAATACAGGAATGAAAGTACAAACGTTTAGCGGGATTAGTACAGCTGATGTATGGGATAATGATGCGAATGATCAGGGGATACAGTTTACCTTATAGTACAGTATGTAAAATTGCATAAAATGATGAAGTTGCCCTATGATACAATCTAGCTGTGAGCTGTTAATGATTCTTCTATAGTGTAGTTGTTAGATTAGAAATATAACATCTTATCGAAAATCATACGTACAAAAAAAGACACTTCAAACGAAGTGTCTTTTTTATTTTAGTGATATCCTTTAGCAGAGTCTTTATGAATTTTATTTTTAAATATACTGTAGCTCCAAAGCTGATATCCAATAACGATTGGTACCATGACCATTGCAACGAAGAACATAATTTTTAAGTTTAATTGACTACCAGCTGCGTTGTATAACGTTGTACTGTATGCATCGTTAATACGAGATGGTAACATTCTTGGGAACATACCTGCAAAGCCAGTTGTCATAAACATTGCGATTGTTAGGCAAACGAATGTGAAGGCAAGGCCAATTTTATGTTTGTACACCATAATAAGTGCGAGTACACTCATTAGCATTGCAAGTACTGGAAGAATGAATAGTACCGGATATTCCGTAAAGTTTTGGAATAAGTTTGTCCGATTAGCAGTTGCTACATAGAAGATAGCTAAAATAATAGCTGCTGCCATTGAAAATGGTCTTGCGATTTTATAAGCACGGTCGGATACTTCACCAGTCGTTTTAATCATGACCCAAAGGGCACCGGATACGACAAATATAGCAGTGAAGAACAACCCTCCTAAAATACCGTAATGGTTTAGTAAGCTAAGTAAATTTCCTTCATAGCCATTTTTTCCGATTTGTAGTCCGTAATACAAGTTAGCGAATGTAACACCGAATAGGAAAGCAATTAAAAAACTGCCAATTGCAAATGCCCATTTACAAGTTTTTTGCCAAATCGGTGAATCATCTTTATGCATGAATTCCAGTCCAGCGGCACGCGCAAACAGTGCAAGTAATACTAAGAATAACGGTGTATATAGATAACTAAACATATTTGCATATGTGACTGGGAAGGCAGCAAATGTTGCGCCACCAGCTGTAATTAACCACACTTCATTACCGCCCCAGAATGGGCCAATTGCTTCTTGTAATTGATTTCGTTCTTGTCGATCTTTCGTAACGAAAGGAAAGATCATTCCGTTACCAAGTGCATACCCGTCAAGGATGAAGTAAACTGTCCAAATCACGCCCCATAAACCGAACCAGATGATTGCAAGCATATCATGAGACATGGGCCACACCTCCCTCAGTAGCAGGTTCTTCTAATGCTGCAGGTCCTTTTTTCGCGAACTTCAGCATTAAGTATACGTCTGCGATTAAAAGTAAAGTGTAGAACAAAATTAAACTAATTAATGAGAACCAAATTTGCGGGACAGATATAGGTGATACAGATTCTGCTGTACGCATTAGTTTATATACTGTCCAAGGTTGGCGACCTACTTCAGCGACAATCCATCCTGCGTTAATCGCGATATAAGGAAGTAAGACAGACCATATTGTAATTTTTAAATAACGTTTTGAGTTTTCTAGTTTTCCTTTTCGGTTTAAATAGAAGCCATACCAAGTTAATGCCATAAAGAACATACCAAGTGCAACCATTAAGCGGAAGCTATAATACACGAGGTTAACATTTGGACGTTCATCTTTTGGAATGTCTTTTAAGCCAACGATTTCGCCATCAAATGAGTTTGTATAGAAGAAGCTTCCTAGTTTTGGAATCGTAAGGAATTCAAAGTTTTTCTCATTTTTTACATCAGGAATTTGAACAATTGAGAAGCCTTGTCCTTTTCCAGTTTCCCAAACTGCTTCCATCGCAGCTCCTTTTGCTGGTTGATATTTAGCTGCTGATACACCAGATTGATGTCCCATAAACGGTGTAATTGTTGCGGCGAATAAGCCTAACATTAAACCAAACTTAAATGATTTTTTGAAGAATTCCACTTCATTTTTACGTAATAAGTGATAGGCACTAATTGCCATAACGAAGAAAGCACCTACGATATAACAACCAATGACAGTATGGAAGAACATATTCCAAGCATATGGATTTGTAACGAGTGCCCAGAAATCATTTAATTCAGCGCGGCCATTACGTACTACGTAGCCAACAGGGTTTTGCATAAATCCGTTTGCTGTAATAATCCAAAGTGCGGAAATGTTTGTTCCAAGTGCAACCATCCACATACAGAAGGCACGGAACTTTGGTGAAATTTTGTCTTTACCGAATAACCATATTCCCATGAAAGTAGATTCTAAGAAGAAGGCAACGAGTGCTTCGATTGCGAGAGGTGATCCGAAAATATCTCCCATATATTTGGAGTACTCAGACCAGTTCGTTCCAAATTGGAATTCCATCGTAATCCCAGTTATAATCCCCATTACGAAGTTAATTGTAAATAATTTACCCCAGAAATTTGCCATTTTACGGTATGTTGGATTCAATGTGCGGGCGTATTGAGTTTCCATACATGCTACTAAAATGACAAGTCCGATTGTCAAAGGTACAAATAAAAAGTGATAAAAAATAGTAATTGCAAATTGAAAACGACTCAGTAACAGAACGTCGGACATAATAAATATTCACTCCTTTTTTACATTATCTACAATCAGTTTATAGTGAAAATACGTTTAAAGTATGTGAGACTTGTTACAAAGCTGTGTGTATATTTTGAAAGAATTATGTCGATTATCTGAAAATATCTTATTTTTACTATAAAGCGATATCCTTTTTGAGTTTTTCATATTTTGGTACACTATATAAGTAATGTAAATGAGAGAAAAGAGGGTTTTTTACTATGAAGTCATTAGAAGAGATTTTACAATACAATGAAAAATTTGTTGAAGAGAAAAGATACGAAGAGTATGAAACGGGAAAATTCCCGAATAAAAAAATGGTAATTATCTCTTGTATGGATACTCGTCTTGTTGAATTATTACCAAAAGCAATGAATATGCGTAATGGTGATGTGAAAATTATTAAAGTAGCAGGAGCTGTTATCTCACATCCATTCGGAAGTATTATGCGTAGTATTTTAGTTGCTGTATATGAACTTGGTGCTGATGAAGTTTGTGTAGTTGGTCACCACGATTGCGGTATGGCAAAAATTCAAGCAAGCAGTACAATTGAGAAGATGAAAGAGCGGGGTATAACAAATGAGAAATTAGATACACTCCGTTATTCTGGAATCGATTTAGAAAGATTCCTACAAGGGTTCTCTAGTGTAGAAGAAAGTGTAGAACATAGCGTATCGATACTTCGCAACCATCCATTACTTCCAGAAGAAGTACCTGTTCACGGTCTTGTTATAGATCCTGATACAGGAAAATTAGATTTAGTTGTGAATGGTTACGACAATTAAGAATTTACTTTGTCATCCTTTTTATCTGGGACAGGATCAAATCCTCCCGGGTGGAAAGGGTGACATTTTAATATACGCTTACAAGTAAGCCAAAAGCCTTTGAGTGCACCATGTTTTTGAAACGCCTCTAATCCGTAATGAGAACAAGTCGGATAAAAGCGGCAAGTTGGTGGTGTCATCGGAGAAATGAACTTTTGATAAAAGCGTATAATCCCAATAAAAATCTGTTTCATAATGGTCTCCTTTTCAGCATAGTCTTAAAGTATTATAGCACGACGGTACATAATACTTTACTAATGCGCATTTCCGTTATATCATATTGGATATAACGGAATTAAATTAAAAGCGGGAGAGATGTTGTATGCCATCAGTAGAAAGCTTTGAATTAGATCATACGATTGTAAAGGCACCTTATGTAAGACATTGCGGAGTTCACAATGTAGGTAGTGACGGTATTGTAAATAAATTTGATATTCGTTTTTGCCAACCGAATAAACAAGCAATGAAACCAGATGTTATTCATACGTTAGAACATTTATTAGCATTTAATTTACGTAAATATATTGATCGTTATCCGCATTTTGATATTATCGATATTTCACCGATGGGCTGCCAAACAGGATATTATCTTGTAGTAAGCGGAACACCGACAGTACGAGAAATCATTGATTTATTAGAATTAACATTAAAAGATGCGGTTCAAATTACAGAAATTCCAGCTGCAAATGAAACACAATGTGGTCAAGCGAAGCTTCACGACTTAGAAGGAGCACAACGCTTAATGAACTTCTGGTTAAGCCAAGATAAAGATGAACTTGAGAAAGTGTTTGGATAAAATAAAAAACTGCCTGTGAAAGGGCAGTTTTTTTATTGTCCTAAGAGCAACCATACTCTTCTTTTTTATGAAAATATATTACATACTCCAACATATAAAACAAAGGCAGAACAGAGAAAATAAACAAATGCTTTCGTTTTTTGCTGCTTCTTTATTTCATCGATTCCAAAAAGGATACACATAATACTTAAAAGGATAAACACGTAAGGTAAAAGAATAGTGAAGTTTGCAAAGAAGCTAAATAGGGCGAGAAAAAGAGCGATAGTGGCGATTATAATTTGAATGTTTTTTAACATGGAATCCCCCTTAAGTAGAAAGAAATAGTTACTGAGAGAAAATAATTATAAATGCTAAATTGGTCAAAATTTCATTCTACATATAACGAAAGTAGTTTGATATTAAAAAGAAGAATATGAGACTGGAAACGAAAAAATACGGGATACTCATTGATTTTCGTCCGGATTTCAATTCATTAATTCCTAGAAGAATAAAGAAACAACTGAGAATAAATTGTACGTATGGGAGAAGTGAAAAATTATCGGTAACATGGATATAAGTGCTTAGAATGAGTAAGAGAAGCATGAGAAATGCTAAAAAACTCCGTAATATAGTTAGAGTTAGCATTGTATAGCCTCCTTTAGACCATTTATCGGAATATTTCTGTGAAACCAATAAATAAAGCAGCGGCTCCTGCTAGTAGAGCGAGCACACTACCTCCTGTTTGCCTTTTTAATATTTCCTCTAAACTTATGGTGAGGGCCATAACTCCTAAAGAGATAAACATATACGGCATTATTTCTCTATTACTAGTAAAAAATCCATAGATTGCTATACATAAAGCAATAAGTGATAAAGTAATCCGTACTCCTTTTAGCATGCATGTACCTCCTTTTATTTGATATAGCTAATGATGAGAACAATCCAAATGAAAGCACCGGCAATAATACAAATAAATCCAGTTGCTGCCTCCTTTTTCTTTATTTGTTCAAATGCGATGAGAAACATTAAAGCCCCTAATAGAAATTGTGAAAGAGGTAAAAAATTATTTTGACCTGTATATAATCCAATTGCCGACATAACGATCACAGTGAGTGCTACTATGATGCGAAGTATACGAAGCATATTAGGAATTCTCCTTATTCTTTTTTGTATAAGGATTGTCTTCTAGTTTATCGACGGAATGTTTATAAGCATAGCCTTTATTAATTGTCATGATGGAGAGTACGAGGATGATTAGGACGATGATAATACCGATAATTAATATTTTGAACATAAAATCCCTCCTTTTCTTTATTTTACATAATTTTGTAATTGATGAAAACAATAGAAAATAAAAGGATGAAAGAAGGGTGTTACATGGAGACGAAAAAAACATATTATATATCAATAGGAAATGGTCAAATTTCACAAGTGAAGACGGCGGATACGTATAATTTTGAGATTTCCGCAAATGATGAGGAAATTACGGAATTAAGAGAGCACTTTGATCAAGCGTATGTAGAAGATTTAGGGTCATTTGTACGCTCCCACGTTCCATTTGTTGAGTATCATCACGATTCAAATAATGACCGATATGATGAACAACTACAAAAAGCATATAAAATGATTTACGATTTAGGAAATCATGAGACGAAAGAATTAGTCGCGCAAATGGGAATAATCAATGGATTGTAATTGGATAATATTATGCAGAAAAGCGAGAATATGCTACAATTTGTGGTAGGAAAAACTTGTAACCATCAATAGGGGAGTAATGGCATGTACAAATTTAAAGATTATTACCACAACACTGTACAATTATCGTTTGAACGTTATCCATTTTCTCCTGAGCCAAAGCATGTTTGGGTTGTATGCCGGTACGGGGATCAATGGTTATTAACACATCATTTACGTCGCGGTCTTGAATTTCCAGGTGGTAAAGTAGAAATAGGGGAAACACCGGAAGAAGCGGCAGTTCGAGAGGTTCATGAAGAAACCGGCGGCATAGTTTCTGATTTAACTTACTTAGGACAATACAAAGTATCTGGAAAAGACAAAATAATCATTAAAAACATTTATTTTGCAACAATTAGTGCGGTAGAAGAACATACGCATTACGAAGAAACGAAAGGGTCTGTTTTATTAAAAGACATTCCTGACAACATTAAAACGAATAGAAAATTTAGCTTTATAATGCGCGATGACGTATTAGCGCGTACGATGAAACATATAGAAGAAATCGGCTGTTTTACGAAGTAAAGTAGCCGGTTTCTTTTTTTTGTATGTAAGAATAAATGTAAATATATCTTTACATTTTAGGAGGGGGAAGATGGATAAAAGAAAAGAAACGACTGTTACTGTGTCTATGGTTAAATTAAATGTCTATGCATTTCTTATAATATTTGTTTTGGCATTTGGAATTAGTTTTTTACATGCACTTCTTTCAGGCGGGGTTCAAGTTGAAATTACGTTACCAACTGTGTTTCTTTTTATTATCGCAATGATTGTTCTCGTTTGTATTCATGAGGCAATACATTTAATTGGCTTTCGCTATATCGGAGGTGTTCCATGGAGTGAACTAAAATGGGGCGTTAATTGGAAATTAGGTGTTGCATATGCTCATTCTAAACAGGCGGTTACAGTAAAGCAAATGAAGAAAGTGTTAATGCTTCCGTTTTTACCAACTGGAATTTTGCCAATTGTATTGGGAGTAGCTATGAATCTGGAGCCACTCTCATTTTTAGGAATTCTACTAACAGCAGGTTGTATCGGTGACATTGCCTTATATCAAAAAGTTTCAAAGTTTCCAGATGATGCGCTAGTAAAAGATCATCCGAGTAAACCGCAGTTTACAGTATATGAATAATAAAGGAAGGGGAGGCGTTTTTGAACAACTGCTTCCTCTTATTATTTTTTGTCGGTGAATCAATATATTGTGAAAATTATTGATATAATTTAATTACTATTATTGTGTTTTTATCTCCACCTCTAAAAACGAAAGCACCTCCAACAAATCATCTACGATACGTGAATGCTTAAAATCACCCCAAAACGAATCTTTTTTCCAAACACCAAGAATTCCTACTTGTTCAGAACCAAGCACATCGTTTTCTGGATGATCTCCAACATAAAGACATTCTTCTGCCTTAACATCTAGTCTTTGCAAAGCACGTTCGAAAATTTCAGGGTGAGGTTTTTTAATTCCTTCAGCTTCTGAAACGAGAATGGTGTTTGTATACGTATGTATATGTAGTGCTCGAAGGTTGCTCATCTGAAATTCAGTAAAACCATTTGTGATAATACCAATTTTAATGTTTCGCTGTTTTAACTGTTGAAGTAGTTCATGCGTGTTTTTGAAAGGAATACAATGATGTTGGAAGTTTGTAATATAGTCGTGTAGCAGTTGCTCTTGCGTTAAAGTAGTAATGTTGTATTCGGAAAGGAGAGTAGCATATACTTTATCCTTCCACGTATAACCATTATTATCGAGTTCAAGAAATCGAGAACAATACTCTGATTTCTCTATACTCATCAAATGTGAGGAGAAGCGATTATATTGTTCACAAATAAATTGTTCTAAAGATTGGCGCCGATCTAATAGTGTTCCATCTAAGTCGAATAAGATTGCACGAATCATGAGAAGCCTCCTTGCAGTTTTTATAATTAATTATCGCATATTCGTTAAAAAATGATTATTATATTTTTGTAGAATGTATTGATGGAGGACTGTATGAAGAGACTGTATGGCAAGTTAGTAGGGGTTATCGTTGCAATCGGCTTACTAGCAGGATGCGAAAGTTCTATGAAGAGTGTGAAAGAAAAAGAAGTGTGTAAAACAGACGAAGAATGTGTGGAAATAGGAGATAAGAAACTTCAAAAAGTATATGAAAAAATAGATGGATTATCTGAGCTTGAAGCAGTAGAAGATTATGAAATAGAAGAGCATGAAAGTGCGGATATGAAAGAGGCAGAGCAGAAAAAAGATGATGAGGATGATGATGAAAGTTATTTCTTTTTAGCTTCTTATTATATCGATGGTGATGAAATTGTAGATCCTTATTTTGAAAAAATAGAACGGAAACGTTTAAATAAAGTATTCGCTGAAGATAAAGAAGCGAAAGAAGAGGTGCTACAACAACGTCAAGATAGAGGGTATCATGAAGACTTATGGGATATGTATCGTACACTCATTCCAGCTAAATATCGTGGGAATATAACAGAATTTGATTTAATAACAGATGGTTATGACGGTGTTGTTGCCCATGTTATGCCGAGTATGGAGAATCCGAAAGACTGGACTCTTAGCCTAGATACGCTTGATTCTGCGGTAAATATCGATGAAGTGATGAAAACATTAATTCATGAGACGGCTCACGTGTTGACGCTCGGGCATAAGCAAATACCAGTAGATGAAAACTATGTAAAGGCTTTTGAAGAAGATAAAGATATTTCAACGTACCGAAATAAATGTGGAAATCTTTTCTTACAAGAGGGATGTGCGAAGGGAAAATCTTATATTAATCAATTTTATAACTCTTTCTGGAAGCCTATTGAGCAAGAGTGGACAGAAAAGAAAGTAGAAGAAAGTGAAGAAACTCAAATTGAGTTTTTTAAAGAAAAGCAAGATGAGTTTGTCTCACAGTATGGAACGACAAATGTAGCAGAAGATATCGCAGATACATTTACAGCGTTCATTTTACAAGATTCAAAAAAAGTGAAAGAAGGAACAGAGTTAAAATATAAGAAAATTGCTTTCTTCTATCAGTTCCCTGAGCTTGTAAAAATGAGAGCGGAAGTGCTGTCAGGATTATATGATGTTTCGAAAACGATAGAACAACAAAGTGGAGACTAATGTAAGTTATGTGTTCGATATAGTTTCGTTAAAGTAAAGCGTGAAGAATTTTTAATTCTTTGCGTTTTTTTATATTGATAAAATTGAAAATTCTGTATTTTTCTTTAAAAGAAGAAGGAACTGGAGGTATAAAATAGAATTAGTATAAAAATGTCACAATTTAGACACAATTATAATGCGCGTGTTGTAGGGACTATAAGTTTACTCTCGAGGAGGTAATGAAACGTATGAAAACGATTCTTGCTGTTGCTGGTCTCATTTGGGTAATGTCTCACGGTTTTCCGATTTTTGAAGGGGAGCAAATTCGTAGTGCTTTGAATGAAAAGTTTAATGATTATCATGTGATAGATCGAAAAGATAATGTCGTTACAGTACGTGTGAAAGACTGTTTCCATACAGTTACGGTTGCGGATGGAAACATTACAAATGAAACGAAAATGTGTGATAAAAGGTAAAAGAAAGAAGCTGACTATAGCGTACTGTTTTGAGTCAGCTTCTTTTTCTTTTTCCAATTAGAATTTTTTCAAATGCCTCAACAAAAACATACATAAGAGTTGCAAGAACACATGTGAGTAGTACGCTAAGTAAGACGAGTGTGAAGTTAAAGACTTGGAATCCGTAGCTAATTAAGTAGCCAAGTCCTTGTTTGGAAACGAGAAGTTCTCCGAAAATAACACCGACCCATGATAAACCAACGTTTACTTTTAACGTTGAGATAATTGCTGGAAAGGATGCAGGGAGAACGACTTGCTTATAACATTGCCATTTATTTGCACCAAATGTGTCCATCACTTTTATATAGTTAGAATCGACTTCTTGAAATGCACTGTAAATAACGAGAATGGTAATGATGATGGAAATGATTACTCCCATTGCGATAGAAGATGAAATGTTTGGACCGAAAATAACGATGATGATTGGACCGAGTGCAACTTTTGGCATTGCATTTAGGACGACGAGATAAGGATCAAGTACGCGGGCTAGAAGTGGCATCCACCAAAGGAACGTGGCAATAATAGCACCAAGTACTGTTCCGAGAATGAAGCCTACTCCTGTTTCCAGTAATGTCGTCCATATGTGGACCCAAAGTGAACCGTCGATCCATTTCGTTAAGAAGAGATCCCAAATACTCGAAGGAGAGCTAAAGAGTAAAGGATCAATCCATTCTTTTTTACTAGCTATTTCCCATAGTGCAAAGAAAAGTATAAGTAGTAAAAGTTGTAGCGAGCGAGCAATCCAAGCGCGTCTGCGTTCGTTCTTTCGAAATTGTTCATGTAGTTGTTTTATATTATCCAAGTCGTTCCAGCTCCTTCCATATATCTTGAAAGAGGGCTGGGAAATCGTAGTGATGGCGTGCTTCTAACGGTGATAAAGAACGGATACTTTCCGGGACGATAAAGGTTTTTGCGATTTTTCCGGGATTCGCTTGCAGTAAATAAATACGATCACTCATCGCGATCGCTTCTTCAATATCATGAGTAACAAGTAGTGATGTTTTCTTATATTTATTTAGTAAGTTGAAAACGAGTTCTTCTAGTTTTAATTTCGTTTGATAATCGAGTGCGGAGAATGGTTCATCTAGTAATAAAATTTTCGGATCAGTCGCTAATGTTCGAACGAGAGCGGCACGTTGACGCATACCGCCGGATAGTTCACGAGGATATTGTTCTTCTACACCATGAAGACCGACTTGTTTTAAAAGATTTAAAGTATGTTCTTTCATCTGCTCATCATAAATCTTTCGAATATGAAGTCCAAGCATAATATTTTCTTCAATCGTTTTCCAAGGGAATAAGTAATCTTGTTGCAACATATATCCCATAGATGATGTTTTCGTTGTAATCGGTTCACCATCTAAAAAGACGATACCGTCAATTGGATCAAGTAATCCAGCAATGATTGAGAGGAGCGTTGTTTTACCGCAACCACTTGGACCGAGTATAGAAATAAATTCGCCTTCTTCCACTTGTAAGCTCATATCTTCGAGAATAAGTTTGGCATTCTCTTTTGCAAAAAAACAGTGAGAAACGTTACGTATTTGTAAAAAACTCATACCCTTCGCCTCTATTTCTTAATAACGCTTTCGGCAATTTTTGTATTGACGAGCGCTTCATGTGGGACTTCTTTTTGTAATTCGCCAGCGTCTTTCATAATAGTTTGGAGCTGTTTCCATTCTTCCGCATCTAATAGTGGATTTGTCGCATAAGAATGTTGCTTTTTGTACCGTTCAATTACTTTTACTGTTATGTCTTTTGAAGTGTCTTTAAATAGCGGGGAAACAGTATCAGCAATCTCTTCTGGACTATGTGTATCAACCCATTGCTGTGCTTTATAGAGAGCACGTGTGAACTTTTCAGCAGCAGTTTTATCTTTCTTTAAGAAACTTTCTTTTGCCATGAACGTTGTATAAGGAACAGTACCAGATTCATTTCCGAATGAAGCGACGATATAACCTTTACCTTCTTTCTCAAGTATACTTGCAGTCGGTTCAAAGAGCTGTACAAACTCTCCAGTACCAGATGCGAAGGCATTTGCAATATTAGCAAATTCGATATTTTGAATTAAGTTTGTATCTTTATGAGGGTCAATGCCATTTTTCTTTAAAACGTATTCTCCAACCATTTGCGGCATGCCGCCTTTACGTTGTCCTAAAAACGTAACACCTTTCACGTCATTCCAATTAAAAGAGTCTAGTTTTTTACGTGAAACTAAAAATGTCCCATCTGTTTGTGTAAGCTGTGCAAAGTTAATGACAGGGTCTTTCGCTCCTTGTTGATGAACGTAAATAGACGTTTCAGAACCGACGAGAGCAATATCAATTCCGCCAGATAATAGGGCGGTCATCGTTTTATCGCCACCAGCTGTTGTTTGTAGGTCAATATTTAGTCCTTCATCTTTAAAAAATCCTTTTTCAATCCCAACATATAATGGGGCATAGAAGAGAGAATGGGTAACTTCGCCGACGCGAA
This sequence comes from Bacillus sp. CCB-MMP212, assembly GCF_022748145.1. Classification (NCBI taxonomy): domain Bacteria; kingdom Bacillati; phylum Bacillota; class Bacilli; order Caryophanales; family Bacillaceae; genus Bacillus; species Bacillus sp. CCB-MMP212. The sequence goes on from NZ_JALDQE010000014.1 coordinate 94,723, forward strand.
TGTTTTGAGTTTGTTCTTTCGTACCTTCTTTTTTACTACTACAAGCAGCAAAAGTAAAAACAGCTAGTAACATGATGCAAAAAATCGCGATTAATTTTTTCACTATATAACACCTCCTAGAAGTCACTCTACAAGCATGATATGTAGGTAATCGCCCATATGTGAGTGTAGATAGCAGGAATTTTTTTGGTGGTAAAGAAGTACAAATATAAGGGGTGATAAAATGGAGTACGAATACGATGATAGCGTATATTTACATCTTGATTATTTCGGGACAGAATGTGATATGGAATCGATTGCTTATAAGAGAAAGAATGAAGACGTATGGGATGTGTATTTTAATTTTGGAGTATACGGTATTCAGAAAGACGATGTAGAGTTAGGGAGATTTATGGACGAATATGCTGGTCATTACGTTTTTTCTGTACATGCTCGCGATCTTAGCTGGGAATTTGGAAGTGCCCAGTTTGAAGAGTGGGTGTTGAAAAATCGGATAGTAGAAAAAACGCTACAAAAATAGGAGGAATTTTGTGATTGGATTTCTCATCTTATTATTTATTTTTGTGGCCGGATTTTTTATCATGCAAATGCTTATTTACCGATTTGCAAAGAAAAACATCCATAAATATACAAAAATAAAGTGGTTTCATATGTGGCTACATATGAATATGAAAAAAGGTCCGAGATTAGATTTTTTTGATTTTGTAATTATAGTACTCGTATGTATCGTATGGAAAATATGGCTGCTTCCCTTTATATAATACACATACTAATCATTTTCTCTTTTATCATAAAATAACGAAAAGAACCTGTCTTGTGGCAGGTTCTTTTCGTTATAGTAATAGTTGTTAAAAACGTGCAACGCCTTTTTATTAATTCTTTCGTATTTTCATGTTAAATCTTTAATAGCAGGACTTCTAAAAAATAGTTATTGTATCATAAAGTGGAATGCTGAAATTAAGTTTTTCAAGAATGAGTAATTTGTATGCCACAATTTAACTATTGATTAAGGGAATATTAAGACAATACATTTATGATAGAAACAAGTATGCAGACGAAATATGTAATATATGTTATTTTAATAGAAATAGTTCTTTCGATGCGAGGGAAATTAAGACATAGAAACGAGGGAATGAATTGAAGTATGGTTCTACACTTTTTCATCTTCCAAAAAGAAATATATTAATTTCTAGCATTATAAGTAGTATGGTGACTTTATTAGTAATAACTATGCTGTTTATGATTTTAAAGGTTTTTAATTTAGACATGATGAAAGATCATTTAAATCAAAAGCTTGTTTTAAGTGTTATGATGATTTTCATATGGGGCATAACGTTTTATATTACGCATTTCAATAAAAAAGAGATGTCTATACTTAGAGCATCCCTGCGAGTGCATTTTATATTACTTTTACTAGCTCATACAGTAGCGTTATTTTATATTGTCATGCAAGTTAATATGATTTTCATAGAGGCAATGAATTGGATTTACTTTTATAATATGCAGTTTATATTAAGTTTTGTAGTAATTTATGCAATATATATTCTTGTATATAATTTAATAGGTAAGGTTTTTCTAAGTATGGTTTTAACGAGCTGTACGTTAGTCATTTTAGGTATTGTGAATTATTTAAAGCTTATTTTCAGAGGCGATCCGTTATATCCTTCTGATTTCACACAAATTACGCATATGCAATCTGTTATACCGATGGTGATGGACTATTTTAGCTGGAGCTATATTTTTGTCATTATCTTAAGTATCGTAGCTTGTATTGTAGCAGGGATATATATGAGAAGATATATTCAAAATGTAAAGATTCATCTAGGAATAAGAACCTTATTAGTAGTAGGATCTATTTTTGTTCTATATGCGTACGGTAATTTTGCGAATACATTTATGAATAAAGTATTTCAAAAATCAGGTGTAGATTTTGTTTTGTGGAATCAAAATGAGAACTATGCTTCAAATGGTTTTGTACTAGGGTTTATTAGCAATTTAGATACAACAGTTATGGAAAAACCAAAAAATTATTCTAAAGAAAATATGCTTCAAATAGCAAACGATATAAAAAAACAATATAGTGGAAATATAGGGAGCCAAAAGAAAAAAGAGAAACCGAATATTATTTTTGTAATGAGTGAATCGTTTTGGGATCCGACGAAAGTAACTAACCTTTCTTTTAGTGAAGATCCTGTACCAAATTTACATCATTATATAGAAAACTTTCCTGGTGGACAAACTATTTCTCCTACATTTGGGGGAAATACGGCGAACGTTGAATTTGAGGCATTAACAAGTTATTCAATGAGTTTGTTAAAGCCAGGTTCTATACCATATCAGCAGGTCATTACAAATAAGAAAGAAATTCCATCAATCCCTACGGCGTTGAAAAAAGAAGGTTATTATACAAGTGCAATTCATTCATTTGGTCGCACATTCTTTAAACGTGACGATGTATATAAGGTGTTAGGATTTGATAAGTTTAATGCAGAGGACACGATGGAAAATGTGGATATTGATGGAGATTATATTAGTGATTTAGCGATGAGTAAAGAGATAATTGCTGAGTTAGAGGAACAAAAACAGCCAACATTTATTCATGCAGTTACGATGCAAAATCATTTTCCATTTACAGAAGGCCGATTTGGTGAAAACCTAATAGAAATTAGCGGTCTAGAAAATGAAGAATCAAAGGGAGAATTAGAGACGTATACAGAAGGATTAAGACGTTCAGATGAGGCCCTTCAATATTTAATAGAGCAACTAGATAATTTAGATAGACCTACATTATTAGTATTCTTTGGAGATCATCTTCCATCATTAGGAACAAATAAATCTTTTTATAAAGAAAATGGGTATATAACGAGTGAAAAAACACCGAGCGAACGTTTAGCGATGGCGCAAACTCCGTTATTAATGTATGCAAACTTTGATATGCCAAATGATAATTTAGGTTTAGTAAGCCCAATTCATTTTTCTAATCTTATTTTTGATTATGCAGGATTAAATAAATCCTTATTTTATCAATTTTTATCGGAACTTTACAAGGAAATACCAGTGCTTAGAGATGAATTAAAAGTTGATAAAAATGGAGAAGTAATCAATGATTTAACAAAGAAACAAAAAGAAATGTTAGAGCAATATAAAATGCTTCAATATGATTTACTCGTTGGAAATCAATATAGTAAAGATATCCTCTTTAAATAAAAGAAACAAAAAGAACTTGTATAACGATACAAGTTCTTTTTTCATAGTATTTAACGGGGTAACCAGACAAGCTGGGTTTAGGGAGTATTACTTGTACATTTAGTATATATGAAAATATAATCGTTTTATTTGTGTATTTGTGAGAAATGTGTGAATTTTATGTTTTATAAAAAACGATTATGTTAACTTTCATTCTTATATTGCAGTTGTTATGTTTGTAAAAATTTTATTAGTTCTTTATTTAATTCATCCGCTTGATCGATTGGTGAACCATGACCACTATTTGTAAGAGCATGTAACTGAGAATTTTTAATTCGTTGTTGCGTAAGTTCAGCACTTTTGTAAGGAATTAGTTGGTCGTGAACGCCGTGGAAGATTTTTGTTGGGACGTTAATTTTATTTAAATCTTTCGTTACATCTTCATTTGCAGCTGCTTGTAAAATTTTGATAAGGGCATAAGAAGCGGACTGCATACCGAGATAAGAAAACCATTCAAGGGTTGCAGCTCCTAAGTTTCTATTGAAAAAGGATAAAGATACATCATTTAAAAATTTTGGTAAATTAGCATACATTTGATTAATGAGAGCATCTGCTTGTTCTTTCGGTACACCGTAAGGGGACTCTTGATTTTTAACGAAAGAGGGGGAGACAGCGTCAATTAATGCGAGCTTAGAAATGCGGCGCCCATTATAGCGAGACATATAGCGAATAGAAAGAGCACCACCAACTGAGAAACCGACTAATGTAGCGTTCTCTACTTGGAGTGCTTCTAGAAAAATTGCGATATCATCGGCTAATCGATCATACGTGTAACCAGTCCATGGCTTATCAGATTGTCCATTCCCTCGTATATCCATGGCGATACAGCGAAAGCCATGCTCTGGTAAAACATTGAGTTGATATTGATACATTTGATGATTTAAAGGCCATCCGTGAACGAAGAAAACAGTCTTACTACCTGGACCAGGATTAACGTCTTGCACAAAAATATGCACATCTTTCTCGACAGTAACAAACATAAATTTCCCCCTATTTTATGAATATGCTCTATCCCAAAAGCGTTGTTTTGTCATAGCTTTAATAAATTCATTTGCTAGTCGCGTAGGGTCTTGTTCTATTAAAACACCAGGCTTTCCTTCGATATTTAAAGATTGAATAATAGAAGAGCCGTTTTGGAAGGAGCCAATCGGCTTAAAGTGATTATATGATTCTACGACAAATGAACTTGCTTTGTTAAGAAAATGATCATCCATCTTTCCGCCAATAAGAAGTAATCCATCATAAAGGAGTGGTGAGCCTGTTAAGAAAGTATCATTTACTTCCCACTGTCCATTTGGCGTTCCCTGCACTATGCCTAATCGTTCGGAAACGATCACTGGTTGAAGACCTACTTGTTTGAACTGATTTATTATATATTGTGCGCTTGGTCCATCATATCCATTTGCAACAATGACACCTACTCGTAATGTATTAGGACTAAAGGTTGTATTTGCCATACTTAGTGCTGGAGATGATTTTGTAACGTTGGATTCTTGCACATTTGGGACTTTTGCTCCGAGAGCTTCTGCAACTAAAGTAGCCAATTCTGTACTAATATGTCCAATCATATCCACGACTTGTTGGCGGACAGATTTACTTTTGACTTTTCCTAATTCAAAGGAGAAAGCCTGCATAATATGGATTTTTTCGAAGTGACTCATACTATTCCAAAATAAACGAGCTTGAGAGAAGTGGTCTTTGAAGCTAGCAGCAGTTTCCCTTGTTTTATGACCAGATACAGTAGAAGGATATGTAACGAATCCCCCCTTTGTTCCAGGTACAGTATAAGGAGAATTATTTGCTAAGGAATTGTTATGGTAGGCAACTTTTCCTTTGTCGATTATATATTTAGACGCACCATCTCTTTGGTTGTTATGAAATGGGCATATTGGACGGTTAATCGGTAGTTCTTGATAATTTGTACCAACGCGTGCTAATTGTGTGTCTGTATAAGAAAAGAGTCTACCTTGTAAGAGAGGGTCATTGGTAAAGTCAATACCACGGACGATACTTCCAGGGTGTAGTGCCACTTGTTCAGTTTCAGCAAATACATTATCTACATTGCGATTTAAGGTCATTTTCCCAATGATTTTAACGGGAAAATCTTCTTCAGGCCAAATTTTCGTTGCATCTAATATATCGAAGTCGTATTTAAATTCGTCCTCTTCTTCTAAAATTTGAATGCCAAGTTCGTACTCAGGATAGTTTCCAGCATTAATATTTTCCCACAAATCACGGCGATGGTAATCTGGGTCAGCACCACCTAGTTTTTGTGCTTCATCCCAAATTAACGAATGAACGCCAAGCTTTGGCTTCCAGTGGAATTTCACGAATCGTGACTTTCCATTTTTATTAACTAGACGAAATGTATGAACGCCAAATCCTTGCATCATTCGAAAGCTTCTTGGAATTGCACGATCGGACATAATCCACATCATCATTGCAGCTGATTCTTGATTGTTGGCGATGAAGTCCCAAAAAGTATCATGTGCTGTTTGACCCTGTGGAATTTCATTATGTGGCTCTGGTTTAAGGGCGTGAATAAGATCAGGAAATTTAATGCCATCTTGAATAAAGAAAATGGGAATATTATTTCCTACTAAATCAAAATTTCCTTCTTCTGTATAAAATTTAACGGCGAATCCTCTTACATCTCGATTCGTTTCATTTGCTCCTTTTGATCCAGCTACTTCAGAGAAACGAATAAAAAGCGGTGTTTTTTTTGAAGGGTCTTGTAGAAAGTGGGCCATTGTTAGCTCTTCTAAAGATTCATATAACTCAAAAATGCCATGTGCTCCGTATCCTCGTGCGTGAACGACTCGTTCTGGAATTCGTTCACGGTCAAAGTGAGAAAGTTTTTCTCGCATAAGGAAATCTTCTAGAAGGGTAGGGCCACGATCACTGGCAGTTAAAGAGTTTTCATCATTTGAAATTTTAACACCTGTATTTGTTGTCATCTCCTTTCCTTCATTTTCACGCGTGAAAGATTGGAGTTGTTCTGTCTTTTTATTTTTTTTGCCGTCCATAAAAAACACCTCCCATAATATACGTATTATTTTTTGTGTTTTTTATGCTTGTATATAGCATGAAGATGTTGCGTCGTTGGGATGATTTTCCTCAAATGTTCGATTTATCTTTGTTTGTCTATGAAAATCATTTATTATAATAAATGGTATTCTTCGAGATATTATTTTGAAGGGGTGTTGAAGTGAAAGAAAGTTTTCTATCATATAAAGAAGAAGAAAAGAATGCAAAAATCCTTTTATGGGTGTTATATGTCATTGTTATTGTATATCAAATTTTCTATGCAATCGTATTAGACGATAAATCAATAATGGATAAGGGATACAACATAGTATGGCAAGTTATTTGCGGAGTAGCGATACTGTGCGTGAATATATATTTAATGAAAAAAGAGAAGGCAAACCTTGTTAAATATGCATGGATATTTGCATACATAGGGATAGAAATCGCTAATATACTTTCATATATTTTTTATAATAAGGCGGCGTTTGATGCGACAAATATAATAGAAATTATTCTCATTTTCTTTGTACCCATATTTTTAAATAAAAAATTTTATGTGATTTTACTTTCTTCTATTGTAGGAAAATATTTAATTTATTTATTTGTATTAGAGGAAGTAAAAGCATTTATGTATCTTATTATGTATACACTTATGCTAATTGCGGCGTATATCATTTTAAACCGATTTTTACAATATCTTTCAGCTGTAAAGGAAAGTATTGCGATTGCTAGCGAATCACAGAAATTAGCAGTAATCGGAAAAATGGCAGCGACGGTTGGACATGAAATTAAAAATCCACTCGCTTCATTAAAAGGATTTACGCAATTACAACGAGAGAAGCATGAAGAGGATCCTATTTATAAACGTATGATTTTTGAAATAGAAAATATGAATAATATGATAAGTGAGTTAATGGAAGTTGCTACATGCAAACCTTCTATTTATAAGAAACATGATGTAGGAAAAATTGTATTACAAGTAATAACAAGTCTTCGCGAAAAAATGAATGAATTAAACGTACAGTTTATTTCTAATGTGGAAGAAAAAATAATAGAAGTTGAATGTGATGAACGAAAAATAAGAGGAGTCTTTTTATATACGATAAAAAATGCTTTAGAGGCAATGGAACAAGATGGCATATTACATGTAAGATTAGAAAATAAAGGGAAAGAGTATGTAATGATCAGCGTGATTGATAATGGTCATGGTATTAAGCAAGAAAACTTAATTCGTGTTACAGAGGCCTTTTATACAACGAAACAAGATAAAATTGGTCTGGGACTTACGGTAGCGAATCGAATTGTCGCCGAGCACCTTGGTGAGCTGCATATTTCAAGTGAAAGAGATACTGGAACGAGAATAGACATCATTCTCCCAAAGAAGTGTGGAAATACTGAAATCCAAGTGGAAGAAAAGCTAGGAGTTACCATATGAATAAAGGCTATATATTTAAAAACGAAGAAATAAAGGCGCTGAAAGCATTTTTAAGTTTATTTTTCATTATATTTTTTGTATATGATCTTGCTTATGAATTTATCGTACCGTTAATCGGTGGAGAGCAAGAAGGTGTAGGTGAGTTTGAAGATGGTTTAGGTTTATGGCTTTACTTTTTGATGGTGGTATTGTTTTGCGTTGGGATATACTTTATGAAATGGAAGAATGCTTTTGCGGTAAAGTATATTATTCTAATTGGCTATAATGTATTAGATTTTATCCATAACATTATGATTTATTATGGTAGCGATGCAGAATTTGACGGTGGAAATATAGTAGAAGGATTTTTTATTTTGTTTGCACCAATCTTTGTGAATAAAAGATATTTCTGGTTAATTCCAGCGATACTTGTCGGAAAGTATGCTCTTACAGGAATCATTATTCAATCTTCTCTCGTTTTAATCCCAATGGCATTATATAGCGTATTTACTATCATATGTTGGATTATATTTTTGAGGGTTCAGTCTTATGTTCGTACGCTTGAGATGATGGACAAAGAAATAAAACAGACAGAAAAACTAGCAGCTGTTGGAAAGATGGCAACGGTTATTGGTTATAAGATTAGAAGACCTTTAGCAAACTTAAAAAAACTTGTGAATAAACAAGCAGACAAGCATCCAGAGGATAAAATTTATAGTGATATTATGAAACAAGAAGTAGATCGGATTCATATAATTGCTACAGAACTTAGTGGATTTGAGAAATCTAAATCACTAGAATCAGAAACTCATAACATACAAGAAATTATCTCTTATGTTATTCGAGTTATGGAAAAGCCTGCTTTAAAACAAGGAGTCTACATACAAGGTATTTACAGTAAAGACTTACCATCAATTACATGTGATGAAAAACGATTAAAACAGGTCTTTTTTAATTTAATTAAAAATGCAATTGAAGCAATGTCAGTTGGCGGAACAATTACGATTAAAGTTACTGTAAAAGATGGAATCATCATTCAAGTGAAAGATGAGGGATGCGGCATTCCGAAAGATAAAATTCCAAAGTTAAATGAAGCCTTTTATACAACGAAAGAAACAGGAACTGGTCTAGGTTTAGTAGTTACAGAAAAAATTATTAAAGACCACAACGGTAAAATGAGTTTTGAAAGTGAAGTTGGGGTTGGAACGACGGTTGAGGTTATGTTACCACTGCATTAAATAGAAAAAACATCACTTCCAAATAAGTGATGTTTTTCTATTTTATCTTGCTATTTGTGGATAGTAAAAATCTCATTTTATCGATAAAGAATGTATGATGTATTTCTAAGATCAAAATGTTTTTTTTAGTTTTTATTATGGATTTTCCAGTAAAAAATTTAGACTATAAAAATTAATTGTTTTTTTCTAAAAAAACTATTTTCTTTTTTGGGTTTTAATGGTATATTCAAAACACGATAAATAAATACCTATTTTTGGCACACTATTCGAAAGGATAGGTCGCAAAGCTAAGAGTCTAAAGTAATGAAAATTACTATGATAGTCTGGTTGCAGTTTGGATTTTCACACATAGTTGTATGTATGAAAATCGAAGAGGCAACCGGATTTTTTATTGTCTTAAAAAGAAAAAATAAATGGGCACACTATTCGAAAGGATAGGTCGCAAAGCTAAGAGTCTAAGGTAATGAAAATTACTATGATAGTCTGGTTGCAGTTTGGATTT